>CAYPXR010000091.1:0-15583 GCA_964414585.1 uncultured Planctomycetaceae bacterium
CCATGGCCCACCTGACCTGCGTCGGCGCCTCGCGCGACGAAATCGCCGTCGTGCTCGACCGCCTGCGCGCCGCGGGAGTGAGTAATGTGCTCGCGCTCCGCGGCGATCCCCCCAAGGGCCAGGAAAAATTCGAGCAGGTCCCCGGCGGCTTTCGCTACGCGGGCGAGTTGGCCGCCTTCGTCAAATCGAACTATTCCTTCTGCCTCGGCGGGGCCTGCTACCCGGAGGGGCACGTCGAGTGCCTCCGCCTTGACGGCACGCGCGATCTTTCGAAAGACCTGGAGAATCTTCAACAAAAGGTCGACGCCGGCGTCGAATTCCTCATTACACAGCTTTTCTTCGACAACCAGGCCTATTTCGATTTCGTCGCCCGCGCCCGCGCCGTGGGCATCGGAGTCCCCATCATCCCGGGGATCATGCCGATCACCAACGTCGAACAGGTCCGCCGCTTCACCCAGATGTGCGGCGCGACCCTCCCACACACGCTCCTCGCCGAGTTGGATCGCCTCAAGGACAACGAAGCCGCCGTCCTCTCGCAGGGCGTCGCCTTCGCCGCGGCCCAGTGCTTTGACCTGTTGCAGCGCGGCGCGCCAGGCATCCACTTCTACACGCTCAACAAATCCTCGGCGACGCGAACCATTTTGACAGCCCTTCGGACAATCTGGCCCCCCGCGGCGCGACCGGCGTGACGACGACATGATGACCGACAAGATTCTGGTCACCGGCGGAAAAGGGCTTTTGGGCACGGCGATCGGCCGCGTGCTCGCCGATCAATCCTCGATGGTGCTCGCCCGACCCGACTGCGACGAGATGGACATTACGATTCCCGACCAGGTTCACGCGTTTTTCAGGCAATTCGCGCCGCGCGTCGTGATCCACTGTGCCGCCTACACCAGGGTCGACGACTGCGAGACCAATGCAGAGCTGGCCGACCGCGTCAACGGTGAAGGAGCGGGCATCGTGGCGAAGGCCGCCGCCGACCACGGAGCGAAGTTCATACACCTTTCGACGGACTACATTTTTGACGGCGAATCGACCAGTCCTTACCAGCCCGACGACGCGCCGGGCGAACCCAACCACCTCTCCGCTTACGGTCGTTCAAAGCTGCTCGGCGAACGACGCGTCCGCGCCGCGAATCCCGATGCCTTGATCGTGCGGACCGCATGGGTCTACGGCCCGGACGGCCCCTGCTTTCCGAAGACGATCCTGAAACTGGCCCGCGATAAACCCGAGCTGCGCGTGGTCAACGATCAGACCGGCTCGCCGACTTACACGCTCGATCTGGCCCGCGCGCTTCTTCGCCTCGCCGAAACGGACGCCCGCGGAATTGTCCACGTGACCAACTCGGGCGCGTGCACGTGGTACGAACTGGCCCGGGAAGTCGTGCAAATGGCCGGCCTGAGGGCGCCCGTCATCCCCGTGACCACCGCCGAATTCCCCCGGCCCGCGCGGCGGCCGAAGTACTCCGTCCTCGACAATTCAAGATACGTCCAGCTCACCGGCGCGCCGATGCGCCACTGGCGCGCGGCCGTCGCCGACTACATTCGCGAATTCGAATCGCGATGAGCCCTTATTTATCCGACTGGCCGGGGATGAGAATCGGTTCCACCACAATCGGGATGATCTTCACGTTTGTTCCCGTCTTCGCCCCGCACTCCGGACAAATCCCGCTCTCGTTGCCCGTCAGACAGTATCCGCACTCGATGCAATGACCGCGGCGCCGCCACCAGCGTCGGGCACCCCATGAAAAAGCGGTCACAAAACCAAATCCGCTGAAGGCCATCCACAAAGGCAGTACGAGATGGCGGCGATAGGACTCCCAGCCAAACTCCCACCATTGAAAGCCATACGATTCGCTCGAGATCGACCACACGCTCCAAATGCTCTTGATGGGGGTCGGCGGCATGGGCGGCGGCTTGGGCCCATTCTTGATGAGATCGACGACGGATTGACGCTGCAGGATGGGTTGATTATTGATCGCGAGTTGCATGGTGGCATTTGCGATGGCGGCGGTGATGAGTGCGGATTGCTCAAAGCGGAGCAGCCCGCCATGAAGATGAATCTTCCAATCGTCGCGCATGTACAGGGCGGAATTCTGAGTGGACCAGAACCACGCCATGAAAATCAATGCGCAGAAGACCGCACCGATCCAGATCATCCGTCGAAAGAATCGTCGGTATCGGCCCATGCCGGTATCTTACTCGCTCTGCGACAACCGTGGGCCGGTGCGGAATCTCACGCACCTTGCGTGAGATTCCGCAGTCCGTCCGACGATTTCCGATTCCGAAGGTTGGGATCCCCCAGGCCCTAATCGGACATTCAAATCCTTTATTGGCCGCTCGTTATCGACTCCCGTCCACGGAGCCGCCGCCCCGGCAACCCCTCTGGCATGGTTCTTGCTATTCAATCGGGCGAGAGGTCGTGCGGCGGATGCGCTTTCCTCCTCCGAACTTGCCGATCGCGCTCTGCATCTCCTCTCTCCGGCCCGAACACTTACGGCGCGGTCGGATATGCGCGTCCGTCGCACCCATCCTAAGACGGCCGGCCTTGCCGCGGAGTCTCCCACTCCCGATTAGCGAGGCCGGCTTCGTTTTTACAAGCCCAGAGCCGCCCCAACGCCCCCGATTCCAGATCGATTCCGCCTCCGCCGATGAAAGACCATCGCCCCATCGATCCTCGAGCGCTGCCGGAACGCCCCCTCATGACCTCCCTTTCCCTCCCCACGGCCCTGCCTGACGATCCGTCGCTGTTACGAGCCCCGATGGCGGACGAAGCCCGATCGCGGCGGCAAACTCAATTGGCCATCGCTTCCGTCGTCAGCCTCACGGTTCTGGCAGGTCTTCCCGGCCTCGGCAACTGGTGTCGACTGACCTCCGACAGTTTCACTTACCTCGACGCAGCGCGATGTCTCCGCGAGACCGGCGGCTATTCGCCCTTCCGCATGATCGCCCCACCGGGCTTTCCCACTTTGCTCGCGCCACTGCTGACGATGGGCGATCTTCCGCTGTTGGCCGTGCGGCTCCTTAATCTGTCCTGTTGGATCGCAACAACCGTGCTGACCCTTCTGCTGTTCTGTCGGTCGCTCGGTCTCTGGGGCGCATGGCTGACCGCGGCACTGACCGCCACGAGCCCGGCCCTGGCGACTCAATCAACAATGCTGCTCTCCGAGCCCGCGTTCGGGCCGCTGGTCCTGGCCTGTCTGTTGCTCGTCGAACCGGGGAAAAGCCGCTCGATTTCAAATTGGCGCACGTCGATCGCGCTCGCTCTCCTCTGCGCGGCCGCGACGTTTGTTCGCACAATGGGCATCATCCTCGCCCCGATCCTGGCCATCGCGATCCTGACGCAATCAGGACTCTCGCGGAAGCGCCGTGCATTCCAGGTGATCCTGTTCGCCGTCGTTTTCACGGCCCCGCTCGCGACATGGGAACGACGCCAGTCCGGCTATCCCGAAAACAACAGCTACAGCCGCGCCTGGCTCTCCTCCCGGCCGCGAGAAAACACGGATTCGACCGGCCTGGCGTTGCAAGCCGAACGTCTGACGCGCTTTGGCCCGATTCGCCTGCGCGACATCAAGTCCGTCCTCCTGCCGCCGCGCCTCGGCTGGCGCGCCTTTCAAGGACCGATCGCCCCCATTGCGACCTGGCTCGTCGGCGGGTCCATCCTTGTCATCACCCTTTGGCGATGTTGGCGTATTCGTTCCGCCACCGACTTCTTCGTCCTGGCCACGCTTGGCATGCTCTGCCTCTGGCCCTACGACGAAGGCACGCGCATGGTCACGCCGCTGCTGCCCATGTTTTTCGCCTACGGCGTATGGCTTTGCCTGGAAACGACGAGCGCACGCGAATATCGCCCTCGGTTCCGCAAGTTACCCATGGTCGCTATCGTTGGCGTTCTCTTCGTCCAATTCTGCGAACTCGGATTTGCGTTGCCGGCCGTGGCAACGCAGCGAGACAAAGCCGATGCCCGGATTGACGCCATGCACCGCATCCGCGATTGGCAGGACCAAAACCTCCCGCCATCCGCTGAAATGGCCTGCATCGTTCGACCGCGAGATGAGGCAAAGACTCTTTTGGTCGGCGGAAGTTATCTCTCGAGCCGGCGCATCGTCCAATTCATCGATGGCGCAACGCCAACCGCCGACGATTGGGCGTCGCTCGATACGCCTTACTGCTTCATTCAGTTGCAGGCACTCGGCGAATTGAAGCATCCCAGTGATTGGCGACACGTCGGCTCGACCGAAGGCTTCGACGTCTTCTCCCGTAACGTCCGCATACGCACAACCGAAATCCCCCCGTCGGCGCGCGATGGTGGGTAATTCTTCCCATCGTCTGGGCGGAACCTCGCGTTTTCACCTGAAAACAAGGTAATCTCTGCGTCGCGCCCGTTGGCACGGCCGTTGCCCACAATCGACGCGAACGCCTGGCAGGGGGCCGGGCAGACGTTGTAACGGGCTCAAGAGGAATGACGTATGTTTCCTTCGTTCGATTTGAGTAGCTTGTTTTCGAATTATCAGTCGCTGATCGACTTGATCCTGGGATTCATCGCGCAGATCTTCGGCGGTCTGTTTGGCGGTGGCACGCCCGCATAAGCTGACGACCCTACCAGCATCCCCGTACCGTCTCCCTCCCGGAAAGACGCCGCCTGACTTGGCCGCTCACCTCAACATCCCGACACGGTGAAGGCCCAAGGTTCCCCTACCGAAGCTCGGTCGCCGCCGACATCCCGAACGACTCACCGAGAACCCGGGGGAACCGAAATCACCGAAGGCCGGGCAGCGGCGTCTTTCATTTTCTCAATGACCAGAACCGCAATCCGCATCACTTGCGGCGCAATGCAAAGCCCAGGGACAAACATCCCTGGGCTTTTTCGCTTCAATGAAAAACGAGTCGGGTGACGACTACCGGCCGCGATGGCGACCGTGATGCGAAGAACCCCAATAGCGATTTCGGGCCGATCGATAATCTCGATCGCAATCGCGGTCGTAATCTCGACCGCGGCTGAAGCTGAACGAAAAGCCCACGCTTCGGCTGGGGGCATAGTACCTTGGCGCACAATAGGTCGGTGCGCAGTCGGTCGGCGCACAATAGCTGCTCGAGTAGTAATACGTCCGAGCCGGGTAGTAAACGACCGGAGCGACATACGCCGGCCCGCACCCGCCCGAATAATAGCTGGTGCTGTAATAGCTGCGGCTGTAGCCTCGCCGCCCGTAATAATCGGCCTTGGCCGAATCCGTGTGCCAGAGCCCGATGGCAAGAGCAGCGACCGTGCCAATTCCAAACATTCTCATCCGATGACCCAACATGGCGAACCTCCTTCATTTGGACAGACGGGCCGCCGCAGCGACCCAACAGATACCGCTCCCAGCGAGCAAGGTATAGTGAGCTAGACACCCGAAAATGGGGGTTGGTTAGAAATCGGTTCAGAATCGACCGCTGGTACCGGTTGTTAACGAAAACCAGGCCTCATTTGACCCTATCGGGAAAAGTACCACCCCAGGACCACCAACCCCAGCAACACTCGGTAGATTGCAAACGGCCATAGCGGTCGCGTGCGGATGTAGTGCATGAACGCAGCGATGACGACCCACGCGACGACGAACGAAACCGCGAATCCGATCCCTAGCGTCATGGCATGCTCACCGCCCATCGCGTGGCGGTGTTTGAACGTCCGCAGAATTCCCGCGCCGAGCAGCGTCGGGATCGACAGATAAAACGAGAATTCGACGGCGGCCTTGCGCGAAAGACCCATGCACAGTCCGCCCATGATCGTCGCCATCGACCGGCTGGTACCGGGAATGATCGACACGCACTGCGCGAACCCGATGACCAGCGCCTGCCGCAGCGTCACCTGCTCCACCCCCGGCCCTGCCTCGCCGCGATGCCGCCGCTCGATCCACACCATCACCAGCGCACCGAGGATCAGCGCCACGGCCACCGGCGTCGGCTTCTCCAGATACTTCTCCGCGATCTTGTCCAGCGGCAGACCGATCACCACGGCCGGCAGCGTCCCCACGACGATCTTCGTCAGCATGTGATTTGACCACCCGTTGAGCGGTCGGTGCATCACCTGTCGCCAGAGCGGTCTAAAAAAATAGCCGACGACCGCAAGGATCGCGCCGATCTGGATGAAGTAGAGAAAGCTCGACCACGGCTCGGCCTCCCCGTCGATCCCCATCGCCGGCATCGCCACGATCATGTGGCCGGTGCTGGAGACCGGGAGAAACTCCGTCAGCCCTTCGATAATGCCCAGGATGACGGCGCGGAGTGAATCACCCACGCGATTGCTCCGCCAGCGCCTCGCGCGAAGCGGCCAGATACGCCACCACGGAAACAGCGGTCACGATCACCGTGATCCAGATCATCGACGTCCGCCAGACCATGACCCACTCCACTCCGCGCCAACGCCCGACCGTCTGAATGATCAGCGGCACCGTCACGCACTGCACCACCATCTTTGTCTTGCCCCAATAGTTCGCCGCGAACGGCTTTCCCGACGCCTCGGAAAAACCGCGCAGCCCGCTGACCAGCAATTCCCGGGAGACGATGACCAAGACCATCCACGCCGACAAGCCCGTCACCGGCACCCCCTTGGCATCGTCAAACCCGCTGCCCAGCAGCAGGATGAACCCGCCGCAAACGAGAATCTTATCCACGAAAGGATCGAGAATCCGACCGAAAGAGGTCACCTGGTTCTGCCGACGGGCAAGATACCCGTCGAGAATGTCGGAGATCGCCGCGATAATGAAGATCCAAAACGCCGCGTCAAGCATCCACATCTGCTCCGCGCGGCGGCCTTCCTCATAACCGGCGAGCAGCAACAAACAGAGAATGGCAAGAAAGAATCGGGCGACGGTGATCTGATTGGGCAGGTTCATCCGCATCGGGACAGTCTCAACCCCCTATCGCGCTCCACGCCGCGGCGCCGTCGGGCATGACGATCAACCTTGCGGATCAACCTATCCACTGGGCGCGGCTGGATTCGAACCAGCGAAGGCATAAGCCAACGGGTTTACAGCCCGTCTCCTTTGGCCACTCGGACACACGCCCTTTGTTCTGCGTTGAATTGCCACCGATCGAGATGATCGCCGGCAACCCGAGCCACGCAATATCCGCCGTTTCACGCGAAAAATCAAGCCCCACCGCCGCGAAGCCTTCCGGCCGTGTCGTCTGAGCCCGCCCGGATTTCCGATACCCTTTATAGGGGGGTCGCACCCCCGAATTGCGCTGTTAATTCGCCGCCGGCTCGATGCCGTCAGGCCGGCAATCGACCTCGGCAGGGACCTCCATGCGGAATCATCGGTTCTACCTCCTGACTCTAATGACCTTCGTCGCCGGTTGCATCGAAGCGACGCCCCCGCCGCAGACCGACGCCAAACGCTTCCCGCGCGACTATCGACCGGCCGAAGCTGTCTCGCTCCTCGGCAGACCTCTCTACGCCGCGCCACCCGATGTGGATCGCTCCAAGCTGGAGGCGCAGCTCGAGTCCGCGCGGGCCAATCTTGAAGCACATCCCGACGACCCTGAAGCGATCGTCTGGGTCGGCCGGCGGCTCGGCTACCTCTGGCGGATGTCCGAGGCCATCGAGGTGTACACCAAAGGCATCCAATCCCATCGCAAGTACGCCCCGCTCTACCGCCATCGCGGTCATCGCTATATCAGCGTTCGCCAGTTCGACAACGCCATCGCCGATCTGACCACCGCCTCGCGCCTCATCACCGGTCAGCCCGACGAAATCGAACAGGACGGCATGCCCAACAAGCGAAACACGCCACTCACCACGACCGCCTTTAACGTCTGGTATCACCTCGGCCTCGCCAAGTACCTCAAGGGCGACTTCGTCGGAGCAAAGGAGGCTTTTGACGAGACGCTCAAACATTGCGGCGGCCACGATGACAACCTCGTCGCTGCGTCGGACTGGCTCTACATGACGCTCCGCCGGATGCACCGCGACACCGACGCCGCCAAGGTCCTCGAACCGATCCGCGAGGACATGGACGTCATCGAAAACGGCGCCTATCTCCGGCGGCTGCTCATGTACAAGGGGCTGCTCGCGCCCGACGATTTGATCCACACGGCGACGGCGACCGACGTCGACCTCGCCACGATGGGCTACGGCGTCGGCAACTGGTATCTCATGAACGGCGACCGCGCCAAAGCGATGGTGACTTTTGAAAAGGTCGTCGCCGGCGGCTATTGGCCCGCCTTCGGCTACATCGCCTCGGAAGTCGAACTCGTGCGATTACGCAACTCCCCCTGATTTCCGTGGCGTCCGACCGTCACGCCGGCCGTCTCTTTCAATTACGGCTTCTGGGTTGCCGGTTTTTGAGTTGCCGGCTTCTGCGTCTGCGACTTTTTCATCTGTGCCCGTTCGGCTTCCTGTCGCCTGGCCCGGTCGCGATTGGCCTGATCTTTCTTCGCCTGGTCCTTCTTGGCTTTGTCTTCCTCCGCGTCCTTGATGCCCTTCTTGACGACCTCTTTGGCGACGTGCTTGCCGGCCATGGTGGCGACCCGCTGCGCCGTGAAAAACGCGCAGCCGGTCGAACCCGGAAGAATCAGAACGACCAAGCATAGCCCAAGTATCTTCACAATCCGATTCATCGACTCACCCTTTGCATGCCCGCGATGGAACCGAAGCGCTGCCTCAACGAACATCGGCGATAACCCACCTCCCATTTTAGGAACACCCACGCACCGCGTCATGACGGTATGTATCCCACCCCTCAACGGCTCACCGGTCATCTGCTTACTTACTCTAAGTCCCCCCAGGCCCGCACCTCGCCATCCTCTTCGATTTCGACATGGATCACATTCGCCCGACAACACACGGGGCAATCCTCGACATACTCCTGACTCGCCCCGGCCGAGGGATCGATGGGGATGACGATCTGCTCGCCACACGAGCCGCAGGTGTAGGATGCTTCTTCGTTCATGACGAGGATCCCGCCGGTGTGAGAAGGGATTCTCGCACCAGCAAACTTCCTCAAGCCTCAAACCTCATCAGCATGCCCCGCAGCACCGATCAGCCGCACGAACCGCACGGGGATCAGCGGGTGCTCGACCGTTTTGCCGCCGCGGCGGTCGATCGCCGTCAGGTGCTGTGCCGTGTCCTCGCCGATGGGGATGACCAGGCGCCCTCCGTCGCCCAGTTGATCGACGAGCGGGTCGACCAGCTTCGGCGCGGCGGCAGTTACAATAATGCGGTCAAACGGCGCGGCGTCCGGCCAGCCGAGCGTGCCATCGCCAACGCGAAAGAGGACGTTGGCGATGCCGAGGTCGGCGAGACGCGACTGCGCCGCGAGCGATAGCGCCTCGATCCGCTCGATTGTATGGACGCGTTCGGCCAGCCGCGCGAGCACGGCCGTTTGATAACCGGTGCCGGTGCCCACCTCCAACACGCGGTGGCCGCGCTCGATTCGCAGGGCCTCGCTCATCAACGCGACGATGTACGGTTGCGAGATCGTCTGGCCCTCGCCGACCGGCAGCGCGCGATCGTCGTAGGCGGCCGCCGCCTGGTCGGCCGGGACGAACACCTCGCGCGGGACTTCGCCCATCGCCCGAAGGACGCGGGGGTCCACAATGCCCCGGGCGGCGAGCTGACGCTCGACCATCTCCCGACGGGCCGTCCCAAAATCGCTGCTGAGCATGGCGCAGGCCTCGAAAAGAATGAGTCTGACCGGCGCGAACCGGACCGACTTGACCTTCGTAGGTACTTGAACAGCAAGCGCTTAGGCATCATAGCGGATGCCGCGTGAGTTTGCCCGGCTCGGACCCGATAGAATGGTTATGAGTTGGAGTCTTGGAATGGGATTGACACCATCTTCGAATCTGCCTTTTCCCCCCGCCCGGACTCCGATTCTACTGTCTATTCAAAGGCGATCCAGGCAGTTCGCCGGAATCGCCGCGTTGTCGCTCTTCGTCGCTGCCGGTTGCGATTATCAAACTTCCTCTCCCCTTTCCGCGACGAACCTGCTGAACCCCGCCGCGAGCCGGGTTCGCCCCGGCACGTGCCTCGACGCGCCGGCCGAACAGGAGTTGATCAGGCGGATGATCGACGCGGTGAACGCCGAGCGCGCCAGGCACAAGCTCGCGCCCGTCCACGGTGAGGCGACGCTCATGCAGATCGCCGATTTTTATGCCTGCCGTCTCGTCGAAGGCGGCTTCTTCGCGCACGAGGATCCCATCGGCGGATCGACCGTCGACGGCCGCGCGGCCGATTTCGGTTACGCGTTCTGGAAGATCGGCGAAAACCTTGCCGCCGGTCAGCAATCGGTCGATGAGGCGATGGCCGCGTGGCTGGCCTCGCCGAGCCATCGCGCGATCCTGCTCGATCCCGCCTTTACGGAGCTGGGCGTCGCGGTGAAGGCCGGCGGCCCCAACGGCATTTACTGGGTGCAGGAATTCGGCCGCCCGATCACCGATGGCGAGGCCGACAGCACAAGTCCGGCGCACGCGGAGTCGGCTTCGCAGCCGAGCGCGACGAAAAACTAGGGCCGGTAAGACACCGGCTGTGCGCCGACGCCAATCTCACTTCACCTTGAGTTCTTTCCAGAGCTGTTCTTCGGCCTGCTGGTACTTGGCCCGCGTGTCTTTCAAGTCGGCCTCAATGCGGGCCAGTTCCGGGCTGTCGCCGGGGATATTGCCGCCGTGCAGGTCGGCCAGGGCGCGGAGCTGCGCCGCCGTGTCGTCGATCCGCGAGGCGGCGTCGGTAAAATTTCGCGCCGCGTCGGCGATCGCCTGCTCGCGCGTGTCCTTGTCGCTGGGCGCATTGAGCAGCAGCCACGGGTGGTGCAGGACGAACTTCAACCCATTCTTTAAGTGGTCGGAGGACTCCTTGAAGTTCGCCAGCATGCGGTTGATGTTCTCGCGGTTGAGGACCATCACTTCCTTGGTCGTGCCGGTGACGGCGTTGATGTCCGCCAGCGTCTGGTTGAGTTTGTCGCCGGCCTGCTTGAAGTCGGCCATGAGGCTGTCCGGATTGGCGGCGTCGGTCTCCTTGGCGATGTTGGCGGTCGTCAGCTCGACATTCTGCATGGACTTGTTGATCGTGCCTTCGTTGGTCGTCAGCACGCGCGACATCGTCGCGAGGCCGTCGTTCATCGAATCCATTGCCAGATGGACCTTGCCGAGCAGCACCTCGGGCTTTCTGGAGTCCATCTCGGAGGCGAGGGCGCCGGTCGTGGCGTTGACGTGGTCCATGATCTCCTGAAGCTTGGCCATCAGCGTCGCTTTTTCCTCGGAGCTGATCTGGCGATTGAGCGCGGAGGTCATGCCGTTGACGTCGTTGACGGATTTGAGCAGCTTGGCCATCAGCGACAATTCCGAGTTCGGATCGAGCTGGCCCTTGATCTGGCCGAGGAGGCTCTTGGGGTTGTCGCCGTTGAACTCGCCCTGGAGCGAGGCCAGGATGGCCGCGAAACCGGCGGGTTCGGCGCCCTCGATGACGCGGCTGGTGTCCCAATCCGTCGGGGCGACGCCGACCTCGATCTTGAGGATGCCGTCGCCGCCGAGCGGCGGACCTTCGGCGATGGCTTTCACATCCGACTTTAGTTTCAGGTCGGAGCGGAGATCGGCCTGGACATAGACGTAATATTCCGTGTGCGTGGCAGATTTTTCGGCGTCGCGCACGTCCTCGCCGCGCAGCTCGGCCGAGACGACGTTGCCGACCTTCTGACCGCCGACAAGAACGGACGAATCCTTCACCAGCGACGGCATGCTCGACACGGATTTGAACCGTACGGTAATCCGTTGAAGGTCGCCGCCGACACGCTGGCTGATCCAGATCAGGATAAGAAAGAAGGCCGCGCCGGTGACGATCGTCACCAGACCGACCTTAAAGGCATTTCGATCCGCGGACATCGATGGACCTCACTCCTCGCCGGCCACCAGAAGCTTCTCATATTCGCTGAGACCCTCGGCATCGGTCAAGGGGCCCGTCGTATTTCCGTTGAGAAACTGGTTCATGAGGCGATCTTCACGCGTTTTCAGTTGATCCGCCGGGGCACTCCGCAGGTCTTCATATTCCTTTCGCGAACCGATCTTCAGGACCTTGCCCCGGTCGAGCATGACCATACGGTCGGCAATGCGAAAGGCGGAATCCATCTCGTGCGTGACGACGACGCTGGTCACGTTGAGCTTTTTGGAGAGGTCCATGATGAGTTCGTCGATGGCGGCGCTGGTCACGGGATCGAGACCGGCGGACGGTTCGTCGTAGAAGAGGATTTCCGGGTCGAGCACCGTCGCGCGGGCGAGGCCGGCGCGCTTTTTCTGGCCGCCGGAAAGCATCGAGGGCATCTTGTCGCGGTGCGGAAGCATGTGGACTTGCTGGAGCTTGAGGGCGACGACGATGTCGACGATGGAGGCTTCCACCTGGCTGTGTTCGATGAGCGGCAGGGCGATGTTTTCGGCGAGGGACATGCTGTTGAACAGCGCCCCGCTCTGGAAAAGGATGCCGAAGCGCTTGCGAATCTCGTTCAACCGGCGATCGTCGATGCCGACGATATCCACGGGCTCGGGCATGTCCTTAGTCCGGTACTCGATGTGGCCGACGTCGACGGTGTATTCGCCGATCAGGCAGTTGAGCAGCGTGCTCTTCCCGCAGCCGCTGCCGCCCATGATGGTGATGGTCTCGCCGCGGTAAACGTCGAAGGTAACGTCGTCGAGGACGGTGACCGACTGACCGCCGGAATTCCTGAAGGTCTTGCGGAGGTTGCGAATGGAGATGACGGCGTCACGGGCGTCGTTCATAGGCGGACCGATCCAGATCCATTTGTCCGGGGCAATGACCGGGGACGATGATAGTCCGCTTCGGCCGCCTGTACAAACAGGACGCGGGGAACCGTCCAACCCCTCGGGGCGAAGCGCTTAACCGAGCGCCTTGGGTTTGTTGAGCATTTTTCGGTTGACCGTCAGTTGGCCGATGTGCCAGAAGGGGTGCGTCGAGAGGAGGCCGACGATCGAGCCGACGTTGGGGAAGAGCGGCGGGAAGCCCTCGGGCGCCTTTTCGTCGTAGTGCGACTCGTCGAAGGACTTCAAGAACTCGACGGTACGGGCACGGCTCTCGTTGAAAAGCTTGAGGGCCTCGGCGCGGGTCATGCCGTCGTCGGCCTTGCACTCGGAGCCGCCGCCATAGTTTTTGTGCAGCGACTCGGAGAGCCGCTTGGGCTGGCCGGTGATCTTGCCGATGATCGAATCTTCGCTGACGGCCATGTGGACGAGGATCCAGTTGAGGTGGTTTCCGCCCTTGCACGGCTGGTAAGCCGCGTCGGCGTCGGAAAAGTCCTTCATGAAGCTGTCAAAGAGGAATTTGCTGGTTTCGAACTGGTTGAGGACGAGCTGTTTGGGGGTCATGGGCCTTTCCTTTCGTATTGGTGCCTGTCTGTAAGATAGCGGCTCTTTCAAAAAGGTGACACGCCGCTCGTAGAAAAAAAATAATTATGTGCAAACGAGCGCAAACGAGCGCCAATTCGACGGCCCGGAATTTTTTTCCGGCGGAAAAAACCGAAATAAGCCGGAAAACACCGGACCTGGGACTCCGGAGATCGCGGGGACGGGGTTCGCGCGCCGGGATTTTGCCGGGCCTGTATCGGGAGCGATATGATTGACGGCCCTAACATAATGCGAACATCATAGCGCGTCGGGCGGGAAAATCAAGAGGGAGAAAGATCGAAAAATTTGAAACCAGGCAGGTTGTCTGAACGGGACGGCGCGACGTTAGATCCATCCTAACAGCACGGCCAGCCCCAAACCTCCCAGGCAGAGTCCGACCACGACATAAATTCCTCCCAAAATGAGTGCCGCCGATCCTTCGAACTCCTTTGAAAAGCCGCGAAGGACGATCGATGTTTGTTTCGTGCACACTCCCTTAATACCGTAGATTGTGAGACCCGCCGCCATAATCAGTAGACATGAACCTCCCCGAGCGACCCTGGGAAACCTGTATGTGAGGAAGTACGCTATGGTGAGGGCTACGAAGAACACCAATAACAGCCAGTCCCAAACTCGCGCCGGCCCGCGCGCGATGCGACCAGGTACCAATCTCGCACTGAGAATCTCCAGCCCGCATTCCGGGCATCGGTCGCCAACGCGATGGCCTTTCAGGTTGTATTCACACCTGGGGCAAAAAAGATCCTCTCGCATCACGCCGTCGGCGGGCTGAAGCGCGAGCAGGGCGAGGCCCTGTGCTTCGGAGACAATGAATCTCACGTTGCATCGGCGGCACGACGCCAGATAACTCCCGAATTTTTTAAGAGGCCGGCCCGTCTTTGAGTCGGCAACGAGCATTACATCGGGGCTCTTGCATTCTTCGCAACGGCATGGGGAGTCGACGTCCATTGCACTCAGCACTCTTCGATGCGGCCCTTATCCGGAAGAGCGACTCATTAGGAAGCGTTACGCCTCGCATTTAGCCCCCGGTCAATGACCGGGGGTACCCAGTGTATTCCTTTGCCGACCTTTTGCATTCACCAAGAACCAAACAACAAGACTCCACGGCTTCGCCGGGAGGCCGTCACGCAGGTTGTGGCGTTCGACGTACGCGATCCTGGCGCGAAGCGATTTTTCATCAAAGCAAAACCGTTTGTCATACCCCGCCGTCCAGATGGGCCGGCCGATTCGCAGGCCGTACCGCACGGCATCTTTCACACACTTCACAAGGTCGGCAATCGAATGCCGCGACGGTCCGACGACGATGTGACAATGCCAGGATTGCACCGTAAGCGCAAGGATCAAAGCGTCTTTTCGTTGACGCAGCGATTCGCCGATCCATTGTCCGACATCAAGGAAGCATGAGGCCGGAAACAGATAGGGTTCATATTTCATTTGCTTACGATGCATCAATTCGAGTTCGGGATCGGCGGGATACGTCTTTCCTTCATCGACCCAACCTCGCTGGTCACCGCGCAGCCATGTGCCATACGTCGTCATCGTCAGCATGGTTCCGAGGGTGCGGTCCATGTTGGTGTCTCGCGAGTCAACAGGAAAACGCGATCACAATGGTTTGATCATATCGTGCCGGCGAGGGGGGCGGCCACAGGGTACCCCCGGTCATTGACCGGGGGCTAAATAAAGAAAACCCCGGGGGATACATCCCACCCGGGGCTTCATGCTTCTCTTCGCTATTCGCTATTCGCTATTCGTAATTCGTCATTACGTCCTACATCCCCATCCCACCCCGCGGGCCGCCCTTGGGCTTCTCTTCCTTGATCTCGCTGACGACGCAGTCCGTCGTGAGCAGCAGCGTCGCGACGCTCGCCGCGTTTTGCAGGGCGATGCGCTCGACTTTCGTGGGGACGATCACGCCGAAGTCGATCATGTCGCCGTACTCGCCGGTCAGGGCGTTGTAGCCGTAGGTCGCCTGCTTCGACTCGAAGACCTTCTGGGCGACGATCGAGCCGTCCAGACCGGCGTTCTCCGCGATGCACTTGATCGGGGCCCAGAGGGCGCGGCGGACGATATCGACGCCGGTCTTCTGATCGCCCTTGAGCTTCTTCTCTTCCTTCTCCAGCACGGCCGCGAGGGCTCGCAACGGAGCGACGCCGCCGCCGGGAAGGATGCCTTCTTCGACGGCCGCGCGGCAGGCGTGCATG
>CAYPXR010000092.1:0-24602 GCA_964414585.1 uncultured Planctomycetaceae bacterium
GGACTTGCCACAGTGATCAGAAGCATCAGGGTTTGTGGACCAGTTTGTAGATCATATTGCCGACAGCCAGGAATACCGCTGCGCCGGCGGCGGCAAAGAACAGGGCGGTTGAACTGAAATGGGTTGATTCCGCCGTTGCAGAAGTGAATGCCGGTGTAAATAATTGCCCGCCCAGGTAGCCGCCGACAGCGCCGATGATGACAAAGGCCAGGGCAAAACCCGCCAGAAGCGCCAGGAAAAAGAAAATGCCGACCAGCACTTCGCCGATGGCGGGGATTAACCCGATCAGCCCGGCAAGAAAAAGCCCGACGCCGATGGCCATCATGACCACGACCGGCATTAACGGGGCGAAAAAGAAACTCAGAAACCGGCCTTTGGCAAAGGAGAGGGCTTCCCCCATTCCGATGCGTTCATCGCGCGTCGCATGAAGCGCGGCCACCCGGCACAGCGCGCCGCCAAAAAGCGACCAGATGATGATCGAGAGACCTCCGAAGAGGATGGCGTAACCCGGGTGCATCGCCACGAGCCACGCAAAGGCCATGAATCCCGTGCCGAGACCGGAAAAAATGGCAGCGGGGCTGCACGAGGTCACGGCCATCGTCACACCGCTGGCCGACGCACAGATTCGCTTGAGGAGCAAGTCGAAGGGGCCGATCCGTTGAATCTTATCCGGCTTGCCCAGCCCCTTTGTCCATTCCTTGACTCCCTTGCAACCGTTGATGTTGAAAACGTCCGCCTCGGTCATTCGGCCGTCGCTGCTCACCGCCGGCATGCAGCTCGAGGCCCACATGGAATCCAGGATTTCACCGGCGGCATAAGTCAGCACGATCCCAAGAAACGCAAGTGCGACTTTCGGCCAATGAATGGCCATCTTGAACGAACGGAAAAGTTTCGTGAAGCCGCAGCAATCCGGCCAATTGACCCGCTTCGATTCGCTCGTCGCTTCTGACATGCCGAAATCCTTTTCCCCCCAAGGGATCGCGCCCCGCCTGGTCGGCGCGGATGCGAACACACGATCCGTCGTTCGGGCCTATCCGTCGGCCCGCTTGTCTTAAGGCCGCATTATAGAAAGGGGGTTCGGTCCATCAAGGCCGGTCTCCCGGACTGTTCCATTGAGACGCGAGCGGAAGCGGTGAGCGGTAAAAGCGGTTACGGCGAACTCGTCCTGAAGGACCAGACCGGCCCGGGGGTCTCGTTGACGCCGTCGTTTGTTATCACCTGCCAGAAATAGGTCGTATTGGCATTCAACGAAGTCGCCTGGCAGGTGGTGTTGGTCGTGTCGTTACAGAGGATCGTGCTCGGCGTCGGATTCGTATCCAGCTTCACGGTAAAATGAAGGTTGCACAACGGCGTCCAATCTTGTGTAACCAAATTGGATACACGCGTCTGGCTCTGGGAATCCAAGAAGGACGCCTGGATCTGGTCGGTGCCCGCGCCGCCCGTGCCCGTATAGGTAAACTGAGCCTGTCCGTTGGCGCCGGTCGCGACGATGCCGCTGACACCCTGGTTCGGGCCGGAAAGGATGGTGAAGTTGACATCCCGCCCCACGACCGGCTGGCTCAAGTCGTTCGTCACGGTGGCGACAACGGTGTGCGCTGCGCCGATCGGATTCGAAGTGCCGGTCGGGCTCAGAACGACGCCTTCACCCAGCACGGCGGCACCGGATAGGACGAACGCGCTAAAGAAAATATTGTCGTCGTTCGAGGGATTTGACGTATTGATCGTGATCTGAGTGTCGGCGCTGGTGATAAATGGAAGGAGCGAATAGTACTCATCGTCCGATTGGCACGATGACGAACCGGCCATGGGATCGATCGGGTTGTCGGTCGAATCGTCCAGCCCGCCCACGGTGATCAACTCGCCGTCGAAGCCCGCGCATCCCTGCGGTCCATCGTCCTGTCCTCCGGCCGAGGAAGTCAGCCGCTGCCCGTTGACATCCACCAAACTGACCTGTCGGCTCGGTTGATACCCGAAGGAAATGCCCAGGCTCATCGTCGCCAGCGCACCAGGGGCATTGGGGTCGATCGGCTCGCCGAGCGTGATGCCAAAACTGTCCCCGGCGATGTTCTGCGCCCCGAAGAGCAAAATCGCGGTCCGGTCGGCCGTCTGCGCCGGGTCGTCGAAGACCACGATCAACGCCTCCCCGTCGATGCTTTCCGTGTCGACTTCCGAAAAGGTGAACCCGACGCGTCCGGCCGGGGCCGCGTCGAGGATGGGTGAGAGCTGTGCGGTAACGTCCGCGAGATGATTGTTGGAATAGATTGAACTGGGAACCGACAAATCCCAACTCACGCCGAAGTCCGGGGGCGTGACATGCACGTCACCGTCGTTGAGTTGGCGATCGGAATACCCCGTCGAGACGGCGATCACAAACGCCTTGCGCACCGTTGCCGCCGCGCTGGGCTTTTCGACTTCGATCATATGCGAAGCGTTGTTCGAGCCTCCGCCATCGATCGAAACAAAGATTCGTCCCGTGGCCGAATAAAACTCCGACAAGGCCGTACTCGATTCGCGAAGCGCTGTGTACTGCATTCGGTCCACGGTCGAGAATTCCTGGCTGGCGACAAAATTTTGGCGTTGCGGCGGGGACGAAGCCGGAGATGGAGCCGAAGGTACAAGGTTCCATGCCAGCTGGACGTCCGTCGGCAAATCGATCTGACCGTCCGACGGCACAGGATCATGGGCGGCCAGTGACGCGTCACATTCATCCGGAATGCCGTCGTGGTCGCAGTCCAGACTCGTGCCGTTGGAGATATCCAACGCGTCCAGCACACCGTTGGAATTGCAATCCACGGTTTGCCCCCCCGGCTGTTCGGGCGAGCTCAGCGGAGGAATTATGAAAACAAACGTATCGTCGTTGTGGAAATCCACCTGCCATTGGAACTTGCCCTGTCGAAGGGTGTCCCCAGCCTTGACCAGTGAACTCTTGGCGGGATCGATGTTTTCGCCGGCGACCGCGACAATCTCCAGGAAGCGAGTGCGCGTCGCCAGGACCGTTGCAATGGCATCCGTGCCGCTTGCATCAAGCTTCCGCACCGTCTCGCGGACGTCAGTATCGTCGATGGTATATCGCGCGGTTGCGATAACCGGCACGCCCGATTGATTCTCGATGCGAAGCGTGACGATCCCGCCCGGGGACGGTTCACCCATGTCCGACATCGGCGGCGTCACCGGGCACTCGGCGCCCCCGGCGAAGGCTGCAAGGGCAAGCACGAGGACCGATCGCTTTACCCATCCCGCGCGTAGCATGACGGACGCCCCTCGGTCTCAGCAGGCCGATTGGTCAAAGGTTGCCTGTGAAAATCTCACCAAAGGCCGCGGAAGCGGCCCCGTCTCTCACTCCCCATAATAGTAGAATCTAAACTCGCGAATGGCAAACGCATTCGCGGGCCGATTCTAGGACGCTGGTTTGGTGGTGATTGAAGGTGAAATGGGGGGGCGGAACCTGTTTTTACTCGAAAAGCAGCGGTTGTTCGATGAATTCGCCGGTCACGTCGACATCGACCAGCCGCCGGAGATAGTCGGCCAGTTCGCCCTCGGTAAAGGCGGTCAGGAACTCCGGCCTCGCGGAACGGTTCACTTCCCGGATTCGACCGATCAACTCGCTCTTCGACATTGTTGCGTACTCCATCGTGCCGGATGCGAACATGAATTCAACCTGGGGCGAATTTGACTGCAACTTGAGGGGCCGAGTCGTCTCGACCGCCACGATCCGCGAGTGTCGTATCGACCTGCCCCGGACCCCGTCTTGACCTCCTGAGACCGCGTTTCGCGCTCCGACAGCCATATTCCTTTGGTGCATCTTGCGCGGAGAAGCGCAAATTGCGGCCTCGATGCAAAGCCAGTTGGATTCTTGTTCAAAAAAGAAGTGCGGCCGCCCGCAAAAATATCCGGGGCTATCGCGACTCGGATTCGCGCCGTGCAAATAATTCGGCCGTGGCATCCTGATGTAGCGCGTGCCAGGCAGGACTCGACGCCAGGTAAACGGCCATCCGCGAGCCGGGACGAACCATCGCCAGTTCGATCCGCCGGGCGACGGCCTCCTGTTCGATTTGTTGCGGGTTCCTCAGCAGATCGACATAGTGCAATAGAAATGCGTCGCCGTACAACTCGCACCGGTCATCGATATAGACCTTTGTCTCGGGCAGTTCGGAGATCAGATAACCGCCGAATAGCATGTCGTTGAAGATCCGACCGTGTGCTGGATGCCTCAAGATGAAATCCTGAGCCGCATGGGTTGCATCGACGGGCCAGTAGGCGCTATCCAGCCGAGCCCATCCTGCACCAACGACGGGGACGCGGAGACCGAAAAACTGAAGGGCAACGCTGAGAGCAACGACCGCATAACAAACGGCCGGCCCTATCGACCGCCGTCCATGGACCCTTCCCTCGCATCCCAACCATCGAGCGCACCAACGGCTCGTCGGGAGCATCTCACCGATCGCCACTGCCGTCGTGACAGCAAAGATCGGACCGTGGCGAACGCGCAGGAAGGCCAGCGGCAGCCAGAAGAGCGGGATCAGCCAGGTCGCGCGCATCGGCCGCCCGATGCAGCCGGCGAGAATGGCAAGATAGACGACTCCCAAAACCATCAGCGAAAGTCCCTCGATGCTCAGGATCGCGGTGGGACCGTGTTCGTTGATGATTTGAGGGAGCACTTTCGACGTGCTGAGCGCCAGCCACACTTTGACCATTTCGACGCCGTAGGGATTTGCAAAAATCGCCAAAACGCTCAGGAGGATGATTGAGAGGCAAAGCATCGGCGGGATAGCAGCCGATCTTGTTTGCTTGCGCCTCAACGTGGGCAACGCCCAGGCCGTGAGCACCAGCGCCGTCGTCGCGACCCCAGCCAGCGCGCCGCCGTGGAGGTTGGTCCAAATTGCGATGACCGGCGGAAGGATAAAGAGCCATCGCGGCGAGCGGCGGCCGGATTCAACGTCGGCCATGAGCCCGAGTGTCCATGCCGACAGAGCGATCGTGACGACATGCGGGCGAGGATGAAAGTGATAGCTGCTGGCCGCGATGACGAGGCCCAGCGTCACCATGGCCATGGGCGTTCGCATCCCCGCACGACGCAGCCGCCCAAAGATCCACGCGAGCGTCGCCGCGAGAATCGTCACAGCACCCAGAAGAAGGCCATCCAGTCCGGCCGCTCGATGAACCAGGGCCATCGCGCATTCAGCCAACCATTGCTGCGCGATCCAGGGCTTGTCTCCAAAAGTAAAACTGAAAGAATCCGTTCGAATCCATTCGCCGGTCCCCAACAATCGCTCGCCAACAACGGGATGCCAGAGCGTTCCAGGGTCGCGGAGCATCCGGTCACGGCCGACGATCAACAGGCCGACCCAGAGAATCAGAAAACAAGCCGTAAACGACCGCCCCACCGGCCTGGGATTCTCCGCAAGCGGAGTGTGATAGGAATCGACGGGTATGTCGATTCGATCGGCTCGCAACGCCGCAATGCGTTCGTCAATGGATTGACGGCGGCCCTCGCGAGTGTGGGTATTGACGTCCATTCCCCAAAATATCGGCCAAAGTCAGGCCGCTAGTTTGCGAATCGGAGACAAGGAACCGGCGTCGCGTCGCCCTATGTCCGCGTGGTCACGATGGTTCGCCCGAACGCCCGGCCCAGCGCGATTCCCAGGGAATCAAAGACGAGTCCGGTGTGGGCATTCCGGCCGATCTGATATTCCGCCGTGCCGGCCGCGCGGATCGCCGTGATGATCAATCGGGAGTCGGTTCGCTTGCCGAGGTCGCGGACGACTTCTTCCTGAGGCAGCGCCGCAGGCTCATAACCGACCGCCACGCGTTGTGCGTCACGCAGAACAGTCGCGACCATCGCCACGGCCAGAAGCTCCGCGTGGCGTTTCGTGCCGGCGTCCACATCTTCCTCGGAGTCGTCTTCGTCCATGGCGATGCCGAGTTCCTTGGCAAGTTCCGCCAGCGCCTTGCCCGAGCCCAGCGGGTCTTCCGCGGCGGATCGAACCATCTCGACCAGCGCGGGGACACGATTGAACACGCCCGCCTGCGCATGACGAACGGCCGAACCGAGGCTGCCCTGGGAAAGCTCCGCGAGAAACCGGGCCGCTTCCGCCGATGCGCCGTGCTTTTCCTGAAGCTGTGCCACGACAAACTCCGACGGCAACGCTCGAAACGGTATCTGCTGACAGCGCGATTGAGTCGTCGCCAGCAGCCCTGCCCCCGTCGTGGAGATCAAGATGAGGTAGCTATGGTCCGGCGGCTCCTCCAGCGTTTTCAGCAAGGCGTTTTGGGCCGGGCTGTCCAGACGCTCGGCGTCCGCCACGACGAAGACCTTTGCGATGCCCTGCGACGGCCGCCGACCCATTTGATCGAGCACAAAATGCCGAACGACATCGATGCCCAGATTGAGTGCCTTGCGGTCCTGAACCTTTTTGTCGGGATGGAACTTGTTCAGTCGCCGGTAGATTCGGTGATAGTCGGGGTGATTTCCGGCGGCGAGGAGGACGCACGACGGGCATCCGCCGCAAGCGTCGGTCATAGGGGCAATGCTGCCGTCTTGTGCCGGAATTTCTTTCGGCGACACGCATAGAAGCCGGGCGGCGAATCGCTCCGCGAGCATCTCCTTGCCGACGCCGGTGGGCCCCGCGAAGAGATAGGCGTGCGGTACTCGTCCCGAGGCCAGGGCGCGTTGCAGCCGCTGCTGGGCCAGGTCCTGGTAAAGTACGTCAGAGAGCGGCATGAGCGATGGCTTCCATCACGCGGGCCTGTACTTCTTCAACCGTCCCCACGCCATCCACGATCGCGACGGGGGCAGGATAATACCCAGGCAATTCCAGGAATAACTCGCGGACCTTTTTGTGAAAATCCATCGGCCTTGATTCCATGGCGTCGGGATGCACGTCGTGAAAAAGCGTCGGATGCCGGTCGCCGGACGCATCGCCGCGCCTCTGATTCGCAGGCCGCTTGGTACGTTCCAGGCCCGCCGAGACCGGTACGTCGAGCACAATCGTCAGATGCGGCCACGTCTCCTCAATGGCGAACTTGGCCAATTCGACCACGCGCTGGGGGTCAAACCCCGCGGCACCCTGGTACGCGCAGGTCGCGGAGACAAACCGATCGCCCAGACAGGTCTTTCCCGCCTTGAGCGCCGGCGCGATGACTTGCTTCGCCAGTTGCGCCCGCGACGCCATGAACAGAAACGCCTCACAGCGGACATCCATGACCGACAAGTCGTAGTCGAGCAGAACGTGACGGATCCGATCGCCAATCGGCGTTCCGCCGGGGTCACGGGCCGAGACCGTTTCGATCCCTTGCTCGCTCAGTTTTTTGGTCAGCAGCGAGAGCTGCGCGCCCTTGCCCGCGCCGTCGATGCCATCGAAGACGATATACTTGCCCCGTAACCGCTCCAGGTTCTTATCCGGCATCCTTGCCTCCCCGCCGCAGGCCGATGGCTTGATAGACCTCGGCGGCGTTGTAACTCGATCTCACGAACGGACCCGAGGCGACGGACTTGAAGCCCATCGCCTTCGCCTCCGCGGCTATTTCGTCAAATTCTTCCGGCGGGTAATACCGCGCGACCGGAACATGATCCTCCGAGGGCCGCAGATATTGGCCGACCGTCAGGACATCCACATCGACGTCCCGCAAATCCCGCATCGTCTGCGAAAGCTCCGCCCGCGTCTCACCCAGTCCGACCATCAGCCCGCTCTTGGTGAAGACTTCCGGCCGCATCTCCTTGACCTTGCGAAGCACGTCCAACGTCCGCCGATACCGCGCGGCAGGCCGAATCGACGGCGACAGCCGCTCGACGGTCTCCTGATTGTGGTTGTAGATGTCGGGCCCCGCGTCACAAAGCGCCGCGAGGAGTTCGTACCGGGCATGAAAATCCGCCGGCAAAACTTCGATCGCGCAGTCCGGCGACAAGGCTCGAATCTTCCGTACGCACTCGGCAAAGTGCCCCGCCCCTTCATCCGGCAGGTCGTCGCGCGCGACGGCGGTGATCACCACATGCCGAAGCCCCAGCTCCGCGACCGCTTTCGCCAGTCTTTGCGGCTCGGTCGCGCTCGGCGGTTCCGGGCGGGCCGTCGTCACCGCACAAAAGTGGCATCGCCGAGTACAGCGATCGCCCAAGATCATGAACGTCGCGTGTTTGTGCGACCAGCACTCGCTCAGGTTCGGGCACCGCGCCTCTTCGCAAACGGTCGCAACGCCGCTCGCCTCAACGATTCCACGAGTGTGCAACAGCACGTCGCCCGTCGGCAACGGCCGTTTGAGCCACGGCGGCAGCCTTCGGTCGCGTTGAGAAGAGCCGGGTTCCAGGATCGTCAGTTGCATAGAATCTCTTGTCGGCGTTGAATCACGGACAGTCGTCCGACCGGTTAGTATAGCCGGATTAGGTTCCGGATCGAACGGGACCGATCGCGAGGTGTAACCATGATCGAAATACGGCGAATCCTGTTTCCGACCGATTTTTCCGAGTTATCCATCCACGGCCTGACCTACGCCCTCTCCTTCGCGAAGTCCTACAAGGCGGAGCTCCATGTCCTTCACGTCGTCGACGAGGCCTATCAGTACTGGATGGCGATGGGGCCAAACAGCCTGCCCGTCGGCCCGACGCCGGACGAAATCGCTTCCGGCGCGAAACAAGAGATGGGCAAGTTCGTCGCGAAATATCTGGCTAACCCGGACATTACCGTGGTGCCGCTGGTCATCACCGGCCGACCCTTTCTGGAGATCATTCGTTATGCACGCGAGAAGGACATCGACCTGATCATCATCGGGACGCACGGGCGAAGCGGCTTGAGTCACGCACTGCTCGGATCGGTCGCCGAAAAGATTGTGCGCAAGGCCCCCTGCCCGGTCTTGTCGATCCGCCATCCCGAACACGATTTCGTGATGCCGTGATTCTTCGATAGCGAGATTAGGCGGTCGCCAGAAGCTGGCTCATCTCCGGCGACTTAAAGAAATCCGCCCCGCCGAGCGATCCGTCATAGATGTCGATGGCCCGTTTGCAGGCCGCGCCGGCATCCTTCATGGCCGAAGCCAAAGCCGCCTTGGCCTTTTCGTCATTTCGCATCAGGACGACCACTTCGCCCCCCTCCCCGCCGCCGGTCACCTTTGCCCCGTACAGGCCATCCTTCGGACCGCGGGCACGAATCTCGTCCTTGATGAGATCCGCCTCGGCCCCGCCAATGCCGCATCGCTGGCTGTGGCTCCAATGCGACGCGTACATCTTTTCGCCCGCTTCGATGAGGGCCTCTTCCGCCCCCGTCCGCCGGGCTCTGGAAATGGCGGTGACGAATTCCTGGACGCGCTGATTCTCGTAAATATGGTGCTCCAGTCGCGACCGGACCTTGTAGACCGCGCGGCCGTCCGTGCCGTCCGTCAATCCGCGGACCTCGCCAAACGTCGCGGCGAAGGCCTTGGCGGTGATCTTCTGCGGGACGTCATTTCGATAATGCTCGACGTAATCGACCGGCGTGATCGCCGCGAGCGACGCCATGCCGGGTTCGTGACCGTCTCGCCGGCGGAGATTGTGGATCATCCGTTCGCCCATCTCGGCGCAAAGCCGCGTTTCGAGCAATCGTTCGCGCGTCGTCGGGCGGGTCAGGTGCGTTCGCACGGCGGTCAGGATGAGGCCGGCCGGCAGGGCCAGGACCTCACAAAGCGGGTTCGGGCGAAACTGCATCCGCAATAGCGATCCGTCGGGCGCGCCGCAGAAGGCCGTCATGGCGACGCGCGTCCGCCGCAGCCCGGTCAACGGCACGACCGCCGCTGAAGCGAGCTCGGCCTTTTTGAAGCGTTCCACTGTTTTCTCATGGAGCTTGCATAGGCCGTCGAGCACGGCCGCCGCCGTCGCGCACGGACGGCCCAGATCGGCTTCCACCGGAAAATCGGATTCCAGCAGGATGGACAACCCGGCGGCGGGTCGCGGAATCGTTC
This sequence comes from uncultured Planctomycetaceae bacterium, assembly GCA_964414585.1. GTDB lineage: Bacteria > Planctomycetota > Phycisphaerae > UBA1845 > UTPLA1 > DATEMU01. The sequence continues at coordinate 9,925 of CAYPXR010000092.1, forward strand.
CTTCGACCAGGGCGCGATGCAACACGAGAAAGGCGGGCGCCGCCCATTCCGACTGCGCGGAGCGGCAGCGATCGTTGATGCCATACCCCTCCGGATCGCCGGTGCCGAATGCGGAAACGGGGAGGGCGAATTCCTTCGCCTCGCCGTCGGTGCTGTCATGGTGGAGACGGACGCGGACCTCCGAGCCGCCGGTCTCCCAGATGCAGGCTTGAACGGAAAGGCCCAGCGTGGCGGTCAGGACCAGCGAACCGGCGTCCTCGCAGATGCCGCCCATGACGTCGACGACGCCCGGGGCCTGCGCCAGGACGATCCGGCCCTGCGGCTGACCGTGGGCGGTGAAGGCGGCCCGGAGATCACCGCACAATCGAGGCAACGATGCGCAGCCGTCCATCGTTCGATTCATAACGTTTGGACCAAATTTCATAGACGCCTGCTAAGGTTCGCCGGCCGGTCAGGCTCGGCAAACTTCCCGCAGGACGTGTTCGCTGACAAAAATCGGAGTTTCACTCGCCACGCCCAAGGCGATCGCATCCGAGGGGCGGGAGTCCACCTCGATCACTTCATCCTGGGCACGAATAACAAGTTTCGCGAAGAACGTATGATCCTTCAAGTCGTTGATCACGATTTTTTCCAACTCGCCGTGCAGTCGCTCGATCAAATCGGCCATCAGATCATGCGTCATCGGACGCGGACGCTTGTAGCCCTTGAGCCGGCGGTCGATCGCACACGCCTCCGAATCGCCGATGACGATGGGAAACTCCCGCTCGCCGCCGCGCTCTCGAAGGAAGATGATCTGCTGGTCGTGCGTGTCTTGAATCACGATCCGAGCGAGATCCATTCGCACGTCCATCGGTCGCCTCCGCCCAAGTGCAAATTAGAGCGTAATCATCCGGGCGGCTCATTGCAACCGTCCCTAACTTCGGCCTTCTAAATTTTTCTAAAGCAGTTCAGACAAGTGAGTTTCGATCAGGCGAATCTGGCTTGACAAGTCGGCGACGCGCTGCCGCGCCTGCTCCACGACGCCCGGATCGGCCCGTTTCACAAAGTTGTCGCTGGATAATCGGGCTTCTTCGCGGGAGATGACGCCGCGAAGTTCTTCGAGCTTCGCCTCTTCCGCTCGTTTGACCTCCGCGAGATCGACCAGCGCCGCCACGGGCGCGTAAACCTGGATCGAACCCTCTACGCGACTCATCGCTCCCGCCGGCTTCGCCGCGTTCGGCCCGACTTCCAACAAATCACAGCCCGCGAGCGGGCGGATGAATTCCCGATAGCGGTCCACCAGTTTGCAGACCACGTCATCGGCCCGGATCGTCGCGCTTGGCAAGCTTCGAATTGCTGGAACCTTGGAACGGCCGCGAAAATCGTTCACGACGCTGCGAATGTCGCGCAAGCTGCGGATGATCGCATGAAGGTATTGCATTTCGCCTTCCGCGGCGGCGTCTTTGAAGGACGGTTCCGGCGCAGGCCACGCGGCCGACATCAGCATCGCTTCGCAAGGCTGCGGTTTTTGCAATCCGCGAATCGGCGCGGCCTTGTTCAATTCCTCCCAGATCGCTTCCGTCACAAACGGCACGATCGGGTGCAACATGCGTAGCAGCCGATCGAGGACGAACACCAACACCTGCTGCGCCGCGCCTCGCTCGCTTGCCGAATCAGAGCCGCGACCGTCAGGGAGCGCCGCGGTGCTCTCAATCCTATCAGACTCCTCAACATCGGAATCGGGACGCCGCCCTGAATTCGTGGATTCCACTCCCGTCGCAGCGTTGCCCGGCGCTCCCTGACGGTCGCGGCTCTGATCGAGGCGCGGCTTGGTCATCTCGATGTACCAACTGCAATACTCGTCCCACATGAATCGATAGACGCAGCCGACGGCGTCGCTGAAGCGATACTTATCCAACGCGGCGTTCATTTCCTCCTCGCACAACGCCATCCGCGAAAGAATCCATCGATCCACAAGCCCGAGCGATTTCGGATCGAGCGGCTTCGGCGAATAGCCTTGGGAGGGCGAGGCTCCCGCCGAGCCAACCAAATTCGGAATCACGAATCCCGTCGCCGCCTGCCATAGCTTGTTGCAGAAGTTCCGCCCTTTCTCGAACTTCTCGCTGATGTTGATCGTCCGCCCGTCCGGCAGCTTTTTCGGCTTGACCGGCATGCGGATGTCCTGCGTCTCCGTCGCGAGTTCCGCGAGCGTGAAGCGGAGCGCATCGGCCCCGTACTCCTCGATGATGTCCGCCGGATCGACGCCGTTGCCCAGCGTCTTGGACATCTTGCGGCCCTGACCATCCTGAATGACCTGATGAATTACGACGTCGCTAAACGGCACATCGTTCATGTTGTAGAGGCCGGTGATGACCATCCGGGCAACCCAGAGCGTGATGATTTCCCGCGCGGTCGAAAGGACGCTCGTCGGATAGAAAGAGCCGAGCAGATTGTCATGCTTCTCAGGCTCCGGCCAGCCAAGAGTCGAATGGGGCCAGAGTGCGGATGAGAACCACGTATCAAGCACATCGGGGTCTTGCTGATAACCCGCTTGATCCAAAACCATTCGATCCTGAGCTGTTGGCTCTTCTCTTACACAGACAAAATGAGTGCGCTGTGCAATTTGAGCTTCTATTTCTGGGGGAATCGGTGGCCCTTCCCAAACTGCCTGCATATATGGAGCTTTGAAACATTCGACTGAGAGTTGATCCAACAAGCTCGGATCAGGTCCTTGGCCCCAGTACATCTGATTTGGTGGTGGCCATCTCATTTCAGGTTTCAATGACCACACTGGTATCCGATGCCCCCACCAAAGCTGTCGACTGATGCACCAGTCGCGCTTTTCGCTAAGCCAATCAATGTAGGAATTCTCGTAACGAGCCGGATGAAACTGAACGTTGCCGCCCTTCACCGCGTCGATCGCCATCTGTGCGAGCCCCGGCGCCTTATGCCGAAGCCCCTCGATCTTCGCCGCATGCTCCGGCTCGAGATCGCCCATCCGCACGAACCATTGATCCGACAGGTACGGCTCGATCGGCGAATTGCTGCGGTCGGAGTGCCCCAGATCGATCAGCCGCTCCTCGATCTTCTCGACGAGGCCGAGCGCCTCCAGGTCCTCAACGACTTTCTTTCTCGCATCGGCGAACTTCATCCCCTTGTACGTGCCGCCCTGTTCGCTCACGCGGCCGTCCGGCGTCATGACGTTGATCATTTCCAGATCGTGCCGCCGCGCGACGTCGTAATCGTTCGGATCGTGCGCCGGCGTGATCTTCACGCAGCCGCTTCCGAGATTCGGCTGTGCCCATTCGTCGCAGATCAGCGGAATCTCCCGATCCATCAGCGGCAGCATCACTTTGCGACCGTCGCGCGCCATGTCGCGCAGCTTGATGAGCGTCGGCAGCGATGTGTTTCGTCGCACGGCGATGTCGTCGATCTGCGCCTGAAGGCCGGCTTTGTCCTTCTCAGTCGCTTCCGCGAGCTTCGCGCGGAGCTCCTTCTCGATCTTGTCCAGCGCCCCCGCCGGATCGGGATGCACCGCCACCGCGGTATCGCCAAGCATCGTCTCCGGCCGCGTCGTTGCGACGTGGACATGCGTAGGCTCGCCCGGTTTCGGGTCCTTCACTGGATACTTGAAATGATAGAAGTGCCCCTTCAATTCCTCGTGATAGACCTCGTCGTCCGCCACGGCGGTCTGCAACTGCGTATCCCAGTTCACCAGCCGCTTGCCGCGGTAGATGAGCCCGTCGCGGAACATCTTGAAAAACGTCTCGCGGACGGCCTTGGCGCAGCCCTCGTCGAGCGTGAACCGCTCGCGGCTGTAGTCACAGGAGCAGCCCATGAGCTTGAGCTGTTCGACGATCCGGCCACCGTACTTTTCCTTCCACTCCCAGATGCGGCGGACCATTTCCTCGCGGCCCAGGTCGTGACGGCTCTTGCCCTCCTCCTTCTTGATCGTTTTTTCGACGGTTGCCTGCGTGGCGATGCCCGCGTGGTCCGTGCCGAGGACCCAGAGCGTGTTGAAACCTTCCATCCGTTTGCGGCGAACGAGGATGTCCTGAAGCGTATTGTTCAGCGCATGGCCGAGGTGCAGCGCCCCGGTCACATTCGGCGGCGGGATGACCATGCAAAAGCGCTTTTCGCGCGGCCGCTCGTCCGGTTCCGGCCGAAGCGCGCCGGACTGCTCCCACTTCGCAAAGATGCGTGTCTCGACGGAAGCAGGATCGTAGGATTTGGACTCACCTTTGGCCATTTGCGGATTATCGCGGCGAGCGCTGCTTCATTCAAGGAAGGGAGATGATGCACAGCTATTTCGTGCCGGCCGCATCCATGCGCTGCCGCCAGGCCGGCATCTGCTTCGTCGTGACGTGGGCCCAAAGTCCAAGCTTTGCGCGTTTGGCAGACTTCTCTCGCTCGACGAATTCGTGCCTGAAAACATGCGCGAAACGCCGGTCTGCGTAGGCCAGTCCCCGCTCGATCAGCAATTCGTTGAGCATCTCGCCGGTATCTTCAAGATAAACGTACGCCAGCAAACGGCCATACTTCTCGCGCGGCGTTCGGCTCGGATCCATCGCCAGGCGAACCTTGCGACCGACCAACTCCTTGCGAACAAAATCAGCGGCCTCGCGGCCGAAATAGGCGTCCGTCTCGCCGACGCCGTGAGCGATTTCCGGGCAGTCGATCCCCCACAACCGGATACGCGTGACCGGCCGAGTGCCGTCGGGGATGTCCACGTCGATCGTATCGCCATCGGCCGCGTAGGTGATCTTCGCGACGGCCCCTTCATACCGCGACCGGTCGCCGCCGCGATAGCCGAACGCCCCCGCATGGTCGAGCGCGGATAGCGCGGCGACCAGCACAAAGATGAGCACAACAATGATCCGCCGACGGCGCATCTCACGCCCCGTTGGGCTTGGTTTCCTGATCCAGTTCAAACGCCGTATGAACCGCCCGCAGCGCCGTTTCCCCATCGTCTTGCTTGACGACGCAACTGATGACAATCTCGCTGGTGCTGATGTTTTCGATATTCACGCCGGCCTGGTGCAGCGATTCGAACATCCGGCTGGCCACGCCGGTGTGCGTGCGCATGCCCACGCCGACGACGGAGACCTTGGACATTCGGTCCTTGATCTCGAGCGTCAAGCCGGGCATTTCAGAGGCGAGTTGCTGCCCCACGGCGCGTGCGGTCTCGATGGCTTCGGCGTCGATGGTGAAGCTGATGTCGGCGGCCGACCCGCCTTCGTGGATGACCTGGATGATGTCGTCGACGATCACCTCGCGCTCCGCGACGCGGCGGAAGATCTCGCTGGCGATGCCGGGCTTGTTGGGGACGCGATTGAGTTCCACGCGGGCGAGGTTCTTTTTCAGCGCCGCGCCGCGCACGATGACCTGTTCGAGATCGGATGAGACCTTCACGATGTCCGTTCCTTTCACGTCGGTGAAGCTGCTGCGGACCTGAATCTTCACGCCGTAGTTTTTGCCGAGTTCGATGCTTCGGGAGTGCATGACCTGGGCCCCGAGCGACGCCAGTTCGAGCATCTCGTCGTAGAAAATAACATCGAGCTTGCGCGCCTTTTTCACGATTCGCGGATCGGCCGAGTAGATGCCGTCCACGTCGGTATAAATCTCGCAAACGTCCGCCTTGAGCGATGCCGCCAGGGCCACGGCCGTCGTGTCCGACCCGCCGCGACCGAGCGTCGTGATATTCGCCGATTCGTCCACGCCCTGGAACCCGGCGACGATGACCACGCTGCCCTGGTTCAGGAAGTTGAGCAGCCGGCCTCGCTCCGTAATCTCGCGGATGCGCGCCCGGCCGAAGGACCGGTCCGTTCGCAGTCCGATCTGCCCGCCGGTCATGCTGATGGCGTCGTGCCCGGCATGATGAATCGCCATCGCCATCAGCGCGATGGAGACCTGCTCGCCGGTTGCCAGAAGCTGATCCATCTCGCGACGGCTCGGCCGGTCAGTGATTCGATAGGCCAGGTCGATCAATTCGTCCGTCGATTGGTCCATCGCCGAAACGACGACGACGACCTGGTTGCCTTCCAGCTTGGCGCGGACCGCCCGGCCGGCCGCGCGGTGAATCTTTTCCGCGTTGGCCAGACTCGTTCCGCCGAATTTTTGAACGATCAATCCCATTCAAATCCCGTCAGCATCCTTCGATTCGGATGATTATGAATCCCCCCGTTGAACCGTCAACGCCAGATCAGCCGCCCCTCGCCCCGGCGGATGACGCCGATGCGATGGACCGATTCGCCCTGACGCTTGAGCAGCGCCGCGGCGCTTCGCGCGAAGGCCGGACGCACCACAAGCACGAAGCCGATGCCCATGTTAAAGACCCGATACATCTCTTCGTCATCGACGCCGGCCTTTTGAATCAACCTGAAGATCGGGGGAATCGGCCAGCTTCCGCGAATCAGTTGAACGTCGCAATTCCTGGGAATCACCCTCGGCACATTTCCTTCCAACCCCCCGCCGGTGATATGGGCCATGGCGCGAACGATTTGCTTGCGGCGATATTTCTTCAGCAAGGCGTGCACGGATTTTACATAAATCCGCGTCGGCCGCATCACCGCTTCGGCCAAGGGTTCGCCGAGTTGGACCGGCAGTCGTCCACGCTTCTTCAACTTCGACAACGCCTTGCGAACCAGCGCGTATCCGTTCGAATGGACGCCGCTGGAAGCCAATCCGAGGACGACGTCGCCCGGCTCCACCTCGTGCCCGTCGATGATTCGCCGGCGCTCGACGACGCCAACGGAAAAGCCCGCGAGATCGAAATGTTTCGGCGCGTAAAGGTCGGGCATCTCCGCCGTCTCGCCGCCGAGGAGGGTACAACCGGCAAGCCGGCAACCGTCGGAGATCCCCGCAACGATGTTGGCGATTTCCGCCGGATCGAGCCGGTGGCAGGCGATGTAATCAAGAAAGAAAAGCGGCTCGGCTCCACAGGTCAGCACGTCGTTCACGTTCATGGCGACCAGATCGATGCCCAAATCCCGGACGCGGCCGAACTGTATCCCCAGAAGCAGCTTCGACCCGACGCCATCGGCGCCGGCCGCCAGTACGGGCTCCCTGTAGCCTCGCTTGAGCAGCGTCTCGATGAAATCGAGTCGCATCAGACCGGCAAAGGCATTGTGCCGCGACAGCACGCGCGGATCGTACGTCCGCCGAAGGCTGTGCTTGATCTGCTCCACCATCCGGTCGTTGGCGGTGATGTCCACGCCGGCGGACTGATACGTCAGCTTCGCGGTCCTGGTTTTTCTGTTCGCCGCCATCTTCCGCTCATGGTCAAAGAATTCGCATTAACTCCCCGTCGTCGCCCCCAACATATCGACGAATGACGAACGTGTCACGAAACCCGTATTGCGTTCCAAAATCTCCTCGTATCGGACGGCCTGCCGGGCGGCCCTCCACCCCGCCTCCAGCAGGGCCTTTGTGAAACCGGTAAGCCATACCGGACGACGGACAGGCGGCCATCGACCGGCAGGTGAAGTCGCCCGGCCGACCGATCGATATCTCGATGTGCCTGCGTGTCTGTTGTGGAGGGAAATGATGAGTAATGCCGAAACCACGTTGAAATTGCTGGAAGAGCTGCGACGGCGATGGGCCGAGAAATTCGCCGGTGAAATCGCCGAAAACGGGGCGAGCCTCCTCAACGCCCGACTCGACGTCGGCGACCTCTTCGCCGAAAATGCTCAACTCACCGCAATGGCCGGTCAACTCGTGGAGTTGCAAGCGCTGATCTCCGCCATCGAGCAGGCCACCCAATCCACTCTTCCACCTGGCAGCGACGGCCCCCGGTCGGTTGATCCGATCTCACTGTTCAGCCCATTCATTTCCCTGGTGAGGGAAAACCGCCTCGTCGAAGCCACGCAGGAACTGGCCCGGATTTTCCCGATGCCGGTGGATCAACTGGCGACAGCGACCGATTGCTTCTCGAGGGCCGTGAACAGCCATCCAGGTCTGGCCGATCGTCTCGAAGGATTGTGCCGGAATCTTGACACTCTGAGCGATCCGGACGCCGCCCGAATCCTGATTCAGACGTTGGGCTTCCAAGTCATCGAAGCCCAGATTGCCGTGAACACCCTCCGCTCCACCATTCCGTCCAAGCCGGACGTAAAGATGTCGCCACCGAAGGGTGCATTCACTGCCAAGAAGAGGTTTCAGCGGATGGCGACGCGGACGAACGAATTGACGACCGCGGACAAACCATAACTATTGTATTTACAGTTAGTTACGACCAGACTCGTGGCCCACGAAATCGCCTATCGGCTGCGAAAAGGTTGCTCGCGTTTGTAAAGTTCGCGATGCGATTTGAGATCCCCGATGAGTTGCTGGTCGGCGCCGCTCTCCGCCAGGTCGATGGCATGATCCAACGTCGACACCGCTTTTTCAAATTGCCCCACTTCGGCGTACGCCGCCGCCAGCGTGTCGAGCAAATTCGGATCCTCGTGTTCCTTGAGCGCGCTGAATGGCTCAACCAACAAAACCGCCCGCTTGCCGTCGCGAAGCCGTGAATCGGACGACGTCGCCAACAGCCATGCCAAATCGTTGGCGGATTCCGTGTCGTCCTTGAATTGCTCCACCGCCTTGTTCAAAATCTCAATCGCAATCGCGGCCTGGTTTTGTTTGATGGCCAAACGAGAAGCGGCTCGATACGGTGATCGGAAGTTCGGCCATTTTCTGATCAATTCACGATATTCTGTCATCGCCTCGGGAATCTGTCCGGTCGCCGCATAACAATCGGCCAGTCGGTTATGTGGAACCACCTGATCGGGTGCAAACTCCACCGCCTTCTTGAACGCCTCGATCGCTTCCTTCGTCCGATTCAAGGCCCGGAGATTCAGCCCCAGCGTCAGGTACGCTTCGCCCATTTTGGGATCAAGCCCCAGCGCCCGGCGTGATGCCTCCACGGCCTTTTCCCGATCCTCTTTGATGCCCCAACATTGGGCCTGTTGCAAATACAGGACCGGGGCGTCCGGAAGTACTTCGAGGGCTTTGCTCAGGAGTCCCAGGGCCTCGTCGGTGTTTCCATTGTCGATCGCCAAACGCACCAATCCGCACTGCGCGGGCAGGGTCTTGGGATCCTGAGCCAAGGCTTTTCGATAAATGCCGACGGCCTTCTCGGTTTCGCCGAGTCGCTCATAGACGTCGCCCAACCGGCACATCAACGGAATCCGTCCTCCTCCCGGTGGTGACAACGCCAGGGCCTTCTCCATCGGAAGGACGGCCTCTTTATACTTGCCTTGCGCCTGAATGGCGGCGCCCAGGTTTTCCAGCGTCAAAGGATCATCCGGGTGGAGTTCGTTTGCTTTGGTAAGGGCCTCTTCGGCCTCCTTGGGACGCTGGACGGTCGCGAGGATCGCCCCCATTCGAGCCCATTCCAGGGAATCATTCGGATCTTCTTTCACCAATCGCTGAAAAATAGGCAGTGATTCGCCATATTTCCCCTGAGCCGCCAGCGCGATGGCCAGCGAACTGGAGGCCAGGCGGTGATTGGCTTGCAATTGAAGAATTTTCCGCAATTGCTGTTCGGCCTCCTTGAACTCTCCCATTCGCAAGGACGCCATCCCGACGCACAACAGCTCAATTTCAAGGATGTGGTCGCGAGGATTCGCCCCCTTCGGCTCAAAATGATCCAATTCACTACCGGATTCAAAATCTTCCAGTGATCCGGCGGAGGAGACGTACCCCAAAGCCTGCAAGGAGTTGGAATCCGTACGGCTCACGACTTGAGGCGTCGCACGGCCGCAGGGGGCCTTGGGGGAGTTCTTGATGAGGTCCCAGAGTTCCTGCCGCATCTCAATCGGGCGGTCCGTCATTGTCGGCGCAAGGTTGAAGAGCTCGAGCGAGTCCGATTCCAGGTCGTACAGCTCCGGCGTGGGCGCCAGAATGTACTTCCATTTCTGGGTTCTCAACGACCGAAGCGGCGAGTAGCCGTACATGACCTTGGGAACAATCGTATCGGAATAACAAACGAGTCCCAGATCGGCGCCGGGATTCGCCAGCAGCGGCACCAGGCTCGTACCCTGGATCTGCCCGCTCAGATCCGAGGGAAGTCCCGTGAGTTCCAGGAGGGTCGGCGGCAGGTCAATCAATCGCACCTGGCTCTTCACGACCTGTCCTGGGGAAATCAGGCCCTTGCATCGCATGATCAACGGAACATGAAGCGTGGTATCATAAACAAAGGCCGAGTGCGTGACCTCGCCATGTTGGCCCTGGCCTTCCCCGTGATCCGACGTCAGGATGACGATCGTCTTGTCGTCCAATCCCAAGCGGCCCACGGCGTCCATCAACCTTCCGAATTGGGCATCGAAATTCGCGATCTCGGCGAGATAGGCATCGTCGGCGAACCGGCTGGCAAAAGGCTCCGGCGCGGTATGCGGCCAGTGCGGGTCATAATAGTGCAGAAACAGAAAAAACGGCTTTGAGCCGCCCCTGTCCTTTTCAAGTAGTCGAATAGCCTGATCGGTGATGTCGACGCAATCCCGCTCGAGCTTGATCTCGGGGGCGCTCGCCGGCTCTCCCGGCTGCGTCGAGCTGACCCGCGAATCTCCAGCCATCTTCAGAAAGATGAGAGATTCCGCACCGCCTTCCGGGCGCACGATATCGCCATAGTGTTCAAAGCCCTGATCCAACCCATACTTCCGGTTCATGAGGATCGTGGCCACTTCCGCTGCGGTCGAATATCCCCGCGATTTGAAAATCTCCGCCAACGTCGTGTTTTCCGCGCAGAGTTGAAAACTGCCGTTATCGCGGGCCCCGTGAACAAACGGATAGGAGCCCGTCATCATCGACGAATGCGACGGTAACGTCACCGGCACGGAAGAAATGCACCAGGCAAATCGGCTTCCTTCGGAGGCGAATCGATCGATGTTCGGGGTCGCACCGCGGCTGTTTCCGTAACATCCCAGGTGGTCCGCCCTTGTGGTATCCACGGAGACGAACAACACGTTCAGACCGGCGCGACCCATCCGTGACGGGCCGGCGGCGGACGCGGATTTCGAAACCGCCTCGGCGGGCGCCGTCGGCCCGGAGGTCGCGGACGATTCCGCCGATTCGCGCGGCTTACATCCAATACCGCCGATCGTCGCCGACAGACCCACCAGACTGGCGGCCAGGAGTCTGAACTGATATCGTAAATCACGCACGATCAATCATTTCCTTGTTCCATGCCACGTTGACCACCGCAACGTTCCATTTCTGGAAATCCCCGGCAACATACCCTGAACGATTCCCGGAGTAATGGAAACATGCGAATGGAATCTCAGGGCGTTTTCACCGCATCGCTGGAGGCCGGCGCGCTGGTGGCCGGCGCGCTGGTGGTCGGCTTCAAGGGCGGAAAGACGCTTCCGGCGACGCCGCTGAGTGGATTGACCCCTTGTGCTTTCCATGCTCGGAATACCCGGAGATTTTCCTGCAATTGAATTGTGAGTTCCCCGAGTTGAAGCGTCTGGGCCAGCTTCAGCGCTTTTTCGGAGACGCTGATCGCCTCCTCGAACCGGTGCAATTCCGCGTAGACCAGGCCCAGCGTCCGCAAATATTCGGGAACTTCATAGTTTGATGTCCGGCAAACCTGTTCCATCATCACGGCCGTCTCGACGGGCGAATCGTCGGGACGTTTGCATCGGATGATCGCATAGGCCAGATTGTTCACCAGCCCCAGGTTATCCGGGTACCGCTTCAGCCCTTCCCGCATCAACGGAACCACTTCGTCGCATCGGCCTTTCTCCAGGAGGAGCGAGCCCAATGCGTTTCGGACAAAGCCCAGGTCCGGGTTCTTGGCCAGCCGATCCTGAAGCACCTTGATGGCCTCATCCGTTCGTCCCGAAAGGCTCATCGCGCCGGCGAAAAGTTCGATGAGGCTTTGATCCGTCGGCCGGACCATGATCGCCCGATGCAGCGGATCGACCGCTTCTTCAGGCCGCCGTCGCTTCATCAAAGCCTGACCGAGTCCGGCGAGCGCGCCGAAATCATCCGGACACCTTTTGAGGGCATTCCGATATGACTCAATCGCTTTTTCAGGTTGGCCCATGTGCGCGTAGACCCGCCCCAGGGGAACGAGCGGAAAGGGAATGTCCGGGTGAATCTGGAGACAATGTTCGAGCGTTTGACGCGCCCTTTCGTAATCCTTCGCCTGCATCAGGTAAACCGCCTGCAGCCGCAGCGCCATATAAAAATCGGGGGCTTCTTCAATCAGCTTGTCCAGATACTTGACCGCGGCCTCGGGACCCTCACGGTTTTCGATATCGTACGCCCGGTCGACGCGGTAGATCGTGGAGATAATGGCCTTGGGATCGGGCAGCGTGCCGGCCGCCGGGGCCAGGGACCCGCCGCCGCCGAGCGAGACATAACCCAGCGCGCGAAGCTGCTGCAATTCCTCTTCCGTCAACTGTTCCGTCGAGGCGAGATACCCGCCTTTGGCAAGATCGTTATCGTAAAATTCGGTTAACAGCGATTTTAGATGCTCAGCCACCTCCGGCCGCTCGGAGACGAGATTCGTATCTTCACCGGGATCGGCGCTGATGTCGTAGAGTTCGGGATCCGGGCCGAAGATATACTTCATCGACCCTTCCCGAACCGCCATCAGCGGTGCGACGCCGCAGGCGTCCAGGCCTTCCAACGTATCGCTGAAGATCACCCGCGGCGACGCCGGCGGAGGGTCGGTCAAGTCCAGGCCGTCAAACTTCAGCGGCACGTTCACGCCCAGCATCGAAAGGACCGTGGGAGTCACGTCCACCGACGAAACCCAGCGGGGAATATGGACCCCGCCCAGCTTTGATCCACAATGCATGATCAGGGGAACGTGCAAAGTAGTGTCGTAAACAAAGTAACCATGGGTCAGCTCCAAATGCTCCAGGAATCCCTGCCCGTGATCCCCGATGACCACCACCAGCGTGTGGTCCTCGACCTTGAGATCCTTCAGCACTTGAAGCAGCCGGCCGATCTGGGAATCGGCAAACGAGATTTCGCCGTCGTAGGGAAAGCTCTTGTACTTTTCCGCATACTCGGCGGGAGGTTCGTAGGGTTGGTGAGGATCGAAGAGATGCACCCACGCGAAAAACTTCTTGTCTCCGCCGGTCTTTCGCAGCCATTCGATGGCATGGTCCGTCGTGATATCGCCGCGTCGTTCAGAATTTCTCCGAAAGCCGACATCTGATTCGTCTTTGACGTAATCGTCGTACAGCGAAAACCCCTGACCCGCGCCGAACCGCATGTCGAGAACATACGCGGAGATAAAAGCCGCCGTGGCATAGCCCCGTTCGGACAGGATCTCGGCCAGCGTCGTCTGGTCATCCGGCAGCCGGGTAAAGCCGTTGGCCCGCGCCCCGTGGTGATAGGGATACAGCCCCGTCAGAATCGAACAGTGCGACGGCAGCGTCGTCGACGCCGGTGAGATGGCCTTCGAAAACAGGACGCCTTCCGTTGCCAGCCGATCCAGATTCGGCGTCTCAATCGACGAATTGCCGTAACAGTGAAGGCGATCGGACCGGGTCGTGTCCAACGTAATCAGGAGGACATTGCTTCCCGAGAGAGCGCCTTTGGCAACGGGGATGGCCTCCGCTTCCTTCATCCCGTCCGGCACAACCAACGGCGTCGGTTTCAACGCGGATAATCGAACGAGCCAGTCCGGCGGTGTGTCCATGAACCAACGCAACCACAGGGAAATCACAGCCGTGCCGACCAGCCCAAGGCCCAGCACCCATTGCCACCATGCGCGCGGTCGTCGTCGATTTCTCGGCCTCTCCCCCGTCAATACTTGATCTGACATTCAATCGGTCCGTTCTGCAAAGGCCTGATTACCATTGATTTTGGAGACAGTTTAGCCCCAGGAAATTGGAGCTTCAATAATATCGTCAGTCTGCCCGGGCCGATCCTTGATCCTTGTCTTTCCACAATCAGACAGGCGATATTCGAAATCAGAGGTCGGGGGTACATTGAAACAGAAGACCATTGATTTGGAAATGTACCTTGGCGAGGGACTTGGGAACCACCGAACCCCCCGGGGCTGGGGATCCATTGATTGGTAGCTCCCCAAACAAACCAAAAAAAACGCTCCTGGCCGAAGGGCCAGGAGCGTCGTTTTTCCAGATGCTTGAGGAAAGTGGAGGGTCGTCAATCGAACCGCTCCGGCTCTCCAAGTAGCCCAACTTAGGCCTTGCGTCGGCGAAGGGCAACGAGCCCGCCCAGAGCCAGCAAGACGGCCGTCGTCGGCTCAGGAACGCCACCGAGGGCCAGGTGGAAGTTGTTGAGGTATCGCGTGGGAACGCCACTGCTTGTGAAAGCGGTGACGAAGGCCGAGCCGCTCGTAATGCCGGAGGCACTCAAGAGGCCGACACCCGTGGCGAACACGCCCGAGCCGCTGCCGATGTAGCGAGCCGTCGCAAGGGCATCACCGGCGCCGCCATCGAACTGGGTGCCCTGTTCCCAACCACCACGCAAGCTGAACTTCATGGACGACTGGAAACCAATCCAGAGATTGCCGTTCGCCGGAGCGACGATCGGGTTCGTCCAGGACAGCGTGTAGTTAAACAAGGCGGGGGCAGCGGGATTGGTCAAAGCGAACGCGTAGAACGCGGTGTTCGCAGCGGTGTCCTGCAAGAACGAGCCAACGCCGTATCCCGAAGAACCGGCGGTCGAATAAAACGCGACCTGCAGCGGCAGCGTCGTCGGGCCGATTTCGCGGCCGGTCACGATGCGAAGGT
>CAYPXR010000093.1:0-74569 GCA_964414585.1 uncultured Planctomycetaceae bacterium
GTGACGGTCCAGTCCTTGTGGCATTGGGGCGTTTACCTGTCCGGCGGTGATCGATCGACGACGTTGATGCGGCGATACGTGATCATTCAGTTGCTTCGATTGAAGCCCGGCCGGTTTACGTGGGAGTTGGTGCAGATCGGCTTCTGGCTCGTCGTGTTGATGGTCATCCTGCGAGTGCATTAAGGGGTTGGATTGGGATATGGCGGCGTTTCTTTGGACCTGGACGGGATTGACGGCGTTGACGGCGCTGATTTGGGCGAGCCGCCATTTGCAGCTCTCGCGCGCCGCGCGGGTCATGCCGCCGCTGGACTCCGGCATGTACGCGGACGCGACCGCACCGCTGCCCTCGGTCAGCCTCCTCGTCGCCGCCAAGGACGAAGAGGCCAACATCGAAAGTTGCCTGCGTTCGCTCGTGGAACAGGACTATCCCGGCCTTCAGGTCATCGCCGTGAACGACCGCAGCGCGGACGCAACCGGGGCCATCATCGACCGCGTCGCCGCGGAGAACAAACGGCTGATGCCGATTCACGTCCGCGATCTCCGTGACGGCTGGTTCGGAAAGAACAACGCCATGCGCGAAGGCGTCGAACGCTCGACCGGCGATTGGCTCTGCTTCACGGACGCCGATTGCGTCCAGACCTGCCGCCGTTCGGTGGCCATTGCGATGCGATATGCCCTGGAAAAAGGGGTCGATTTCCTCTCGGTCCTGCCGACGCATGAGACCAGGGGTTTTTGGGAAAGCGTCATCCAGCCGGCGTGCAGCGGAATCCTGATGATCTGGTTCAACCCGCTTCGGGTGAACGATCCCCGGCGATCGACCGCCTACGCGAACGGGGCCTTCATGTTGATGAAGCGGTCCTGTTATGAGGCGATCGGCGGACACGACGCCGTCAAAACCGAGTTGAACGAAGACATGCACATGGCCCGCCGCGCCAAGCAGGCCGGGCAGCATTTGCGAGTCATCTCGAATCTGGACCTGTACACCGTGCGGATGTACGACGGATTCTCCAAGACGCGGGCCGGTTGGAGCCGAATCTTCTACGGCTGCTTCGGGACCTTGCGGCGATTGGTGGTGACGGGATTCATGGTCTTGATGGTCAGCCTGCTGCCCTGGGCCGCGCTCACCGCTTCGATCGTCGCGGCCGGCGCCTCTTCGGCCTGGCGAGCGCTATTGGCCGCGTCTGCTATCACGTGCGCGGCCCAAATGACCGTCATGTTCCGCTTCTATCGGATGAACCGGCTCAATCCGATCTTTGCGCTGGCTTATCCGTTGGGCGTCACGATCGGCCTTTGGGCCCTGGGCGGCGCGATTCGCCGATTGGGCGGCCGCTCGACGATCACCTGGCGCGGCACGACCTATCGCGGCGATCGCGTCGATGCGCCGGTACAGGCGCTTTCCACCAAGTAGGAATGGCGTTACTTGGGTCCGTGGCCTTCGGCCAGGCCCTGGAGCATTTCGACGACCTGCGTCGTGGCGAATTGATGCGCCGTCTTGACGCGATCGACTACCGTTTGCGGATCCCACGGTACGGGCGCGGCCCAGCGCGTATCGACTTCGATGAAGAGCTGTCGCACGTCTTCTACGAGCGACTCGACTTTGACCTCCGCCTGCCAGTTCGGTTGGTCAGGACCGGGAATGGGCGGCAGGAGCAATTTCAAGCCCACCGCGTGGACCGGCCTGCGAAGCGCCCCAAGCCGGTCGTCCAGCCCCAGACATCGCTGACCCAGGAAGAGCCGGGCGTCGTTGCCGTCGGATTGCGCGGTCAGGCGGACGATCGCCCCGGAGGCAATGATCAGTCGCGGTCCGAAGACGGATGCCACGCACTCCAGCGCGAGTTTGAGATTGTCGAGGAAAAGATCCAACGAACCGGTCGGGAAGAAATCCTCGAAATTCACGGTGTCGGGTTGGATCGACAGTTTGAGCTGGCTTCTCGGGTCCCCCTCGGCTTGCGGGCTGGCCAGCGACCAGACATGTTCGGCGTATTCCTGCCGCCGCCAGTCGAATCCTTCGCTGGCCTTCATTTGAAACTGCTGTTTGTGCTGCTTGTCGAGCGCTGCCGGCGGGGCAAAGCGAACGCCGGTGTGCAAACCGCGGGTCTTGATGGTGTCGGGCAGCATCGATCAGCCCTTCGGATTTCCGCCGGCCGGCGGCGTCGTCGGCGCCGGCGCGCTTCCTCCCGCCGGACTGCCTGGAATGACGGGCACGATGGGCAGAGTCGGCGCGCTGGTCGGCGTCAGGAGCGGATCAGGAACCGGAACGGTCACGGGCGCCGGCGCGAAGACCACCGGCTGCGACCAGTTCGCCAGGCCGTCGAGACGGTATTTGGCCTGGGCGCGAAAAGGAGTTTCCGCGAATCGCGAATCGTCCATAATTCGTTGATACGATTGCCGCGCATTTTCCGTTTTCGACTGGTCTTCCGCGAGAACGCCGAGGGCGATCAACGCCTGACCGACGGCCGATACATCGTTCGGATAATCGGTCAGAACTCGGTTGTACGCGTTGGCGGCCGATTCCGACCATTGTTGCTTTCCGGCGGAAGCGGCGGACGACGACTCCGGACTGGCGAGTTGCGACATGGCGATCTCTCCGATCCGAAGCCAGGCGGCAAGTGTGAGTTCCGAGGACCGTTTCTCTTCGGCCAGCGCGCGGAATTGACCGAGCGCGCCCGTCGGGTCTTTGAGCACGTCGTTGTCGCTGAGCAGGGCCCACCCGTTCATGACCTGTTGCTGGCGATTCTTGACGAACCAGAAACCGCCGGCGGTCAAAATCGCGGCCGCGCACACGATGATGGTCAGCAGGGCCGCGTTCTGTTTGACGTAGACGGAGATCTGGTCAATCTGCTGTGATAGTTCATTGGTACGAAGCTCTTGTCGTCGTGCGGTCTTCATGGTCAATCTGTTTCGGGTTGAAGGGTCTTATCTTTCCAGGTCCGGCGAGCGGACCGTCGCGCGAACGCGCGTGCTGGGGCTGAACCACCCGGCCGGAATTTTTTCGATGCGGATCTCGCATCGCTCCTCCGCCTTGCGGTACGTAATCGTATAGACACCGTTTTGTAATTTTTCGTCCACGATCTGCCAGTCGGCCCCGGGCATGTTCTGAACATAGAAATTTCGCACCGCCAGCGGCTCGGCGCTGCCCAGGTAAAAGTGCTTCACGGATCGACGGCCTTCCGTGTACGAATGATCGGATTTGTCACGGTCCAGTTTGAACTTGGAGGGGACCGGGACGTCCTGCACGAACGGCTGCGCCTTGGCCTGCAGGACGGTCGGCGTGGTCGGCTCCTTGGTGCAGCCCGATGCCGCCATGGCCGCCAGCAATCCGATCAACAGCCTGCCGACTTTTTGATGCATGTGCTTCATACCGAATCTAGGGCGGCCGGCGGCTAAACAAGCGATGGACCGGACGTTATGCGCAAGACAAGGGAGCCTACCCGAGGCGCCCGCACCTGTCAATTCAACGGCATTCCGGAGACCGCCAGGTCTGAACAGAGGCGAGAAAAGCCATGAAAATATTAGGCCATTTTCAGCGCGAAGACGGTGCGAAATGAGTCCTCGAAATCGCGTGCCGTAATGGCGCGACCGGTCGCACGCCGGGAATTGAAAATGCCCGGACGGCAACGCGGTGATATCATTTCCCCGGGCGAACAAGAATCCCCTAAGACGAAAGCGGAACTCTGATCGATATGCAACGATCACGCCTTGCAAGAATGGCGATGTTGCTTTTTGGCGCGTATCTGGCGACGGTGTCGGCTTCGCTCAACGCCGTCATTCATCTCGCCGCGACCCTCAGCCCCATCCAGGTCACCTGGGTCTACCGGAACATGATCGGGCATGGACTGGCGGCCGTGCTCGTCTGGGCAGGCGCGATCGCGGCCGTTAAAGCGCGCACACTCCGCCTGGGGCCGATCATCGCCGTGGAAATCCTTCTGTTTGCGGTTTCCGCCGACCAACTGGTGGGCATCCTCTATCCGCCGCCGGACCGGCTCGAAAGCGTCGTCCAGCCGCACCCGACGAGGGTCTGGTGTCACCGGCCCAACGCCACCGGCGTCTATTTTGGAGTCGAGACGCGAATCAATTCCCTCGGCTTGCGCGAGCGGGAATTTCCATTGCAAAAACCCGTGGGGGAGCTGCGAATCCTGTTCGTCGGCGACTCCGTGACCGTCGGCCTCGGCCTGAACACGGAGGACTCCTTTCCTCGCAAGGCCGAACCGATTCTCGCCGGAATGGCCGGCCATCTAAGTGTTCGGACCATCAACGCCGGATGCAGCGGCTATGCCACGTGGCAGGAAACCGACTACGTCAAGAACGAAGGGTTGAAATTGTCCCCCGACTTGTTCGTGCTCTGTTTTTGCATGAACGATGTCATCGATGTGTACAGCGTTTCGAAGGGCAAGGTGCGCGGAAAACCGTGGGCGGTCGAATACCCGCCGTTCAATCATTTCAGCGGATTCGCCCGGATGGCCGCGGCCATCGCCGACCGCGTCAAGGCGGACAAGGTCCGCAAGGAAAATCTCTGGACCTGTCAGGACATGTTCGCCGTCCCAAGAAGTGAGTGGATCACCGTCAAGGAATTGTTCAACGAGCCTCAGTCCGAAAGAATGAACGAAGCCTGGACGCGTGAGCTTTCTGACCTCGACGACTTCAGGGCGGTTTGCGAGTCGGCCGGCGTCAGGATGCTGCTCGTCTCCTTCCCCGTTTCCTCCCGGTTGCCTTCCACGCCGTTTGCAAAAGGACTCTACCGCCGCGTCATCGACTGGGCCGCGCGGCGCGGCGTTCCGGCGCTCGACACCACCGACGCCATGTTGCAATGGGCGACCGAACACCACCGGCCGATCAAAGATCTATTCCTGGACGACGTTCATCTCAGCGCCGAAGGCGCCGCCTTTTCCGCGCAGTGCATCGCGGCGTTCATTGCCCGGCACGAATTGGTCAAGGGCATCCGGGAGCCCGACGCCGCGAGCCGCCCGGCGGGATCCTGACGAATGAGCCGGACGATTGCCAATCCCCGGAACACCGGTTACATTATCGCATCTACGTCGGGCCGGAATGAATGCCGAATCCCGGAATTCTTAGCCGTCGTGGAGCGTAGACATGACCGTCGCGTCAGTTCAAGGCTTGCAACCCGATCAGGCGATCTGTCCGATCTGCGATCGAACGGTCCGCGCCAAGCGGATGCGGAAGTTGTACGACGTGTCGGTCTGCTACAAATGCGGCAACGGCTTTGCCAATCGGCGACAACTCGCATGGGTCATTGATGTTTTCGCGCTTTGGATCGCTACGTTCATCGTCGCGTTCTTGATTGGGCTCCTGTTTGAGGCGCTTCTTCCGCCGAATGGGAATATCCTGTTGGCTGAGCAGTTGTTCTGGATCCTGTTTGTTTGGTTGTTCACGCCGGTCCTATTTGCCTGCAAGGACGGATTCTCGGGCTACTCGCCGGGCAAGTGGTTGTGCGGCGTTCGAGTCGTTCATTGGGACACTCGCGAGCCCATCTCCTACGGAAAAAGCTTCAAGAGAAACCTCGTCGTCAACATCCCCTTCATGCCGCTAATTATTGCACTCCAAATGATGAAGGGCCGGCGCTCCGGCGACAAATGGGCCAGGACCTGCGTCGTCTGGCAAAAAAAAGCCCACCGAATGCCCTTCGATCCCAGGGGCATCCTCTGCACCAATTGTGGCTATGACTTGACCGGAAACGTCTCGGGCCGCTGTCCCGAGTGCGGTAAGGATATTCCCCTAAAGGCCCCGGTTGCGAGGCTTGCCGTCGCCCAGCCCGTTCCGCTCGTCGCGCTTCAAAGGCCGCCATCGTAGCGCCGTTGAGATGGGGCCTCCAAAGGCGTACAATTCCCTGGAACACTTCGAACGATCGACCCGGTTGGCTCCGTTCTCATTTCCGGGAGACCGTCAGTCATGCGGCTCATGATTCTGGAGGATAAAAAGCTCCGTTCCACGCTCAGCGCGGGGGCGGGGATGGTTTCAATCGGTTCAAGCCCGGATTGCTCCGTGCATCTGCCCGACCCGCGCGTCGGCGGTCACCAGGCGACGATCATTCAGGACACCGGCGGCGAGTGGTGGCTGGAAGTCGTCGATCCCTCCGTGCCGACGCGCCTGAACCGCTCCGTTCAAAAGGGTCGCGCCCGGCTTCGCCACGCCGACGAGATCGAAGTGGGGCCCTTCGCGATCCGCCTCTTCATGGAATCCGGCAAGAGTTCGGAGGAATTGCAACGGGAACGAATGATCGAGCTGGCCCGGAAACACGGCCAATCCCTTCCGCTGAGCACCGTCGCCAGGAAATTCGACGCGACGGTGACGGTCGGCAAGGACCACCTCGTCCAGATGACGCTGC
This sequence comes from uncultured Planctomycetaceae bacterium, assembly GCA_964414585.1. Taxonomy (GTDB): domain Bacteria; phylum Planctomycetota; class Phycisphaerae; order UBA1845; family UTPLA1; genus DATEMU01. The sequence goes on from CAYPXR010000093.1 coordinate 6,344, forward strand.
TGTCGTTGCGCCTGTCTCAATTCGAAAAGGTGAACGAACTGTTGGCGCCGATCCTGCGGGCGATGATCCGCGCCTTCTCCGCCCGGCGGGGCTGGGTGGGTATTCGCTCCGATGACCGCGGCCCCTTCGAGTGGACCCTGGGCGTCAGCGAGCACGGGCAACCCTGCGACCAGCCCGCATTTTCACAAATCATGCAGTCGCGATGCGTCACCGGCGCCCAATACCTGCTCAGTCCGGAGGCGTCGACCCCCGGCGTTCGCTCGGCCATGGCCGTTCCGCTGATCTGCCAGTCCGGCACGCTCGGGATGCTCTACGTTGAAAACGACGCGGGCGACGCGCCATTCGACGAGCCGGCGTTCGACGCGTTCTGTACGCTCGCGTGCGCCGTCGCCATGCCGGTCGAAACCGTCATTCGCCAGTCGTTGGCCAAACGCCAAGTCGCCGCCCAATCGGAATTGACGATCGCCCGGGCCACGCAGGATGCGGTCACTCCGAAAGCCCTGCCGCAATGGAATGAGCTGTACGTCGCGGGCTATCGGCGGATGGGCGCGGCTCGCTGTTGCGATTTCTACGATATCGTGCAGCTTCCGGACAAGACGGCGTCGATCGTGGTCGCGCGCGTGGAGACGGATACCGCGACGTTGCCGCGATGCCTGGCCGAGATCCGCACGGCCTTTCGCAGCGCCGCCCTGCACGTCGACGCGCCCCATCTGTTCGCGAGGGCCTTGAACTGGCTCTTGTCGGCCGGCGAAGGGAGGGCGTCCATCGATCTGGCCCAGGTCTGGATTTCACCGGCGACCGGCAAGGTCCATTACACCCTCGCCGGCCGTGGGGTTCACCTGGCGCGGGTCGGCGTCGATGGCGGCTTCCAGTGGGTGGAAACGGCCCGGCCGGAGGCGATTGGCCGGACCAAGACGACCGCCGCGGAGTTGGCGACCGTCGAACTCGGGCGCGGGGAGACGCTGGTCTGGGCCACCGACGGCGTCAACAAAATGACCAACGCCAACGGCGAGGCCTTCGACCTCGCGGGATTGGAAGAAAGCCTCGGCGACGGCCTCAGCCGCGCGCCGGGCCAGGCCCTGTCCGAGTTGGAAACCGACCTCACCGAGTTTCTACAGGGCGGGAGCAGTCCCGACGACGTCACCGTCGTCGTCGTCCGTCGAGCCTAAATCAGAAAAGAGAAGTGTCATGCGCGTCAGTTCCGCGCGGGGACGGCGGCCAGGATATTCTGCGTCGGCGGCGCCATCTGGGTTGCGGACCGGCCCCGATAGGACCAGGTATTGCGCCCCGAATTCTTGGAGAGGTAAAGCTGCTGATCGGCGTCGGCAATGATCTGCTCGACGGTCGGCGGCGACGAATAATCCGCCGTCACCACGACGCCCATGCTGATCGTCACCTGCAACCGATCGCCGCTGTTGTCGATGCGCAGGTCTTCAACGCACTTTCGAACCCGCGCCGCCACGATGCACGCCGCGCGCCGATCGGCGTGGGGCGCCAGGATGGCGAATTCCTCGCCGCCGAATCGGGCCAGCAGGTCGAGATCGCGCAGGCAATTCTGCACGGCACGCCCCACCCGTTTCAACACCAGATCCCCGATGGGATGCCCATGGCAATCGTTGAATTTTTTGAAGTGGTCGATGTCGAACAGCAGCAGCGCGAAGTGCCCGTGGCCGCGCTCCAGTCCTTTGGTCAATTCGCCGATCTTCTCGTTGAATTTCGCGCGGTTCGGAACGCCGGTCAACGCATCCGTCGTCGCCCGCACCAGGAGGTCCTCGTTGGCTTTTAGCGTCTCGTTGTGTTCGAGGTGGGACACGACGCCGACGCGAGTGACTTCCTCCTGGGCCTCGGCGTAAAGGTCAATCATCGCGGCCGTGTCGTCCAGCTTCACGTCGAAGACCCGGGCGATCTGGAGGTATTCCCCCAGAATCTCCTCGGAGTGTCGTTTCCATTGGGTCTCGTCGAGCTTCAGATGATTTTGAACGATCTCGCGAGCCCGATGGCCGTCGTCGGCGGCCAGGTCCTTGCCGCGCACAAAGACCGGCGCCAGGCGCCGGGCCAAGTGGACGACGCGGCACAACGCCGGAACGGGTTCTGCGTCTTCACCCATGGAATCCTGCCGGCGGATCGCCGTGACCAGAACGTCAGGCAGGCCCCAGTCCTCGAGCAACTGTGCGCCGAAGGCCATGTGGTTGACGCCCAGGACCGCTGCTTCGGCGGCCGGAAGCTCGGTTCCATCTTTGGCTTTGGACAAGGCGCGCGAGTATTCCTCGGGCATCCCCTGAGCGAGGGCCAGGCGTCCGATGCCGGCCATCAGCGCCGCGGTAAAAGCCTCTTCCCGGTCGATGCTGAAAAGGACGGGGGCCAGGTGCCGGGCAATGACGCCGGAGGCAAAGCTCTCCGCCCAAAAATCGGTAATGTCGAATCCCTCGCAGCGGGTCCGGTGGTCCGGCGATGCCAGCGAAAAGCCCAGCGCCGTCATCTTCACCGTTCGCAGACCCAGCAGCAGGATGGCTTCCCGAACGCTGAGGACTTGACGGTTGATGCCGGATATGGGGGAGTTTGCGAATTTCAACAGTCGCCCGGAGAGGGCGGCGTCGGCCATGATCACGTCAGCGATGTCCTGGCACTCGACGTCGTCCCGTCGGCACAATTCGAGGACCTGAATCGCGGTGCCGGGAGGGCTGGGAAGACGTTTGGCCGCCTTCATCTTCGACAGTAATGCTTTCGGATCCACCGGCTGCATGAGCGTCGACTCCGGGTTCCCTCGCGTATGCGAATCAAACCGGTTGGGGCTCCGCGAACTGACACATGAATTCGCCCAGATTCGTCATGATCTGTTCGACCGGCTGAATTCCCGCGAGGGCGAGGGCCTCGGCGATCTCGACCGCCGCGCGCATTTGTTGAACTTTCAAGAGCGCCTTGAGCTGGACTTTGGTCAGGATGCCCAGCTCAATGGCGATCATTCCGAAGGGCCGGTGATTCTTGCGCTGGTGGTCGAGTATCAGATCGATGTCTCCGGACGCGATGAGTCCGTACTTAAAGGCGATCGACCCGATCGGTTCCGGCGCGCCGCGCAAGAGCGTGCGAAGACGCTCGCCGGCTTCGACGGGCAGGGATGAACGCGTACCGAGAAAATCAATAAAGGCGTCGCGCATGTTCGTGCTCCGAAAGGGATTGGCCCGATTCACATCACAAATCGGATGTTGGCCGGACTCACATCAAGAGCATTTTGGCGCGCGAAGCCGCCTGGACGGCGGTGAGGGTGGGCCGAATTGCTGAATTCCCACGGACAATCTGCAGAGTACGGATAATTTCGGACCGACCGAATCGGGCAACGGTGACGTCGAATAAGCGGGACGAAGCCTCGCTCCGAAAATCCGGATACCGTCACGAATGGGGGCCGGCTACGAATTTGCCGGTACGCGAATTTCCTGCGGCCGCGGGGGTCTCGGCGTCGGAGCGCCGGGCGAATGGGTCGGCATGCGAGCGACGTCCGGCGCGGGTGTGGACAGGTCGGCGGAAGTGGAGCGGCGGACCGGATTTTCGGTCGCCGTTTGGCCGACGACCACGTTGCCGCTGAAGATGGCGCCGTCGGCGATTTCCAGACGCGTGGTGCGCAAATCGCCCTCGACTTTGGCGGTGGCCATCAAGTGAAGTTTTTCCGTGACGATCAGGTTACCGCGACACTCTCCTTCGACCTTCACGTTGGACGCCTCGACGTTGGCGGCGACCTTCGCGCCTTCCGCCACGTGCAGGGTGCCTTTGGATTTGATATGTCCGTCAAACGTGCCGTCGATGCGCACGCCGCGATCAAAGGAAAGCTCTCCCTTGAATCGCGCATCCGCGCCGATGACCGTGGGAAATTCGCCGTTGTCTGCCATGTGAGAAACCTCCTCGCGCCGTTAGCGGCGCTGCAATAATCAATCGAACAATTGCTTGTGAATCCCTCCGTGGAAGAGAGGTAGTATATCGAAGGGCCGGGCGACCACAAAGGGACAAACGGAAAACCGACCTCGATGTCTCGGCACGAAGCAACGCTGGGTACGTTCATGGGACGAACTTTGTTCGAGATCATGCTGCTCCAGGAATGGAAATCTGTGAGTTGTTCGACGCCGCGCGGTTAACGCCTTCGCTTGGCACGGCTTAGGGGCCGCTCAGCACGATGTCGCTGATGAATTGACAGGCCTACCATTTGTCCGGCGGCGTGCTTTGCTCCCAGGATCGAGTCCGTTGGGGCGGTTCCACCGCGAAATCCGCAACGTTGAGATCACAACGGGGCACGACGGCGATGCAAAAGGGTGCTGCCATGGCAATCGGGACGCCCGGCGGGGGGGCGGTCACCGTCACTTCGACCCGCAGCCTTCCGCCTTCGCGCCAGACGCGCGTGACATCCACGGAATATCGATCGGAAGTGACCCGACCGAGCGTGACGATCAGCAACATCTCATCGGCGAAATTGACCGATACGTCCGCCAGGGGGATTCGAGCGAGCATTGCCGGATCGCGGACGACGACCTGCATGGCGCGTGTCTCATGGGAATGCGTTCCGGCGATGCGCCGCAGGATCGGCAGCTCCTCCCCATCGGCCGGAAGGGGATGAAAATTTCGCGCGGGCTCATGGCATCCGCCGGCGCCGATCGCGCAGAGCGACGTCACCAATAGCGCGATCAATCGGGTTTGAAATTGAAAGCTCCGAAGCGGCATGGACCCATTATGGAGCGGAGCATGGGTCCGAGGAAGCGCCGTCCCGACATCCTTGGTCGATTGCCTTTAACCCCTGCAGGCATTACGATTTTGTAGTGAAAAGCCGGCTTTTGAACTTATTGCTCGTGGGCTTGGTGCCGGTGGCGGCGACGCGCGGCAGATTGCTGGATCCCCCCAAACATTCGTCCAGATCCGACAAGTCCACCCGCCAGACCAAGACTGCGTCCAGCGCGCCGGATTCGTTTCAAGGGACGTCCGAGCTTCAGCGGCGATTTCGATCGGCCATCTCCGCAAGAGAGTTGGACCGTGCGGCCGGGGTGCTGGCCGCGGCGAAGACCGCGCTGAACGCACAAAGAATCGGCGCATCCAGCGACGAGGCCGTGCGCTGGCGGCTATTGGAGTCTGAATTGGAACTCGCCAACGGTCGGCCCACCAAGGCCGGTTTGGCGGCGATGGAGGTCGTCGTCCTAAGACCCACGAGCGAATGGGCCGGCGAAGGACTCTATTGGGCGGCCCGCGCCTACGAGAACTTGAACCGACCGGCGAAAGCGGCGGATCTCTATCGCGAATGCCTGGAGCGCAAAAAGCTTCCCGCTTCGATTCGCAAGGCCGCCGAGGAGCGGCAGGCGGCTCTGAACCCAAAGGCATCGCCGCGAGGGCGTCGATGAAAACCGTTTATCTCGAAACCATGGGCTGCCAGATGAACGCCTTGGACAGCGAGCTGGTCCTCGGCGAATTGCTGGCCGGGGGGTTTCGTCCGACCGACGATGCCATCGGCGCGTCACTCGTCGTCCTCAACACCTGCTCGGTGCGTCAGCACGCCGAAGACAAGGTTTATTCCCGCCTGGGCCAGCTCAAGCGGTCTCAGCGGAACAATCCGGATCAAATCGTCGCGGTCATCGGCTGCATGGCGGAGCGCGACGGCGACGGGCTCGTCGAAAAAATGCCCCATGTGGACATTCTGTGCGGTCCGAGCGAGTTGCATCGTCTCTCGGGGCTCATCGATGACGTCCGTACGAACCGAACTCGGGCCGTGGCCCTCTCCGGTCGTCTTCGGGATCATTCGACGCCGGTGGTTCAGACGGCGGCGCACGACGATCTCGAATCCCTCGATAGCGGGCGAGCCTTCGGCCTTTCCTCGCACGCCGCGACGCCGCGCGTCTTCGGACACCATCAGGTCTATGTGCGGATCACGCGGGGCTGCAACAAGTATTGTACGTTTTGCGTGGTACCCTACACGCGCGGGCCGGAGGTCCATCGCCCGGCCGATCAAATTGTCGACGAAGTCCGCCGTCTGGCCGACGCCGGCGTTATGGAAGTGACGCTGCTTGGCCAGACCGTGAATCACTATGAATACCACCCCGAAGGCGGCGGCCCTGCGACGAGCTTCGCGGAGTTGCTTCGGCGCGTTCACGACGAGGTCCCGCATCTTCCGCGGCTTCGGTTCGTGACAAGTTTTCCGCGCGATTTCACCGACGAGGCGCTGGAGGTCATGGCCGCCAGCCCGCGGATCTGCCGGTATCTGCACATCCCGGCCCAGAGCGGGAGCAACGCCGTGCTCAAACGGATGAACCGCGGATACACCGTCGAGGAATACCGCGCACTACTGGATCGCGCGCGGGCATTGATGCCCGATCTTTCGATCGCCGGCGACATGATCGTCGGCTTCTGCGGCGAGACCGAGGAGGACTTTCAGGCAAGTGTCGAACTGTTGCGTGACGCGCGCTACAAGAGTTGCTACATCTTCAAGTATTCGCCCCGGCCCGGAACGACGGCGGAGACGCGCCTGGCCGACGACATTCCGGACGAGATCAAGCGCCGCCGGAATAACGATCTGCTGGCCGTGCAGGCGGAAATCAGCCTGGCGCATCACCGGTCACTGCTGGAGCAATCCGTTGAAGTGCTGGTTGAAGGCTTCAGTAAGCGAGCACTCAAGTCGCAGGAGTCCGAGCAGTCTCGCGGTGAGGAGATTGATCGGTCCGCCAGGGTGCGGGGACAATTGGTCGGTCGAACCAGCGGCGATCAAATCGTCGTATTCGATGGCGACGCGGATTTCATCGGCCGGTTGGTGACGGTCCGGGTCGTCGCGGCGACCCCCTATACGCTTCAGGGCGTGTTGGTCGAGGCGCCCAAGTTTTCGAGCCACGCACAATTGAGGGAAATGCCTTTGACCGTCCTGCCAACCTGTTGAGCCCCTATCATTATTGACGGGCGAAAGGCCGATTAATGGCCATGGGTGTCATTCATGAGTGAAGCTGCAAAGACCAGAAAAATCGAACAACTTCTCGGGGCGATGAAGACCCACGGTGCGTCCGACCTTCATTTGAAAGCCGGGTCGCCGCCAAGCTATCGGGTCGGGGGGAATCTGCGAACCGTCAACGCGCCCGCCATGTCCGGCGAAGAGATCGAACGTTGTTTAACACCGATTATCCCGCCGGCTCGACGGGCCGAGTATGAAGCCAAGGGCGATCTGGACTTTGCCGCCGAGCTGCCCGACGGCGATCGTTTTCGGGTCAATATCTTCCGGGCCGGCGGAAAGATGAACTCCGCCATTCGTCGGCTCAATTCGGTCATTCCCACCTTTGAAGAATTGCACCTGCCGCCGATCTATCGAAAAATCGCCGACGCGACGAACGAAGGGTTGATTCTCGTCTCCGGCGTCACCGGTTCGGGTAAGAGCACGACGCTGGCCGCATTTATCGAACACATTAACCTGAATTCTCACGACAACATCGTTACCATCGAAGACCCGGTCGAATTCTGTTTCAAGTCCAAGAAGTCGATCATCTCCCAGCGGGAAATCGGTATTGACATTCCCGACTACGGCGAGGGCCTCAAGTACGTCGTTCGCCAGGACCCGGATACGATCTTCATCGGCGAGATGCGCGACAGGTTCACGATGACCGCCGCGCTTCAGGCGGCCGAGACCGGCCACCTTGTTTTCGGCAGCCTGCACAGCGCCGATGCCGCGCAGAGCTTTGCGCGCATTCTCGAATTCTTTCCGCGAGAAGAACACGGATTCGTCCGGGGGGCGCTGGCCAGCAGTCTTCGGGCAATTTGCTCGCAGCGCCTGCTGCCGGGCGCGAAAGAAGAGGTGCCGCTGGTCCCGGCGACCGAAATTCTCATCAATAGCCCGACCTGCAAGGAACTGATCCGCAAGGAACAGGACGAGGGCATTTCCACTCTGATCGCCTCCAGCGAAAAAGAGGGGATGCACGACTTTACATCCTCACTGGCCAGGCTCGTCGAGGAGGATTTCGTCTTCATGGACATCGCGCTTCAGTTCGCCCCCAACGCCGAAGGCCTGGCCAGCCGGCTTCGCGGCATCTCGACGCAATCCCGCACCATGGTCCAGCGGGTCAGGTAACATCGCCTTCATGAAGCTTTCGTCTGTCACGCCGTCGGACCCTCGGAGATGGGCGGTCCCCGCGTGCGTGGCCTTCGTCTTGTGGGGTTGCACCATTCTGTTGTGCGACGTTTCCGGCGCGAAGCCGGGCGAACGTTGGCCATCCTGGGTCGATCGCATTTTGGCCGTTCCGGTCGAAATGACGGACATTTCCGACCTGCGCTATTACGCCCTGCCGGTGGGGTGGGCGATACTGCTGGCCATCTGCGCATGGCAAAGGCAAGGCGTTGGCCTGGCGCCGACGCGGTCATTTCGCCAATGGTGGTTTGAAGGGTTGGCGGCGGCGACCGTGTGCTGGGCCTGCGCCTCGGCGTGGAGAAACGAGTCATGGATGCCTTCGAGGGGTTGGATCTTTGGGTTGTTCTGTGGCGTCGGATGGGCCGCGACACTGGGCCGGTGGTGTTCGCCACGGCAGGCTTTACGAGCCGTGGTGGTCGGTTCGGTGATCGCCGCCCTCGCTTCGCTTTTGTCCATGGCGCATCGCCAGTTCCTCGGTGAACGATTTTTTCAATTGCCGGTGGGACCGGTGACGCTGACGGCTTCGCTCGGCGCGTTGTGGGCCTCCATCGCCACCGTCTGGCTGGCCGGCGCGCTGGCGCAGAAAGGGTCCACGCCCTCCCTGCCAAACCGAGGAAAAAAAACACCGTCGACCAAGGCGAACGCTCCAGCTCCTCAAGAACTCGCTTCGTCATCGCCCGTTGCGTTTTTGTGGGGCATCTTCGTGGCGATCCTTTCGATCGTCATGCTGGCGGCCGCGGGCCGTCGAGGCGCGACGCTCGGCCTCCTGGCGGCATGGGCCGTCGTGGGCGGTTTTGTGGGATGGAATCGATTTCGTTCAAAGGGCATGCGGGCGCTGCTGATCGCCGGTGCATTGGTCGTTTTGAGCGCAGCCGGTTGGTACGTCAGGGGTCAGGCGCAAAGTACCGTCGAGACGACGAGTCTCCCGCTGAAGGTTCGGTCCATTTATTGGGAGACGATGCTGCAACGAATTCCCGATTCGCCCGTCTGGGGTTTCGGTCCGGATCAGTTCGTCATGAAGGCGACGACGGCGCTCGCCCACCGCCGTGCGGAAGAGCCGAGGGTTTTGCACGGAATCGTCGACTTCGACGGCCACAACGAATGGCTCCAGGAGACCTTCGAGTTGGGCATTCCGGGCGCCTTGTTGTACATGTCCCTTCCGCTGGGGGCCTTGATTGTGGCGTGGCGGCGATGGCGTCATGCGGAGGGCGCCCGGCGCGTGTGGTTGCTCGCCCTGATGGCGGGACTGGTGGAACTTTGCGTGTCCGAACTCAGCAGCATCAACCTGCGTCATCCGATTCTCCAGGGATGGTATTGGACGCTGTTGGGATTGACGGTGGCGCTGGGACGGCACGATGGCGCTGACGCCGTCGCCCGTGAAGGATGGACTCCACGAATGGGCACAGGGCGAATCGCCCGACGGACCCTTTGCGGCGTGGCGTCGCTGTTGCTCCTGGCCGTGGTGGGAATGGATCTCCGCGCGGCGCTTCATCATGCCAGGGGCCGCGCGCTGCTGACTCACGACGACGCCCAGGCCACGAGCGAACTTGAAAAGGCCACGGGCCGCTTCGGAGTGTCGCGATGGCTGTCCACGCGAAACTATCTTGGAAATTCGATTTCGAGCCGCCTGCGCGCCGAATTCAACGCGGACGCAAACGGATCGGCCTCAAGCAGACCGGCATCGTCCATGACGGAATCGGATGCGCTGCGCCGCCGCGCGCTCGAAGTCTGGGGCGAACTCTACCGGGCATGCCCCGGTTACCTGGATAACGGCTTTCGTTTTGCCGAAGCGCAGGTGATGGCCGGAGATCGCGCGAACGCCAGGAATACATTGCAAAAATGCCTGAAAGAATTGGACCCCTACGATCGAAACACCAACGTCCTCCTGATTCAGATCGGTGAACTCGATTCTGCGTCGAAGCTGGAGTGTGTTCGCCGGGCGCTTCGCCAGGAGATGTGGGAGCCGGTGTTGCTTTCGACGGCGACGGACGCCTTGCGGGACCCCGAGGTGGCCGCGATGTGGCCGCGGCGCGTGGAGCAGGCGCTGAGTGATGTGGCACGGACCACTGAAACGGACTGGCAAGACCCGTTGGCGCCGGAAACGCTGCGCATCGAAGCCCTTCGATTGCTCGGTGTGGGCGATCGCGCGGGGGCCGACCGCGTCGAGCGGGCAGCGGCCTTGGCCTACGATCGGCTCGCGCGGAGCCACTCCACCGTCCGCCGAAAATGGCCCGCCGAGGCGGACGCCTGGTTCTGGTCGGCGAAGCTCCTTTTCGATCTTGATCCGGCAAGATATCAGGAAATTTTCTCTCGAATCGAAAAAGCGGAATTCTTTGTCGCCGACGGACTGCCGACCAGCGCGGTTCCTGATGCGAAACCGATGGCGGAACTCGTCGGTGGACGGGTGATCCCGATGGAGTTTCCCGAAAAGCTCTCGCCGCTTTGGCGATTCTCGGCCATGATGCACATGGCCATGAAAAAGGAAGAAGGCCAGATCAGCCTGCGGGTCACCTGGAGTCTCCCGGAGGACCAACGATCGTCGAATCAGTCCTTCGCCGAGCTGGGAAGACTGGCGATGGAGCTGGTGCAGGTATATCAACTACTACCTGAATCGAGCCGGCCCCCGAGCTATCCGGAACTAATCAGACTGGCGAATCAATTCGCCCCACGCTAGAGGCTGGTGTCACGCTTCATGCGAAAACGATCGAATGCCAACAAGCCGGTTCCCAGGCCGGCCGCGAAATCAGCACCGATCACCGGTGGCATGGGATTCGTGCCGATCCTCGTCGGCCTGGTACTCTTCGCCGGCACACTGCTGCTGTGCGACGTGTATTCCCCCGGCGTCGCGGCGCCGGACCGCTGGCCTTGGTGGATCGATCGAATTCTGGCGTTGCCGATCCCGCTGACCGCGCCGTCGGATTTGCGGACCTATTCAATTCCGGTCGGACTGGCCACGCTACTGATTTGTTTTGTGTTCCGGCGCCAACGAATCCGGACCGGCGGGCTCCCGCGAACGTGGTGGTTTGAAACGGTCGCGGCGGCGACGGTGCTCTGGGCCTGTGTATCGGCGTGGAGGAATGACGTCTGGGATCGAACCGGCGGATGGATCTTCGCTCTGGCGTGCGGCGCGGCGTGGGCGGCGGTGCTGGCACGGGCCTTCAAACCCCGCGTCGTGGGTTGGACGCTGATTCTCGGTTCCATCGTCGCAGTGCTCGGAGCAGGCTTGTCGCTGCTTCATCGAAATGTCCTGGGAGCGCCTTACTTTCAACTTCCCGTGGGGCCAATTACGCTGACGGCATCTCTGGGAGCCCTGTGGAGCGCAATGGCCCTGGCGTGGCTCGTTGCCGCTCTATTGGACAAGCCGGTAGCGACTCCGCCCGGCGTCAAGGTTGATAACGTCGATCGAAAATCGGGGCCATCCATCACCGGGCTCATCTTTGCCTTGATAACGGCCCTCATCTCGCTGACGCTTTTTTGGGCGGCGGGTCGTCGCGGCGCAGGGCTGGGTTTGGCGGCGGGGCTTGGCGTAGTGACCTTCGCTGCTTGTTGGAGGCGATTCACAAGTTCCAAAGTTCGTGCACTTCTCATCGCGATGACCGCAACGTCTCTGGTGGCGGTCGCCGTTTTCGTCCGATCGCAGATTCAAAGCACCGAGCGGGTCGTGAGCGGGCCTTTGAAAATACGGTTGATCTATTGGGAAAAGATGCTGGAGACGATCCGCCAGGCTCCGGTGTTCGGCGTCGGACCGGACCAATTTGTCACAACGATGACGACCGCCCTCGCGCGCCGACGGGCCGAAGAGCCCCGAGTGGTTCATGGCGTTGTGGACTACGAAGGACACAACGAATGGCTTCAGGCGGTCTATGAATTGGGCGTTCCCGGTGGCTTGTTGTATCTCACATTGCCGGTCGGTGTGGTCATTCTTGGATGGCGCGCCTGGCGCCGAGCCCGGGGAATCCATCGCCTTGTGCTTCCCGCGTTGTTGGCGGGGATCGTGACCGTCATCGTTGCTGAAGCGAGCAGCATCAACTTGCGGCATCCGATCCTTCAGGCCTGGTATTGGACGTTGCTCGGGCTGACGCTCGCGGCGAGTCGCGAGGAGCGAGAAGATGCGCCGCCCATCTCCTCGACAAGGACGGCGTGGCTTCGCGTGGCCGGTGTCCTGGCGGCTTTGTTCGTACTGTTCGTCGTCGCCGTGGATGTTCGGGCGGCGCTGCACCATGCCAGGGGTCGGAGCCTGATGAATCGCGATGACATCGAGGCTTCGAAGGAGCTGATCCAGGCCAGGGGAAGGCTCGGCACCGCGCAATGGTTGGCGACCAGGTCCGACCTGGGAACCTCGCAGGCCAACGTCCTGCGCCAATACCGGAAGCCGTTAACCTCTCAGCCGGCCCAGTCGCCGGCGGATGTCGACATGCGCAACCGTTGGGGCGAGAAGGCGATGATGACTTGGTGGGAAATTCTGTCGGCCAGCCCTGGATATTCGGATACGGGATTCCGACTGGCTGAAGCCCAGACCAATGCCAACGACATCCCCAGCGCGTTGGTGACGCTCGAAATCTATCTCCGCGACGCCAATCCTTACGATGTTCAGGCCAACGTCCTGTGGGCCAGTATTGCCAACCGCCCGCCCATGGAAAACCTCGAAGCGGTCTGTCGTGGGCTTCGCAGCGGGGCGCTCAACAAGTGGCTCGGCTATCACGCCGCGCGATCCCTGGGAACGGCCCAGGCCATCGATCAATGGCCCGCGCGCGTCGAGGACGCGCGGAAAGACGTTGCCCGGCCGTCGGAAACCGATTGGAAAAACCCGCTCGCGCCGGAGGTGCTTCGGCTGGAGGCCTTCCGATTGGCGTCGTTGAAGCAATTTGCCGAGGCGGCTGAGGTACAGATGTTGGCGGCCGAGGCTTATCGTCAATTGGACGCGTCGCGCTCTCCCGTCGCGAGAATCATGCCGGCCATGGCCGACGCCTGGTACCTGGCGGCGTGGGCGACCTTCGTTTCCGATCCGACCAGGTTCGACGCCGCTTTCAAGATGATGCTCGAAGCGGAGCGGTCGGTACAACTGGGGATGGCCGGCGACGACGACGGGAACAAGAAGGCGGAGTTGAAGGATGTCGTCCTGGCCGAGCGGACGGACGAACTCCTTCAGTTGATGCGCTTTTCAGCGAAGATGCACCTGATGGCGCAGCGTGATCTGCGCCCGGTCGTAAACCGAATCGTCTGGAGCCTGGGACAACCGTCCCCGTCGCAGGCGACGATCGACGCCGAGTTGGGACGTATCGCCGCCGAGTTGGTCAAGACCATGGGCGAATTGCCGATGGAACGACGGCCCTCAGAGTTTGCCAGGATCGTGGATGTGGCGCGGCGCTATTTGCCTCAATGATGGGAGAAACTAACGTGACCAAACGAGGGCTCCTGGGATTCCTGCTGTTGGCTTGGCCGATCGCGGCCCTGGGCGCGGACCCGCCATCGACTCCGCTTGAATTCGCCGTCCGCTTCGATCCCGCGGTTCGCAGCGAACCTTTCACCGGCCGGATCATCTTTTTTCTTTCCAGCAAGACCGGCAACGAACCGCGAGTGTCGCACTCGTGGCTCAGCCGCCAGCCGGTTTTCGGTCAGGACGTGCGCGATTGGAAACCCGGCGAGGAGATTCGAATCACCACGCCCGCCGGCTATCCCTACACCCTGAACAAACTGCCGAAGAAAAAGTACGCCATTCAGGCCGTCATGCACACCAACCCCGACGAGCCGCACTCTGGCACCGCCGAGGGCAATCTGTACAGCAAACCGATCACGATGGAAATCGACCCCGAAACCACCGGCGTCATCCAACTCAAGATCGATCAGGTCGCAGGGCCCGCCAAGCCGAAGATGAGCATACCGCGGACGAAGGAGATCAAGTTGAAAAGCGAACTCCTTTCGCGCTTTCACGGCCGCGATATCTTTCTCCGGGCGATCGTCCTCCTGCCGGAGGCCTATGAAAAGGAACCGGACCGCAAGTTCAATGCCCTCTATGTCATTCCCGGTTTCGGCGGCGACGAGCGCGAAGCCGCGATGTACGCGGCGTTTCTGGGAAAGTCGGAGGAGCCCTTCGTGCGCATCGGGCTCGCCGGCATGTGCGCCCTGGGTCATCACGTCTACGCGGATTCGGATAACAACGGGCCGTGGGGCGCCGCGCTCGTCGAGGAATTGATCCCACATCTGGAGAAGGAATTCCGCCTGATTCCCGAGCCGAAGGCACGCCTCCTGACCGGTCATTCCTCCGGCGGATGGAGCAGCTTGTGGGTGCAGATCACTCACCCGGACTACTTCGGCGGCGTTTGGTCGACGTCGCCGGACTCGGTCGATTTCCACGATTTCTCGGGGATCGATCTCTACAACCCCAAGTCGAATTTCTTCAAGGAAGCCGATGGCGAGAAATGGCCGATCATGCGCGACGGCGGGAACATAAGGCTGCGGCTCAAGGACTTCGCAAAGATGGAGGACGTGATCGGCCCCGGCGGACAGATGCACTCGTTCGAGGCCGTTTTCGGACCGCGCGGAAAGGACGGCAAGCCCGTGCCGCTCTGGGACCGCAAGACGGGCAAGATCGACGCCGACGTGATGAAGGTCTGGCGGCGCTACGACATCGTCGACAAACTCCAGCGCGAATGGCCCACGCTCGGTCCGAAGCTCAAAGGCAAGATCACCGTCATCATGGGCGACGAGGACAACTTCTACCTCAACGGCGCGGTCCACCGCCTCAGGGACGCCCTCGCCAAACTCGGCAGCGACGCCCGCGTCTTCATCGAGCCGGGCAAGGACCACGGCTCGATCATGTTCTCGAAGCCCTTTCGAATGATGATGGACGAGATGAGCGAACGGGTCTCGAAAGATCAATCGACGGGACGTCCCCCAACGACTTCCACGGATAAATGAGAAGAATGACTCCGCCTTTTGAGTAGCCATTTGCGGAAACAAAATAAGAGTACCCCGTTCGCGCGGGGCTCCGCGTCGGCACGGGGTACTCTCTTAGCCGCCACGCCATGGCGACGGTCGCTCTTGCGAATTTGACCCAAAAGTCTGGGGCAGACTTCAGGTCCATTGTCAATCCCTACAGCGGATTCACGGTCGGGAGGCGAAAGAACGCGACCTGAAACAGCCAGGTGACCGCCGCGATCGGCCAGAGGAAGAGCGTTCCAAGCAACAAGAACCATTCTGACATCGAAGTTCTCCTAACATGAGCAGATTCGCTCGGCCCACATGAACCGGGGCCTGCACGCCCGAACTATATACAGAGCGCGTCATCAACAGTCAATAGACAAAATAGTCCGAAATTGGGGAAATGGATCAGGACACCAGCAGCAGATTCAATGGATTTTCCATGTAGGCCATGACGCTGCGGACAAACCGCGCGCCGTCCGCCCCGTCGATCACGCGATGATCGAAGGACAGAAACAGCGGCAACATCTTTCGGGCGACGATCTGCCCGTCGCGAACGACGGGCTTCAACTCCAGCTTGCCCATGCCGAGGATGGCGACTTCCGGCCAGTTGATGATCGGCGTGGCCATGGTCCCGCCAAGCGCGCCGACGTTGGTGATGGTGAACGAGCCGCCCCGCATGTCGGCGATGTCCAGTTTGAAGTCGCGGGCCTTCTCGCCCATCTCCTTCAGCTCCTTGGAAATCGTCAACAGCCCCTTGCGGTCGGCATCGCGAAGCACCGGCACCATGAGCCCCTTGGGCGAATCCACGGCAATGCCGATGTGGACATAATCCTTGAAGATCATTTCCGACCGCGCGTCGTCGAAGGAAGCGTTGAGCTGCGGGAATTGTCTCAGCGCCCCCGCGACCGCCTTCACGACGAAGGCGGTGAGCGTCAGCTTCGCCCCTTTATCGGCGAAGATCTCGCTCTGTTCCTTGCGGAAGGCCTCCAGGTCCGTCACGTCCACTTCGTCGCAATGTGTGACGTGCGGAATCGTCGTGACCGAACGCACCATGGCTCGCGCGATGGTCTTGCGAATCTGCGGGATCGCCTCGCGGCGGACCGGTCCCCACTGCGCGAAATCCGGAAGCGGCTCGGCACTGACCGGCGCGGACGGCGCGGCCATCGGACGCGGCGGTGCGGCGGCCGGGGCGGCCGGTCTGGCGGTTGAAGCCGCGGGCTTGGTGACGGGCGGCGCGCCATGTCCGGTCGGGCCGGCGAGCTGGTAGCGTTCCAGGTCCTCGCGGACGATTCGGCCGCCGGGGCCGGTGCCGTGGACCTGCCGCAAGTCGATTCCAGACTCACGGGCTTGTCGGCGGATGGCGGGCGCGGCGGGGATCGGACCGCCGTAATCGGGAACCGGCGCCTCGGCAATTTGCGCGGGTTGTTGAACGGCCGCGGGATGCGCGGCCGGGGCCTGCCGTGGGGCGGGAGCGCGAGGTGCGTCGTCTTCCTCGCTCGCGGCCGGTTTCTGCGGGGCGGCGGATTTTCTTTCGGCGGATGAGGCGGCGCCACCGCCGTCATCGACCGTCAGCAGCACCGAGCCGACTTTGACGGTGTCACCTTTCTTCACGTTTAGACTGGTGATCTTGCCTCCGAACGGCACCGGCAACTCTACGGCCGCCTTGTCCGTCTCGACCTCCATGACCATCTGGTCGGCCTTGACGGTGTCGCCCTCGGCGACGCTGACGTTGACGATCGCCGCTTCGTGAATGCCTTCGCCCAGGTCCGGTAGCTTGAATTCCTTCGCCATCGTTACGCTTTCACTTCCTGTGGATGAATGTTGACCGCGCCAATTCCCACGACGTTAGTACCCGACCACTTCCCGCGCGGCCGTGACGACTTTTTTCGCGTCGGGCAGATACGGCCGCTCCTGATTGAAAAAGGGCAGTACCAGATCGTACCCCGTCACGCGCTGGATCGGCGCTTCCAGGAACATCATCGCATTTTCGACGATCCGAGCGATGATCTCGGCGGCGGGACCGCAATTTCGAGGCGCCTCGTGAACCACGACGCATCGGCCCGTTTTTTTGACGGACTCGGTGATCGTTTGCGTATCCATCGGGACCAGCGAGAGCAAATCGATCAATTCGGCGTTGATCTGATGCTCCTCTTCCAGTTCCTCGGCGGCCTCCAGGACCGGCCGCATCGACGCGCCGTAAGAGATGATCGTGACGTCGCGACCCTCGCGGACCACGTTCGCCTTGCCGATCTCCATTGCCTCCGGTTCGTCCGGCACTTCCTCTTTGAACGCGCGGTAAGAGGCCTTCGGTTCGTAAAAGATCACCGGATCGGGATCGAGAATCGACGCCCGCAGGAGCGCCCGCGCATTGCGCGGTCCCGACGGGATCACGACTTTGAGTCCCGGCAGGTGCGCCCAGATCGCCTCGCGGCTTTCGCTGTGATGCTCGATCGCCCGGATGCCGCCGCCGTAAGGCATGCGGATGACCATGGGGCAGGTGTATCGACCGCGCGTCCGGTTGCGAAACCGGCTGGCATGATTTTCGATCTGGTGAAAAGCGTGGTAGCCGAATCCGGAAAACTGCATCTCCGCAATCGGTCGAAATCCGGCGAAGCACAGGCCGACCGCGACCCCGGCGATCGCCGATTCGGCGACGGGAAAATCGATGACGCGATCGGGACCGAAGTCCTTGAGCAGTCCTTCGGTGATGCGAAAGACCCCCTCGTCCTGCCCGACATCCTGACCCAGGATGATCGTCATGGGGTCTTCCTTCATCGCCTCGTGCAGGGCGAGGTTGAGCGCCTTTGCCATCGTCAGTTGAGCCATCGACTACTCCGGTCTTGTTTCTTTCTACCGCAATCTCTGCGTCTCGGTGGGAGACACTCCTAATGAACGCTTCGATACACCTGCGAATCCTGGCTCTCCGAGTTGCCCTCGCCGTTCGACGCCGAATTCAGGTAAGCCTGGAACTCGGCATATTGTAATTCCAGATGGTTGGGCATCGTCGCGAAGCAATGATGGAACGGTTCCGTCACGCTCGGCTCGAATTTCTCCGCCTTGTCGATCGCTTCGCTGATCTCCCGGGTGACCTCTTCCTCCAGGACATCGCGGGCCTTGTCATCCATGATCTGATGTTTCTTGAGATACTTGTAGAACCGGGCGAGCGGGTCGCGGACCTTCCACTGTTCGACCTCGTCCTCGGTGCGATACTTCTTGGGGTCGTCGGCCGTCGTATGCACGCCGAGCCGATAGGTCACCGCCTCAATGAGCGTCGGTCCGCCGCCGCTCTTCGCACGGGCCACCGCCTCGCCCGCGGCGACGATCATCGCCAGGATGTCGTTGCCGTCGGCCTGGATGCCGTCGAAGCCGTAACCCAGGCACTTTTGCGCGAGCGTCGGCGACGCGCACTGCTTGGCTCGCGGCAGCGAAATCGCCCATTGGTTGTTCTGAATGATGAAAACCAGCGGAAGTTTGAACGCCCCGGCGACGTTCATCGCCTCATGAAAATCGCCTTCGCTCGTTCCGCCGTCGCCGAGGAAACAGAGGACCGCCGCGCCGTCTTTCTTGATCTTGCAGCCCCAGGCGATCCCCGCGGCATAAAGACACTGGCTCGAGACCGGAACGCAAATCGGCAGGTCGCGCACATCCTTGGGCGTTTGTGCCCCGACCTCGTTGCCACCCCACCAGAGAATCAGCCTTTCAATCGGCCAGCCGCGATGGATCATCGCCGCCGGCTCGCGGAACGAGGGCACCAGCCAGTCCGTCTTTGCCAGGACATACGCCGGTCCGAGCGACGCCGCTTCCTGACCCAGGGCAGGTCCATACGTCCCTATTCGCCCCTGACGCTGAAGTTTAAGCATCCGCTCGTCATAGCGCCGGGCCATCAGCAGCCCCCGAAGAAGCTTGCGAAGCTCTTGCGCGTCCAGCTTCGGGTCGAGCGCCGGATCGGCGTTCCCCTCGGGATCGAGGATGGAAAGCGATTCGACCTTGTTCGCGAGTTCGATCTTGCCTCGGGGCACGCGCGTCCTCCCGTATTTTTCCCCTCATTCTTCAAGGGAAAGGGTTGGCTGAGGGTCCGACCGTCAAGTTATCTACGGCATGCCATTGTAGCCGATAGGCCCGCGTTGCCAAATCAATCGAATAGGACGGGCTCATGTTGTGAATTTAGACGCCTCTGGGTCAAGAGAGTGGAGCGGTTATAATGGGCGCTGCGGACAGGAGACTTACGGCGTGGAGGCCGCTTCGGGCATTCCGACTATTCCGGGCTATCGCCTAATCAAAAAGATCGGGCAGGGTGCGTCCGGAACTGTATGGCTTGCTGAAGAGCCGCTCTCCAGCCGTAAAGTTGCCGTAAAAATCTTGCCCAAATCAGCCGAAGGCAAGCAGAACATTGGCCGCGAACTCAACGGCATCCGCCAATTCCAACAAATCGCGCGCGGGCATCACGATATCGTTCAAATACTCAAGTTGGACGAAACCGAGGATTGCTGCTACTACTCGATGGAGTTGGCGGACGATGCCGCCACGTCGAAGCCGCTGACATCTTCCGATGGAGACGCTTCCACGTATGTTCCGTTGACGTTGAAACACGTCATCAGCGCTGAAGCCCCCCTCGATCCGGAACGCGCCCTGGACATTATCACGCACATTCTCCGTGGGCTGGATCACCTTCACGCCAGGAAACTGATTCATCGTGACGTAAAGCCTGCCAATATCCTCTTCGTGAACGAACGGCCCGAGCTCGGCGATTTGGGCTTGGTCACGCCATCGGATCGAGAAGTGACACAAGTCGGCACCCCCGGTTACATGCCGCCGGGCGCTAAAGTGGATAAAACGTCCGATCTCTACGCCGCCGGAATCGTCCTTTATGAAATGATTACGGGATTACGGGGCAGCGACTTTCCTACGTTGTCGGGCCGCCGTTTCAAGACCGATGCAAAAACGCGAGCGTTTCAAATTGCGAACGATACGGTCAAGCGGTCTGTCCGTCCGCTTGCCGGCGATCGCTTTCAATCGGCGCGGGACATGCTCGAACATATCGAAAACGCTCGGTCGGGCACTGCCCGCAATCGCAAACTACTGATAACAGCATCACTCGTCGTCATCCTGGGCTTGCTAATCGCAGTGGGCGGCGCGCAAGCCCGAAAGTACTTTGTTGCAAACCGACCGGAATCATCTCCTTCAATCCCTCGTGCCATAACATCGCGGCAATTGTCCTACGAAGAAGGCGGAGCAGCGGGCACGATCCAAGTCGGTTATTCAGACGGCGCCGCGAAAAATCACAAATTTCCGACCCCAACGAAAGGTGTTGTCGTCGGAGAGTTTTCACCAGGTAAAACTTCTATTGCCGTAGGCTTCGAAGGGAAAGGCCCTGATTCGGGAAAACTAGAAATCTTTGATGCGGCTGATTTCCGTGCGACCGATAACCCCATGCCCATCTTCGAAGAGACATTTTGTGACAATCCACCCGCCGCCTGGGACTTTCAAGATCACCCACTGATCTGTGCCATCAAGCCCCAATTGGCGGTAGACCTCGATGGGATCCCCGGCGACGAATTAGTGATCGCGGCGCTTCATGATGACGGTCCTTGCGAAGTTATTATCATGAAGCCTAACGGCCGGAAGATCGGAAGCTTCTGGCACTATGGATGGCTTACGGCTGTGCGGGCCGACGATTTAGACAGCGATGGAAAGAGAGAACTAATTTGCTCCGGAGTTGCGAACTGGCGAGAATCTCCAACGCCATTTGGCAGGCGGAGCGAGGTGCTGCATAGTTGCATTATGGTCTTACGACCAGAATCCCTGGAATCGACGATCGGCTATTGGGGCCCCTTTGCTTGGATGTGCAAGGATTCCAAAGTCGCCCCGAGCGCGTACGGCTATCTCTTGCCCGGACAATCGCGTGACGATCGTTGGGATATGAAGAGCTGTGATGTTTTTCATGGACCCAATGGACCGACAATTCGAGCAAGGCTTAGCTTTGATCTGTTTCTGGACCTGAACGCCGATTTAACGCCAATTCGGGCCTTATTTGAAGCGTACGGCGGCCAACGAAATGCCACGCCACCGCCGGTTGACGAAATCTGGAAGAGAACTTGGCCGTCTGACAATTCCAGAAAAACTTTACCACCGCACTCTCACATAAGTGCTATCTCAGCGCGGATTCTCCCTCGCGCGAGTGGTCAAAAATCGAGCGAGCCTTCGCCGCTCAATGTGCTATTCGACAACGGCCGCGAAAAGTTGACAATGTTCTCGACTCCGCCTACTGCGGCCTTGGTTGGAAGATATCAGACAAATGAATCATTCGTTGCCGTCGGATTCGGTTCCTTAGGACCACTAAGCGGATCGATCGCGATCTACGACGCCAACGAGTTATGGGAGTCCCTTTCGCCAAAGGCTACCACTGAGCAACGGGTATGCGAGCCGCCACCTGCACAATGGGGGGTTGGGAAGGAGGCGCTGCATTGTGCGCTCGCGCCCCTGCTTGCCGTCGACCTCGACGGTATTCCAGGAGATGAATTGTGCCTGACCTCCAACCACGATAACGGCTGTTCAGAGTTGATCATTATGAAGCCGGGCGGCGAGATACTTGGTAGATTTTGGCATCACGGTTGGATTGACGATGTTCGCGCTGCTGACCTCGATGGTGACGACCAGCCCGAGTTAGTCTGCAGGGCGTGGGCCACTCGGCGATCAAGTCCGCCTCCAGGAGACTCATCATCTCGACCCGACGCAAAAAGTTTGTTCACACTGAGTCCTCGCGAGGTCATGGGTGGGACTGGCCATTGGGGTCTGAATGAGTGGATGAAAAAGGATTCAAGAGTCACACCGCGTGCGTATGGGTATTTCGCGGAATACTCGGATTACAGCTTGGAAATTGTTGGGGGCCAGGGTGCCCCCATTATTCGGGTAACTCTTGGAAACAGCAATTCTTACATTGATTTGCGATGGAACCTCTCCCCAATCAAGGTCGGCTATTTCTCAGGATCGGCTGACAGGAGCAAGCCCCTTAGGTCAGCCGCCGAAATCTGGACTCGAACCTGGCCGCCCGACCCGGATTCCGCAAAAGATTCCTCCGCGAACGGGGAATAGTAGGGCCGAGGGCAATCATGGACCTGACCGCCTCTCAAACCTCAACGACCCTCCTTCGACAGGTGGCCGAAGGCGTAAGTCCGGCGGCGGAAGCGATCTTCTACGATCGCTACAGCCGCATGGCCCGCACGGTCATCCTTGGTTCCGGCATCCGCGCCCAGGATTGCGACGATGTGGTACAGGAAGCGATGATCGTCGCGGTCGAACGCCTCCGCGACGGCGGCTACCAGCGCGACAAGGGCGGCTTCAGGGCATGGTTCAAAGGCGTTCTGCGGCACAAAATCGCTCACGCCTGGCGCGACGCCTCCCGCACGGTGACCCCGGCGGCGAGCCTTCCGGACAAGGCCGACTCGGCCCCCACCCCCGCCGAAGCCTTCGAAGCCGTCTTCGACGCCGAAGCGCAGGCCGTCGCCATCGAAGAAGCGTTGGATGAGATCAAGTCCGAAGTCGAGCCGACGACTTGGCAGGCGTTCGACCTGATCACGCGCAAGGGCTGGACGCCAAAAGAAGTAGCGCGACACCTAGGAAAAACCCGTAGCGCAATCGACCAGGCCCTCAAGCGCGTCAAGGATCGCCTGATCGACATGCTAAAGTAGCGGCCGCGCGCCCCCGCCGGCTCGCCGCACTTTCCACTGCTCCAAGAAAAAATCACCAGGAGAATTCGATTTCGCAAAAGAACCCCTTTGCCGGTGGGAACTGTTTGGAAAGAACACTTAGGAAAGGATCCCCAAAATGCAATTCCCCCCGCGTAAAAATTATTTTTTGTTGAAAAACCTGTCTTTGCTTCTTACTGGCTTGGTGGTCATCGGCGGGTGTCCCACTCAGCTTCCGGAGGGACTCACTCTACCTCCGAGTGAGGGACCCTATTCTGACACAACTCCAACTGGTGCAGATATCCAAATCGATGGAGTTGGCGGGGGCGGCTTCCCCAATTTGAAATTACCGTTTTCGAGTGGCGCGACATGGTCGGTGACGCGTGGATATAACACGCCACCAACCCATGTTAATGGCGATGTTTATGCGTTGGACTTCACAATCGGCGGATGTGATTCCTACGGCAAATCCATACTTGCTGCTGCTGGCGGCGTGGCGCGAATCAGACCGGAACCCTCCGATAGAAACTTCTGTGGATCGGGCAGCTACGGCTCCTATGTCTCGATCGATCACGGCGGTGGCTACACTACTCTTTACGCGCACTTGTTATCGATTTCTGTTTCGGACGGCGCGCGCGTCGTCCAGGGACAGGAAGTTGGAAAATGTGGCAACTCAGGAGGCACCTGCGGCATCGCGTGCTCTGAACATCCCGGCACGCACTTGCATTTCCGGCTACAGTATTTCGATGGTTCAACAGTTACGGCGATCAAACCCGAGCCCATGTCCGGCTATCAAACATTCACGACCGGTCAACTTTATACCTCGGATAATGCGTTCACGCCTACACCTGCGGAAAACTACACGATAAAAACGAGTACGTCCCCGGCCGTTGGGGGCACGACCAACGGCAACGGATCCTACGCAAGCGGTTCAACGCGAACCGTAATTGCAACGCCCAACGCGAATTACGCCTTCGTGAATTGGACAGAAGGCGGGAGCCCGGTCAGCACGTCGGCCAGCTATCATTTCACGCTCAACTCTAACCGAACTCTCGTCGCGAATTTCGCGCAGATCTCAATTTCAGGCAACTGGACTGCCGTAGGCGGGGGCCTGAATAGTCCAACGGTTTACGCGCTAAGTGCTGATAATAGCGGTGCTCTGATGGCCGCTGGTTGGCCCAATCCCTCGACGGCCACCCGAATCGCTCGGTTCAACGGAGCGACTTGGAGTGCGCTTGATGGAAGCAACTCGTGGGGCGGCGTCTTTGCGACCGCAAACTATTATGTTGCCGAGGACTCCGCAATGGAACTCTTTGCTGGCGGCTGGCTGTCGCTTGACCCCTCATGTGGCGGCGGGGCGCAGCAACCAGTCTCGGTTTGTCGACTGCGTTCGTGCTCCGGCAGCAAGTGGGACTGGCTCCCCAACGGGTGCGCTGGCGGCGGCGTGAACGCTGGTAACTGTAGCAATTACGGAACGGTCCAAGCGCTGTTGAACATGGGACAGAAGCTCATAATCGCCGGTCAATTTGACCGGGCCGGGAGCAACGCCTCTGCCAGAAACATCGTCCAATGGGATGGCACAAATACCTACGCGCCGAGTTCTTGGTCTGCTCTCGGTAGCGGACTCGGTGATGGAACCGATGACAAGATTTGGGCCCTAGTACCGTATAACGGCCAGGTGCACGCCGGCGGCAAGTTCGTGCGCAGTGGTGATGGCCAAACGGTCCTAAACAACATTGCGCGTTGGGACGGCAGCACGTGGCGCCCGCTCATTGATGGCGGCCTGATCGGATTGGACGGCAACATAAACTCCATGACCTCATATGGCGGAATGCTCGTTGCAGCAGGCAACTTTGCCCACGCGGGACCTGCTACAACTAACAAAGGGGTGGCCATGTGGAATGGAAGCGCCTGGCAACCGTTGGACGCAGGATGGGGCGATGGATCGAATGACAAGGCGGCGTACCTCGGGGTGTTCCAAGGTCACTTCGTTGCAGGCGGAGTCCGACAGGGCGGGTCCATGGCATACATCGTCGCCCAGTGGAACGGCTCCTCCTGGGTCCAGATGGGGCCTAAGCTCAATGGTCTTCCACTTTGCTTTTTCGAACTCAACGGTGCCTTGTACGTCGGCGGACAATTCACCAGCGCGGAAGATGGCACGACTCTCAACCACATCGCCAAGTGGACACCGTCGCCTTAAATCAAGTTTGATACCCAGACCCAACTGCGAACCGCTTTGCGGCATCTGCCTCGTTCCCGCGGGCTTCGCAACAGCGATCGGCCTCATCAGCATGAAATCGAGCATCCGCCGCCGCAATAGAGATTTGAGCCGTGAACGACAAATCAGGAGGAGCCAATGATCTGTCAAAAATGCGAAAAAGAAATCGCTCCCGATTCGTTTTTCTGCCAATGGTGCGGGTCA
Source organism: uncultured Planctomycetaceae bacterium (assembly GCA_964414585.1). Taxonomy (GTDB): domain Bacteria; phylum Planctomycetota; class Phycisphaerae; order UBA1845; family UTPLA1; genus DATEMU01. Next base: position 31,503 of record CAYPXR010000093.1, read on the forward strand.
TTCCTGTCTGACCCCGGACGCGGAAAGAAGGCGAGCCTTTTTCGGCGATGGCTGGCATTGACGATTGACCCCCTCCTGGCCGTGCTCATGTATTTCGCGGCAATGCTGCTTTCGACCCTTCTCGGAAACGCGGCAGCCGGAGAATCCGGCGCGGGCTCGACAGGATTCTTGATGGTGGTTCTTTTTCCCATTATCTATTTCCTCTGGTTTCTCACTTTGCTCCCGAAAGGCCTCACCCCTGGTAAAAAACTGCTGGGCTTGCGAGTCATCGATCATCAGACAGGTGCGGTGCCGGGTTTCGGACGGATGTTCATTCGTGAAATCCCCGGTCGCATTCTAAGCGGTCTCTTTCTCTCTCTTGGGTATTTCTGGGCACTTTGGGATAAGAATGCCCAGGCTTGGCATGACAAGCTCGCCGGCACAGTCGTCGTCAAGACACTATGAGGATAAGGAGAGAATACACGATGGGAAAATTACCGCGGTTTGTTCGCATCGCCAGTCAATTTACGGCAATGCTTATGGGCGTCGTCGGCTGCTCTCAACCCGAACCGGTCGGTGCGGGCGGCGTGGTCTCCGTCGTACAGCAGAAGTGCATCGAGACGGCCTGCGAGCGCGCCATGCAGGAAGCCTCGCTGGGTTCGGATCGCCTCGCCAAGCGGCGTGTTTACATGCGTTTTGATGGAAACACCACCACCGATCCCGGCGCGGATCGCGCCTGCGAAACGGTCAAGAGCCGAATTCGCAAGACTGCTGCCCTTGTGGTGGACGACGCCTCAGCCGCCGACGAATCGGTCACCTTCCGCGTTCAGCGCGCTGGTGTCGACGTAGCGCACAGCAGTATTTTCGGTTTCTCGAAGGTCACCACGACCGCCGAGGTCAAAATCGGCCTCACTTTCCAGAAGAACGGCGGTTCCCCTATCGAAAAAGACGGAATCGGCGTTGCCCGCCACAAGCTCTCAAAGTGGATCGGAATCCCCATCGGCGAAAAGTGGGAATAATGTCGGTATAGCGTGTTTGTCGCTTACTTCGGCTTGTTCTGCTTCCACCAGAGCCGCCATGCATTCTCGTCGAAGCCGAAGTTCTGGCCGGTGATCTTAATGAGCGCTTCCTGGACCTCCGTGCGGTAGATCGAGACCAGGTGAACCTCCGTCCAGTAGGTGGTGCCAATCAGCGAGCCGGGCCCCAGGCAACCGATGCCGTCGGGCTGATACCAGAGGAAATCTCCGCCGCATCGGTATCGGGCACATCCGCCAAACGCGTACCGAATGTCGTCGAGATAGACCGGCCCGGAGACCACGACGCTTTTCCGGGTCTCGATGGAGAGCTTACCGATGAGATCGTCGACGGCGTCTACGGCCTTGAGCAGCCCCAGCGCTGTCGCGGCATTGCGAAGCACGGGCTCTTCGCCGCCGAGAAGGGCGTCGCGGAGCGTCTCCACAATTCGCGGGTCCTTTCGCCCGACGAGTTCGACCGTGGCGGCCTGGCGGATGACGGCCGAAGGATCCAGCAGCGCGGCGACGACGATATTCATCGTCGCCTCGTCCTCTTTGAACTGCGCGAGCGATTCGATCATCAAACGCCGCACCAGTTCCGTGCCGGTGCTGAGAATGCTGGTGATGGCGGGGATGGCCAGCGGCTCGCGAATCGCAAGGATCTGCTCGCGGCCGTCGAGAAAGCGCTTGGACGTCGGGTCGCTCTCACCGTCCAGTCGGCCGCGGAATATCGCCTTGACCTGCACGAACCACTCGGTCACGACTTTGCGAACCTTGTCGTTGGCTGCCTTGGCCTGTTTCTTCGCCTGTTTCGCGGCGGGATCGACCGGCGGCCGCTTCGACGGCTTGACCCATTGTCCGTTTTCATGGACGAACCCCAGCGCGGCGCGGGCGCCGGCATGGTCTGGATCGAGCTTAATCGTCTCGCGAAGGTGCTCTAGTTCCTCGGTTCGCAGGCCGTTCTTCGCGCACCATTGCGCCAAGGCGAACTGGTCGGCGGCCGTTTGCTTGTACTTCCGTTTTTCGTGCTGGTATCGATCCCACGGCGACGGCGCCGCCACCTGACGTTCAATCTGCGTGCGTTCGATGTCGACGGTACCGATGGGAGTTCGAATCCTCAGTGTATCTCCATGATCGGCGAGCACCTCCCCTTCGATCTCGCCGCCGCCCTTGAGAATGAAGAGATCGCCGCGCGCAAGGGGAGCGGATGCCGAAAGGAGCAAAGTTCCGAAGGCTCCCCAACAGAACCCATTAAGCAGCATCCGCGACATCGTCACTAATTATATGACTGACAGGGCAGCAGGGGGGTTAGGTCCCTCGGGTGTCTTTTCCGCGATGGCCGATCCACAAATAGGTCATCAGTACGGTTCCGAGGATGCCGAAAGGAAGCATCGAGGCAAACCAAACAGTGGGGTTCATCACCGTATGAGGGGCCGACGTCGCCGTGTTGGCGGGAGCCGACGATGCAACGGAACGGATGATGGCGAAATGATCCAGGAGCGTCCCCAGGCCGTAGCCGGATATCAAAGCCCCGTAGTACTGAAAGGAATCGATAATTCCCGATGAGCAACCGGCCATTTTTCGCCCGCCCAGATCCATCGCCGCCGCCGTCCCCAGGATGGAGTGCGTTGAATTGCACATCATGCTCATGAGGATAATGACGCCGACCGCCAGCCAGGCGGCGGATGCCGATCCATGGCTTGGCAGAAAAATTGCAACCAGCGTCAAGACGGCCTGAGCGCAATATAACACGGCGGCGACGGGAGCGCGCCGGCCCTTGAACCACAAGTCCGAAATATAGCCCGAAGCCATCGAGCCCACCGTGGCCGTCACCGGTAGACCGATGACCAGTGCCGTGAAAAGCCACGAGGTTCGATCCGCGCCCCAGACCTCCTTTAGATATACGGCAAACCAGGATTCAATCGCGCGCCGCACAAAACCCGTGCAAAAATAAGCGCCGGCGACAATCCACACCACGGGATTGGAGGAAATCTTCCGCCATACGTCTCGGAGTCGGATTTTTTCGTTGGGATCGCCCGGAGAATCATCGTCATGCTCGATGTGATATCCCGCTTCCTCGGGATTGTTTTTCACCGTCAGGTTCATCAGCACGATGATGATGGCGACGACCATCGGCGGAATGAAAAACATGTATCGCCAGTCCAGCTTCGGAATGGTGATTGTTGCAATCAGGAGCGGAATGGCGACGCCCGTCGCCAGAATCGTTCCGAGTTGCCCCGCACCGATCGCCCCGAGGTTGATCATCGCCCCGAAAATCCCGGCAAACGCGCCACGTTCGCGTCGGCGAAACCAGGCGGTGTTAATCTTGATCATGCCGGGCGCGCCGAAGGCCTGCATGTATCCATCAGCGGAGCGAATGAGCACCAGGACCGGGAGTAGTAAGGTGATACTCGACCAGGTGGTGAATCCAAACGCCAGGTTAAGGATGATCGTCGAGACCGCACCGATGGTCATCGCCTTCTTTCCGCCCAGGCGGTCGGTAAAGAGGCCGTTGATCATCTGACCGACGGCATAGGCGCCATCTCGTCCCGAGTTGATCAGGCCATATTGAGCATTGCTCAGTCCCAGCCCCGCTTTGACCTCGTTGGCGATCGGGCTCAGGTTGTAGCGACACAAGTAATACGATGCGTACGTGAGACCGAGGAAGAACCAGTTTCGCCCTCGGCGTCGTCGAAATCCCGGCGGGTTCTTGTATTGTTCAGAGGTTGAGAAGCTCGTCGTGGCAGGCTGCGACATCATGACCACCATGAGGCGACCGTGACAGTCGCCGGAAACAAGAACGGGATGGTATAACGGCATCGTCGGATGCTGGCAATCGCATTTGCCGTCCATCGTTGCGATCGGCACGGTCGCCGTTATCATCTTCTTAACAAATCACAAGGTGAAACATGCCCGCGTTTGAGAAACACGTCTTCGTCTGCACCAACACCCGCGCGGAGGGGCATGTGCGAGGTTGTTGTTCGGCCAAAGACTCCGTCGCCATCCGCGAGCGGCTCAAGGAACTCGTCGAACAACGCGGCCTCAAGCGAAGGATCCGCGTGAACACTGCCGGTTGCCTCGATCAGTGCGAGCACGGCACGACGATCGTCGTTTATCCCGAGGCCGTCTGGTACGGCTTCGTGAAGATGGAGGACGTGGACGAAATCCTCGACTCCCACCTCGTCGGCAACAAGCCCGTCGAGCGACTTCGCCTTCCGCCGGAGTGCATCAACACGGAGCGTTGCCGCCACAAAGGCGGCGGGGCGGTGCAACTCGGTCTCTCAGGTTAGCCCTTCTTAAGGATGTCTCGAACTTTCATTCGCCGCCACAAGTTTCACGTTATCCTAGTGGTGTTCGCAATACTAATCGCGTTTGCCTGGATCGCGAGTTTGGGCCGTCGAATTGGTACTTCGTCGATATTCCTTTATGATGGATTTGTCATGGCGTACTGGAACCCGAATGATATATGGTTCCAAGTAGCGCCACAGCGGAAACATGGACTCGACGGGCCCCGCGCGATCCTCCTGATCAATCCTGGAGGAGTGAATCAAGTCTCACTGGTCCTGCCGTGCTGGTTTCTAATATTGCTGATTAACTTAGCGATTGTATCGTCGCATTTTTTGGCGAGGCGAATACCCATGCCAGGAAAGTGTAAGCGGTGGGGGTACGATCTCACCGCTAATACGAGCGGACGATGCCCGGAGTGCGGAAAGACGGTTCAAGTCTTGGATGAATGCGTCGGCCCAAAATGATCTCGTGTCGCCGGATTCAATCCATGTCCTATCTCGTAGCGGCGAAGTTCTTCGAAAAGCTGGTTGGTATAGGTCCGCAAAGAGCTACGAGAGGCGGCAGCGCCCGCGGATTCGTCGTCTTGTGCTTCGAGACGGACCAGCATTCGCCGCGCGCCTTCGAGCTTGGAGCATGTCAGTTCGTATTCTTCGGCGGATGAAATGCTCATAGCTGCAACTCCACTAAACCGCGAGGGCGACCCTTGCGGTCCGTCATGAATTCTAGCCGAAGGAACTCTTCCAAGTCATCATTTTCCCTAAAAAGAATTGACTGAACAAAAGGGATTCCCTCCTCGATCACCCTCGCTGCCGCCGGGTCGCATGGATAGTCCGGGGCCAATAACAACACGCAATCGACATCGTTGGGTTCGGGTTTGTCGTCCACGAAACTACCGTCGATGATGAAACGAAGTGTTCCCATTCGTCGTGCCGCGTCGATTGCCCAGCCCAGTGATTCGGCTATGGCGCTTCGCGTTGCCGTGCTGGAACCAAACCGTTCCATCACCTCTTCGAGGGTCGCATGGTGTATCCCGGGAGGAAGCAAACCTTCCTCTGAAAAAGGCGGAATTGCCATGTTGGAACTCTACTCTTCGCCTGAACGGGCTGCAAAGTGTAAATTGCTAACCGTTCTCGCGGTCCAGGCCAGGGCAAGGACCCAAGTCCGAACCAAGCAAGGATTATGACATGCTCGACCCCCGTATCACCAAACTCGCCGATGTGCTCGTCAACTACTCCTGCGCCGTCAGGCACGGCACGACGATCGTCGTTTATCTCGAGGCCGTCTGGTACGGCTTCGTGAAGTTGGAGGATGTGGACGAAATCCTCGACTCCCACCTCGTCGGCAACAAGCCCGTCGAGCGACTTCGCCTTCCGCCGGAGTGCATCAACACGGAGCGTTGCCGCCACAAAGGCGGGGGAACGGTGCAGATCGGGCTGGGGCGCTGAGCGCAATGGTATTTGTTAATACGCAGCCGAACACGAATTCGCTCTCAGGCAACCCAGCTTCATTTCGCCTGCGCCGCCGGCAATCAGAAGAACGTCATCAGGAAAATGATCAGCCGCACCTGGTCGGCCAGGGCCGTCTTCACTGGTGACGAGCTCATCCAATCCGGCGGTGGCATCTCATCGTCGATCTTGTCGAGCAGGCTGCTCAGGGCCGCGGTCGCGCCGGCGTAATGGCCCTGGGCGATCAGGTTTGCGGCTTCGCTGGCACGGTTGGCCAGTGCGGTTCGGCGACCCGAATTGGCGTTGTTATTCGGGCCGTTGAACTGGTTCAGGTTGAGCGAGAGGATCGCGGAAGCCAACTGACGCGTGGCGTTCTCGAGGAAACCGCTGGTGACACCAGGCTGATTGGGGATCGGGTCGATAGCGTCATTCACGCCGTCGCCGTCGGAGTCGGGATTGCACGGCGATGTACCGAGGGTCATCGCCTCGAACCCATCCGAAAGGCCATCATCGTCCGAATCCACATCAAGCGGGTTCGGGCAGCTGCCACCCATGGCCATGTCAATTTCTGTGCCGTCGAGCAGACCGTCGCCGTCGGTGTCCGGATTGTGGGGGTTGGTACCGGCGGCCGTCTCGTCCGTGTCGGAAAGCCCGTCGTTGTCGTCATCCGGGTCGCAGACGTCGCCCAGGCCATCGCCGTCGAAGTCGGCCTGATCGGCATTAGCAATGCTCGGGCAATTGTCGACATCCCCGCAAACGCCGTCCGCGTCGGCGTCATTGCCGGCATCGTTTGGACACGCGTCGCAGACGTTTCCGAGGCCGTCGCCATCGGCGTCGGCTTGATCGCTGTTCGCATCGGCCGGACAGTTGTCGACATTTCCGCAAATGCCGTCGCCGTCGGCGTCGTCATTCGGATCGAGCGGACAGATGTCGCAGGCGTCGCCGTTCGCGTCGCCGTCCGCGTTTTCCTGGCCGGCGTTGGCGATGGCAGGGCAGTTATCGATGCAGTCGGCGATGCCGTCGCTGTCACCGTCGGAATCGGGCTGACCGCAGCCGCAGACGCCGGGACCGGTCTTATTTGGATCGGTCGGACAAGCGTCGTTGCAATCCGCTACGCCGTCATTGTCACCGTCGGCGTCGGGAGTGCCGCAGCCGCAGGCGCCGGGCGCCGTCTTGGCAGGGTCGTTCGGGCATCCATCGATGCAATCGGGCGTGCCGTCGGTGTCGGAGTCGGTGTCCGCCACGCCGCAGCCGCAGACGCCAGGCGCCGTCTTGGCCGCGTCGTATGGGCAGCCGTCGCAGGCATCGCCGACGCCATCGCTGTCGGCATCAGCCTGATCGGCATTGGACGTGGTCACGCAATTGTCGGTCGCGTCGGGAACGCCATCGGAGTCGGCATCCAACAGGGCAAATCTCAAGTTGTCGATGATGCCGGAGAAAGCCGCGACATCCACGCGCGCAATCGGTGTCGCCGAGGTAATACCGATGAAGCCGTATTCAAGGAAGCCGCAGCCCGTGCCGTCGATGAAGGCGCCGGTGAACTCGGCGGTCTCAATGAAGTTGCCGTTGATATCTCGAGCGGTGAAGGTGGCGTTTTGAAAGGCAATGGCCACGAACACGCAGCCGAAGGCGCTGACCGGCGGATTGAACACCATGGACTGGGTCTGGGAGGCGACCAGGCCGTAGGGCGTGGAACCCCCGGCGATGTTCTGAACGATGCGAAAACAGGAATCACTGTCCTGCGTAAGGCGTGTGTTGGGGAGAAAAGAGACACCCAAGCCCGCATATTCAGTGCTGGGCAGGGTTTGGCCCGATGTTACGGGTAGGGTATTGCCGGAACCGTCCTGCTCGAAGGTGATCTGAGTGTGTGAGATGGAAGTGAAAAAACTGGAGTCCGTGATCGGCGCTGCCTGCGCCAGGCTCGCGCCGACGATCAAACAGAACGCACCCGTGAGCGAAATCCGAACAAGGCTGGTTTTCATGTTTAGCTCCCAGTGAAGTTGGAGGTAATTCAGCGATCCCCATTGATGATTGATTCATCGGTCATTGCATACGGCGAACCCGACCCATACGGTCGCTGGCAGAATCTGCGGTGTCGAACGCCCCCGATTCTCGATGGGCGACCAGGCGACACGACTCGAATTCCCCTCAAGAGTCACTCACAAACCCGCGAGAATCTCTTGAATGTGGCCAGCTAATCAAAATATCGAGAAATACCCGCGGCGCGCTCGTCCGATTTTTCGCTAAAATTTTTTGAGATCGCGGTCGTGGCCGCTTGTCGGTGACGCCGCCTCGATCCAGACCCGCCCGAAACGACTTCCTGGAATAACGAATGTTGAAGAGTTGCCCTTTGGAGCCCGGATCGCGATGATTACGGCGAATGACGATAAAGTGATTCCTGCTAAGGGTTAACAATGCTCGATCCCCGCATCACCAAGCTCGCCGACGTCCTCGTGAACTACTCCTGTGCCGTCAAGCCCGGTGAGACGATCCTGATCGAGGCGATTGACGTCCCGCACGAGTTTACCTGCGAGCTGGTCCGTGTCGCGCGGGAGGCCGGCGCGGTTCCGGTCACCAGGCTGCAATCCAACCAGGTCCGGCGGGCCATGATGCTCGCCGGGTGCATGGAGGGCTGGGAGATCGTCGCCGACAACGAGGCGGCGTTGATGCAGAACATGAAGTGCTACATCGGCGCGCGGGGCAACCCGAACGTGAGCGAGCTGTCCGATGTTCCGTCGGACGCGCAGGGGATGTACGAAAAGACGGTCTGGCAGCGCGTGCATACCCAGATTCGCGTGAAGAAAACGCGCTGGGTCGTCATTCGCTGGCCGAGCCCGTCGATGGCGCAGATGGCGGAAATGTCCACGGAGGCCTTCGAGGATTTCTACTTCAACGTCTGCACGATGGACTACCGCCGGATGTCCGCCGCGATGAAGCCGCTGGCCGAGCGAATGATGAAGACCGACGTCGTGCGGCTCGTCGGCCCGCGCGATACCGATCTGACCTTCAGCATCAAGGACATTCCGGCCATCCCGTGCGACGGCGAGCGAAACATCCCAGACGGCGAGGTCTTCACCGCGCCGGTGCGGGAATCCATCAACGGCATTATCCATTTCAACTCACCGACGCTCTACCGCGGCGAGACACACAACGACGTCCGGCTCGTTTTCAAGAACGGCAAGATCATCGAGGCTACCAGCACCAATACGACCAAGCTCAATGAAGTACTCGATGCCGACGAGGGGGCCCGCTACGTCGGCGAATTCGCCATCGGTTTCAATCCTTACTGCACGAAACCGATGAAGGACATCCTTTTCGACGAGAAGATCGCCGGGTCGATTCACCTCACCCCCGGCAACTGTTACGACGAGGCCAGCAACGGCAACCGGAGCACGATTCACTGGGACATGGTCTTGCGACAGACGCCGGACGTCGGCGGTGGTGAGATGTATTTTGACGGCAAGCTCGTCCGCAAAGACGGCCGATTCGTCAGCGATGAATTGAAGCCGCTCAATCCTGAAAATCTCAAATAGCACGAATCAAGCGTGGGAGTCAATCCGTCATTGCCTCTTCACGACTGACCTCGGTCGGCTGCGATCGCGCGGAGACGAAGATCCCGGCGAGGATGAGCCCGCCGCCGACGGCCTGCAATCCCGCGATGGGCTCGTGAAGAAAGAAGTAGGCAAAGAGCGTCGCGCCGACCGGCTCGCCGAGAATGCAGACGGCGATCAGCGTCGCGGTGACGTGTTTCAAGGCATAGTTCAGGACACCATGCCCGATGAGTTGGGGGACAATGCCGAGCAGAAGGAAGCAAACGTACGTCGAAGTCTGATAGCCCCGTGGTGACTGGCCCATGACCGCGACGGCCGCGCAGAGCAGGACCGCGGCGACTCCGTTGACTGAAAGCAAATAGGAAAACGCGTCGACGTCCCGTCTCACCCGTCGTCCGATCATCAGATACCCGGACATCATGATGGCGCCGCCAAGCGATAGCAGGTTTCCATAGACGGAACCCGGTGCGCCGCGCGCATCGGAAAAGGTGATCAGCACGCCGCCGGCCGCGCCGAGCAGAATGCCAAGGACGAGTCCCTGGCTGACGCGCTCCTTGAAGAACAAATACGAGCCGATGCCCACGAAAAGCGGATTGGTGGTGACGAGGACGACGGAACTGAGAACCGACGTGTGCTTGAGTGACGTAATCCAAAAAGCGAAATGCGCGGCGATCATGATTCCGGCCAGCGCGACAAACTTTCTCTGCGCGGAGGGTACCTTCAGGAGTTTTCCGCCGCGCGTCGCGGTCATAATCGGCAGCAGGACGAGCGTGGCGATCGCCATCCGCGCCGCGGCGATGACCAGCGGCGGCGCGTCGATGGAGAGTTTGATAAAGATCGAGGCCGAAGAAATCGAAAGGACGCCCACCACGAGCGCCAGCGGCATGGGGAGGCTTCGTTTCATGGGGCGAATTCTTCCATAATTTTCAGGTGTGGTCTAACGCCCGATGCCGCGCAATTTTAGGGTAGTATTACCCGTTTTATATTTTTGTCGAAAACACCAAATCATATCGGTCCATGGCTGCGAGGCCATAACTTGTTGTCAGATATGTCTTAATGAATTCAACTGCGGAAATCAGTTTCTCGCAACGCGTTGGCATATGTTGTGTCTAATGACAGGTGGGGGCTCGACGTCTTGAGTTCATGCCTGTGTCGCGCAACCCGAGGAGGTATCGCGTGTCGGAGACGTGTGAGGAAACTGAGATCGAGTCTGCCCTGGGGGAGACCCGGTATCTGCTGGAGCGATGGAGAATCTCGGTCTCCACTTCGGGATTTCTCTGGATCGAACCGTTGGGAAAAACCGTAAGCCCGGAGGAGCTGGCAGGTCTGCTCTCTTTGCTGGCGCGCGGGTGCGATGCGGAGTATCCCAAAGTCATCAAACTCGATTTCAGCTCTGCCAGGATCGTCGGCGAGCAGTGGACCATGGTGGAGTCGCTACTGACCGATTTCGCCGCGCGCGTCGCCGGAACGCTGCGTTTCGTAAGATCGACGGCTCGTCCGGCCGCGGCGGTCCTCATCATTCGCAGCAGCGATGCTGATACGACGCACCAGCGCAATGATCCTTGATGAGGAATTGACAACCACTCAATTCTTTCTGGGCCCAATTTTTCGCAATGTGGGCAATATCACCAGCTTTATCTTCGGTCTTACCGTTACATGGATAAGGTAAAACCCTTATCCCAAAAAATCGCTGCAATTTGTTGACATCGTTGCGCCAGAAGCGGACAATGCGCGCAGTAGCTGATTCCTCGGGTTGAGCAACAACATCAAGTCTCAACGCTTCAACGGCGCTCGCCCAAAAATCTAATTTGATCAAGGGACGGTCGTCCCTTCGCAGAAAACCGTACCGGCTTGACCGACTCGTCGAGCTATTTGCGCGTTGGATCGGGGTACGAAACTGCTCAAATTGGAGGTTAAGTAAGATGGCTACTCATTCAAAATCTGGTCGAGCGTTGGGAAGATGGCCTGGACTCCTCGGTAGCGTGGCCACGATGTGCTTCGTGTATTGCGAGCAGTCACATGCCGTTGTTTATCAGTTTGCGGCGACGTTCGGACAAGAGTGCCCGCCCTGCCCCGCGGTCGGCTCGCCCGGCGCCGGTGGCGCGTCGTTCCTCCTCGACAGCACGACGAGCATCGCATCATACAACATAACATTCGGCGGCCTGTCGAGCCCAGAGACGGCTGCCCACGTTCATGGGCCCGCGAACCCATGCGGCGGATCACCTCCCGTTACAGGTCCCATCATCTATCCCTTGCCGTTGGGGAGCCCAAAAATCGGCAGTTCACCGGCCCTCTCAGCGGCACAAGTCGCTGATATGATTGCGGGCCGACATTACGTCAACATCCATTCGCAAAACTGCGGCGCCGGAGAAATCCGCGCCCAGATTGTCGAAATCCCGCAAGCCTGCTGTTTGCCGGGCGGCGGCTGCGCGATGTTGTTGGTCGACCCCTGTCGCGCTCAAGGCGGCACGCCTCAAGGCCCCAACACGACTTGCAGTCCGGCGCTCGAAGCCTGCTGTCTGCCGAATGGCGGTTGCATGACGATCGATCCGATCTGTTGCGACGATGCCGGCGGGACCTCCAAGGGTCCGGGTTCGGCCTGTCAAGGAGACAACAACGGAAACCAGATCGATGATGCCTGCGAATACAGGAATTGGGTCATTGCGGACGACTTTAATTACACGCAGCAGTGTCCGGAGTGTAAATGTGATTTCGATGGCGATGGCCAATGCACGACGTTCGGCGACTTCCAAATGCTCCAGAACTGTTTCGGCCCGGTCGCTCCGGGCTGTGAATTCGCCGACTTGAACTGCGACGGAGTTGTCAATAACCTGGACGCCAGCATCTGGACCTGCTTGGCTGGCGGAGGATTGAACTGCTGCCCGATTGTCACGCCGCCTCCGCCGCCGCCCATCACCGATGTGAAGTGGTGCGGCTCGTGGCTCGACCCGTCTTTCGATCCCAAGCTTACCCCCCAGCCCCGAAAAGCGGACACGTGGCTGGTCGCGCTTCATCGAGATATTCCGGCTCAGCCCTGTCCGACCGGCGCCGATTACGACGCCTGCGGAATCGTCGATCCGAGTTCACCCTGCCCGACCTTTACTCCTGACGGCTCCGCGACGCCGATTCCACTCGCGACCGCCGCCTGTGGTGTACCGGGTTGCCTGATTCCGCCCGCCGGGTATTGGCGAATCTGTGCGCGTTATCTGCCCAACTGCACTTCCGGTTGTGCGCCTGCACCGGGCGCGCTTTGCATACTTCAATTTCTGCCCTGCGACACCGGGATCAGTCGACCGTCCGACTTGATCGCCCAGTGGGTTTTCAACGAAACCGACGTGCCGTGGATCAACGCCGGCAAGGCCGGTTGCGATCAGCACAATATTTTCTGCTGGGGGCCCGTGCCGCTGAGTCGGGCCTGTCTCGTTCATAACTGCGCCGGCCCGGATGAAATCGATCCGCTCAATCCCGGCGTCTTTCACCCGCGTCCGAACGCGACGTACTGGATCAGCTTCCAGGCGGCGGTCGGTCATCTCATCATTCATACGCCGCAACCGTGCTGCATTCCTGGCGCGGGTTGCCTGATGTTGATCCACGCGGATTGTCTCGCGCAAGGCGGCATTCCCCAGGCCGGCGCCGCCTGCAACGCAACCACATGCAGTCCGCCGGGTCCGCCGGCGCCGCCGTTGCCGTGTGGAGAGATTCAATCCCCTCAATTCGTCGATCGTGATTTCTGGGGATGGCACACAACGCCCCCCGGCTATCATCACTTGGACGACGCCTACATGGGGATGTTGTCCATGAGCTGCCGTATGGAGTGGATCTATCACTGGATGAACCATCTCCATTGGAGTCAGCCGCCTTATTATCCGTGCGCCGACGATCCGACCAAATCCATCGACATGGCGTTCTGCCTCTATGACAACAGCCAGGGGACCGGACAAGTCCTCTGGTATCAGCCCACCAATCCCGGACCGCCGCCTCCGCCGATCCCGCCGATCGTTCCCCACCTGCCGCCCATTGGGGGAATCGATGAACTGAAAAACACGATCGCTCAAGCTCAGTTAAATCTCTTTAGTTTCGGGACCGGCACGGTCGTTGCCCAGGGGCCGACGATTATCGAACGGAGCAACCCCATGACAGGGCCGCCGGACGTCATCGACACGGAAATCATCGCAATGAACTTGACGGGCAACTCGCCCTTCGGTCCTGCCATTGTGATCGAGCGGCCGGATGCCCATAGCCTGGGCAAGACCTTGATGCCAGGTCCGGGTGTTGCGCTGGACAGCTTCTTCGACGTATTTGTCGAGATTCAGATACCGTCTGCGCCACCGGGCTTTCAAAACCTGATTACCCAGGTCCCGGTTCACGTACAAGCCGTTGGCGGAATTTGGGAGGTTCCGCCCTCGCAGGCCGACTACCAGGGCCCCTCCAGCGGCCCCGTGCTCCTCTTTGATCGCAGCAACCTGACCCAGGCCGTCGGCGAGCTGATCTTCGTCAGCCATCGCGTGATCTATCGCGGTGGTGTCGATATCCACAGCGACATCGACTGGGGCCGCGCCCCGATGGAGTGTACCTGCAAAGGCGACATGAATGCGGACGGCCTGCTCAACGGAGGCGACATCAAGCTCTTCGTAAACTGCATGCTGGCTCCGCCAATTCCATTGGGTTGCCCGTGCGATTGTGCGGACATGGACGGCAACGGCGCGCTCAATCAGTTCGACATCGCGCCGTTTGTGAACCAGATGTTGCAGAATCCCAAGGCGGTGTGTCCGCCGCTGATTTGTCCGTAGTCCGGACCTCATTGGCACACGTTGATCATCAAAGCCCCCGGCAAGCGTGCCGGGGGCTTTTCTTTACCAGTACACGAAACGCCGGAACAGAATCTGTTGCCGCCGAGGAAGGGCATCCACGTCCGGCACCAGGTAGCGATTTTCGTCCACGTCCGTCAGAATTTTGCCGGACTGACCGTGGTCCGCCGCCTGGCTTTGGTTCCAGCGCATCATGAATTGTTCGTCGCCGCGGTTCGTCCGAACTTTGAAGATCAGATAGCCGAACTTCAACTCGATCCCATCGATGTCCTGAATCACGTGGATGAAGTATCGCCGCGTCAGTGCGTCCTTGAGCAATTCCTGGGATTCCGTAGGCCACGCCTTGGGCTCCCGGACAACTCCCGCCTCATGCTCCCGGCCTTCGCTGTCGCAATAACGCAAGCTGACGTATTCGTGAGGCCGCGTCGCCGGGAAGGCCAGGACGGCAAAGATTCCGCCATAGATTCGATCGTCTTTTACCGTGACATGCAGTGTATCGTGATTGCCCAGGTGGATATTCGCCGATTCCGGCGTCAGCCAGCGCGGTTCAAACGCCGGCGGCTCTTGCGATTCAGGAGCAGCGCTCTCGGGCGGCGGGACGGCCTGCTGCTCGACGACGAGCCGCTCGACCGTCGGCGCGGCCGTCAACCGCGTCTGCATTTTGACCAGCCGGGCATAGGCCCCGTTCGCCGCGAGCAGTTCTTCGTGCGTCCCCTGTTCGGTCAACTTGCCATGATCGAACACGAGGACGCGGTCGGCGTGGCGTAGCGTCGAAAGGCGGTGGGCGATGGCGATCGTCGTCCGTCCCTTGGTCAGCACCGTCAGCGCATCCTGGATCGCTTTCTCCGACTCGCTGTCGAGATTGCTCGTCGCCTCGTCGAGGATCAGGATCGCCGGGTCGTACAGCAGCGCCCGGGCGATGGAGATGCGCTGCTTTTCGCCGCCGGAGAGCCCCGCGCCGCGCTCGCCGAGCGGCGTGTCGTAAGCAAATGGCATCTTCATGACGAAGTCGTGGGCATTCGCGGCCTTTGATGCGGTGATGACCTGTTCGGGGGTCGCACCGGGCTGGCCGTAAATGAGGTTTTCCCAGATCGTGCCGCGAAAAAGGAACGATTCCTGCAATACCAAACCGACGTGCCGCCGCAAATCGCGCCGATCCAACTCGCGTACATCGCAACCGTCAATCGTGACGCGGCCCTCGTCCACGTCGTAAAAGCGGGAAATCAGATTGACCAGCGTCGTCTTGCCCGATCCGCTGCGGCCGACGATGCCGATCATCTTGCCGGCGGGAATTTCGAAGGACACATCTTCCAGCACGGGGTGGTGCCGGTCATAGCCGAACGTGACGTTTTCAAAGCGGATGTTTCCCGCCGCGCGCGGCAGGGCCAGCGGCTTGTCCGGATCCATGACACGAACCGGCGTATCGAGCAGTTCGAAAATCCGCTGGCTGGCCGTCATGAAGCTCGTCAGCCAAGTCGTAAGCTGTGCGAGCGTCGAAAGGGGGGCATAGAACATCGCCAGGTACGCAAGAAACGCCATCAGCGAGCCGAGCGTCATGCGATCGGCCAGCACGTCACGGCCGCCGACGAACCAGACGATGAGCCCGCCGAGACTGAAGATCATCTGCATGACGGCGGAAAAGGTCGTCGCCGAATGTTCGACGCCCAGCCGCGAATTCCGCAGATAGCCGCTCGATTCATTGAACCGGGCGAACTCGCGATCCTCCTGCCCGAACGCCTTCACGACGCGAATGCCGGAGAGCATGCCGGCGAGGGCGCCCGTCTGCTTGCTCGACGCATCCCAATAGCGGTAATACTTGGGATAGACGTATCGCCAGAAGAACCAGCTCCCCGCGAGGACGAGGGGCATGGGGATGAGCGTGTACAGCGCGAGCGTCGCGTTAAGTGTGAAAAGCATGATGCCGACGCCGACGAGTTGCAGGACCTGCATCAGGAATCCGCCGGTAATCTGCTGAATCAGGCCGTGCAGCACCTCGGTGTCATAGGCGACGCGGCTGGTCAGCACACCGACCTGGTGCCGGTCATAAAACCCGACTGACAGGTCGTGCAGCTTCTGTACCATCTTCGCGCGGAGTTCGGAAGTCAGCGCGGTGCCGACGCGGTTGGATAGCCGCCCTTTGAACTGCGAGACGAGCGACGTGACGACGCGCGTCACCGCAAGGAATAGAACAATGATCAGCAGCGTGGCGACGAAGTCTTCCATTCGCCCGTTGTGGTGGTCCGCCCGCAGGACGTGGTCGACGAGGTATTGCTGCAACTTGGGCGGCGCAAGTTCCGCCAGCACTCCAAGGACGAGCAGGGCACACATCCCCAGTGCCGCCGCGCGATGCGGTTTGACAAGGTCCCACACCCGTGAAAGCACCGCCTTGCGATCGATGCACTGCGGGCAGACGTCGCCGACAAATCGCAGCGTCATCCCGCAGGTCGGGCAGCGCCGTTGATCGACGTTGTCCGCGGCGTGGATTTCGAGCTTGCCCTGCGTGCGAAGTTGCTCCAGCTTGCGGGCGACCTTCACGAACCGGTCGGAGAGGCTGTTGGAATAGCGCAGGAGATCGACCCAGATCCCCTCGACCTGGGCCTGGAGGAAGCCGGAGCCGACGACGCTGTGGGCCCGGAAGGAGGCGACCTTATCAAGCGGGAGGCGCCGGAGGAGTTGGGGGGCGTGACCGTCCGTGCAGACGGCCAGCCCGTCCAGCGTGACGACGAGCCACTGCTCTTGCTCCACGCCGGGCAGGGCGATGTCGGTGCTGGTGGCAAGAAGGATCGACTGATGGTTGAGCCCATGCTCTCGCATCAACCGCAGAACCGATTCGGGGGCGTTTTGCTGCAACATTTGAGGATGGAGCCCCTTGGGGCGGGGCATAGCATTAGTAGTATATCGCGCGGGTCAAAAAACCGGGCCGAGTCGAGAACCAAACCGGCCTAACCCCGGTCTAATAGGCGACTGGAAGCGGTGAACGATGCCCCGTCAAAAGGCGGATGAGCAGCTCCTGGCGGAATTCGTGAAAGGCGACCGGGCCGCGTTGGGGGAGCTTGCGCGCCGGTATGAAGCGCCGTTGTTGGGTCTCGCGAGCGGGTTGGTCGGCGGGCAGCCGGAGATGGCCTGCGACGCGGTGCAGGAAACGTGGGTGCGGGTGATTCGCTTTTCGGATCGGTTTGACGGACGCAGCAGCTTCAGGACGTGGGTGTATCGGATCGCGATCAATCAGTGCAGGAACTTCCATTCGGTGCGACAGATGGAGGGAACGGGCGAGTCTGTGTCAGCCGCCTCGAACGACGACAGACCTGACCGTGCCGCCGAGAAGGCAGAACAGAATCACACCCTACGACGAGCGGTGGACGATTTGGACGAGGATCGTAGGCTCGTGATCTTGCTGTGTTATCACGAAGGCATGACGCACGAGGCGGCGTCGGAAATCTTGGGCATTCCGCTGGGAACGCTCAAGTCCCGATTGCACGCGGCGCTGGAGGAATTGCGGACGAAGCTCCCAGCGGAGGATCGAACATGACGCAGGCAAATGGCGAGTCTCTGGAGCGTCAACTCTCGGCGCTGACGCACTGGGAGGGCGGGAGTACGTCGCTGTGGCGCACGGCAATGGCTTCGACAAGTCATCGAAAAGCCTGGCGATGGCTTTATCGTCCGATCTCGGGACGACTCGTTGCCGCAATCCTTTTGATTATGTTTCCCATAGGTGTCGTTCTCTCGGTCGGCATTCCTCATCTGGGTCGTGATCGATCAAGTTCAAGCGCGAGTACAAGTGGAATCGGGCAGGGGACGTACATCCATGCGGAGGACGATCCTGGCATGGTTGCGCGCGATGCGTCAGATCGTTGGGCGGAAATTCGGCAAAGCAACGAGACGCCGAAGCAATTCATTTGCCCGTCCACGATGGTACCACTCGCCTATCAATACCAAGCGAATCTGCCTTCGCAGGTGGGCGCGTCTTCCGTGCGGATGGTCGCCCGGAAAGCAACGATGGAGCTTGCCGCGTTCGACGTCCGCGCCACGTTCCATAAGACGATGTACCTCATTCGAGAAGTGGGCGGAGAATACATTCAGGATTCAAGCCTTTCGGGCGATGAAAAGAATCTCTGCGCCCAGGTTACGCTGCGCGTCGCGGCAGACCGGCTGAGCGATGTGCTCAATGCACTCCGTCAACTCGGTACCGTCCGATCCGAAAATACAGAAGGGCAAGACGTGACCGCGCAGGTTGTCGACCTCGACGGCCAGCTTCGCAACGAGCGGCGCGTCGAGACGGAGATGCTGGAACTTCTGGACAAACGGCACGACGCGCCGCTCAAGGACATCCTGGACGTGCGCGAGAAGCTTCACGACGTCCGGCGCGAGATCGAGAAACTGACCGCTCAAAAGGAGCAATTGAGCCGCCTCGTTTCGCTCGCCAGCGTGCTCGTGCTCATTCGCAATAGCGCGTCGGAAACGACCCCGCCGTCGAAGGGCATCGCTTTGTATTTCAAGGAATCGTGCAGTGCGGCCTGGAGCCGGGGATTGACTTTCCTGGCGGATACCGTCGGCTTCATCGTCGGCATTGCCGTCGGCGGCACGATTTTGTGGGTGCTCGCGCTCGTCATCGGCCTATGGGTCTGGCGATGGCGGCGCCAACTAAGCCGCGATCGGCGAGGAAGCGACCGCTAGGTTCGTTCGTAGGCCCCGAGAAAGTCGATCCGTGAGATTCCCGATTGCGTGCAAATCGTTCTGAGGGTTGATCCCTTGAGGGTTCGATGGTTGGGTAGAGTCAGAGGCGTGCGCGACCCGTCCGCATTGAGTCTAACCATCGCAATGTGTTCGGCTTCGCGAACGATTTGAAACCCGAGCGTTTGCAGCGCCTTCACGACCCGCTGTTTGGGCGCGTCGCTGGGGAACTTGGTCATGCTCAGGCCACCTGGGCTTCCGTGAGAAACGCTTCCAGGATGGGCGGATCGCCGTCCAGTTCGTCAAGCCCAAACGTCTCGACATGGAATTTGATCGCGGAGGTCACGTCGGCAAGCGCTTCGTCGTAGGTGTCGCCCTGGCCGATGACGACCCCTTTGAGTCCCAAGGGATAGGCGACGTATCCGTCGGGGTGCTTTTCGACGATGATTTTGATCGGCTTCATGCCATTATTATAGCCGCGCGGATCGATCATCTACAAATGTGAATAGGTTATCGTCCCATCGATTTCCAGGCCGGAAAAGCAGGAGAAAAGGACCGGCTAAAACCTGACCGGCTCGTTTTAGCGGTGTGGTGAGTATGTCAGCGCTCTGATATATTCAACGGATGGCCCGACAGACCATCGCCATTCTGGACTTCGGCGCGCAGTACGTTCAGCTCATCGCCCGGCGGGTGCGCGAGAACCAGGTCCACTCGCTGATTTTCGCGCCGGACGTGTCGCCGGATCAACTCAAGAAGGAGCGCGTCGTCGGCATCATCCTCAGCGGCGGGCCGGCCAGCTCGTACGCGGCGCAAGCGCCCAAACCGAACAGCGGCATCTTTGAACTGGGCCTGCCGGTCCTCGGAATCTGCTATGGCATGCAGGTCGCTTGCCAGCAACTAGGGGCGAAGATCGTTGCCGCCGGTCATCGCGAGTTCGGCCGGACGAAACTGGAAGTCACCGCCGACGATCCGCTTTTGGCGCATATTCCCAAGGCGACGACCGTCTGGATGTCGCACGGCGATATTGTCAGCGGCTTCGGCGAAGCCTTCATCACGCTCGCCAAGACGACGAACTGTCCCCATGCGATCGTTCGCCATCGCCAGCGGCCGCTGTGGGGCGTGCAGTTCCACCCCGAAGTGACGCATACGCCCGAGGGCGGGCAGATCCTCCGCAACTTTCTCTACGACATCTGCAAGGCCGACGGGTCATGGAACGCCGGTTCGATCATCGACCAATCCGTGGAAAACATCCGCACGAAGGTCCGCCCCGGTTCGCAGGTCATTTGCGGCCTCTCCGGCGGCGTGGACTCGGCGGTGACGGCGGCGCTCGTCCATCGTGCCGTGCCCGAGCGACTCATCTGCATCTTTGTCGATAACGGCCTATTGAGAGCCAACGAGCGGGATCGCGTCGAGGCGATCTTCCGTGGTCATTTCAAACTGGAGCTTCGCGTCGCCGACGCCGCCGAACGATTCCTGAAAAGGCTTGCCGGTGTGACCGACCCGCAGGAAAAGCGGATTCGCATCGGCCACGAATTCATCGAGGTCTTCAAGGAGGAGGCCAAGCGAATCCCCAACGCGCATTATCTTGCGCAGGGCACGCTCTATCCGGACGTGATCGAATCCGGCCATTCCGTCGGCGGGACGACCGCCAACATCAAGCTGCATCACAACGTCGGCGGCCTTCCGGCGGAACTCGGCTTTGAATTGATTGAGCCGCTGCGAGACTTGTTCAAGGACGAGGCCCGCGTCATTGGCGAAGTCCTCGGTCTTCCCGAAGAAATGATCTGGCGGCACCCATTCCCCGGGCCAGGTCTGGCCGTGCGGATCATCGGCGAGGTGACGCACGAGCGGTGTAACCTATTGCGTCAGGCCGATCAGATTATCACGGAAGAAATCATCGCGTCTGGTTGGCATCGCAAGGTCGCGCAGGCCTTCGGCGTCCTGATGCCCGTCTCCAGCGTCGGCGTCATGGGCGACGGCCGGGCCTACGCCGGTCAGCAGGCCATCGCCGTCCGGCTCGTCGAATCGACCGATTTCATGACCGCCGATTGGGTGCACATCGATCCCGGCATTCTCTCGCGCGTCTCAACTCGAATTACCAACGAAGTGCCCGGCATCAATCGCGTGGTCTACGACATCACCAGCAAGCCCCCCGGCACGATCGAGTGGGAATGAATCATGATCTACTCGGCAGGCTGCGAATACGGCATTCTCGCCCTGATGAGCATCGCTCGACAGGCGCCGGCCGGAAAGTTTCTACTCTTGAAAAAAATCGTTGGAGGCGACGACCTTCCGTCTCAATATGTTGGGAAGATCCTGCAAACGCTCGTGCGGGAGGGGATTCTGATGTCCGCCAAGGGCCGCGGCGGCGGCTTTGCCCTTCAGCGTCCGCCGGAAAAAACCCTCTTGCGGGAAATTGTTGACGCCATAGACGGACCGCAGCGGATCAAGCGGTGCATTCTCGGTTTTTCTCCCTGCGAGAGCTCGCAGCCCTGCCCCCAACACGACGACTGGATGCAGGTCCGCGAGCAGATCGAACGCCTGCTGGACCGCACGACGCTGGCCGATCTGGTCCGGGCTCAAAATCACAAACTCGCCCGTGCCGGTCGGTCCTTGCCGCGCCGCAAGCGATGATTGTTCGCCGCGCTTGAAGAACGGCGATTCCCCGAGCATCATGCCCGCATGACCGGCGAAAAAGTCATCCGAGCGCGCTTCGCCCCGTCGCCGACCGGCTATCTGCACGTCGGTGGGGCGAGGACGGCGCTGTTCAATTGGCTCTTCTGCCGGCGGAATGGCGGCAAGTTCATCCTGCGCATCGAAGACACGGACATCCTCCGCAACATCGAGGGCGCGGAGCAAAAACTGATCGAGGACCTCCGCTGGCTGAACATCGATTACGACGAAGGACCGGACATCGGCGGGCCGCTCGGGCCGTATCGCCAAAGCGAGCGGCGCGATCTGTATGACGCCGCGGCGAAAAAGCTGCTCGACTCTGGCGACGCCTACTACGCCTTCGACACGCCCGAGGAACTGGAGGCGATGCGCCGCGAGGCGACCGCGAAGAAGGAATCCTTCAAATATCCCCGGCCCGATCCGCTGCCAACCGAGGCCGACGCCGGGCGCGCCCGGAAGGAAGGCCGTCCCGTCGTCGTCCGCTTCAAGACGCCCAACGAACCGATCACCGTCCGCGACGAAATCCTCGGCGACGTCACCTTCGGGGCCGGGGAGATCGAAGACCTCGTCATCGTGAAATCCAACGGCTGGCCGACCTATCACTTCGCCGTGGTCGTGGACGACGCGGGCATGCAGATCACCCACGTCCTTCGCGCACAGGAGCACCTGATGAACACGCCCAAGCACGTGTTCATGCAACGGGCCCTCGGCTACGCGCCGCCGCGCTACGCGCACCTGCCGCTCGTCTTCAACATCGACGGTACGAAGATGTCCAAACGCGACAAGCACAAGGTGGTGCGGACCGCCGCGAAGAATCTCATCAAGCAGAACAAATGGACGGCCGACGATGTCGCCCGCATCGCGGAGTGCAAGGAGGCATCCGCCAAGGCCTGGCTCGACAAGGCCGACACCGAGCTGGACATGACGCAGGTGGGGCGGCTCGCGACGTCCGCCGGCGTCGAGATTCCCGAAATCGACGTTCACGATTTTCGGGTCTCCGGCTACCTGTCCGATGCCTTGGTGAACTTCATAGCGCTAATCGGTTGGTCGCCGAAAGACAACCGAGAGATGTTGACTCGTGACGAGATGATCGCCGCTTTCAGTCTGGAGGGCATTAACAAGACGGCAGGCCGCTTCGACCGAGATAAGCTCAAAGCGATGAATAAAGACTATGTTGCGAGTAGAAAACCGGAGGAACTGGTGCCGCCATTCGTTGATTGGTCGGTCCTCAATGATTCGGTAATGAAAAACAATTCTTCTGGAATAAATTCAGCAGTGATCAGTTCTTGTTTTGGGTTCCGCACTTTTCAAGATATCGATGAAAAAGCCGGAGTGCTTTTCAGGCCAGATGACAAAGTGCAATACGACCCCAAGTCGGTCAAGGACGTGCTTGAGAAGAAGGAGGGGTCCGGCTACGCGATGCTGGAGCGGCTGCTGCCATTGCTCGAGTCGCTGGAGCCGTGGTCCGTGGAGCGGATCGACGCGCTGGTCAAGGAAATCTGCGAACAAACCGGTGCCAAGACGAACGACGTCGCCCAACCCCTTCGCGTCGCCCTGACCGGTCGGACGATCAGCCCGGGGATCGGGGAGACGTTGGCCCTTTTGGGCAAGACCAGGACCGCTAATCGGATTCGTCGGTGTCTGCAACTACGCGCGGGTCTTTCCGATTGATATAATCAGGGGGGAGCGAGCTATGACTCTGACCATTCCCAACGAGATTCTCGAACGATCGGGGTTGACCGAGCGCGAGGTGGTTATCGAGGTTGCCTGCCGGATGTTTGACGCAGGGAAGCTGACGCAGTTTTTCGCGGCCAAGCTTGCCGGATTGACGCGGGTCGAGTTTGAAGAGGAGTGCTTCGAGCGGAAGATCCCGCTCTATCGGATTGACGAAAAGTATCTCGATCAAGAATTTGAATCGGCCAAGAATCTCAAGGTCCGTTCGTCTTGATTATTGTTGTCAGCGACACATTTCCAATTCGGGCGCTTGCCCACTTGATTCCGAGGATACAGGACGCTGGCAGTCGCCTACGGCAATGTGGTAGGATGGCCCCAGCAAAGTCGTGAATGAGGCTTTTGCTTGCCGGGGACCAGCAGGAACCCGCGAAGTTGGTATTCTCGGTTTTGTGGGAGGCATAACAATGAGGAGACTATTGGCCGGAGTGTTAATCAGCGTGGGGATGGCTGCCGGATGCCAGGACCGACTGGCCCCAAACGATGCGCTGAGGCGGGCTTGTCCGTATGAGACTGAACAGAGCCTTTCAAGCATACTCTCCCTCGCCGAAACATACCGGATGTCGGGATGGACCAAACTGGATTACCTCCAAGGCGTGTTTTCTGAGTGTAAGAACACCGCCGACGAGCAATCATGTCAGGTGTGCGCGGTTGCGATCATCGACCAAGTATTCGGGAAGTAGCCCGAGGTCCGGTCTCTTCCGTAGTCTGGTGAGTCCTCTAAGCATGATTATGTTGCGTCATTCGTATTGACGCAGGAGATGGCGACCGCTCGGGGTTACTGAGTAAAGAAGTGTTACCCCTTCCCACGGGTCATCGTCAAAATCAATGGGTTGGCCGTCAACTTCCCCTTTGTGGACGGGGAAAGGCTCATCGGCCAGCCAAACATGGGCGCGCTTGCCATCGTGCCGTATAAACTCCAAATCTTCGGCGTCGATATCAGAAGGCCATGCGCCGGACTCTTTGACAACGTAACCCAGCGTCGTGAGATCGTGCATCGCTTGTACAGTTATTTCCACCAACCCGGAGGTAGCAGCGATGAGCAGGGGAAGCGGAACAGCGGGAGCCGGCATTAGCTGTGCTTCGGAACCAACAAAGTCCTCGATTGCCCCATCGTGCAGGTGGCTCAGGGCTTTTAGAATTTCGATGTCCGATGCCGTTGGTACAAAATCTGATGATATTCTTGACCAAAGGCGGTTGTTCCATATCCAGTATGCGGGGTATGACAAGACCGCCATAACCCCCATAAAAAATAACGGGCTGGGCAATAGCTTTCCAGAAACTTGTAGAATGTTCGCAATAACGCCGGTGAGGCCGCAATACATAGCGATGACTCCTACAGTGGTTTTTAACTTTGGGTGTCTGGCGGCCATTCCTGCATAATACCGGATGGCTGTTAGGGACGCTTGAAATTAGGACAGTATCGAAATGGCCGTCCCCCGTAGAGGACCGCCATTCGTTACGCTATAGTGGCTCCATGATTGAGCCTTTCAGGCGGGATTGAGATATGGGTAAATTTACTGGCACGGCGCTCGTCATTTTATTGACCTTCGGCTGTTCATCGCGAGACCAGATGAACATGTTCATGCGGCAGGTCGATGCCGCGCCTCCTGAAAAGCGCCCGCCGAATTGGGAACACACCAAAAAATTAATGCAACGGACCGCCCCGGCCGTCGGGCAAGCGGCCCCGGACTTCAGCCTGGCCGCCGTTGATGGAAAATCATCGCTGACGATGAGCCGGCACCACGGCGATCGGCCGCTCGTGCTCATCTTCGGCAGCTTCACCTGACCGCCTTTTCGGCGCCAGTCTGGCGCCCTCGAGCAGATGTACCAGACCTATCGCGACAAAGCGGCCTTTCTCTTCGTGTACGTCCGCGAGGCCCATCCCAGCGACGAGTGGCAGATGGGCAGCAACGTGAAGGAGGGCGTCGTCTTCGCACAGCCGAAGACCGCCGAGGCCCGCCGCGATGTGGCTCGGCAATGTTGCACGAAGCTCTCGTTGACGATGCCGAGCGTCGTCGATGGCATCGACAATCATGTGGACGATCTTTACGCCGCCTGGCCCGAGCGAATCTTCATCGTCGGCAAGGACGGCCGCATCGCCTACGCCGGCGAGCAGGGACCCTTCGGTTTCGCGCCAAAGGAGGCGGAGGCCTGGTTAAAAAAGAATACGCGTTGATCGGAGGTGTGCTATGCGACTCCACATTCCCGCGTACATCGTGTTGACGATCGCGGCGGCCTCGGCATGGGGCCAGTCCTTCAACCTTGCTGTCGGGCCACCCGCAAACCAGCCCTCGTCGAGCAAAGGCGCTGATGCCAGGCCAACCGGCCGTCAAGAGCTGCGCGAGCAGCGATGAAGAGCCTGGCCACCCGCATTACATCATCGGCGGGGCTTGGCCCGGCCATCGGCCCTTTCGTGAACGCCCTGGTCAATGCCCCGGCCTACTACACGTCGGAACCGACGTGCCGCATCGATAATGCCGCCATCAACGGCGACATTCAAATCACCAACGCCGATGTCCCCGGCTTCATTGCCTTGCTCGGGCTTTAGCCTCCGGCCATTTTCCACAATGCGCAGCCCTATTATCATGATTTCACCACGCGGTCTGGAATCCGCCGGAAATCCAATATGGGCGGATTTGAATCGATGCCGGTTAGACCTGTCAGATGAAGAAGGATAGAATAATTGTTATGACGCGACTTGAATCCATCTACCACGACGCCTTGGCGCTTCCTAAATCGGAGCGTGAGGAGCTCGTGCGCTTGCTTCTCTCGCAACTGCCGGCCACAGAGAACGATGACGCCGGAGTTAGTGATCGGGGTCTCGCGGCGTGGACGGAATCATCGCAAGGTGAGGATTGGACGGAGTTTTATCCGGCAGAACTCGTTAACGGCCGAAAGGGCAAGCCGTGACGCGCGGCGAAGTCTGGTGGGCGGAATTGGCGGGTGCGGCGGGATTTCGTCCTGTTGTCGTCATTTCGCGCGGGGAAAACCTCGACCGACGAAAGAACATCACGATCGCGGAGATTACCCGCGTGGTAAGATCATTGCCGAGCGAGGTGCCGCTTTCGATGGCCGAGGGCATGCCCGCCGATTGCGTCATTAACACAGATAACATACACACCATCCCCCGAGAGCGATTCCGGCAATACATTTTAGGTTTATCTACTGAACAAGTATTTTCGCTTGAGCGTGCCCTACGCCATTCGCTGGGTTTGGAATGGTGATGGCGCCGAGGCCACGGACTGACGGTTAGAGGCCGGGAGGTTCCGGTGGAATCAGACGACTTCCATCGGGCTGAACGTAATAAAGGAATCCCATGAACCTTCCACCGCCCGGACGCGATTTGCTCGAATCAGGCTCTTCAAGATAAATCCGCGCGAAGTGTTGACCGTCTCGACATCGAACGAACAAAATTCGTCTCGTCGACCCCAGCCGAACCTCTTTGACGTACCCCTCGGCCGGTGCCTCGAGCATTTGTAAGAACTCCGCATAAGGGCTCGAAGTGGTTTTTGGGATAAAAGGAAAAAGCCCGCCGTTGCCGCAGGCCACGACGATTACGGCGTGATGATCCGATTCATCAGGACGAATCACGATATCGGCCTTGTCCGGAGTAACCTTTTTGCCGTTCAGGAGGTCAAAGCCTTTTTCTGCGGCTTTTCCATCGTGAACAAGAACGCCGACCTTCATCTTTAGCACGCCTTTGGGAACGCGTGTCAGTTTGATGATCCCGGGGCCGCCGTATTTCGAGTCATCGTTTGGAAAATAACCCGGCATGCGTGCCTGAACGCGACTAAACAAACCGAAGAGCCAGAAAAAACAATACCGTCCTTCCGCATCGGTGCGAGCATCGTGTTCAACATCGTATGTGCCGTAGAACGGGTAGTAGTAGGTCGTATATAGACAAACAGTCGCCTCCGAGATGGGTCGTGATGTATCGACGGAAATTATTGTGCCTACTTTTGCGCACCCCGAAATCAAAGTGATCAGCGAATAGGCAGACAACATGGCGAAAGCAAGAGACCGTTCGGAGGCCGGATCGGTCCGATTCGAGATCCTACTGGCCGAAAATTGATTCATCGTGGCTTTGTCCGATTCTCCCATTATAATCCAAATCCCCAATAGCATGACAACGGTGGCAGGGAATCGACCGATATGAACGACCAAGATACAAAGCCTTCAACGCACTTCATCCAGGAAATCATCGACGCCGACCGTCAGGCGGGGAAGTGGGGCGGCCGCGTCCACACGCGCTTTCCCCCGGAGCCCAATGGCTACCTGCACATCGGACATGCCAAGAGCATCAATCTGAACTTCGGGCTCGCCCAGGAGTTCGGCGGAAAGTTCAACCTCCGCTTCGACGACACCAACCCGGAGAAGGAAGAGCACGAGTACGTGCAGTCGATAATCGAGGATGCCCGCTGGCTGGGGGCGGATTGGGGCGACCGGCTGCTCTATGCCAGCGACTACTTCCAACAGATGTACGACTGGGCTGTCGAGCTGATCAAGAAGGGCAAGGCCTACGTTTGCGACCTGACCGGCGATCAGGCGCGTGAATATCGCGGCGCGCTGACCAGGCCGGGCAAGAACAGCCCCTTCCGCGATCGGTCTGTCGAGGAGAATCTCGATCTTTTCGACCGCATGCGCAAGGGCGAGTTTCCCGATGGCTCGCGGACGCTCCGGGCCAAGATCGACATGGCCAGCGCCAATTTCAATCTGCGCGATCCGATCATGTACCGCATCGTCCACGCCGAGCACCATCGCCAGGGCAATAAGTGGTGCATCTACCCGATGTACGACTGGGCCCACGGCAACGAGGATGCGATCGAGGGACTTACGCATTCTATTTGCACGCTGGAGTTCGAGAACCATCGACCGCTGTACGACTGGTTCATCGACGCGATCAACGAAGGGCGGACCGACGATGGCAGCGGCCCGTGGGGCAAGAAGATTCCACATTCGCAGCAAATCGAATTCGCGCGACTGGCGTTGACGTATACGCTGATGAGCAAGCGAAAGTTGCTGGAACTCGTCAAAGGCAACCATGTCCGCGGCTGGGATGACCCGCGGCTGCCGACGATCTGCGGCCTGCGTCGGCGCGGTTATACGCCGGAGGCCATACGGGCGTTTTGCGTCGATATCGGCGTGGCGAAGTTCAACAGCATGATCGACATGGTTCGTCTGGAAAACGCCGTCCGCAACGATTTGAACAAGACCGCTCCGCGCGTCATGGGCGTCCTCCGCCCGCTTAAGCTCGTCATTGAGAATTACGACGAAGGCAAGACGGACGAGCTTGATGCCGTGAATAATCCCGAGGACGCGTCCGCCGGGACGCGCAAGGTTCCGTTCTCCCGCGTGCTTTACGTCGAGCGCGACGATTTTCGCGAAGAGCCGCCCAAGGGCTTCTTCCGACTCTTCCCCGGCAACGAGGTGCGGCTGCGCTACGCCTACTACGTCAAATGCACCGGCGTCGTGAAGGACCCGGCGACCGGCGAGGTAACGGAGATTCGCTGCACGTACGACCCGGCGACGCGCGGCGGCGATTCGCCCGATCATCGCAAGGTCAAATCGACGCTGCACTGGGTCTCGGCGGCGCACGCGATCGACGCGGAGGTACGGCTCTACGATCACCTTTTCAGCACGCCTGACCCGAGCGACGTGCCCGAGGGCGTCGATTACAAAACTAACTTGAATCCCAACTCGCTGGAGACGCTGACGGGCTGCAAGCTAGAGCCGAGCATCGCATCGGCCCAGCCCGGCCATCGCTGCCAGTTCGAGCGCCACGGCTACTTCTGTGTCGACCCTGATTCCAAACCCGGCGCGCTCGTCTTCAATCGCACGGTGTCGCTGAAGGACACGTGGGCGAAGATGGAAAAGAAGAAGTGATTCTTGGGATTTGAGGGCGATGCAACCAACATGCGTCTAATCTGGGATGCCCGCCCCCATTTTAGGTTTCGGTCCCCATCGTAGCCCTGCCCATTCGCACTGACCCGCCCCGCGCGTTATAATATCTCCCCGCAATTAACCCATTGGAGGAAAGACCCATGAATTCGATTAACCGTCTATTGGTCGTCGCCCTTCTTGCCACGGCGTTCCTGGCGCCTCGATCCATCGCCTCGGACGCCCCGGCGCCCAAGAAGATCACCACCGTCGAAGGCATCACCGAGTACCAACTCGGCAACGGCCTCAAGGTGCTGCTCTTCCCCGATCCGTCCAAGCCGACCGTGACCGTCAACGTCACCTATTTCGTCGGTTCGCGACACGAAGGCTACGGCGAGACCGGCATGGCCCACCTCCTGGAACATATGGTCTTCAAGGGCACGCCCAACCATCCGACGGTCTGGAAAGACCTCCAGGACCACGGCGCGAACTTCAACGGCACGACCTCATTCGATCGTACGAATTATTTCGAGACGATGCCGGCGACGGCGGAGAATCTCGAGTTCGGCCTGTCGCTGGAATCCGACCGCATGGTCAACAGCAACATCGCCAAGAAAGACCTGGACTCGGAGTTCAGCGTCGTCCGCAACGAATTCGAGATGGGCGAAAACAATCCCCTGGCCGTCCTCGAAGAGCGAATCTGGTCGACCGCCTTCCTCTGGCACAACTACGGCAAGAGCACGATCGGCTCGCGCGAGGACATCGAGCGGGTACCGATTAACCGTCTGAAGGCGTTTTACCAGAAGTACTATCAACCCGATAACGCGATGCTCGTGGTCGCCGGTCAGTTCGATGCCGACAAAACGCTCGCGCGGATCAACGAACTTTTCGGCAGCATCCCACGGCCGACGCGTGTCCTCGATGCGACCTATACAGTCGAGCCGCCGCAGGACGGCGAGCGAGAGGTGACGCTGCGCCGCGTGGGCGATATCCAGGCGATCGGCGTGGCCTATCACATCTGCGCCGGCTCGCACGAGGACATGCCCGCGTTGGAAGTCCTGGCCGACATCATGGACGCGACCCAGACGGGCCGACTTTACAAGGCCCTCGTCGAGACGCAGATGGCCACGCGGGTCAGCGCCTCGGCCGAAGACCTCTTCGATCCCGGTCTGATGACCTTCGACGCCGAAGTAGAGGCGAAAAAGCCCCTCGAGCCGGTCCGCAAGACGCTCCTGGAGACCATCGACGGCATGGCGTCGAGCGACATCAGCAAGGAGGAAGTCGAACGGGCCAAGAACTCGTTTCTCAAGCGCTTCGAGACGCTCATGGGCGACAGCGGCCGCGTCGGCGTGGTTATTTCCAACTGGGCGGCGCAAGGCGACTGGCGCTTGATGTTCCTGCACCGCGATCGGATGAAGAAGGTGACGCCGGAAGACGTGAAGCGCGTCGCCGAATTGTACCTGAAGCCGAGCAATCGCACCGTCGGTGTGTTCGTCCCGACGAAAGACCCGGAGCGGACGAAAGTTCCCCCGACGCCGGATATCCCGGCGCTGGTCGAAAATTACAAAGGCCAGACGGCCGTCGCCGTCGGCGAAGCGATCGAAGCCGACCCCATGGCCATCGAGGCCCGCACCCTGCGAGGCGAACTGGCCACCGGCATCAAGACGGCCCTGCTCCCGAAGAAGACCCGCGGCGGCCGCGTCTATGTGGACCTGACGCTCCGCTACGGCAGCGAGTCAACCCTCAAGGGTCGCACGGACGCCGCCGAGTTTCTCGCCCCCATGCTGGAACGCGGAACGGCCAAACACACCCGCCGGGAAATTGAAGACGAGTTCGACAAGCTCAAGGCCAATGTCAACATCGGCGCCGGCGGCGGCGGCATGGGTCGGCGCGGTCGGATGTTCGGCGGCGGCGGCGGGTCGTTGGGCGCCCTCTCGGTGTCCATCGAAGCCCCAAAGGAAAACCTTCCCAAGGTCATCGCCCTCGTCGGCGAGATGCTCCGCGAGCCGGCCTTCCCGCAAAAGGAATTCGACAAGCTCAAGAAGCAGCGCGTCAGCGGCATCGAACAGCGCCGCTCCGAACCGGCCATGCAGGCGATGAATGCGCTACGGCGCAAGACGTCGCCCTATTCTTCCGACGACGTCCGCTATGTCCCTTCGATCGACGAGGACCTGGAGCGCACCAAGGCGGTGAAGCTCGACGAAGTCAAGAAGGTCTACACCGACCTGGTCGGGGCGAACTTCGGTGAACTGGCCGCCGTCGGCGACTTCGACCCCGCAGACCTCACGAAGCAGTTCGAGAAGATTCTGGGCGACTGGAAGAGTCCGAAGCCCTACGAACGTGTGGCGATGACCTTTCACGAGATTTCCCCCGAGGACATCATTTTGAAGACCCCCGACAAGGCCATGGCCCTCATCCTGATGGGCACCACCCTCAATCTGCGCGACGACGACGCCGATTACCCTGCCGCCCAGATGGGCAACATGATCCTCGGCCTCGGCGGAAACTCCCGGCTCATCAACCGCCTGCGGCAAAAAGAGGGCTTTTCCTACTCGGTCGCCTCAATGCTCAGCGCCCCGTCGGAAGACCGCGCGGGCAGTCTGACGGTCTTCGCCAACTGCGCCCCCGACAACGCCGCCAAGTGCGCGACCGCCGCCCAGGAGGAGATTGCCAAGTTCCTCAAGGACGGCGTGACACAAAAGGAACTCGACGACGCGAAGAAGGGCTACGCGCAGCAGGTCCAGGTCCAGCTTTCCCAGGACGGGGCCCTCGCCGGCATCCTCGCCCGCCAGGCCAACGTCGGACGGACGATGAAATTCACCAAAGAGCAGATGGACAAGATTGAAAAGCTCACGGTGGACGACATCAACTCGACCGCCCGCAAACATTTGAGCGCGGACAAATTCGTCAACATCCAGGCCGGCGATTTGAAGAGCCCGTCGCCCAAGGAGCCGACCAAAGTCCCGGGCAAGACCGAGGGTCAGGAACCCGCCGAACGAAGCTGAGCCGATCGGTCTGCGTCGATGGACGAGATAGCGTTGCCCTCCGAGCCGCGCGGCGCAAGCCCGCGGCCGACCGCGAGCGACACTTGTCTTTTTGCGCGCTGCCTTGGCCGCTGACCACTACTTCCCAAACTCCTCCGGATCCTTCGCAAAGGCCCGGGCGGTCTCCATCGTGATTTTGCCTTCGAGCAGCAGCCGCTTGAGGTCCGCGTCGAGCGACCACATGCCCTCGCGCCGGCCGCTTTGGATCGCGGTGTCCAGGCTCTCGATCTTGCCGACGCGGATGGCGCTGCGCACGCCGAAGCTTGCGGACATCACCTCCATCGCCAGGACCCGTCGCCCGCCGGCGTCCGTGGGTAGCAGATGCTGCGCAATGACGTAGCGCAGGCTCATGGAAAGCTGCGTTCGGATGTCGTCGTGCTGCTCCGACGGGAACAAATCGATGAGCCGGGTGACCGCCCCCTTGGCGTCCGGCGTGTGCAGCGTCGCGAAAATCAGATGCCCCGTCTCCGCCGCGGAAAGCGCGAGTTGCGCCGTCTCTCGGTCGCGAATCTCTCCGACGAGCAGAACGTCCGGATCCTGTCGCAGCCCATAGCGCAGACCGTCGTAAAAGCTGGCCACGTCCGCGCCGACTTCGCGCTGCGTGACGAGACTGCCGGGGGAGGGAGGGTAGAGATATTCGATCGGCTCCTCGATGGTGATGATCCGCGACCCGCCGCGCGAATTGAGCAGTTGTATGAGCGCGGCGATGCTCGTCGTCTTCCCGCTGCCGGTGATGCCGGTCACCAGGACCAGCCCACTGGTCAGCGCCGCGATCCGCTCGGCCAGTTCGGCGGGAATGCCCAAGGCGGCCGGCGAAGGAATCTCGCTGGGAATCGCGCGGATACAGGCCCCGGCCTCGCCCCGCGCGAAAAAGACGTTGACGCGAAAGCGATGCGCCGCCGGACCTTCGCCGACCTGAAGGGCGAAATCAAGATCGGTCCCCGCGCTCAATCGCGCCTTGACCTCCGCCGGGGCCACGGCGCCGATCAGCGGCAACACGCCGCCCTCGCCAATCGCCCCGCCCTCCGCGGCCGACAGCACGCCGTGAATCCGGTACATCGGCGGATTCCCCGCGACCAGGTGCAGGTCCGACGCCTGCCGGGTGTGCATGTCGGTGAGGAGGTTTTTGAGATCAGTCGTCATTTTGAGGCTGTTCGGTACTGATACACGCGATATTAGCCGCTGGTTGCGGGTGCGTCATGGCGTCGCGGGTCCGGTCCGGACGATAGAAATTTAGGCAGTTGACCTGAAAAAATAGGGATGTCTGGCTTGCGTTGGGCTAAATGTTAGGTTATAGTTAGGAGTAATACCATGGCGGTTGATTCTTCCATCGAGTGGACCGAGGCAACGTGGAACCCGGTCACGGGTTGCACGAAGATCAGCCCCGGCTGTAAGCACTGCTACGCCGAGCGGATGGCGGAGCGGCTCAAGGCGATGGGCGTGCCGCAATATCGCAACGGCTTTGATCTGACGCTACAGCCCGACGCGTTGGATATTCCGCTCAAATGGAAGCGACCTCGATTGATTTTCGTTAATTCGATGAGCGATTTGTTCCACAAAGATGTTCCACTCGAGTTCATCCAACGCGTTTTCGAGGTCATGGAGAAAGCGTCGCAACATCAATTTCAGGTTCTTACAAAGCGGCCGGAGATCGCTCTGCAATACGCCGAACATCTCCCATGGCCGACGAACGTCTGGTTGGGAACAAGT
This sequence comes from uncultured Planctomycetaceae bacterium, assembly GCA_964414585.1. GTDB lineage: Bacteria > Planctomycetota > Phycisphaerae > UBA1845 > UTPLA1 > DATEMU01. The sequence continues at coordinate 65,296 of CAYPXR010000093.1, forward strand.
ATTGAAAGCGCGTTGTATGTTCATCGCGTCGAAACGCTCCGCGCGATACCGGCGAAGATACGGTTTCTTTCCGTCGAGCCTCTGTTGGGGCCGATTCCTCAGTTGCCGTTGGAAGAAATTCAGTGGGTCATCGTCGGCGGCGAATCGGGACCGGGCGCAAGACCGATGGAAAAGGAGTGGGTGACACAGATTCGTGATCGCTGCATCGATCATGATGTACCGTTTTTCTTCAAGCAATGGGGCGGGGTAAACAAGAAAAAAACAGGTAGAATTGTAGGGGGCCGGACATGGGATCAACTACCTAGGTATCCAAGGATTTCGGAGGCATACCTTGGCGAGATTCGAATTACCAAACCCGATGGACGACGGATTGCTTACGCCTGAAGTCGGTGAGCACTCCTTCAACAAGCACTATTTTCTCGCTCGGTACATCTATGCCTTCACTACGGGCATGAAAAATGCTCTGAAAGGCGGAAAGTGGAGTGGCCTGCATTACATCGATCTATTCGCTGGAGCAGGCTTGGAGCGACTTCGCGATTCAAAACAACTGAGCTGGGGGTCACCCTTGATTGCTGCACAGTCGCAAATTTCATTTCAAGGCTTGTACTTCTGTGAAATCGATCAAGACAAGATCGATGCGCTTAGGAAGAGACTTGCACCTTTTGAACATCGTGCTGACATTCATGTTGTTCTTGGAGATGCGAACGAAAAGGTCGGGGAGCTTATTCAGAAGATTCCCGCTCGAAGTTTGTCCCTCGCGTTTTTAGATCCGTATGGGTTGCATCTCGATTATGAAACGCTGGTCGTATTGGCGAAAAGCAGATGTGATTTGATAATTTTTTTCCCTGACAGGGTAGATGTTCTGCGAAATTGGAAACTAAATTACCGGGATGATCCAGCCTCGAATCTCGATAGGGTGCTTGGTCCCTCAGCTAACTGGAGATCAATTTTCGACAAGCAGCCAGCATCTCGATGGGCTCATGAACTTCGAGAGCTTTATGTTCGGCAAATCAAGGCACTCGGCTATGAGTGTTTCGAGTATGAGAGGATCATGGCGAAAGGGGTACCAATTTACCAACTGATTTTTTGCTCCAAACATAAGCTCGGTGGGAGATATTGGCGCGGCGTTTCCAAGAAAAAGCCAGGCCAGCAAGACACTTTTGATTTCGGTAGTCCTGATTGAATCTCGGAATGCCGGCCTAGAGCTTGTGCATCTTCTCAATCAAAATCCGCGCCGTCTCCGGTCGCATGATCCGGGCGTCGGGCTCTTTTCCGGCGATGAGTTGCTCGCGAATCTCCCGGCCGCTGATGGAGACCGGCTTCTCGTCGGGGTGCTTCTCCACCAGATCAACGCGGCCGACGGACTCGTAATACGCCGCGAAGCCGACTTTGACCGGCTTGATGGCCAGATGCCCCGGCAGGCTGTCAAAAATTCGTTGAGCCGCGAGGCCGTCCCAGATGTCCTTGCCGTCGTCGTAGGGCGCGTCGGCGTGTTTGCGGCCGATGATGATGTCGGTGAAGCCGAAGTTCTGGCGATAGACGCCGTGCATGACCGCCTCCTTGGGGCCGGCGTAGAACATCTTGATGTCCAGGCCGAGCAGGAGCACGCGATCGTGCAGCGTGTACTTCTTCGACTTCCACAGCGACTCGTCGGAGTCGCCCTGGCCGAGCGCATTCTGGTCGATCAACGCCTTGTAGGTGCGCATCCGCGTTGCCGCGTCCACGTCGTCGGACTTCGTCTCGCCGATGAGCGGGTTCAGCACCGCTCCGGCCGTGTCGCACGTCCGGCAAAGCGTCTCCAACCCATAGACCAGCGCGTACTCGTGCGCCCGGTGCAGCGGGTTTCGCGTCTGAAAGGCAACGACGCGCGACCACCCTTTCTCCGCGAAGAGCTTCCGCGTTTCGGTCGGCCGCAGGACATATTGCCCATATTCCGGGTGCTTCGGCTGCGGCAGCACTTCGACCTCGCCGCCCAGCAGCATCTCGCGCGAGTCGTTCATCGTCATCTTCCCGCCGGGATGGTCCGTCCGCTCGGTCTGATAGACGCCCTTGATGTACTTCGCCTTGTCGTAGGGGAAGATGTCGTTGATCTTGAGCGTGCCGACCGTCTTGCCCGCCGTGTTCGTCAACCGTACTGACTGCCCGGCCTTAAGCGACTTCGCCTGATCGGCCGCGACCGGGAACGAAATCGGGATCGTCCACGCATAGGCCTTGCCGTTGTGCTGGAGCACGCCTTCATCGAGACTGCGATGCCACTGTTCCTTGTTCATCGGCCCGGTCAGCGGGCTTAAGCCGCCGTCGCCGAAGCGATACAAGCTCGACAGATCGGCGTCATCGATGACGATGGCCGGCAGCGCCGCCGCCTGCTTTTCAAATTCGTTGACGCGATCGGCCTTGACCGTGCGATCGACCGGTGCGGAGAGTCCGCCGTGAACGGGAACAAGATCAGCCATGGAACTTTCACCTCTCGTGTAGGACGGGCACAGCCCGCCGTGATTAACAGGGGGGAACAACGCCCCGGAGATTTTCCATGATAGAGCGTCGGCGATCCGCATACAACCGCTTCCGCTGCTTGACCCATCCCCATCCGCCGATAATAATTGTGACGCTGCTCTCGCATCTTTCGGCACGGCTCTGGCGCGGTCGGCCGGCGACGTGGAGGAATCCGTGACGACGACGAATGCGAACTCCATGACGATCGCGGCGCTCGATTCCTCAACGGCCCTGCCCCGGCCTTTGTGGGACACCCTCACCTTTCGAAACTGGATGCGAACGCTCGGCTGGACGCTCGCGGCCGTCGCCGTCTGCGGTTTGTTCTATATTTTTGACAAGTACCAGGGCTTCTTCGAGTTTGCCCATCGCCGCGATGCTGATTTTCGCATGTTCAAGAGCCCGTCCGAGTTGCCGATGCGCATCTTCGGTCTGCCGCATTTCATCATCGCCACCATGTTCGCCTGCTCGTCGCGGCGGATGCAGGCGACGAAGAACAAGCTGATCTTCGGCGGGCTCTTCCTGATCGGGGCGGCCTTCTGCATCGGTTTCTACAAGATGGGGGCGCACGCCAATCCCCTCGCGATCATCTGCTTTTACTTCTACTTTCTGATCCACGGCCTCCGCGACGACGCTTTTTTCTACAAGGCCTACGGCGATATGCCCGCCGAGGCGATGCGAACGCACGAACGGATCATGATCGTCCTACAGCTTCTCATGCTGGGCCTGCTCTTTTCCCTGATCTGGCCGACCTACATTCAAATGGGCGACCTGAACTATCGGCGCGCGAATCCGATCCTGGATAATTTCTTCCCGGCGAACTGGCCCTTCACGAAGCGCCTCGCGTCGATGTTTTTGCCGATGCTCGCCATCGCGATCGTCGCCCTGTCGCGGATCGCCCGCCAATTCCCCGATGGTCTCGCCGGTCTTTGGAGAGTCCATCGCCCCATCCTCGCGGTCTATTGCATCTCCCTCTCCGTCATCCTCATCGCGCTCGTCGGCGGCGCGTGGACCTTCAACATCGTCGTCCTCGGTCACTTTGTGGGATGGTATTTCTTCGCCCTCTACCTGATCAACAAGCACCCGCCGAAGGAGCCTCCGAAGTCCTGGTTCGCCTGGATGCGGACGACCCGCAAGGGCTTCATGACACTGCACCTCGGCCTCGCCGCCGTCGTCACCGTGCTCATCGCCGTCAGCGTCTACAGCTTCGGCAAGGACGGCCTCCTCGAAGACATTGTCGGGTCCAAGAGCTTTTACTACTGGACCGTCATGCACGTCACGCTGAGCTTCCTGCCGAGATAACGGCGCCGGTCTTTCGCGCTCGCGCCCTTTCCCACGTCAATGCTCGTCCCCTATCATGGCCCCATGGCCGACGAGAGCATCCGAGTTCAAACCGTCCGCGTCGATCTGCCGGGCCGCGCGTATTCCGTTCAGATCGGCCCGAGCCTGCTTTCATCGCTCGGCGCGCTCTTGCAAAGCCGCTGCCGCGCGACAAAAGCGACGATCGTCACCGACAACGGCGTCGGCCCGCTCTACCTCGACAAGGCCTGCGAGGGTTTGCGCGCGGCGAATATCGAACCGCGGACAATCACCGTTCCCGCGGGCGAATCCTCGAAATCGCTGGACCAGCTCTCGGCCGTCTACGACCAGCTCGCAGCTAATCATCACGGTCGCGACGAACCGATCATCGCCCTCGGTGGCGGCGTCGTCGGGGATCTAACAGGCTTGGCGGCGGCGACATGGCTGCGCGGCGTGGCCTTCGTGCAATGCCCCACGACGCTCGAAGCCGATATCGATGCCTCCATCGGCGGCAAGTCCGCCGTCAATCATCCGGCCGGCAAGAATCTGATCGGCGCCTTTCACCAGCCGCTGCTCGTCTGCATCGACATCGATTGCCTGGCCTCGTTACCGGCGCGCGACCTGACGGCCGGGCTCGCCGAATCCGTCAAACACGCCGTGATTCTCGATCCCGAACTCTTCGATTGGCACTGTCACGTCGCCCCGAAGATTCTCGGCCGCGAGCCGCAAACGCTCTGCGATCTGATCCGCCGCAACTGCGCGCTCAAGGCGGCTATCGTCGTCGCCGATGAGCGAGAGTTGGAAGGCGCCGGTATCGGACGCGCAGTCCTCAACTTCGGCCACACCATCGGCCACGCCCTGGAAGCGATGTCCGGATTCGACCTTCGTCATGGCGAAGCCGTCGCCCTGGGCATGGTCGGAGAGATGGAACTCGCCGTCCGAAAATGCGGCTTCGACGACGCCATCCGCGGCCGAGTGGAACGTCTACTGAAGAATCTCGGCCTGCGGGTCCGCCTGGATCGCCCGCCCGATCTATCGGACCTCCTCGCGCGCATGGGAATGGACAAAAAGGCCCGAGGCGGCACGGTCCGCTTCATCGTGCCCCGGTCGCTCGGCCAGGCGCAATGGATCGAAAATGTGGACGAGGCCGATATGGCTCTGGCCATCGCGCGGCTGACGTCGGCCTCATAATTCCCGTCATGGGCGATGCATTTCGTTTCAACATCGCCGGCCACCGTTGCAGGGATGATCGCCGCGCATCGTCACACGCAAGCCCATAATCGCCGCGCCGGCGAATCCCAATCGGCCGCTTAATCGGACGGCGGCTCCCGTGCCGCATGACCGCCCATGGCCGCGATGACTTTCAATTCATCGGCGGCGCATTCTTTCTCATCCGCACAGTCCGCACGGTTTCACATCGCCGCGTTGGCGCAACTCAGCGCCGTCTTTTATCGACCAAACATTCTCTGGCACGACCCAGACCTCCCGAGGCGCGCACCTTGCCTAATTTCACTCTCATACACGACAGCCCGCAGGTTCACGCCGGTGTTCGACGCGAACCTATGGGCTGGGCGACGGGGGACGAGAGGCTTTAACGCAGGGGGCAGAATGATGAACAAGGCGAAGACATTCGGAGCACTCATGATCATGTTGGCGACCGCCACGGGCGCACGAGCTTCCGTGGCGACCTTTACCTCGCTGGGTCATGAAGACACGGTGAGCTTCAAACATAATGGTTCGACGATGACAGTGCCGGCCGGGGAGATTCTCATCAACTTCAACAGCCAGGACCTGACCGCTTATTGCGTGGATCTGGACCACACGCTCAAGGGCATGTGGAACGCGGATATTGCTCCCGTGACCGACGTCAACGGCGGCAAGGCCGTCGCCTTCCTCTACGACACCTTCCATGGCGGCGTGGTCAACGACATTCAGGCGGCGGCCCTCCAGGTCGCCATCTGGGAAGTCGTCGACGACTTCGGCGGCATGCTCAATCTCACCAGCGGAAACTTCAGGCTCCTGACCACGGGGGACATCCTGACGACGGCGCAATCCTACCTGGCGGCTTTGCCGGTGGACGTCACCGGTTACATGACCTCGTCCTACCTCGTCAAGAGCGGCGACGCTCCGAGGAGCCAGAACCTGATCGTTCCCGAGCCCGCGGTCGTCGCGCTGTTGACCGTCCTGGCTCCACTGCTCCTTGTGAAGGGGCGATCGAAAAGAATTACCAACGCCTGGGCCGCGTGATCGACCCGGAGCGGAATACAAGACTCTTCTTCCTCACCATCACCATCTCCTGCGACATCGGCAGCCGTCCCACCGCGGCTGCCGGTGCCGTTTTTACGGGAATGGTCAATGACGAATAGCGAATAGCGAATGAGGAAATGATCAGAGCAGCGACCGTAAGGGAGTGCCATGTGGTTCTCGACGCCAGGCATTTCGCCAGGATTGGAACGTGTCACTGATCGAGATGGGCACCCGTTCGCAATCACCGCGGCGCTCCCTTACGGTTCCACCACAGCGGATCTTTGACGCAGCTCTGATCGGGCTGCCAACCGCCATCGCAGCATGTCAGACTGGCAGCGCCGGGCACTGCCGAGCGGTCGACTTGATTTCATTCCCGGCCTAACTTCCGTATACATAACAGGTTAAAAATAGGACATTTCTGGCTGTTCGTGGCACCGCCCTTGCTAAACAGTCGGGCGGTCGGGTCTGCGCGTTGCCTTAATCCCGGGGGAGTCGGCGGCGCGTACGACCCTTTAGGCGAAGAAACAAAGAGGTACACCAATGTCAAAGATCATCGGAATTGACCTGGGAACGACGAACTCGGTCGTGGCCGTCATGGAAGGCGGGCAGCCCAAGGTACTGACCAACGCCATGGGCGCGCGGACCACGCCGTCCGTCGTCGGCTTCACGGATAAAGGCGAGCGGCTCGTCGGCCAGATCGCCAAGCACCAGCAAGTCACCAACCCGCGCAACACCGTCTTCTCCATCAAGCGCTTCATGGGCCGCCGCCACAGCGAAGTCGGCTCGGAAGAAAAGCTCGTTCCCTACGAAGTCGTCGGCGGCTCCGAAGAACTCGTCAAGGTCAAGGTTCGCGACAAGGAATTCACCCCGCCGGAAGTCTCCGCGATGGTCCTCCAGGATCTCAAGAAGACCGCGGAAGACTATCTTGGCGAGAAAGTCACCGCGGCGGTCATCACCGTCCCGGCCTACTTCAACGACTCGCAGCGCAAGGCGACGCAGGAAGCGGGCATCATCGCCGGCTTCGACGTTAAGCGCGTCCTGCCCGAGCCGACGGCCGCGGCCCTCGCCTACGGCATGGACAAGAAAAAGGGCGGCAAGATCGCCGTCTTCGACCTGGGCGGCGGCACCTTCGACATCTCCATCCTCGACGTCGGTGAAGGCGTCTTCGAAACGCTTTCCATCAACGGCGACACCCATCTGGGCGGTGATGATTATGACCAGGTGCTCATCGATTACGTCGCCGAGGAGTTTCGCAAGCAGTACGGCGTCGATCTCCGCAAGGACCCCATGGCCCATCAGCGCCTCAAGGAAGGCTGCGAAAAGGCCAAGTGCGAACTCTCCACCTCGATGGAGGCGACGATCAATCTGCCGTTCATCACCGCCGACGCGAGCGGCCCCAAGCACCTGAACCAGACGATCACCCGCGCAAAGTTCGAGCAGGTCACCGAGAAGCTGACCGAACGCTGCCGAGGACCGGTGCTTAAGGCGCTGTCCGACGCGAAGCTCTCGCCCAAGGACATCAACGAGTGCATTCTGGTCGGCGGTTCGACGCGCATGCCCGCCGTGCAGCGGATGTGCCAGGAAATCTTCGGCAAGGAGCCGAACAAGAGCGTCAACCCGGACGAGGCCGTCGGCATCGGCGCGGCCATCCAGGCCGGCATCATCGGCGGCGACGTGAAGGACATCCTCGTCCTCGACGTCACGCCGCTGTCGCTGGGCGTCGAGACGCTCGGCGGCGTCATGACGACGATGATTCCGCGCAACACGACGATCCCCACGAGCAAGAAAGAGGTCTATTCGACCGCCGCCGACAGCCAGAGCGAAGTGACGATCCACGTCCTGCAAGGCGAGCGGCAGATGGCCGTCGACAACCGCACGCTCGGCCGCTTCAACCTCGCCGGCATCCCGCCGGCCCCGCGCGGCGTGCCGCAGATCGAAGTGACCTTCGACATCGACGCCAACGGCATCCTCCACGTCTCCGCCAAGGACATGGGCACCGGAAAAGAGCAGAAGATCAAGATCGAAGGCTCGTCCGGTCTCTCCGAGGCGGAAGTCGAGAAGATGCGCAAGGAAGCCGAGTCCCACGCCGAGGACGACAAGAAGAAGCGCGAGCTGATCGACGCCAAGAACCAGGCCGATCAGGTCGTCTACCAGACCGAAAAGACGCTCAAGGAGCACGGCGACAAGGTCCCGGCCGACGAGCGCGGCAAAGTGGAGCTGGCGATCAGCAACCTCAAGGATCGCATGAAGACCGACGACGGCCCGGCGATCAAGAAGGCGATCGAAAACGTAATGACGGCGAGCCAGGCCCTCGGCAAGATCATCTACGAAGAGGCCGCCAAAGCCGGCGGCGCCAGTGGTGCCGCACCCGGCGGCCCCGGTCCGACGCCCGGCCCCGGCGCAGCGCCGGCCGGCAAGAAGGACGATGACGTGATCGATGCTGAGTTTGAGGTGAAGAAATAGCGCCGCAATCAGAGCCGCGCGGCGCGAGCCCGCGGACATGAATGTGGGTGCTCCATGAGATCGGGAATTGCCGCAGGTCCATTGGGCCGGGTCTTCAGCATTTGCGGCGTCACACTATGCTCGCGCTAAAGCCCCCGGCAAGCTTGCCGGGGGCTTTATTTTGACGGCGATCGTGTGCACTGCGGAATCGGATCGCGAAACGTCCATACCGCGGCGCCTTTCTTTCCATGTTTGACGATGTAGTTGAACGCGTTCATTTGATGCGCCCGATCGCGGATCGGCCAGGCGCGGCAGCCGGAAGCCCACACCCGCGCGTGCGGTTTGTCGCCGCGAAGGATCATCGACGAATGAAATTTGGCACGGCCCACCCAATGGCGGGGCCGATGATCGAGGAATCGGGCCACGAGATGGTAATGATGATCGTCAACCGCCAGAACGATCAATTCAATCTCTTCAGCAATCAGCTTCGCCGCCATTTCCCGGCAGGCGATGCTGCGCTGTTTCACGTTGAATGATACCGGCGCGTCCTTCATCAATCGTTTGGAGCGTTCAAACACTTCCTTATCCCGCCCCGGCGGCGGCGGATGTCGATAATCTCCCTCGACGTGGTACTTGTGCCGGCGCGTTCGATAGCCGCGAGGATCGCCGGGGAGCCAGGTGCCGAAGGTATTTCCGTTGCAATGGTACCAATCGTTCCAGGCGGCGAGCATGGCGGCAGATTATCGCGCGTGGCAATGGATCGTCCACTAAAGCCCCCGGCAAGCTTGCCGGGGGC
>CAYPXR010000094.1:0-94550 GCA_964414585.1 uncultured Planctomycetaceae bacterium
CTTCCCTTGACTCATCGAACACCTCCCGCGAGATCCATTATCTCGCTTCTAGGTGTCCACTCCTAGTGGGGAAGACCAAGCTAGAGATTCAAGATTGTGGAAATGGCAATTCTGAATAACCGGATGGCCAAACGACGTGAATGAACCAAGACCGCCACCGGCGCTCGTCTTCGAATTATCCGTAATCAAACAGTTTTCAATCCGAGGGTACGATGTTCCACCTTTGATAAGCACTCCGCCTCCGACAAGCGGGTAGGCATCTGCATAGCCGCTTCTTATCGTGAAGCCGTCCAGAACTGTAGGAGGAAACAAAACTGATGAGTCAGCGGTAACCACATGGTAACAGTTATCCGACCGGTATGTGAAAGGCGATCCATCGTCACCAATTAAATCTCCGCTCAGGATTGTCTCATTCGCTTGGATATTACGCTCGTTACGTGTCGATTCCGTCCCAGCGAAGCCACCATAAATGGCAACTCCATTTTTCAGGGAGAAACTCACGGAACGAGGGTCGTTGTAAGTCGTTTGCACCGACGGCTTATAGGTCGCCTTGGCAACCCAAATCTCATCATCGGCGGACGCTGCGGTGAGTGCGTCCTGTAAGTCAAGATACGCCCGAGCCCACGTTGACCCGTCGTGTGGAGTATCCGGTGCATCTGGCTTGACGCGACGGACCGCAGCCTGCGCGCTCTGGCTTGTCAGAAAAAAAAGAAAAGAAAACAACGTGAGGATTCGAACAACTCGACGAGACATGAGGATGTTCCTTTCTATTGGAAAGGGGGAGCGCCACGGCGCTCCCAAACATCCTCCCTCGACCCGAATACCAAGCGAGTTGTACGCAATCCGCGGAAAACTGCAATAGGAAAACACAAAAAACAAACGATTTCTCGATCGTGCCAACCCTAGACGATATAATAAGTTACCAGAAAAAGGAATCGTCGTGCTTAAAAATGGTGTACGAAATTATCTTCGCGCGTCACTATGCATCGCACTGACCGCCTACTTTGCTCCTAACGCATTTGGCGATTTGTTTGTCGCCTCATGGACCATTGGGACGACGGTCTACGACTACGATGCTTCCGATTTTGACACCTCATTTACCGAAGTCATAAAGAATCCTTACCAATCCACGCTTACGGCGACGTATGGCAACTCATCTGCAACCGCAATCCATTACTTCCATTGGTCAGGAGATTCCGCTCATTTTGATACGGTTATCAATCACCACATTCAGCAACTTCATGGCGACACAACAACCGGAGGCGACATCTACATCCGCCCCGCTGTCGACACGAACATCAGTTTCAACGGCTCTTGGCAATTCTCCTGGCCTGATGCTGCGCTGGGTCAGGCGAATATCCTCCTCTTGGTCTACGACGTTGCCGCCGATCAACCTGTAGCCTTCGACGGTGGTTCGGGCGGCAATGTCGGACTCGGTCGACCTTATGGTGATTTGCAGGTTCAAAACAGCGGGCTTCTCTTGGCCGGCGAACTCTACCAGATTCACTATTTTACGAGAATTTACCATTTCAATCCCACGCCCCCCGGCACCCACGGCGAAGGCTCCGGCGAAATCCATTTCTCCCTCACCCCCGTCCCCGAACCCGCCACGCTGGCCCTATTCGCGCTGGCCTTCCTGATCCCCCGCCGCCGCCCTTGATTCTTCTCCTCCTCAAGCCTCAAGTCGCAGACCCGCCGTGGAGGGCCTCAAGCCTGTTGCTGCCCCCCCAAATTCCCCTTGCCTTTTTAATCCAGCGCGCTATATTAGTAAAATGTTAGGTCTCGGCGGCCCGCCGCCCCTTCGTCCGGCTGATGGCCTAAGGCATTTGGCGAACGGCTGCCGATAGAGAGATTCCGCGCGCCGGAGATCGATCGTGAATTTTCACCTTTTTCGCCTTTTTCCGGCTTTTTTCGGCCTCAAAAAAATTTCCGCGGCGCGCCGCCGACAAGGCATCCCCCGCCGACCGTTTGCGTTTAAGTGCGCTCAATGGCGCCGGAAAAAAAATCGCTGCCCCCATCGGCGATCGATTTGCGTCCTCTGCGGACCAAATTCAGCCTCCTTCAGGCTCCTTCAACTTCCTTCAGCCCACCAACAAGACCAAACAAAAAAGGAAACATCCATGAGTTAATATGACTTGCTCTGGCGGCCATCGCTGAATCCAGCGTCTTGACGCCGAATCGTTCGACGGGCAGGATTCAATCCGGAATCCCCCATGAGCGAATCCACCACCGATCCAATCGTTCGGACGGCATCGCCGTCAATCGCGCGCCCACTCGCCCTACTTGCGATGGTCATCCTGTGCGTCACGCCGCCGCCGCTCCGGGCCCAGCCCGCAAGTCCGCCCGCCGTCGCGCAGGACTGGTCGCGGATCGTGCCGGGCGACGCCCGATTCTACGTCGAGCTGCGCGACCTCGCGGAGATTCGCGACATTTGGCAGCGCATCGGGATCTGGCAGACCGTACGGGAATTGACGGACCACCGCGCGAATCCGGCCGGCGGACCGTGGCAACAACGCGCGGAAGAATTGCTCGGCCTGGGCGCGGAGGACGCCATCAGCCAGTTGCTGGGCCACCGCTCCGCGCTGATCGCCTCGGAGTCGTCCCAATGGAACGGCGGTGTCGTCCTCGCCGAACTCGAAAACGCGCCGGACCTCGAACCGCTTCTGAAACGATGGTCCGCCAAACAACTCGCCGATGAAGGGCCCGTCAAACGCTATCAACTCGGCGGCGGCATCCTCCTCGCCGTCCTCGATCGCACACTGGTTCTGGGTCCGGCCGACGATCCGGACGGACTTTGGGGACGCACCGTGCTGCTGCTCGGCGGTCGCCGCGGTCCTTCGCTCGCCGCCCGTTCGGATTTTGGCGCGCTTCGATCGCGTCTCTCATCCCCGCCCCAGGGACTCCTCTACTCGGCCTGGCGGCGCGACGATCCCATGGCCTTCGAGGGTTGCACGCGATTGCTGGCCGCCGCGCGGGTGACCGCATCGGAAATTCAATGCGACATTCACGGTCAGCGCTCCAGCCCGCGAACCGAAGAAGCCGTCCTTTCCAAAGCCGATCTTGCCGCACTGCCCACGGGTACGCTGGCCGTCTGGGCCGGGGCGGTGGACTTCAAGGACATCGCCCGTCGAAACATCGAAGGCCGATTCGGCTCGGCGGAATCGTTCGCCGGAATCTTGATCGACGCGTTAACGGCATCGCGGGCCGGAGCGGAGAACCTGGTCGATCAACTCGGTCCCAAGGTCCGGCTGGTCATGGCGCTCGATCCGGCCGCCGAAGGGATCGGCATGGACTTTCCCGCGATGACCGTTCTCATCCAATCCCGGGAAAAGGAAAATACGTTCGTCAATCTCCTCGACGGACTCTTTTTTATTTTGACCAACATCATTGGTTCGCAGGGCGAACCGTCGGACCCGCCCGTGGCGGAAGTCGCCGTCAAGAAGACCCGCTGCGAAGGCGTCGATCTGCACAGCATCGATGCCGGCCCCGGACTGGCGCGTCGCCTGAAGCTGGACTTTCTGAAAAAAGTTGAGTTCGCCTGGGCCCGATTTGACGATTCGCTCCTGCTGTCGACCTCGCGCGCCCATGCCGAGCTGATCATCCGCGCCGGTCGCGGCAAGGCCCCCCGGCTCGACGAATCGCCCGACGCCGGCGGAATCTTTCCATCGTCCGACGGTCAGGACGACCTCGTGGAGTGTTTCCATCTCCGCGGCAGCCGCCTGTCGTCCATGCTCACCAACTGGATTGACTATCTCGGCAAGCACCAGTCCCAGGCGCTTCAGCCGCAGTGGTGGCAAGCCTGGGCCGACGCCCGGGTGCATCAGCGAGATAAACTCGGCGTGGCGCTTCAGGCCGATCCCCAACATCCCAATCGCGCCGTGGTGCTCGAAGTCGACGACACGTCACCCGCCGCCGGGCTTCTCGAGACCGGCGACGTCGTGACCGGCGCCGCGGGCTCGCCGATCGATTCAAAGGAGCCTGCGCAGGAAGTGGCTCGTCGCTACCAGGCGCGCGGCGACCGGACCGAATTTGTCGTGGAAGTGATCCGCGGCGAAAAGACGATTCGCGTGGAAATCCCCGTCGCGCCGGCGCCGACGATGGGAGTGGCCGAATTCGACCCGATCCGCGCCATCCGCCAGATCGCGACGCTCTCGCGCCAGGCGGACACGGTCACGATCTGGCGGTTCGCCACGCACAAGGACCGACTCGACGCGCGCGTCCGAATTCGCTGGCAGGAGCCGAATCCTTAGAATCGTCGCCTTACGACGTCTCTTGAGACTTACGGGCCCCCACGATCAACAAAATCACCGCCAAGACGGTAAACGTGATCATCGCAAATCCCGGGAGATCGGCGAGGTGACCCACCCACCGGACACCGACGTCCCAGTTCTTGGCGCGGTCAGCGTCCATGGTAAGTAACGCAACCAGAATTCCGGCAATGGTCCCGCCTGCAATGTAACCGGATGACAGAAGTACTCCGGGACTCAATTCGGATTCCGCCGCCGTGCGCCGGGCGAACTTGTCGGCCACCCACCGGGCCATTCCGCCGACGAAGATCGGTGTTGAAGCGGAAAGCGGCAGATAGACGCCGACGGCAAACGGCAACGAGGGCACGCCCGATAGTTCCAGAATAACGGCCAGAGCCACGCCAAGCAGCACAAGATCCCACGGTAGTTTGCGGGTCAATACGCCGTCCACAATAAAAGACATGAGCGCGGCCTTCGGCGCGTCGAACTTCCGCACTTTGGTGCCGTCGTCCCTTTCGTCTCGGTGGCCGTTAATTCCGGGATCGATGAGGTAGCAAATTTTCCCCGCGTCATTAACAAGATATTTGCCTTGATCGATGCCTTCGAATTGCCCGGCCCGGGCATGCAGCACCCGATATTCCTGGGTGTCCTTCTTCTCATATTCTCCCCCCGGACGTTCTTTAACTTTGAGCGTGCCGGCATCGACCTGCACCGTTGGGAGATTTTTTGTAGAGTAAATGGTGGCCGAGTCATTCAAGAGTAATAACGTGCCACCGATGACAAGGGCGGATGTCAACGCGCCGACCAGAATACCGACCTGCTGATGACGAGGGGTCGCGCCGACGATATATCCCGTCTTCAAGCATTGCGCCACGGTTCCGCCGTTTGAGCACGCAATACAGACAACGGCGGCAATGGAAAGCGCGGTGAGGCGATATTGTTCGCCCGTCCAGCCAATCGCGACAAAAATAAGACACGTCAACAGAAGAGTCGCAACGGTCATTCCCGAGATTGGGTTTGACGACGAACCGATTTCACCGGTTAGCCGAGCGGATACGGTGACGAAAAGAAAACCGAACGCCAGGATGAGGATGGCCCCGACGACGTTGAGATACAAGCCCAACATTGGCGCCAAGCATATGGCGGCGACGAGGCCGATACAACCCAAAATCACTAGACGCATTGAAATGTCGCGATCGGTTCGATGGGCCACCGATCCTTTGCCGGCGCCGCCGGCCAGGTCGCTCAGGCCGGATTTGATGGAGTGCAGAATCGTGGGGAGGGATTGGAACATGCTGATGATGCCGCCGGCCGCGACGGCCCCGGCCGCGATATACAGCACGTAATTATCTCGAACTTCCTTGAGTGACATATCGCGAATCAGGGTCGACGCCGGCGCCAACGGAGTGGTCAGCTTTTCGCCGAACAGAACGATGATCGGAATAAGAACCCACGAGGCAAGAATGCCCCCGGCGACCATGATGCAGGAAATCTTAGGTCCGATGACGTAACCCACTCCCAGCAATGCCGGGGAGGCTTCCAGGGACAATTCCGCACCTTTGAACTCAAACAACTTGGTGCCATTGCTTCTGAAAAAGGTCAACAATCTCTTGGGAATCTCCTCCCACAAGTGAAGAGCGCCCTTGAGAAACTCATAAACAAACGCGAGCCCAAAGCCCACAAAGACGGTCGCGGCCGATGAGCCGCCCTTTTCGCCGACGATAAGGACGTCGGCGCAGGCTACGCCTTCGGGGTAGGTCAACTTTCCATGTTGCTTGACGATAAACACTCGGCGAAGCGGAATCATCATCAGGATGCCGAGCAGTCCGCCCAACACCGCGACGAGCATCACGCGCATGATTTCCAGGTTGTAGCCGAGGATCAGCAGGGCGGGCATCGTGACACCGACGCCGAAGGCGATCGACTCGCCGGCGGATCCCGTGGTTTGCACCATGTTGTTTTCAAGGATCGTCGCGTTGCGGCCCATCAACGGCTTAAAGACCCGAAAGAGCGTGATCGACAGCACCGCGATCGGAATCGACGCCGACACGGTCATACCGACTTTCAAAACCAAATAGAGCGACGACGCGCCGAAAATAATCCCAAGAATCGCCCCCACGATCACCGGCGCGACACCCATTTCCGGGATCACCGTCTCCGCCGGTACAAATGGCTTGTGCTCCGGAACCTGCCCTCCTCCACTCGTCGAAAGGTCGTCTTTCATGAAATATGTGCTCCAACACACGGCCCGACTGCGATCACGGTTCACCGCTGGGACGGACCGCGCGCAGTGTCGCCCGATGACCCGATAAACGCAAGCAGGAAGCCTTGGATCGCCGGCCGCCGATCGATATACTTAGGGAGTAAGGTGTCGTCCGCGTGCCTCAACTCGGGCGGCCTCGTCGGATCGACCGGATCTTCCGCCAGCGCTTTCCGACACGTGCTTTCAGGGGGATTTTGGCAAGGCGTCGGAAAGGAACCCATGATGGTATCTCGATTTTCCCAGGCGTCCCGGCGGGCGTTCTTCGCCGTCGGTCTGTCTCTGTTAGGGCCGCTGGCCGGCTTCGCCTTCGCCCAACAGGCCCACCTCGCCGAGTCCTGCGACGAGCCGATCATCTACGGCTGCGGCAAGGCCCAGGCGATGGCCTCTTACATTCCTGAGAGAATCGAAACCTTGCCGGCAGGTCAGCGCGAAGCGATGGGCGATACCGACGTTCTTCATTACACGTTGGACATCGAGATTTCCAACCTGAATACCGGCGCCGACACCTGCACGATCGCCGGCACCAACGCCATCTTGATCCAGAGCAAATCGGCGTCCTTGACACAGTTTACGTTTCGGCTCCGCAGCCAGTACACGATCACCAGCGCCATCATCACCGACGAATTCGGCAATAACCCCGTCGCCGTCAGCGTCAGCACCGTGGGAACGACGACGCGCGTCGCCACGCTGGATCATGCCTACGGCCTGGATGACAAATTCATCCTGACCGTCGCCTACAACGGCACCTCCGCGTCGCGCGGCTTCGGCTCAATCGATGTGACGACCCATGCGGGCACCTCCATCGTGGAAACGCTGAGCGAGGCCTATTTCGCCTACACCTGGTGGCCTTGCAAGGACGGCGACTTCGGCGTTCCCGGCGACAACTCCGACAAGGCGACGATCGATTTCTATCTCACCACGCCGAATAATTACGTCGTGCCATCCAATGGGTTGCAAGTTGGCGCGCCAACCAATCTCGGCGGCGGTCGGCTGAAATATCACTGGCACACCGACTATCCGATCGCCACTTATCTGGTCTCCTTCGCGGCAACGAACTACAACACGTGGTCACAGACCTACAACTTCCCGGCGGGGCCGTACAACCCCGCCGGCTCCATGCCCGTGCAATTCTTCATCTACCCGGAAAACGACAACGGTACGAACCGCGCCGCCTGGGAAAAGTGCCTGAACATGCTCGCGACCTATCGCACCATTTACGGCGAATATCCGTTCGTCAACGAAAAGTACGGCATCTACAACTTCAATTTCGGCGGCGGCATGGAGCACCAGACCATCACCGGCCAGGGAACGTTCAGCGAGAGCGTGACCGCCCACGAACTCGGCCACCAGTGGTGGGGCGACATGACCACCTGCAAGACGTGGAGCGACATCTGGCTCAACGAAGGCTTCGCCGATTACACCGAATGTCTCTGGGAAGAACGCAAGACGGGAACCCTGAACCCGAGCGCCTACTTCGCGGCATTGGCGGCGAGAAAACCGTCGTCATTTAGCTCCTCGGTTTATGTGCCCCCGGCCGACACCGCCGACATGAACCGCATCTTCTCCACCACCTACACCTATTACAAAGGCGGCTGGGTCCTGCACATGCTTCGCGGCGTCGTCGGCGATGCCGCGTTCTTCCAGATCCTCGCCGATTATCGCAACGCGTTTCAATACTCCGCCGCCACGACGGACGATTTTCAAAATGTGGCCTCCGTCTCCTGCGGCCAGGACCTGACCACCTTCATCGACCAGTGGGTCTATCAGATCGGCGCGCCCGCCTATCAATACGGATGGCAGTCCGTCAACGTCAACGGGCAGAACTATCTGCTCGCCAGAATCGCCCAGACGCAAACGACCGCCGGCTATCCGAATGTCTTCGTGATGCCGGTCCCGTTGCGGCTGACCATCGGCGGCACGCAGACCGTCACGGTGCAGAACGACGCCCGGACGGAGTGGTTTGTCGTACCGGTCAGCGGCCCGGTGACGGCGCTCTCGTTCGATCCCGATCAGTGGATCCTGCGCACGGCGGCGACGAGCGCGGCCTATGTCCCCGGTCCGCCCAAGATCGTGCAAACCGTTCCGACGCCCGGCGGGTCGGTCAACGGATCGCCGAGCCCGAGCCAGTTGACGGTCTGGTTCCACACCAACGTCAACGCGGTCGATGCGAACTTCTCGCTGGTCGGCGCGAACAGCGGCCCACAGACCATTTCAATCGTCTCCGGCGCCAATGTGAACCCCGTCGTCATCAATACGATGTCGCCGTTGCCGGCCGATACCTACACGCTGACGGTCACGACCGGCGTGACCGCCGTCAACAGCGGCATGACGCTGGACGGCGAAATCGCCGACCCGATGAACCCCGCGTCGCTGCCCTCGGGTGACGGCGTCGAAGGCGGCAACGCCACGATCCAATTCGTCGTGACGCCGTGCAATCTGCTGTCCGACATCGATAACGACTGCGACAAGGATCCGATCGACGTCGATCTCTTTGTCGAGGTTCTCATCGGCGAGGACACCGATCCCGGCCACGTCGCACGCAGCGACATCGACAACAGCGGCACGCCGGATGCGCTGGACATCCAGCCGTTCATTGATGCTCACTTGACGCCGTAGTTCCGTTCGAACCCGCCAAAAAGAAAGGCCCGCCGAATATCGGCGGGCCTTTTTCATTTCCTCAAACCAGAAGCGAGCCGAATTACATCGCCGCCACTTTCTTTTCCGCCTTCTTCGTCAGGGCCTCGTATTGAGCCTTGGCCAGAGAAATCCGGGCCGTCGTCTCGCACGGCGTCTTCTCGCCGTTGACCATGTACTGCACCTTTCCGGCCTTCTTGGCCATCGGGCACACCTCGGTCGACGAGCCGACTTCCTTGCCGTCCACGATGTACTTCATCGAAACAAGCTTGATCGCGGCCACGGCTTCGTCGCGGACCTTCGCGGCTTCCTTGGGGCAGTCAAACGACTTGCCCGCCACGACGTACTTGACCACCTTGGCGTTCTTCACTTCCGCGTCGATCTGCGACTGGGTCATGAAAACGACCTTCGAAGAACAGGCGGCGGCCTTGGCCGACGCACCCGCCATGCAGCAGGACTTCTTGCCATCCTTCGCGGAGGCCGACGCCGACGAGCCGCACGTGCTGCTGCAGCTCTTGTCGCTGGCAAAAATCACCTTGCCATCGACCACCGTCGCGACGCTCGTGAATCGCTTGATGTAGCCCTCCGAGGCGCACGCCAGGGCTTCCATCGCCTTGTCCTTGCATTCGAACTTCTCGCCGGCGACGGCATAGACGATCTTCGACTTGCCTTCCGTCGCGGCCTTCTCCGCCGCCATCGGGCAGTCGAACGACTTGTCACCGACCATCATCACCATCTTCGGGAAGTCACTGTCAATGCTGCACGACGCGGACGCCGTCTTCGCATTCGTGCTCTTACAACAACCCGGTCCCGCCCAGGCCGGCGTCACGCCCCAACTACAGGCGACGACCAACGCCAACGCCAAAATCCATGCTCGTTTCATACGTTGTTCCCTTTCTAAAAGAGGTCTTTCGTTCGGCTCACCGTGGGCCAGGGCCCGCGCTATCTAGAACGATCCGCCGATTCCCTTTGTACGCAACTTCTCAGGAAAAGTTTCCCACCGGCGCGACGCCGTACGGCCGCCCGGCTACAGACTCATTATAAAAGCCACAACATTATGATGCACCCCCGCCGATGGATGTTTCACCGAATTCTGGCGTCAAATCGCCCGGACAGCCACATGAGGCCGAATCCCCGGGAATTCGCGCAAGAACCCGCGCCATGGGAACTTACGTCGCCGCCAGGGCCTCCGACTCGCTACCCAAGTTGTCGCAATCATGTTCGCGAAGCCCGATCGTCGAAGCCGCGCGGATGTTTGCTGTGCCAGGCCCAGGCGCTGGCGATGATCGGCTCGAGTTTTTCGAATTTCGGCGACCAGCCGAGTTCCCGGCGGATTTTTGACGAATCGGCGTACAACATCGGCACGTCCCCATCGCGCCGCGGCGATTGCTCGACCGGAATCGCGTGGCCCGTGACTTTCCGGGCCACGTCGACGACCTCGCGGACCGTCGCCCCCTGCCCGGTGCCCGCGTTGAAAAACCGAGCCTCGCCGGAATGCACGATCTCGATCGCCTTCACATGGGCGGCGCCGAGGTCTTCCACGTGGACGTAATCGCGGACGCAAGTCCCGTCGCGCGTCGGGTAATCCTCGCCGAAAATCTTCACGTGCGGACGCTGACCCAGCGCGACCATCAGCACGTTGGGAATCAAATGCGTCTCGGGGTGATGGTCTTCGCCGATCGTGCCGTCGGCCGCCGCCCCCGCCGCGTTGAAATATCTCAGGGCGACGTAGCCCAACCCCCAGGCCGCCGCCGAATCCGCCAGGGCCCACTCGACCGCGAGCTTCGCCCGCGCGTACGGGCTCGCCGGCCGCAGCGGCATCTCTTCGGTGATCGGCATCTTTTCCGGCACGCCATACGTCGCGCAGGTCGAGCTGAAGACCATCCGCTTGACGCCGTGGCGCTCCATCGCCGAGAGCAGTTTCACGGAGTTGCCGACATTGTTCTCGTAAAATCGAAGCGGATGCAACACCGACTCGCCGACTTCGATGAATGCGGCGAAGTGCATGACCGCGTCGAATCGCCCCTGCGCAAACAGGCCGTCGAGCAGGACAACGTCTTCGAGATCGCCGACGATCAGGCGCGCGTCGCCCGGGACCGCCCCCGCGTGACCGGCGCTGAGGTTGTCGAAAATGGTCACGTCGTGCCCGCCGGCCAGCAGCGCCCGCACGCAATGACTGCCGACATACCCCGCCCCGCCTGTCACGAGCACTTTCATTCGGATGACACTCCTGTCATTCGTTTCCTAAGACCCGCTCGTTGCGGATACTTGCGCGAATAGCCTAGCTGCAAGGGGCGAAGGCTGCCATCGGGCCGGGGGCGCGATTTCGGCGCGATCCGCCCTCGCTGGTGCGATCGCCGGAGGGTTGCCGATGAAATAAATGAAATGGTCTTGAGGGACGACCCTCACGGAATTTTGCACAGGAGACATCAAACCATGGCACCGAATCTCGTCTGTTCCACCATCGGCCCGATCATGTCCGTTTACCAGTCGATCTTCGACTTCATGTTCAGCTTCATCAGCTTCCTCGGTATTTCCTCACCGGGCATCAAATCGACCTTTGACTCGCTGCTCGGCTGCTCGGTCTAAGTCGAGCCGCCCCGCCCCGGGGCGTTCACACCACACCGAATGAAACGCACACCGACGAACCTCACCCGAGGGCCCGTCGGTGTGTTTGTTTTTGAGCGCACCTTATTGTAAGTAATATCAGCCGGGTCAACATGCTCGATTCATCGGGACCTATGGTTTTTGAGACAGGCGACTCGCTGTAAGGTGTCCAAGCAATAATGGATCTCCCTTTCCATCTCCCCGACTGATCGAGAACTCGAATCGTCTATTCTCGCGGTACGGCACCTTTCCTTCGCCAAAGACATGCGTCGGACTGTGGACGACGAATTTCGCCGGTCTTCCGGGCTGCAAGAACCAAACAGGAGTTTCGACCGAGTCGACTTCGATTTCTAACAACCATCTCGCATCCGTACCAACGATGATGAATTGATTTCCCTGGATTTCGCCAATGCCGTTGAATTCTTTGACGTCATATTCAAAAACTCTCGACGACCTGACCCGTCCATTGAAACGACAAAGTCCTTCCCTGAGGGAATGATCGACTACCGCGGGCAACGCATTTCCGGGTTGTTGTTCACTGACTTGAGTTGTGGGGGCTTGTACCCGTGAGGACTGGCTCGTTGCAAACTTTGTTGGCTTTTCTTGGCAACCAACAGTAAACGCCAGGACCAACGCGAAACAATAATTGCTGAGTATTCGGGTTGTTCCCAATAACCAATGTGCGTCTACAACCATTACTGAAAAGTCCGGGACAAAGGGTGCGATTCCATCGACAGATCAAAACGGCGCGCCCTCGTCCTCTCCGCCGCCCATCGGCGCGCCGCCGATATCCGCGCCCATGCCGTACGACGGGCTGGTGTACGCCCCCGGATCGTCGAGGTATGCCGGGGCCGCGTTGTCGAAGCGGGTGAACTCGGGGTTGAAGTGCAGCTCGACGTCGCCGGTCGGGCCGTTGCGCTGCTTGGCGACGATCAGCTCCGCCTTGCCCTTGACCTTGTTGAACTGCTCGGAAAACTCCGCCGAGGCGTTCTTCTTCTTGTGCAGGTAATACTCCTCGCGGTGCAAAAGGATGACCACGTCGGCGTCCTGCTCGATCGCCCCGCTCTCGCGCAGATCGCTCATCCGCGGCCGGTTGCCCTCGCGGCCTTCCACCTGGCGGTTGAGCTGCGCCAGCGCCACGACCGGGATGTTCAGCTCCCGGGCCAGGGCCTTGAGCCCCCGGCTGATCGCGGAGATTTCCTGCTGGCGGTTTTCCTTCGACGCCCGGTCAAACATCAGTTGCAGGTAGTCGACGAAGACGACCTTGATGTCGAAAAGCATCTTGAGCCGCCGCGCCTTGGCCCGCAGCTCCATGACGCTCATGCCCGGCGTGTCGTCGATGAAGAGCTTGTAATTGCGCATGTTGCCGCAGATGAGCTTGAGCTGGGTCTTCTCCGATTCGCTCAGCTTGCCGTGCCGAAGCCGCTTGAGCTCGATCTGCGCGTGCGAGCAGAGCATGCGCTGGGCGATCTGGAGCTTGCTCATTTCCATCGAGAAAAAGGCCGCCGGCATGTTTTCGACGATCCCGATGTACTCGAGGATCGAGAGGCCCAGCGCCGTCTTGCCCATGCTCGGCCGTGCCGCGATGACGACGAAATCGCCGTGCTGCATGCCGCCGAGCATCGAATCGAGTTCCGTAAAGCCGGTCGGCACGCCGGTCAGCGCGCCTTCCTGAAGCGTTTCGATCTGGCGCATCGTCTCGTCGAGAAAATCGCGGATCGGAACGGCCTGATTGGAAACGCGCTGCTCGGTCACCTCAAAAAGGTACTTCTCCGCGGCGTCGAGAACGTGCGCCGCTTCCTCCTGATCGTCGTAGGCCGATTGCAGGATGGTGTGGCTGCACTGAATCAGATCGCGCAGAAGCCCCTTGTCGCGGACGATCCGGGCATAGAATTCGCAGTTGGCAGCGCTGGGCACGGAGCGCGACAGGTCGAGAATGTAGTCGCGCCCGCCGACTTCCTCCAGGAGCCCGCGGCGGCGCAGCTCGTCCTCCAAAAGGACGAGGTCCATCGGCTTGTTCATGTCGTACAAGTCGATGAGCGTCTCGTAGAGCAGGCGATGATCGGCGCGATAGAAGCGGCCGGACTGCTCGCGGGGGATAATCTGAAGGACCAGCCCGACGGAGTCGCGGTCCAGCAGCATCGAACCCAGGAGGCTCATTTCGGCCTCGAGGTCCTGCGGCGGCATCCGGCCCCCGGCGACGGGATCAGTCGCGCGCGCTCCCGGCGTCGGTCGGCTGGGCTTCGGCGTGGGCGGCGTTTCGATTCTGGTCATCCTTGTCCTCCGCGGGCGTTCCCTCATCCAGGTCGCCGATCGTCTTCTCGGCGACGACCCACACTTTGACCGACGCGCGAATCTCGTCGGACAGCACGATCGGCACTTCGACCGCGCCGACTTCCTTGAGGTTGTGCGACATCTTGATCTGGTCGGCATGCACGCTGTGGCCCTCCTGCATGAGGGCGTGCGAAATCTCGCGCGGGCCGACTGAGCCGTACAGGTGCCCGTCGGGCGTGCAGGCGGCGCTGATCGTCACTTCCGCGCCGGTGAGCCGCTCCGCGGTCTGCCGGAGCACGGTCTTGATGCGCTCGCGTTCCTGGGCCGCGACCTTCTTGTCCTCCTCGATGGCCTTCATGTTGGCCGACGTCGGCTCGAAGGCCAGATGGTGCGGCAGGAGATAATTTCGCGCGTAGCCGGCGGAGACCTCCACGACGTCGCCGCACAGGCCGAGTTTATCGATGTCTCTTCGTAAGAGAAGTTTCATGTTCGTTCGCTCCTATCCACAAAACGGCATGAGGCCGATGAACCGCGCCCGCTTGATCGCCCGACAACTGGACCGCTGGTGGTGGGCACAGTTGCCGCTGCGCTTGCGGGAAAAATGCTTGCCCTGGTTGCTGACCAGCTTCTGCAACGACGCGAGATCCTTGTAATCGATCTCTTCAATCTTCTCGCGGCAGAAGCGGCACTTGGCGACCTCGCGCGTCCGCAGGCGCTTCTGCTGCTTCTTCTTGTCGAACTTCTTGTCTTTCTTTCGAAATCCGAAACCGAATCCAGACATAGGAAACACTACCTCTCTGTTTCAATCCTTCCCTTAGAACGGAATATCATCTCCGGCGGCCGCCGCTTCCTCAACCGGTGGCATCTCATCGGCCCCGCCGCCCCGCGCCGGCTCCGACGATCGCCCCGGCGGAGCCCCTCCGCCACGCTGGCCGCCGCTGGGCGCGCCGAGAAACTGAAAACCTTCAACGATCACGTAGAGCTTGCTGCGTTTTTCGCCTTCCTTGCCCTGCCATTGGTCAAACTTCAACCGGCCTTCGATCAGGATGGGCTTGCCCTTGTTCATATATTGATTGAGCGTTTCGGCCTGCCGCCCGTACGCGCGCATGTCCACGAAGCACGTCTCATCCTTCATGTCCCCGGTCTGGCTTTTCCATTTTCGATTAATCGCCAGGCCGAATTCGACGACCGGCGTATTGCTCGGCAGATACGAAAGCTGCGGATCCCGCGTCAGGTTGCCGGCCAGGATCACCTTGTTGAAATTCGCCATGGTTCTTTCCTTTCACGCCGTCCGCGATGCGCGGCCGCCTCGACGTCTACCGGTCCTCGCCCTCGTCGGTCGCGGCGTCGACATCGATCTCCGGTTCGTCCGCCACGGCCACTGCCGAGTCGGATTCGCCTCGTGCCGCGTCCGGCCCATCGCCGCCGAACCTCGGTCGACCGGCGCCAGGACCGCTCCATTCGTCGCCGCGCGACAGCGTCTTGGGCGGCGGCGCGGCGGCCATCGCCTTTTCCACGTCTTCGGGCGTCAAACGATCGCGACGAATGACCAGGACGCGCACCAGCTTTTCGCTGAGTTGCACGTCGCGTTCGATGCCGGTGATCTTGTCCGCGTCGGCCTCGAAGAACGCCAGCACGTACAGACCGCGCTTGTTCTGGCCGATCTGGTAGGCGAGCTTGCGCTCGTCCCATTTCTTCAGGCCGAGCACTTTCGCCGAGGCGCGATCCAAAATCCTTTTCACTTCGGTTTCCGCCGCCGGCCAATCCGTCGCCAGTGCGGCATCCATCAAAAACATCGCTTCATAGCTCTTCACGATCTGGCACTCCTCAAGGGTCCGTCTCTTCCGATTTATTCGTGCGGTTCATCGCCGCGTTAATTCCCGTCGTCAGCCAGCACTCCACGGCGTCCGCGGCCTTCGGCAAGACCGCCTCGACCACCGGCTCCTCGCTCTCGGCAAACGTCCCGAGGACATAGTCCGCGATATCGCCGCGCGCCGGCCGTCCAATTCCAACTCTCAGTCTCGCGATGTCCTGCGTTCCCAGACATCGCAACACGTCGTCCAATCCCTTCTGTCCGCCGGCTGAGCCCGTCGCCCGCATTCGCAGCTTGCCCAGCGACAAGTCCACGTCATCCGAAACGATCAGCACGTCCTCCAGCGGACACTGAAAAAAACCAACGGCGGCGATCACGCTCTTGCCGCTCACGTTCATATACGTCGTCGGCCGAAGCAGGCACACACGCTCGCCCGCCGTCTGGCCCTCCGCGACCAGGCCGGAAAACTTCTCCCGCCAGGTCCCGAATTGCCAACGATCGCACAACACCTCCGCCACGCGGTAACCGACGTTGTGCCTCGTCCGGGCATACTGCCTGCCCGGATTTCCCAAGCCGACGATCAGTTTCATTCCTTCGCCGCTTTCGCCGGCTTCTCTTTTTCCTTCTCGGCGCCTTCCGCGCCTTCCTCTTCAACCTTGCCCTTGGCAATGACCTCCGGCTCGGTCGCGCCTTCGACCGGCGCCGCGCCTTCAGCCGGCGTCTCCACCACCGCCAACGGCAGACGACAGGTTGCGACAACCGCCTCCGGATCGGTGACCGCCGTAAGACCGGCGTCCAATTGCAGGTCCTTCACGTAGAGCACCTGATTCAGCGCCAAGTCGGCGACGTTCACCCGGATATTCTCCGGAATATTGGTCACCAGACATTCGACTTCCAGCTCCATCAAACCCTGCCGCAACTGGCCGCCCTCAGCGGCGCCCTTGGGCGTGCCGCGAAGTTCGAGCGTCACGTGCACTTTGACCTTCTCCGTCAGATCGACGCGGGCCAGGTCCAGGTGGACCAGCTCGGCGCCGAGATGGTCGTACTGCGCGTCCTTGATCAGGCACGGCTGCACTTTGCCCTGCACGTCGAGGTTCACCAGGTGCGCCCCGTGCGAGAGGTGCTGTTCCACGTCGTGGGTCTCCAGGGCGATCGCCACCGGGTCCTGTTTGTGACCGTAGACGATGGCGGGCAGCTTGCCTTTGCGCCGCAAACGGGCCGCGGCGCGGGAGCCTGCGACGTTTCTCGATTCTGCCTTGATGGTTGGAATTTCCATGGTGCTACCTCACGAATTAAACAGACTACTGACGGACCGATGTTTGTGTATCCGCGCAATGGCCTCGCCGAAGATGCCGGCCACGCTGAGCGAGACCAGGTTCGGCAGGCGTTGGCGCGCCTCGTTGGAAATCGGAATGGTGTCGGCGACGACAATCTCGGTGAAGGGGGCGTTCGCGAGGCGCTCCAGGGCCGGGCCCGCGAAGACGGCGTGCGTCGCCGCACCGCGAACGCTCTTCGCGCCGCGCTCCATGACCAGCCGCGCCGCCTCGCAGACCGTGCCCGCCGTGGCAATCATATCGTCGATCATGACCACGTCGCGGCCTTCCACGTCGCCGATGATGTTGTACATGATCGCGGTGCTGCCGCTCGTGCGGCGCTTGTCGATGACGGCCAGATCGCAACCCATCTTTTCCGCGTACATGCGGGCCCGCTTGACGTTGCCCACGTCGGGGCTCACGAAGGTCACGTTTTTGAAATCCATGTTCTGGAAATGCTTGGTGAAGGCCGGCTCGGCCTGGAGATGATCCACGGGAATATCGAAGAAGCCCTGAATCTGCGCCGCGTGGAGATCCATCGTCAGCACGCGATCGGCCCCTGCCTCGCGGATCAGATTACTCACCAGCTTCGCGGTGATGGGCACGCGGCCTTCATCCTTGCGGTCCTGCCGGGCGTAACCGAAATAGGGCAGCACCGCCGTGATCCGCCGCGCCGACGCCCGCCGCAGGCAATCCATGAAGACGAGCATTTCCAGCAGATTGTCGTTGACGGGCCGGCAGGTCGGTTGAATCACGAAGACGTCGCGACCGCGAACGTCGTCATTCAGTTTCACAAACAATTCCCCGTCGGGAAACGTCTCGGCATGCGCGCGGCCGGGGCGGATTTCCAGATAATTGCAGATGCCTTCGGTCAGCGCGGGATTCGCCCGCCCGCTGAAGACCTTCAATTCGCCGTCGGGATTGTTGTGCAACATTAGGACGCCCCTCCCGCGACGGAACTTTGCGTCGGCGGCCGCCGAACCACCTGGACGGTCCGCTTGGCCGGCGCGCCGGACGTCGGCCGCGATCCGCCGACCGTGTCGAGCGCCGTCAAGGCTCCCGGGCCGACTCGCGCACCGTCGCTCACCACCGCGCCGGTGGCGACGTAGGCAAACGGTCCGACCGTGCAGCCCGCGCCGATCCGTGCATTGCCTTCGAGACAACAGAAAGGCTTGATAACCGTCTCGGGCCCGATTTCCACGCCGCTGTCGATCCAGGTGTTGCTCGGATCGACGATGGTCACTCTGTTTTCCATCCAGGAATCCTGAATGCGCCGCTGCATCAGCCGGGCCACGTCGGCCAGATCGATGCGCGAATTGATGCCGGTCGCGTCTTGTGCGGGAACGCTCGTGCTCGCTCGCACTAATTTTCCGGCAGCGCGTAGAATGGTGAGGACGTCGGTGACGTAGTATTCGCCCTTGGCGTTGTTCGGTTGAACCTGCCCGAGCGCTTCAAACATCGATTTCGCATCGAAGCAGTAATAACTGGGGTTGACTTCGTTGATCTTGAGTTGTTCCGGCGTGCAATCGCGGTGCTCGACGATTCCCGCAAACGCCCCGTCTTTGTCGCGAAGGATTCGGCCATAGCTGGTCGGATCTTCCAAAACCGTCGTCGCCAGCGACGCCGTCGCGCCCGTCGCACGATGGCTGCCGATGAGCGTCCGCAGCGTCTCCGCGCGGATCATCGGCATGTCGCCCGCGATCACGACACAGTCGCCATCGAACTTCGCCAAGGCCTCTTTGCACATGAGCACGGCATGACCGGTGCCCTTCTGCTCGGTCTGCTCGACAAACTGAACGCCCGGCTCGGAGGAGAACGCGCTCGTCACCGCTTCCTTACCGAAGCCGACGACGACGATGAACCGCTCGATTCCGGCCTCCCGACAGGCGTCGAGAACGTAGGCCAACATCGGCCGCCCACAGATCTCATGCATGACCTTGGGCAATTCGGACTTCATCCGCGTCGAGCGACCCGCCGCGAGAATGATGGCGATGGAACCACGCGTTGAAGGCATCTTGTTCTGCTCAGCAGCGCTCACACGGCACTCCACGACGAGAAAACTACCCGGCGAGGACTCGAACCTCGACAAACAGGACCAAAACCTGTTGTGCTACCATTACACTACCGGGTAATGACGTAGCATCTTATTCGAGCGGCAGCGTCACGGCCCGGTCGCCGCGGCGACCGGACCGAGGGTTGGCCCATCAGGGCCTGATTGGACGCGGCTGCGACTGGGTCATCTCCCGAGGCTAGAGCACCGGGCCGCGTGCCACGATGCCCTCAGACCGCCACCGCGCTAGGCGCCATCGGCCGGCCTCTTGGGGAGAGACGTTTTGCTTGCTTCCCATCCCTGAAAGCGAGGCGATAGGGTAACTCCGAAAAGAGGCCGTGTCAACGAGCCTCGCCGGCCTTGAAAAACACAGCCAATAACGGCAATTCGCAAAGAAGTCCGAAAAACACCGCCCTGCATCCTGTCCCGCGGCTCGCGGACACCCAACCTGATCCCGCGCTGTTTGACTGGGATTTCCCCGTATTAGATATCACAAGTAGCGTCCGCTCAATTTTTGGAGGTGGACGTCTCGCGGTCTCTTCGCGAGCGCCAAAATGAATTCGTTCTGCCTTCTCACCCCCCGCCTTTACGGGGTCATCCAACTTTGCATCACGGCAGCCTTGATGATGTCGATGTCCGGCTGCGACACCGGTGTGCCGGCCGGGCCGTGGATTTTCCCGGGCCAGACGGTTCCGCCGATCAGCGACGCCGATCTTCGCTCCATGCCGGACCGCGACGGCGACGGAGTTCCCGACGATTTCGATCAATGGCCCGACGATCCCGACCATGACGACGATGGCGTCATCGATGGCGCCGACGGCGATTGGGACGGGGACAAGATACCCAACTGGCTCGATCCCGATTCCCTCGCTCCGGACGCAGATGACGACGGCATCCCCGATCTGATCGATAAGTATCCGCTTGAAAGCGACGTGAACAAAAACGGCATTCTTGACGGCATGGAAGCCGATTCCGACGGCGACGGAACGCCTGACGCGCTGGACGAGAATCCGGCCGTTTCCGACACGAACGAAAACGGCGTCCCGGACGGCGACGAATTCGACTACGACGGCGACGGCCTCGTCGACACGCATGACAGTTACCCGGACAACGAAGACGCCAACGACAACGGCGCCCCCGATGGTTCCGATCCGGATTATGACGATGCGGCGGATTACCTCGGACACCACGACGGCGAATTGCCATAGGACAAAGGGCGCGCGGCGGGGACTTCCGGGTACCCCCGTCAAGACCGTCGCCGCCGCCCAGGTTATGAGGCCCCCTAAAGGAATGAGAGGCAAGTCATCATGACAGCACTATTAAGTCGATTGAAGTCGTTTGGTACCGATGAAAATGGCGCAACTGCGACCGAATATGCCGTCATGCTTGCTTTGATCATTGTGGTCGCCCTTGGCGCCATCACCGCACTGGGAACGCACACTTCCACCATGTACACGCAGATCGAGACCGCCATGCCGTGATGTCTCTGGTATCGATGTTGGGCCATCGGAGGCCGTCGTACATCGAAAGAAACGCAGGATCGATGGCCCGGTCCTGTAACGGTCCCCCTTCACGTCCGTGAACCGGCCGTCAAAACAACGCGAGCGCGCGGGTCGGTCGGCCGATGCAAGAAGCGGCAGTTCGTCCACGAGCGGATCGTTACCGGCCCTCCCATGCCGGCCGCTCGTCGACCGCCGACGCTGATGGAGGGGAATTCCCATGTTCGGACGAGCGAAAGTACCCGTCTTGAAACTGCCGAAGGCGTCGCCCGCCGCGCCGGGATCGAGTTCGCCGTCGCCGCCCGTGGCGACGTCCGCGCCGCCCACCGCGCCGCCGCCCATGGCCAGCCCGCCCCCGTCGACGCACGTTCGTCATGACGAATTTTCAGATTTGAAATCGCGGATTCACAAGCAGCTTGTCGAGATGCTCGATCTCGCGGCCCTTTCCAAGCGCAGCGGCGAAGACGTGCGCGACGAAGTCAAGCAGGTCATCACAGGACTTTGCGATCAACAGGACGCGCTGCTCAATTTCAACGACCGGCAGCGCCTGGTCTCCGAGGTGCTCGATGAGACGTTCGGACTCGGACCGCTGGAAACCCTGCTCAAGGACCCGCTCATCAGCGACATTCTCATCAACGGACCCAAGCACGTGTACGTCGAGCGAAAGGGACGGCTGCAACTGACGGGAGTGACCTTCAAGGACAATGCCCACCTCATGCACGTGATCGACAAGATCGTCTCATCCGTCGGACGACGGTGCGACGAAGTCTCGCCGATGGTCGACGCCCGCCTCAAGGACGGCTCCCGCGTCAACGCGATCATTCCGCCGCTGGCGATCGACGGCCCGTCGATGTCGATCCGGCGATTCGGCACCGACCCGATCACCTGGGAGGACTATGTCAAATTCAACTCGGTCACGCCCCACATGGTGGAGTTCCTTCAGGCCTGCGTGAAAGCGCACTTGAACATCATTGTGGCGGGCGGCACCGGTTCCGGAAAGACGACGTTGCTGAACAACTTGTCAACGTTCATTCCGGATTCCGAGCGGATCGTCACGATCGAAGACGCGGCGGAACTTCGTCTGCGCCAGCCGCACGTCGTCCGATTGGAATCACGCCCGGCGAACATCGAGGGCAAGGGGCGCATCTCCATCCGCGAACTATTGATCAACGCGCTGCGCATGCGGCCGGACCGCATCGTGGTCGGCGAGTGCCGCGGCGCCGAAACGCTGGACATGCTCCAGGCGATGAACACCGGCCACGACGGTTCGCTCACGACGATCCACGCCAACAGCGTCCGCGACGCCGTCCAACGCATCGAAACCATGGTCATGATGGCGGGCTTCGATTTGCCGGTGAAAGCGATCCGGCAGCAGTTCGCCAGCGCCGTGCATCTGATCATCAACGCGGCGCGGCTCACCGGCGGACCGCGAAAGGTGATGTCCATCGCCGAGGTGCAGGGCATGGAAGGCGAAGCGGTCACGATGCAGGAGATATTCAAGTTTGAACAGATCGGCCTCGACAGCGCCGGAAAGGCCCACGGACGATTCGTGGCCACCGGATTGCGGCCGAACTTCCTGGACCGCCTCAAGGCGGCCGGCGCCGAGGTGGATGCCGGACTCTTTGAGCGGCAAGTCCTGTCCGCCGACCAGGCGACGTAGGCCGGGACGATTTTGAAGACGGGTGAAGCGTGATCGCGGCGAACCACATCCTGATGCTGGCCATGGACTTCGGGTTCGTGGAGAAGATCGGCCTCTTCGTCCTGCCCGTCTTCGGGTCGGTCATGCTCGCCTATGCGATTTTCAATCTCGTCGCCGACCTGCGAAAGGCGGACACCCGCCGGGTCAGCGATCGATTGAAGGAAAAATACGGCCCCGAGTCGGAGTCGGACAAGGACCGCGCGGTCAAGGAGTCCATTCTTCGCCGCCAGAAAGACGCCGCGTCCACGTTCAGCCGGGTGCTTTCGCATCTGTCGTTCGTGCCGAAAATCCAACGGCTGCTGGACCAGGCCAATCTGCCCTGGCAGGCGACGACGGCGCTCGTGCAGGTCATCGGGATCGCCGCGATCGCCTACATCGTCAGCTACACCTTTCAGCTCGTACAGTGGCAGTGCATCTCGATTGCGGCCGCGGCCTTTATGCTCCCGTTCATCGCCGTCGTGATCAAACAACGAATTCGCATGACCAAGTTTCTCAACCAGCTTCCCGACGTCTTCGAGCTGATGAGCCAGGCGCTGCGGGCCGGCCATTCACTGGCCAGCGCCATCTCCCTCATCGGCCAGCAGCTTCCCGATCCGGTGGGAACCGAGTTCCTGCGGGTCTTCCACGAACAGAACCTCGGCATCAAGATCGAAGAGGCCCTCAAGGACATGGCCAAGCGCGTCGGGCTCATGGACGTCCGCTTCTTTGTCACCGCCGTCCTCATCCAGCGGCAAACCGGCGGCGACCTCGCCGAAGTCCTCGACAACATCAGCGGCGTCATTCGAGACCGCATCAAGCTGTTTGGCACGGTCCGGGCGCTGACCGCCGAAGGACGCCTGTCGGGCTATGTGCTGCTCGCCCTGCCGATCGTGGTTTTCCTGGTTGAGCTGGTCATCAATCCCACCTATGTCAACGTCATGCTCGACGAACCGATCGGGAACTACATGTTGATCGGCGCCGGCGTCTCGCAGCTTCTCGGTCTGGCGATGATTCAGAAGATTGTGAACATCAAGGTGTAGTACGATGGAATGGTTGATCCTCATTGCCATGTTCCTGGTCGCCCTCGGGCTGGTGCTCTATTCATTCCTGCCCGCCCGTCGCGAAAAGATCGACGCCGTCCTGCGCCGATCCGCCGGCTTGACGGGCGAGGAAGACCGGGCGTCGCTCCAGGCCAAGGCCAAGCTGCGTGCCGCCAGTCCGTCGATCCTGGAAAAGGCCGCTCCGTTCCTTTCCAAGCCGGTCATGCCCAAGAACGCCGAGGAACAATCGACGCTGAAATCGAAATTGGCCAGCGCCGGTTTTCGACGCGAATCGGCGCCCGTGTTGTTCCTGGCGACCAAGACCCTCGGCGCGGCGGTCATCGGATTGGCGACGTTCCTTTACGCGGTGGGCGCGGAAAAGGAATTCCGCGACGTCGTCTATTTCGTTATTGGCGGCCTGGGCGCCGGGTTCATGTTGCCGAACCTCTGGCTCAGTAACGCCATCAAGAAGCGCGTCGAGGCGATCCGACACGGCTTGCCCGATTCGCTCGATCTCATGGTCGTCGCCGTGGAGAGCGGGCTGGGCCTCGACGCGACGATCCTCCGCGTGGCTGACGAAATGGGCCATGTCCATCATGCCCTTGCAGAGGAACTTCAGATTGCGACCGTCGAGACGCAGATGGGCATCAAGCGCGCGGAGGCGCTGACCAAGATGGCGGAGCGGACGGCGGTGCCGGAGATGCGCGCCCTGGTCGCGATCATCAGCCAGGCGGAAAAACTCGGCACCAGCGTAGCGAAGGCACTCCGCAATCAAGCCGAAAGCCTTCGCACCAAGCGACGCCAAAAGGCCGAGGAACGCGCCCAAAAGACCGCCGTCAAGTTGCTGATCCCCCTGATCCTGTTCATCTTCCCCGCGATCTTCGTCGTGCTCGCCGGCCCGGCGGCGCTGCACCTGA
Source organism: uncultured Planctomycetaceae bacterium (assembly GCA_964414585.1). Classification (GTDB taxonomy): domain Bacteria; phylum Planctomycetota; class Phycisphaerae; order UBA1845; family UTPLA1; genus DATEMU01. The sequence goes on from CAYPXR010000094.1 coordinate 24,336, forward strand.
TGCACACCTTCAGCGACGGCGGGATCGGGAAGTGATTCGCCGACGGCCGCCTCTCGGGCCGGAGAGCAGAGATAGGAGGCTCTCTTCTGGGTGGCCCAACGACATGTTTGCAGCGATCAAGACTGGAAAAAAAGTATCTGGATTGCCGGGTCGATCTTAACAACCGTTCTCTCGATCGTTTCCGGTGCTAAGTCGCGCGGTTGGGGAGTGGAAACGGCTGTTTCAGGAGTTTGCCCGCGCGAATGAGGTTCTATAGCGGTCCTTTGCGGTTCCTCAACGCGCGATTAAAGCGCTTAGACGACCGGCTGAATCGTTCCTATAGCCGTCCGGACAGTTGAGTCGAACGGCGGGGGCGTCTTCGTGCGAAGAAGGCGACACCGATCAGGCCGAGCGGGGCGGGTTCGAGGACGGGTGAGGCAGAAGTGGATTTTGCCGAAGGCATCGCCTTCATTGGCACGGCGTACCAAGAAAATGACGGAGATTCGTTTGCATTTCTGCGAAAGCGGTGTAGAATTAGGTTGTTCGGGTTGTGAGGAGGACGGTTTTTGGAGAACCCGACCCACTGAGCTGAGATTCACCAGCCACGGCCACAGCCACCGCCACAGCCACAGCCACAGCCACAGCCACAGCCACAGCCACAGCCACAGCGCGTATTATTGTATGCGTGCTGGAGGAGCGAAGATCGTGCGACGTAGATTGCTGCAAATCGTGATAGTCGCGGGCCTTGCACTCGGGGCGGCTCCGGCCTTGGCGGATATCGTATTTAGCCAATTGCCGAGGCAAATCGGCGGTTTTGTCTCCGACACCGACCAGACATTCTTCGGGCAGCCGCATTATTGGCAGCGCAACGCCGAAGATTTTCTACTAGACGAACTTTGGGACATCAGGCAGGCAGTATTCTGGGGATATTATTCCAACGCCTTATTCGGGCCGGACAACGAGACAATGCGGGTTCGGATTTATGGTGCGCGGGAAAGTGACGGTTTGCCGGATGAAGGAAATATCATCTATGAGCAGATCGTTCAGAATCCTCATCGCCAAGAAACTGGTCTGGCCGTTTCCTCTTTGACGTTGGTTCCCGAATATCAATACACAATCGATCTGACTTCGCCGGTTTCGATCGAAGCGGCCACGACCTATTGGTTCGAAGCTGTCCAAGTTGGGGATCCGGACAGCGACTTCTTTTGGGAATCGGCACACACAGCCACGCCACAAGATCGAATTGCCAGCTACAACGCCAACCACCCAGATTGGTTTTATCAGGGTCCTCGCGTGGGCCTCGCATTTCAACTCTTAACTCCCGAGCCTCATACACTCGGGATCATGTTGGCTAGCTTGCTATTGTTTCCACGACGGCGCGGTCGGCGTGAATATCGTGCGCGGTCGGGCTGCGTGTTTTGCGGACGATGCACCGACTTAGAGTGTCATATTCAAGGCACTCATTTTGAAAGTGATCTGGAAATATCTAACATTTCGTTGGCTTCGCGGAGTTATCGGGGTATAATGGGAATAGGAGCGCGAGCGAACCACCGGCTGCATCGAGGAAGACCGTGGGCAAGAAGATTCGATTCGTGATCTTGGTTGCTGTAGCGAACGCGGCGATTTGCTCGCTGGCGTCGGCGGACATCATCGTGCAACAACCCCCGGACCCGTTCGGCGGACCAGGGGCTGATACGTTGTTCCGCAATCAATTTAACCAGGTCGTCTGGCAGCAGGTAGCAGACAACGTACAGATCGGAACATCTGCGACAGTTCGTCGAGTTTCCTGGCAGGGGTTTTATGGCGGATCAGATACACCAGTCACCCAGCCGCCACCAATGGAGACCATGCGAATACGGTTTTACGGCGCGCGGATCGGCGATGGTCTGCCAGATGACGGTAACGTCCTTCTTGAGGAATATCATGCGGATACTGTGCGCACAGCGACGGGTGGCACGGTACACGTCGGCGGCAACCCGCTTGAGTATCGTTACCAAGTCGATCTAAACGTTCCATTATTGTTGGCCGCTGATGCTCGATATTGGTTAGAGATTGTTCAAATTGGCGACATAGAGTCAGCTTTTCGATGGGAGGATGGCTTCGGAATCATCAACGGGCAAGCTTATATCAATTCAAGTGGCCCCTACTGGAGGACTGATGTAGGCAGCCGAGCTTTCGAGCTTTCTACCGTTCCAGAGCCCTCGATGGCGTTGCTGTTTTTGGGGGTCATCAGCCTTTTGACTGGTCATAGATATCGCTCAGAGAGGAGGTGCGCTGAATAATCGTTACAAGCTGATGGTTCGTTCTGTGATCGGATTGAACCAAGTCGATTGAACTCTGCACAGGAGAGGCCTATCCATGTGTACACTTCTTGTGAACTCCAGACGCAGCGTTCGGGCCGGAGTTGTTCGTTTCTTTCTTTCATTTTGCATCGTTTGCACAATTTTTCCCACTGTCGCCAAGCCCGATTGTCCGGACTTGCCTCCGACGCAACCTGTCGAAGGCGTCGTTTCAGCAACAGGCTTGCGTGGTTCCGTCGGAATCGATGGTTGTGGCCAGTTCGTCATTGCCTGGGATGAGCTGGTCTTCCCCACTAGGAGTGGACACCTAGAAGCGAGATAATGGATCTCGCGGGAGGTGTTCGATGAGTCAAGGGAAGACCAACGCCAGCGGAAGTCTGGACTGCAACACGAACGGGATACCGGACGAGTGCGACATTGCGGCGTGCGAGAGCGCCCCGGCGTGCGGCGATTGCAATATGAACGGGATTCCCGATGCCTGCGACATTGCGGCGGAGATCAGCACGGACGCGGATACCGACGGCGTGCCGGACGAGTGCGAGGAAGAGAGCCTGATGGGTGGCGGTTCGTCGATGATGACCGGCGGCGGGGAATGGGACGAAGCGGCCGCGTGGGAGGCGTTTTACGAATGGTCCGCCGAGCAGTGTTGGGGACCGTTGTGCGACGACCCGATGGATGCGCAGTTCGCGGCGATGGTCGTGAAGCTTCAAGAGCTTGGGCTGCCGGTGCGAGGGCGGTGATAACGCCGTAATGGAAATCGGCAGACGCAGCCCGCCGCACGACTACGACCCGGCGCGGACGGCCTTCCAGATGAATTGCAGCAGGATCGCTCCCGTCTTGTCTCCGGGCGCGCCGATCAGGTGATTCGCCGTCGTGTGGTCCCGGCCGGAAAGCCGGGACGTTTCGGCCTGGCCGCCGGCCAGGCGAATGATCATGGCCATGCGTTCGCTGGCGACTCGCGATTCCGGGTTTCCATTTTCCGCGCTGGCAAAGAGAAAGGGCGGCATCGGCTTGCTGTCACCGATATGGAAAATCGGTGAGGCGTCATGCCAGCTTTGCCGGTCCGAACCAAAATTCTTCCTGATGTAATCCGCGTACATCCCACCGCTTTTGACCTTCTCCACCAGATCGAACGCCCCGCCGCTCCAACTGACGACCGCCAGGAGATCGGCCGGGCGCATTTGCACGCTGGCGAGCGGCGCCGGGTCGAGCCCGACAAACGTCACGAGGTGGCATCCGGCGGAGTGGCCCATGAGGACAAGTTTGCGCGGATCGCCGCCGTACTTAACGACGTGATCGCGCAGCCAGCGGATCGCCGCCGCCACGTCGTTGACTTGTGCCGGGTGCTGGGCCGTGCCGCTCAGGCGATAGTTGACGCTGACGAAGACGATCCCGTTTTCGTTGAAGAACTTGGGCTTGTAGCTCACCTCGGATTTGTCGCCCTTGGTCCACTCGCCGCCGTGGACGAAAATGACGACGGGAACTTCCTTCGCGGATTTCGGCGCATAAAGATCGAGTGTCTGCTGCGACGCGCCACCGGGGACGTAGGGGATATCCCGCTTGACGACGCTGCCGTCGGCGATGACGGGCGTCATGTCCGGCCGCTCTTTCTCCGGACGAGGCTGGGAGGCAGCCGGTTGGGCGGTGAGGGTTGAGGGGAAAAGAATCGCGATCGACAAGAATGGAAGAATTGGACCTTTTGGCATGTTGCACCGATTCATGTCTTAATAATTAGGGAAAAACAGTTTGTGGGTCAACATAGACCGTCGGCCCCGTGAAGTTTTCGATCTTCTTCTGCTCGACAAGTTCGGGCGGGTCGCTGCTGGTCAACGCGCGGGGGAACTTGTCGGCCAGGATCGCGCCCACGTGGCCGTCGGCAGATGCGACGTTGGCCGATCCATCCGGGCGTTGGCGACCGGGATGGCGGTAGCCAATCCGACTGTTGGTGTCGCCCAGTCGCGTGACCGTCTGCCGGCCCATGTAGACGCCGTCGGACAGGACGATTAACCGCGTCGAGACGTTGCTGTTCGTGCGATGCAGGCGGATGTACTCGCCGTGACTGTCCGGGCCCAATCCAATCGAAGCCGTGTAGTGCTGGTCCGAAGCGGCGATACTGGCCGGCGCGCTGCCGATGGGGTTGTACGCATTAATCCAGTAACTCACACGAATGATCTTGTGAAAGCCCCATTCCGGAATCGTCACCGGCACCTTGGGCGAGCTGTCACCGCCCGACGTCGTAAACTTGAGCGGCCAATCGGTCCAACCGCGCGGCTTGTTCGGATCCGTTCCCGTCTGACCGTCCTTGACGCCCTCGATGTCCACGGTGCGCGGGCAATAGAAGACCGTCCGCGTGTCGCGCTCGTTGGAGGGGACGAGATGATCGCGGTCGAGGATCGGGCCCCATCCATCCAGCGGTTGCTGCGGTCCGCCGGTGAAGTTGGCGGACGAACCAGGAATTGGCGGCAGGTTGTACGACGGAATGACAAAGCCGTCGTTGGCATCGGCATACATCACGATGCCGATCCCCAGCATGTGCAGATTGGCCTTGCACTTGACGGAATAGGCTTCCGCGCGAGATCCCGAAAGGGCCGGCACGAGAATCGCCAGCAGCAAGGCGATGATGCTGATGACGACCAGTAGTTCGATCAATGTGAATGCATTGGCAACGCGCAATCGACTTCCGGGAGGCATCAGCAATCTCCATTGCCTACCACGACCCTGAACGACGTCGACAGCATCATAGGGACTCCCGGCGTGTTGACCATTCACTGGTTAAGGCGGCGTGAAGCGCGGCGAATGGTGCCCTCCCCAATTATTTGACAGCGCAGGAAAGTCGGTCTAAATTTCCGGTTCTTTTACGGATTCACCGCGCGGGGGATGAAAGGAATCGAGGATCGCCGTGGCGACAAAATACGTTTACTTTTTTGGAAATCGCAAGGCGGAAGGCAAAGGCACTCAAAAGATGCTGCTCGGCGGCAAAGGCGCCGGCCTCGCCGAGATGACCAACATCGGCCTGCCCGTCCCCGGCGGGTTCACCATCACGACCCAGGCCTGCAAGCTTTACTACGACGGCAATAAGAAATGGCCGGCGGGCCTCGACAAGCAGGTCAAAGACAACCTCGCCAAACTCGAAAAAGCCTGCAAAAAAAAGCTCGGCGATCCGCGCGACCCGCTGCTCGTCTCCGTCCGCTCCGGCGCGCCGGTCTCCATGCCCGGCATGATGGAGACGGTGCTCAACCTGGGCCTGAGCGACGAATCCGTCGAGGGGCTGTCCCGCTGCACCGGCAATCCGCGCTTCGCGTGGGATTCCTATCGCCGCTTCATTCAGATGTATTCGACGGTCGTAGTCGGTCTCTCCAAGGAGACGCTCGAGAGCAAATTGCACGCGATGAAGTCGCGCCTCGGCGTCAGAGCCGACACGGACCTGACGGCCGACAACCTCCGCGAGCTTTGCAACGAGTTTAAGAAGTTCTTCCGCGATCAAACCACGGAGGACTTTCCGCAAGACCCGGTCAAGCAGCTCTTCGGCGCGATCTCGGCCGTGTTCAATTCTTGGATGGCGGAGAAGGCGGTCAAGTACCGCGAAGTCGAGAAGTTTCACGGCCTGCCCGGCACGGCCGTTTCGATCTGCCAGATGGTCTTCGGCAACATGGGCGACGACTGCGGCACCGGCGTCTGCTTCACGCGCGATCCGAACAGCGGCGAAAATATTTTCTATGGCGACCTGCTGATGAATGCGCAGGGCGAAGACGTCGTCGCCGGCATTCGCACGCCGATTCCGCTGGCGCAGCTCAATAAGGAAAACGCGGAGGTCTACGAACAGCTTTGCGGTGTCCGCGTCATGCTGGAAACGCATTACAAAGACATGCAGGACCTCGAATTCACCGTCGAACGCGGCAAGCTCTACATGCTCCAGTGCCGAACCGGCAAGCGAACGCCGGCCGCCATTTTCAAGATCGCCGTTGATCAGGCAACCAAACCGCTGTTGTCGAAGTCTGAAGCGGATAAGCTCGTAAAGAAGGGCTATCTGCCCAAGAAATACGCGACGGCCGCAACAAAACCGGTACTGACACCCGAACAAGCCCTCTGCCGAATCACCGGCACAGACATTGAGCGGCTCTTTTATCCGATTATCGACCCCGCCTTTGATTCCAAGAAGCTCTCCACGCAGCATCTCGGCGTGGGCATCAACGCCGTCCCCGGCGCGGCGACCGGCCAGATCGCCTTCACGGCCCCGCAGGCCGAGCGTTGGAGCGCCGAAGGCAAGAAGGTCATCCTTGTCCGTCGCGAAACGAGCCCCGAAGACGTCGGCGGCATGCACGCGGCACAAGGCATACTCACCGCGACCGGTGGAAAGACGTCGCACGCGGCGGTCGTCGCGCGCGGCTGGGGCAAGTGTTGCATCGTCGGATGCGATCAACTGCAGATCAGCGACGACGAACAGTCGCTTTCGATCAACGGCAGGACGATCAAGGCCGGGGAGTTTCTGACGCTCGACGGCTCCGCGGGCGCCATCTACGAAGGCGAGATTCCGCTGGTCACGCCGAAGCTGCCGCCGGAGTATTACACGCTGATGAAATGGTGCGATGCCCGGCGCAAGTTGAAGGTGCGCACCAACGCCGATACGCCCTACGACGCGGAGAACGCCGTCAAGATGGGCGCTGAAGGCATCGGCCTCTGCCGCACCGAGCACATGTTCTTCGACACGGAAGAACGACGCCTGGCAATCCAACAAATGATCGTCGCGGAGACGGTGGACGATCGCCGCGCTGCGCTCGACCGGTTGCTGCCCTTTCAGCGGCAGGACTTCATCGGCATCTTCGAGGCGATGAACGGCCGACCGGTCACGATCCGCCTGGTGGATCCGCCGTTGCACGAATTCGTCCCGCACGACGAGGACAAGCAGCGGGGATTGGCCGACCGGCTCAACGTTGACTACGACAAAATCCGCCGCCGCATCGAGCAGCTTCATGAGGCCAACCCCATGCTCGGCCACCGCGGCTGCCGATTGGCGATCACTTACCCCGAGATTCTCGATATGCAGGTCCGCGCGATCATGGAAGCGGCGGTCGAGTGCCGACGGCGCGGCGTCAAGGTCGCCCCGGAGATCATGATCCCGCTCTGCATCGACGCCAAGGAATTGAAAATCCTGACGGATCAAACGCGCCGCGTCGCGGAAGAAGTCCTGCGCGTCGCCGGCGTGAAAGTGTCCTATCTCGTCGGCACGATGATCGAGACCCCGCGCGCCGCGCTGACGGCGGACAAAATCGCCGAGGTCGCCGATTTCTTCTCCTTCGGCACCAACGACCTGACGCAGATGGTCATGGGACTCTCGCGCGACGATGCCGGACGTTTCCTGCCCGACTACGTCAACCAGGAAAAAGCGGCGATCTTTGAGACCGACCCCTTCCAGACGCTCGATCGCCAGGGCGTCGGTCAGTTGGTGAAAAGCGCCATCGAAAAAGGCCGCAAGACGAAACGCGGTCTGAAGATCGGCATCTGCGGAGAACACGGCGGCGATCCGTCGTCGGTGTATTTCTGCCACGAAGCGGGAATGGACTACGTCAGTTGCTCGCCCTATCGCGTGCCGATCGCACGCCTGGCGGCGGCGCAAGTGGCGATTAGGGAAAACCCGTACTCTCCTAAGAAAAAACGATAGCCATCAGCCAGCGTTCGCTGCCCTTTCCAATGGATGTATTTTTTCATATCCAAGATATCTCATTCCCTTGAATTCGCGCGCGCCGCCGAGTTATGCTTTACGGATCCTGTCGTCGGGACGCTTAAGAGTCTAATTTGAGCAGCCGCTGATCCGGTTCAATTAACAAGAGGAGTGGGCAATGAAATCGCTATCGATTGGATTTTGCGCAATCTTCACGTTGGTTTTCGGGCCTTCATCGGTATCCGCCCAAGTCGCAGAAACGAATTATGTACCTGGCGAAGTCTTGGTTGTCTTCAAGCCCGGCATTGCCAAGTCCAGCCGCGATACCGTTTTGACAAACATGGGCTGCCGTGTGATTCGTGAATATCCGAATCTCGACATCGTCCAAGTCAGTACAGTGTCAGGAAAGTCCGAGGTTCAAACCGCCAATCAACTTCGATTGGACCCCCGCGTGGAAGGAGCAAGCCCGAATTTTATTCGCCCCGCGATAGGTCATTTGACAACGCCAAACGATCCTTCGTATGCACAACAGTGGGGACTCAACAACACTGGAATTAATTTGGTCGGTGCGCCGCCGCCGATGGGCGGCTTCGCCAATCCGGTTGGCATCATCGATGCCGACATCGATGCGCCACAGGGATGGGTGCATACCACGAATTGTCAGGGGCTGGTCGTCGCGGTACTGGACACGGGAACGGATCTGGGGCATCCGGATTTTGGAGGAAACGCGCCAGGGGGCAATCTGTGGACGAACCCCGGCGAGATCGCCGGCAATGGCATCGATGACGACGTCAACGGCGTAGTAGATGACGTCAACGGCATTAACGTTGGCGCTTACGAGATGTATTCCATTCGACCCCCGGCGCATAACGTCTATGCAACAGGGGATTGGATCGTGCTCGACAACGACAGTTCACGGACGATCAGTGTGGGTGACATGCGATTAACGGCGACCGCGGGCGGCGCTGCCGGTTCCGTCGTGGGAGCTGGAAACGCTGATGTGGGAGCGACGTTGACGGATTTTGACAGTTGGGTCGTTCCCGTTGCGGGGGCCAACCCGAATACACCAATCTTGATTCGCCACGTCGAGTTCGTGGTCGATGGGCGATACAACAATGGGGAGTGGGTCATCCGTGACAATGATGCCTCCGGAACGATTTCCGTGGGGGATCAGCGATTAGACGCGACCGTCGGCGGCGCCGCCGGAACCGTCGTTGCCGCGGTGGACCCGGACGTCGGGCTTGGGCTGATCAACTTTGTCCGTGTTCCGAATGCAGCCGTAAACGACTTCGACGGGCACGGAACCGATTGCGCGAGTGTGATCGGCGCCATGGGAAACAACGGGATCGACATCGCCGGCGTCTGTTGGCGCGCGCTGATTCTGACGGTGAAAGCCGGTCGACAAGTTCCCGGAAACGCCAACATGAGCGACGCCGACCAGATCGCCGGAATTAGTTACCTCATCGGTCTTCGTATTCGAGCGGTCAATCCCGTCAACGTCCGAATCATGAATGTGTCCTACGGGGGTCCGAGTTTTTCTTCGGCGCTTCGTTCGGCGATTAACGCAGCCGGAGCCGCCGGCATTTTGTACACCACCGCTGCCGGTAACAACGCCGTGGACAATGACGGCGGCCCCGAGGCGATCTATCGCGATGTGGATACTTCGGGCACGGTGACCGCCGGGGACATCCGACTCAACGGCATCCGCATAGGCGTGTCCTATTTTGAAAACAGTACTGTCGCCGCGGCGGATGGGGATGCTGCAGCAGTGCTTACCTTGGCCGCCTTTAATGCCAATGAGCGCCACGCGGACCCCGATGCCAGCGCAAACTACACGCCGGGGGAAGCGATTTATCAAGATGTGGATGCTTCGGGAACGGTGACGGCCGGCGACGTTCGTTTGACACTGGTCAGCGCGGCCCCTAACCAATACGGCTATGCGCGCATCAAGACGGGAACCGGTCTCCTTGAGACAGGATCGGGCCTTGTCGTTGCAGGCGATACCGATATCGGCACCGCCCTGATCGCCTTCAATGCCAACGAACGGCATTTGAGCCTGAACAATGTGCCGAACCCGCCGGGACCGAACATCAGTAACGGTCTGCTCGATCCATTTAACGGGAATCTCCCATGCGCCTATGACCTGCCAAGCACCCTTTGCGTGGCGGCTTCCGACGTCCTGGACAACCTGGCGTCGTTCTCCTGTTGGGGTCGGCGGTCGGTGGACCTGGCGGCCCCTGGGGAAGACCTGCTGATGCTTCGGTTGGTCGCCAACGGCGGCGGCACGCATTTCAACAGCGGAACCTCTTTTGCAGCGCCGATGGTGGCCGGCATTTCGGCGCACTTCTGGTCGTTGCCCTCTTTTGCCGCGCATACGATCGCACAACTGAAAACCCGCTTGATGACCGGTACAAACGGCCCCGTCGGCACGCCGCATCCTCACGGCGTGGATCCGCGTTGGGGCCTTCGTGGGGCCGTGGTGAGCGGACTGACCGCACTGACCGGAGATGGCCGGGCGCGCCTGACCTCCGGAGACGATTTTGGCGATGCGCCCGACCCGAAATATCCGACCAAGCTGTCGACCGGGGTACCGGCCATGCGCAAGGGCGCGCGCCACGAAGATATCGGTGAAGAATGGTTGGGCAAATCAGCGGACGTCTATCCGGTCGCCTTTAGCTGCGTCAGTCCTGAGTTTGATGCGACGAACAATCCGGCCTTGTGGCCGAACGATCCGGACGGCGTGCCGAATCTGGTGGACAATGACGCGTGTGACGACGGCGTGGATCTCTTTGGGCCGTTCAACTTCAGTGACATTCCTCCGGCGCTGCCTGTCATCGCCCAGGTGGATGTTTACGTCGACACCGAAAACAACACCGCCCTTGACCTGGATGGCGGGCGTTACGGCGGAGGACATGCGGCCGGCGACGGCGTCCACAGGCCCGGTGACAGCAAACTGATCTGGGTCAACGGCTTTTTTGATTGGAACGGTGACGGCGATTGGGACGATGCCAACGAGCACGTATTCATGCTTCGCGTCGATCCTTCTGCTTTTATTCCGGCCAGCGGTGGCAAATACACCATCCTCTTTAACATGCCGACGGCGCCGGTCCCCGATCCGATGCCGGTCTATTACGCCCGTTTCCGACTCGACTACGGCGAAAACCTGGGCCAGGGAGTTGGGGCGTTTCCGCCTCACGCCGTCGGACCCAGTGCCGGTGGCCGCGTCAAGTTCTGGGACGATCTCGGCGGACTCCCGTTTGTCCCGGGCGCCGGCGCGGCGCGTCGATACGAATCGATTCCGGCGGGAAATCAGGAGTTTCTCGATCTCACTTACGGTCTTGCGCAGTTCGGCGAAGTGGAGGATTATCCCTTCACGCCGAATTCAGAGTCCTATCCTTGCCCGAACAACTGTCCCGGTGATATGAACCTGGATCTGACGCTCAATGGTCTGGACATTGCGGGTTTCATCGATTGCCTATTTTCCGGTCCGGGCGTGGATTGCGGCTGCGCCGACATCAACGGCGACACGTCCATTACGCAGGCGGACATCCCGGTATTCGTCAATCGACTCTTGACCAAGGCGCCTTGTATCCCGTGACCCGATGACCGGCGCGAACGTCGGTCTTGAGTTGCACCAGCGCGGCGTTCATTTCATTCACGTCCGCGAGGAGGCCGTCTGATTGATTCGGAGGTGTATTGCCATGAAGGTCCTCAGTGGATTGATCGTTATCGTTATCACGATGGTCCTCGGCGCGCCCAGTCGGGCCGGCGATGAACCCGTGACGTTCGACGCACTCATCACGTCCGACCATGCCGTGTATTACCCCGACGAGAAGGTCGATCTGACGTTCTGGGTCAAAGGCGACCCCGGCAGCGTCACGCCGGACCTTCGAGTCATCGATCCGACCGGCGCGGCGCTTCCCCCCAAAAAAATCGATGGCCGCGGTTTCTCCGAAACCAAGGGCCGCGGGCTGGATGGTCGTGAACGCACTCCTGCGATTCACGATGGTCGCCATTATTCCGAGCGAATTGATGACTTGCACAAGTGGTATGAATTTTCAAAATCCGGAACCTACGAAGTCCGGCTAACAGCGCAAAGGGTGGCTCCGGAGGGCGAGCAAGTCGAGGAGATTTCCAATTCGTTGCGTATCGAAATTCTTCAGAAACCTTTAGCGACCGACCGGATGATCCCGGTTTCTGACATTTGGGCACTCGATATGCCCGGGACGAAGCCGATGATCGTCCGGTTAAGTGGTCGGCCGCTTCGGCACTCAGCACCCGAAGGGCCTCTCGTTGCAGACATGCTGCTGGCATTACATCAGGAACTCGGGCCGACCGAATCCGCCCGGTCCTGTTTTGTCGTCAATAACGGTGCTCTCTCTGGACTTGCGGAGGCGAAACAAGTGTTGGTGGAAGGGCGATTGCGGCGCAGCAGCATCGCAGGAACAGGTAACGCTTGCGCGGTTTTCTTTTCTCGCCCGTTCGGCTGGTATGTTCACTTGACCAGTGCAGAGCTTCGCGGACAAGTCCTTCAGTTGACCTACCGACTTGTTCCACACGAAACCAAAGAAATGACGTCGCATTTGGCGCTAGTTCCTTTGTCCGCATTGCCGATCGGGCAATTGCGAATCGACGTGAAACCTGAAATTGACGCCGGCTGGTCGCGAGTCGCAATGGGGGAATGGATAGACCGAGTTATTTGTCGTTCAACGAACGTCGACGTTCGACCGTAGCCCTGAACCGTTGAGGTTCGGAACGTGACGCGACGTTTCTTGTAGAGGAGCCAAGCCGTGACTATTCGATCTGTACGGTTTTTCCTTTTGCCATGCATTGGTGTTGCTTTTGCCACCGTGATCCTGACGCCCTCGCTTATCGTCGCCGATAATGCCTCGACCGGAGGGAAAGGAATTAATTCGCAGGGATTGGGATTGACTGGAACGGGAATCAACATCGGTCAGGAGGAGATTTGGCGTTCGGGCAAACCGGGGTTTGACAATGCGGGAAATAGCCATCCGGATGTTGTGCCGACGGCGGTATTTCTCGGGAGTGGGGCCGCCGTAGCGAACTCTGATACGAGTGATCACGCCGAAAGCGTCGCGGGAGTCATGATTGGGACCGATGGGGTAGAAAAAAGTGTTGCCAAGGATGCGCATCTGCATTCGTCCTGCCGAAACACTGCAGATGGCGGAGGGGAACCTGACCCGACAAGCGTTCGCCACATCATTGCCGCACAGCACGTTGCCCTCCAAGCGGATAACGATGTGCGCGCCATCAACATGAGCTATGGATTATCACTTGATTCGGACACCTTGGATGGCAGTCCACTCCTGACTCGATTCGTCGACTGGTCCGCGCGAGTTCACGACGTTTTGTATGTGGTGAGCGGCAATGAGGATCCCGGCGGTCGTCCTATCCCAACGGACGAATTCAACGGCATGACGGTGGCCTACTCCGAAAAAGATGCGGGAGGTGAATTCAATCGCCTTGATGCTGGAAATCAATTCACGGAAGACGCCGTTGGTCCCCGTCGATCCATCGATCTGGCCGCGCCGGGCACGGATATCCTGATGCCTGAACTAGGGGGCGGTGCATATGCGCTTGCATCCGGAACCAGTTTCGCCGCTCCTCATGTCACCGGCACCGTTGCCCTGTTAGAGGAGTTTGCGGAAACAGAATTGGCCGCCAAGGCGCCTCGTTGGGACGAGAGTGCTCGGCTTCACTACGTGATGAAGGCCGTCTTGATGAATTCCGTCGACAAGAAAAAGGACACGGGGAACGGGCTGTTGTTAGGGATGGAAAAAACCATTCTGGATACTGGTGGCGCGGATTGGTTGGCCTCCGACGCCTATACGAAGGAAAAAATTCCCTTGGACGACGAACTGGGAACAGGCCAGCTCAACGCAAAACGCGCCAAAATCCAATTTGAACCGGGCGAATACGACTCGCTTTCTACTGCCAACATTCCACTGATCGGCTGGGACGATGGGGTCACAAATGAAGCAAACGACAAGATCAAGTACGTTTTCAACAAACCGCTCAAACAAGATTCTTATGTTTCAATTACCTTGGCCTGGGACCGGGTCGTTGAGTTGACTACGGATGCAAATTCGAACGGCTTTTATGACACCGGGGACGATTTCACGTCCCGCGGTCTGACCGACATGGACCTGTATCTCTTACCCAAAGGGGCGGCGTCAAAGGACGACAAAATCTGGTCTTCAAGGAGCGAAGTCGACAGCGTCGAGCATATTTTCTTCAAGATCCCAAACGATGGGGAATATGAGTTTTGGGTGTTTCAGGCCGGACTAAGTCCTCTTGGCGGAGCTCAACATTACGGCGTTGCTTGGTGGGCGGTGCCCGCATGCACCGGTAGGGGAGTAGATATCTGCGACATTTGCAACTGTCCCGGCGACGTTAACGGCGATCTCTGGCTCGATGTCCTGGACATTCCGTTGATGGTCGATTCATTGCTCAATGACATTTACGACCCTTGCGCCGATCTCGATTCTAGCGGAATGGATGACGGCCGCGATCTCGATCCGTTTATCGCACAAGTCTTTGCCGTCGGCCCCCAGGGAGTGCCTTGCAACCCACCTTGTACGGTGACCTGTGATCCTGGGAAGTTCCAGGAAAATGAAGCCGATTGCGGCTTGGACCCGAATGGTCTGGCCGACGATTTCACCAACGGCGGCTGCAACTCCACGCCGCCGATCTTCATGACCATCCCCTGTCCAGTCCAGGTCTGCGGGTCGGCCGCATACAACGAAGCCACTCAAACCCGCGACACGGATTGGTACGAACTGGTCGTTCCGCCGATGCCCTTACGCGGGCAGGACCAAAAGGGTTTCACCTGGACGATTGAGTCCGAATTCCCTGCGGAGTTCTTCATCCTCGCGCCCGATCCGGGCATCGACCCTTGCGGTCCGGGGCTGTTGACCATCGCATATGCGTTCGGTCATCCTTGCGAGCCCGTGACGATGACGGCCTGCGTGCCGACGGATGCAACCTATTGGTTTGTGGTTGCCCCAGCCTTTGCTGAGCAAGTCGATTGTGGAAGCCGGTACAACTTCTCGATCGCCGAGTCCATGTGCATTGCCCCGCCCCCGAATGATGATTGTGCCAGCGCGACGACCATCGCCTGCGGTTCCTCGGCCGTCGTGAATAATCTGACGGCGACGACCGATCCCGGTGATCCGCCGTTTAGCTGCCATTTCAACGCGCCGGATCAGGGCGTCGGCACGGTCTGGTATCAGTTTACCGCCACCGACACGTCGGCGCAGATTCACACCTGCGACACCACTGGACAAGTTCACGACACGCTCCTGGCCGTTTACGATGGTTCATGCGGGGCGCTGACGGAAATCGCTTGCAGCGATGACAATTGCGGATATTTGTCATATGTTTGCGTCACCGGACTCTCCATCGGCAACACCTATTTGATTCAGGTCGCGTCTTATGACGACGTGAACCGCGGAGAAATCGAATTGCGCGTCGATTGTCCGTGCCCGTGACGCCCTGTTGGTCGTCAACATATCCGATCGTTGTCGGCGGCGACTACTATGTCGAGCGAATCTCATCCGTCCGTGCTCGCGACGCCGACAGCACCATCCAGCGCGCTTTGCGCTGGACCGCCCCCGTCGCCAGCCACACGAACTTGCCGATCGGGTACGACAAGCCGAGCAATAGGACTCCGAGCCCGAGCAGTCGCAGCGTCCATTTGTCGTTCGTGTTCACGTCGTGGCCGGCGTGAACATCCGACTTGAGTTGCACCAGCGCGGCGTTCAATTCATTCACGTCCGCGCGGAGGCCGGAGATGCTCGCATCCGAGTCTCGCCCGGCGCGAGCGCCGGGTGAGACACAAGACGCACCTAGGCAGATCAAGACGGGTCCAATCAGCCGCTTCATTTCGCGGGCTCCGACGGCGCCGCGTCGGCTAAATTCGCCGCCGGGCTTTCGAGGAGTTCTTTCAGGAGCCGGAGTTTTTCAGCGTCCGAAAGACTCGTGTTCCGCCAGATCGCCGACGCCCGTGCCTCCACGTCCGTCGAAACCGGTCGATCGAGCTTTCCCGTCATCGCCGCCTGCACTTGCCCGGCGAGACCGACATAACTCGCCGTCGCGTAATACTCAACGCCGCCGGTCACGCGAATGCCGGGGTTGATGACGTGACCGCCGGCCTGGATCTGACCGGTTCCGGATTCGCCGAGCCGCGCGGCGGTGTCGTTCATGACGCCGCGCATGGCGTCCATCATTTGCGCATGTTGGTTGAAGAGATTGGCGCACCCGGCCGACAGAACGATCGGCGACAACAACAGAATCCCATGCTTCATCGTAAGGTCCTCCCTGCGGCCCGGCGGCCGTATTAGCCCCCGATTGCACCGCACCCTTCAATCTTGCTCCGCGCTCCCCATAATTCTCGATTCTTGCAACACGTATTCGCGCAAGTGTTGAGATGGCCCGAAGATGGAAAAACGGAGAACGCAAATATCCCCGCCGGGGACGGCCTTTGAACGAGTTGATTCGGCCTCTCGGCGTGCCTAAGGTTGTCTGTGACACGCCAAACTTCCGCCAAAGCCCTTCTGGTGATCGCACTGATTTTCTCGGCCCTTGGGACCACGGGTCAGTGCGGCCAATTGGGAAATCTGGGAGGCACCAATTGTCCGGGGACGCCGGTCGCCTCCGTCATCCTGAACCTGACGGACGCCGCCTCTCAGACCATCCCGGCGGCGACGATTGCGTTCAACGTCAACAACGGCTTCACCTATGGCGGAAGCTGCCAGGGCGATTGCAACGCCGTGGTGATCGCCCAGGACACGCTCGGAACCTTTAACATTCAAGTCGCCGCGCTCGGCTACCTGCCGGCCTCCAAGACCGTCACCGTCGCGGCGCAGGAGAACAGTTGCCATCCCGTCACGCAGAACGTGGCGTTCAAATTGGAAAAGGATACGACCACCGGGCTGCTCTTCGGCGTGTGGAGCACGCAAACCTTCGCCGGGCAAACCGTATTGCGCTTTGGTTCGCACGGCGAGATCATCGGCGCGATCTTTTACGACCAGCGCGGCGGCGGCGACGGCAACTGGTACATCGCCTACAACAACCATTCCATTCGCGGCGCGACCGGGCAGCCCATGACCCCGGCGCAGGCGGATAACCCTCTCCGTTCAGGAAACATATTTAATTTCAAGGCCGTGACGCAGGGCGTCCTGACCGGATTCGAGAACGCGACGATGTCGAGCGACTACACCACCCTGAGTGGCCTCCTGGCGGGCCAGGCGATCACCTACACGCGACTGCCGGATTCGCAGATACCCAATGCGATACGCGATCCGTAGTGTTCGACTTCTTTCCTATTCAGTAAGATGTGTTGCCATTCAAGAGAAAGCCCGGGGAAAGCTTGCCCCGGGCTTTAGAACGTACATCGCGCGAGATATCATCGATGAGCGACGTAAAAGACTATCGCATCAAACCCGGCTCGAAGGTGGACCTGAAAGACTTCGCCACCGAGGACGACGGCGGCCTCAAGGAGGATGAAGGCCGGAGCGAATTGGCGAAGCTCCAGGAACGCATGACGGAGCTTCAGTCGCGGCTGTACGCCGAGGCCGGTCAGGCCCTGCTCGTCATCTTTCAGGCGATGGACACCGGCGGCAAGGACAGCACGATCCGTACGGTCCTGACGCCGCTTCATCCGTTCGGCGTCCGCGTGATGGCCTTCAAACCGCCGAACGACACGGAGCGCCGGCACGATTTTCTCTGGCGGGTTCATGAGAATACGCCGGGCTTCGGGCACATCACCGTATTTAACCGATCACATTACGAAGACGTGCTGGTCGTGCGCGTGAAGGGCCTCGCCCCGGAGAAGCGGTGGAAGCAGCGATACGATCACATCAATCATTTTGAGGAGATGCTGCACGACGAAGGCACGCGTATCGTCAAGTTCTTCCTGCACATTTCCAAGGATTACCAGAAGGAGCGCCTGCAACGGCGACTGGACCTTCCCGCCAAGCACTGGAAGTTCAATCCCGGGGACCTGGAAGACCGCAAGCGATGGAAGGACTTCCAGCGCGCCTACGAGGAGGTCCTCGAACGGTGCTCGACGAAGAATGCGCCCTGGTATGTCA
Organism: uncultured Planctomycetaceae bacterium; assembly: GCA_964414585.1. Taxonomy (GTDB): domain Bacteria; phylum Planctomycetota; class Phycisphaerae; order UBA1845; family UTPLA1; genus DATEMU01. The sequence continues at coordinate 42,389 of CAYPXR010000094.1, forward strand.
TCCCTGCGGAGACGCACTGGTACCGCAATCTGCTGGTCGCCCGCATACTGACGGAGACGCTGGAGGAAATGGACCCGCAGTACCCCAAACCGACGTTCGATCCGACGACGATCGTCATCGACTAGGGTTCCATCCCCCTTTGGGACCCTCCCAGCGGCCTTTCGAACGCACTCAAATCTGCAGATCGCGGACAATAGGGAAAATTGTCGCGTTCCCCTTGGGCTTCAAATTGGACCGGCGGGCCTGAAAGGGAGCACGACCCATGGAAACGCGACGAGTTGAATCCATGCATCAGATTGCGAGTGATCTGGCGGCCATCAAGAAGCTGCAGGACTTGTTCCTGCACGACTTGCAACACCAGGGATACGACGCCGACACCACCTCCGCCGTCGCGATGGGTTTTTCGGAGGCCGTCGCCAACGCCTTTCATCACGGGAATCAAGGCGACCCGGCCAAGCGAATCACGGTGTGTTACCGCTTTGACCGCTGCCGCGTCGAACTCGAGGTGAGTGACCAGGGGCCGGGCTTCAATCCGAATGACATTCCCGATGCGACGACGGAGGAGGCGCTCGCACGGCCCAACGGCCGCGGCGTGCTGCTGATGCGATCCCTCTTTGACGACGTGCGCTACCTGCGGGGCGGACGGCTGGTGTATCTTGTCAAACACATTCGGCGTGCGCAGACCTGCGCAGCCTAGACCGAGGGCTTCGGGCCTTCAAGTCCTTTGTTACTTGAGTTCCACTGACCAGTAAGCGTTGTCGAGGAAGGCCTTCCAGCTCGCGTAGCGGCCGTCGGCCAGCTTGACGGTGATGACGGGGTTGCGGCGCGGCTTCTTCGGCGGCGTGATGAGGTGCATGTGGGCCTGCTCCGGCGTGCGGCCGCCCTTCTTGATGTTGCACTTCAAACAGGCGCAGACGATGTTCTCCCACGTCGTCTTGCCGCCCAGGCTACGCGGAATGACGTGGTCCAGCGACAACTCGCTCGTCGAATACTTCTTGCCGCAGTACTGGCACTTGTTGCCGTCGCGGGCATACAGGTTGCGCCGGTTGAACTTGACCTGTTGCTTCGGCAGCCGGTCGTAAAACGCCAGGCGGATGATCCGCGGCACGGCGATGTCGAAGCGGACGGTGCGAATCCAGTCGTGCGCGTCCGGCTCGAACTCGCGGGCCAGTTCCGAAAGCTCGCACCACTCGGAAAAGTCGTACGACGTGTACTTGCCCTGGTCGATGTGCACGACCTCGGCCAGCTCGCGAAAGAGCAGACTGAAGGCCCGCTTCACGTTCACGACGCGCACGGCCAGGTAGTGCTGGTTGAGCACCAGGACGTTGCAAGTTAGACCGGTATTGGCAGTTTGCGCGATCATCGACGCCGTCCCAACTTTCGGCAGGGCGACCGCGATGTCGACAATTCGAAGGACCCGATTCGGCGGAAAAGGCCGCACAGTGCCGCCAGCCATCTCGCCTTGTCGAGTCGCCGTGGCGACCCGCGCCCCTCGCGAGCAGTTGTATCTGAATTATCTTAGGGAAGCCGCCTGCAATCTGCAAGTGGCAACGGTTATCGGCTCTGGCTTGACCGGGTGACGGCCTCGGCGGTGAGGGTCCCCTCGCGGATGGTCAGCAGGATGCACCCGTCGTCGGCGGTATTGAAGTACGTTCGCGGACCGACCAACTGTTCAATGTGGTTCTTTGTCAAAGTGCGACGCTGGCCGCTGGACCGGACGGCAATCTGCGGATCGACGGCTTTAATGAACGCTGCGGTATTGTGGACCACGCTTCCGTGATGGGGCAAGGCCAGGCCGTCGGCCTTGAGGGCGTTGGCATCATCGGCGACCAGCGTGGCCAGGGCTGCCTCGGTGATGTCGCCGGTGAGCAGGATCGACCGGCCCTCATAGGAGAGCCGCAACACGGTCGATATCTCGTTGGCCGACCCCAGCCGGCGATCCTTGGCGGGCGGCGGCCAGATCGATTCGATTCGCACATCGCCGGTGTCCTCCAAAACCTGGGGACCGCTCCAGGTGTCGATGGGAGTCCCTATCTTGCGCAGCGCATCGAGAAACTTCCAGGGGCCCGACTTCTCGGGGGCAAAGCGTTCGAAATGGTCATTGAGAATGACGCGGCCGATCGGAATCGTCTTGGCGATCGTTTCGATCCCGCCATAGTGATCAAAGTCGGTGTGCGAGACGAAGACGGCGTCGATTCGATCGATCCCGCGGTATTTGAGAAACGACGTGGCCAGCGGTCCGGCATCAAAGGCCGAGCGCGTGCCGAAGTCGTAAAGGATCGTTTTGCCGTTGGGCAGTTCGATGACCGTGCCGGTGCCGTCGCCGACCGCAAGCATCCAGACCTTCAAGGCGTGGCGATCGTGAATCACCCAGCGGGGCGGAATGAGCCACCAGGCCAGCAGGACCATCGCCGCGACCGTGAAGCCATGCCGGCGCAATCGATCCTTCCAAGGGTGAGATTCTTCATTTTGATTGGTGATTGCCTGGTCGTTCTTGTCTTTCGCCGCTGGTCGGTAAATGCGAAGCCCGAGCACGGCATAGACCGCGATGAGCCAGGCCGTGGACGGTTGACGACCGTTGACGTACATGCCGGGCAGGCGGGCCAGCCAATTCACCAAGCCCAGCATGGCGTGTGTCATGACGCCAAGGATCGGGCCGAACAGCGCGCCGGCGGAGGGAAACAGCGAGCCAAGTAGGGCTGCCACGTAACCGATCCAGGTGACCGGAAGGGCCAGAAACGTGACAAAGAAGGTACTCACCGCCCCGAGCGGGTTGAAGTTGTTGAAGATGTAGCATGAAAGCGGCGAAGTCACGAACCAGGCGGAGATGGACATGGCAAAGAGCGTGAGAAGCCAGATGACGAGCCGATCGACGATGGAGAGTCGTGTTGTCGATTCCGTCAACGTGGCCGCAAAAAGCGAACGGTCGAGTTCCCGGGCCACGCGCGGGTTGATTTGCAGGCAGACCACCGCGAACCACCGGGCCACGTGCGGGCAGAAGTAAAGCAGGCTGAGCACGGCGAGGAAGCTGTATTGAAAACCCGGACGAAAGGCCTCCATCGGATCGATCATCAGCAGCACGACCGCGGCACAGGCGAGCCAGTTGAGCGGATGGGTCCGCCCGCGAAGAAAGATACAGAGACACCACAAGAGCCCGCCGATTCCGGCGCGGAGGATCGAGGGCTGCGGTTCGGCGATCAGACAATAAGACAAGATGAGGGCGGCGACGACCAGCGCGGAGACTCGGTAGTGCGCGCCAAACAGCCGCAGGACAAACCAACCGACGGCGACCAGCCAGGCAACATTCATCCCGCTGGCCGCGAGGAGATGCGCGTTGCCGGTGCGGATAAAGGCTTCATTCGTCTCGCGAGATACGTCGCTGCGCTGGGCGAGGACCATCGCCGAGATCACCCCGGCGCCGGGATCATCCCCTGCAAACGCGGCATCGATCACGTAGCCTCGGAGGCGGTTGCGGGCAGTCGTCAGCCAACCCCGCCAACCGATCGACGCGGCCTTGGCGACGATCCGCACGGATTCGCCGTGGTCGCAGAAAAACAAGGCGAGTATGCCGCGGCGATGCTGGCGCAAGGCCCAATCGTACTCGCCGGGGTTTCGCGGTCCGAGCGGTCGATGCAGCCAGCCGGTCATCTCGACGGCGTCGCCCGTGTGCAGCGTCAGGATCGGCGATTTGACCGTCACGGCGACGCGGCCACTGACGCCGATCGGGCCGTTCTTTCCGTCCATCGTTTTCGTCTCGATGACAAATCGTGTCTTCGGGCCGATCTCATACGCCAAAACGGCGTCCGGTTTCGTTTCGGCGATTTCCGGTGGAGTCAGAATCTCGCCGGAAAGACGGACGAGGATCGGCTCGTCCGGCACATAGCGAACAACGTGATCGCCCGCCATCCAGCGATCGGCGATGGCGTGCCGCAAAGTTCCCAGTCCCGCTGCCATGACGACCAGCGCGGCAAAGCCGACTCGCTCGCTATTTCTGCATCCAAAATAAAGCGCGACGCCGAGCGCGAAGAGTCCGATCGACAAGAGCACGGGAAATGGCAGGACGTTGTCGGCGGCGATGCCGACGAGAAGGCCGATGGCCAGCGGCAACAGCGGCGCCGGTGGTCTGAGAGACGGCGACGATGGCGAAGCCGCCTGGAGGTCGTCAAAAAACAACTGCCGGTCGATCGGTCGGGCCCTGCCATGAAAAACGGCGCAGGGCGATTTTGACCGAGACCCAATCGGAAATCAATGGGCGACCGACCGGCGCTGATGAAATCCTTACGGCACGTCGCTCAACGTGGCGTCGGTTTTCGCGCCCGGTGCATCGGCGGGGTAGGTCTTAATCACGACATTCCCGACGTCCGCCGACAGATCGATCGCCGGATCGGAGGCGTCGCCCAGCGTCGCGCTGGCATAATGATCTCGATGGCGAAACTCGCGCAGCTTCAGCCCGTCCAAATTCAGGTAGACGGAGCCGACATCGGTATTCGCCGAGAGCTTCCCCTGTTGATTCGTGGCGATCTGGAGGCTGACGTTGCCGACGTCGGTGGTGAGCTTGACGCCCTTGTCGCACTTCTGCCGCAACCGCAGGTTCACGTTTCCGACGTTACTGCGAAGGTCCACGCTGCCGCCGGCCGACGCCTGGATGTTTCCCACGTCGGTCGTCGCCTTCAAACCGTTTTTGGAATCAGAAACGCGAATGTCGCCGACGCCGTTCTCGATGGAGACCGCGCTGTTCCCGGCGGGGTCGCAACAGACCGTCGAGTTGCCGACGTCGTTCTTCAACGTCACGTCGCCGCGGATGCCATGCACGCAGATATTTCCCACGTCGTTCGTGACGTTGACTTTGAGTCCCGGCGGCGCGGTCACCTGCCAGCACACTTCGTAGTTGCGAAAGGCCGTCGTGTTCGGCTGGTGCGCCTGGGCGCGAATCGGTCCATTGGCGCCCTCCGTTGCCAGGCTGACCTTGATCTGTTCGAGCGCCTTGTTCGCCTCGTTTTCAGACGAGCCCTTGCCGATCTTGGTGACGACGGCCGAGACCTCCTTGGCGGCGGGGTCCGCCCGCACCACGACATCTCCGACACTGTTGTCGAGAATCAATTGATTGCCGTTGGCCGGCGCGGTCAGCGTGAGCCGCTCCTGACTCTTGAACGGCGTTCCGCAGCCGGTCACGAGGAATGCCGCGAAGGCGATGCTTAATGAGGCGATCAGGGGCCGAAGACGCAAATGAATCGTTCGGGGGGAAGCGATCATGAGCACGACTCCTTTAGTTGTGGTTCCTCTTGGAAGATCGAAAGCGCGGACCGCTTCTCTCACTCTGCGGAGCGATCCTACAGACGCTATTATCCCCGAACGAGGAAATATTCGGGCAGGTCGCCGTTTTGGTACGAATTGGTGTGACGCCGGCCATCGTGTTAAACTTTGGATTGATCGGGCCTTACATCGCGGAATCGACGGATTGGATTGGCATCGGGAAAGTACATGATTGAACTGCCGCAAGTAAAGACCCCCGAACCGACCGAAGTGGGCAGCTACTTCGTCGCCAACTACCCCCCCTTCTCGGTCTGGCAGCCCGAACACATCCCCTCGGCGATCGCGGCGTTGAATGCGGCCGCCCATGGCGAAGCGGTCGGCCGGCCCGTCGGGCTTTATCTCCACATCCCCTTCTGCCGGAAGCGCTGCAAGTTCTGCTACTTTCGTGTCTATACCGACAAGAATGCCGACGAGGTCGACGATTACACGGATTCCCTCGCCAAGGAGATTGCCCTCTACGCCGAGCGCAAGGCGCTCGCCGGTCGTCAATTCGAATTCGTCTATTTCGGCGGCGGCACGCCGTCGTTCCTGAGCAATGAGCAACTGCTCCGCCTGATCGATCGCATCCGCAAACACTGGAACTGGGACGCGGCCCGTGAGGTCACCTTCGAATGCGAGCCCGGCACGCTTAAAGAGAGCAAGCTGGAAACGATCAAGCGCATCGGCGTGACACGCCTCTCGCTGGGCATCGAACACTTTGATGACGAGGTCCTTTCGATCAACGGCCGCGCGCACAAATCGCCGGAGGTCTTCCGCTCTTACGAATGGGCGAAAAACGTCGGCTTCAAGCAGATCAACATCGACCTCATCGCCGGGATGGTCGGCGACACGGACGACAAGTGGCGGCGGACCGTCGATCAGGCCCTCGCGCTGTCACCGGACAGTCTCACGATTTATCAAATGGAACTGCCGTTCAACGCCGTCTTCTCGCGCGAATCGACCGAGGCCGGGACCGCGCCACCGGTGGCCGATTGGACGACCAAGCGGGCATGGGTTCGGCACGCCTTCGAGAAATTCATGGCCGCCGGCTATCGCGTCTCCAGCGCCTACACGCTGGTAAAGCCATCGACCCACGCGGGCTTCGTCTATCGCGACTCGCTCTGGCACGGGGCGGACATGATCGGCACCGGCGTCGCGTCGTTCTCCCATTTCGGCGGCGTTCATTATCAGAATGTTGACCAATGGGGCGATTACATCGCCGCGGTCGAACGGGGAGAGCTGCCAATCGCCCGGGCATTTCCCGTGCCGCCCCCGTCTCTGGCCATCCGGGAGATGATCCTCCAGCTCAAAACCGGCCGGATCGACCCGGGTTATTTCCAAAAGAAGTTCGACCTCGACATCCGCGACGAATTCGCCGCGGCGTGGTCCTCCATTGAAAAGGAGGGGTATGCCACCGTCGCCGACGGCGAAATACGCCTGACCCCGGACGGACTGCTCCGCGCCGATGCGATTTTGCCCCGCTTTTTTGAAAACCCCTACCGGAATATTCGTTACACCTAGAGTATCGTGCCGATCAAACTGAACGCCCTTGATGATCCCCGCCAGGCACTGACCACGTTTTGCGCAGAGATGCTCGGGCTCGATGCCCTTGGCAAGCAGTTCGCACCGGTCCTACCGGCCGCCCTTCCCGATGTGTACCGGCGGCTCCTCGTCCACGATCAGCACATGACGCTGCGCCTGCGCGATCACTTCGCCGGCGAGGTCGAGTTGCGAGTCCTCTCCAGCGAGAAAGACGGCGATTATTATCAACGCCGAATCACGCTCAGCGCAGGCAGCGCCGACCGCATCGTGGAAGTCGGGATCGTTCGGATCGATCTCGGCTTTACAAGCGACGCGGTCCGCGCGGCGATCCTCGAACGACGCACGCCGCTGGGGGACGTGCTCATCCAGGCCAACGTCCTTCGACGAATCGAACCGAAGTGGTACTATCGCTTTTCAGACGGATGCCGGCTGCTGGCGGACTTTGGCGACGCAAGGCCCCGGGAAGCGTACGGCCGACTGGGCACGATTTACTGCGACGAGCAACCGGCCATCGAACTTTTGGAAATCGTCTACGACGAGCGGGCGAAAGTCGAATGAAGGATAGCTACGACTGCGTGATCATCGGCGGCGGCCCTTCCGGATCGACCGCGGCGACGCTGCTTGCGGACCACGGCCATTCGGTTCTCGTCCTCGAGCGATCGAAGTTTCCCCGCCATCACATCGGCGAATCGCTGATTCCCCACACCTATTGGACGTTGAAGCGGATCGGCGTCCTCGACAAGATGAAAAAATCCGATTTCGTGGTCAAGGAGAGCGTGCAGTTCGTCACGGCCAGCGGCAAGGATTCCGCCCCCTTCTTTTTTCCCGACCGCGATCCCGGCGAGTGGTCCTACACCTGGCAGGTCGAGCGATCCCGATTCGATCAGATGCTCATGGATAATGCCCGCGAACACGGCGCGGAAGTGATGGAGCAAACCGCCGTTCGCGAAGTGATCTTCAAAGGCGACCGCGCGGTCGGCGTTCGCGCGGTGATCGGCGGCGAGCCGCGGGAAATTTGCGCCCGCGTCGTCATCGACGCCTCGGGGCAGGCCGGGCTGCTCTCCCGGCAACTCAAGCTCCGTTATGGCGACGAGAAGCTCAAGAACGCCGCGATTTATTCATATTACAAGGGCGCCCTGCGAGATACCGGCCGAAACGCCGGCGCAACGCTGGTCATCGCCACGTCCCAGGGCGGCGGCTGGTTTTGGTTTATTCCGCTGTCCAACGGCGTCACCAGTGTCGGCGTCGTCGCGCCGCCGAGCCATCTGTACAACGGCCGCGGCGATGATCCCGGCGCGATCCTCGATGAAGAAATCGCCAATTGCCCCGGCGTGGCGCGGCGGATGGCCGGCGCGGAGCGCGTCGCGCAGATCTACACCACGGCCGACTTTTCCTACCGTTCGAAACGATTCGCCGGCGACGGCTGGATTCTCATCGGCGACGCCTTCGGCTTTCTCGACCCGCTGTATTCGTCGGGCGTCATGCTCGCGCTCAAGAGCGCCGAGTATGCCGCCGACGCCATCCACGACGCGCTGGTCGCCGGGGACGTTTCCGCCGCGCGGCTGGGCCGGGACGGCGCGCGGCTGGCCGAGGGGATGCAGCGCATTCGCCAGTTTGTCTATGCCTATTACGATCCGAACTTCCGGATGGGCCGATTTGTTCGAGACTATCCCCAATTCAGGGACCCCATCACGCGAATCCTCATCGGCGACGTCTTCGAGGACGATCTGGGCGAAGTTTTCGAGGCGCTAAACCGACAAGTGGCGTTGCCCGATCCGATCCGACTGGAATCCGCAAATGGGGTTCGTTAGGACATCGGATCATCGCCGACGGCGCCGGGACCGAACGGCCGCAAGGATTGCCCCTATCATCAGTCCCGCTGTGGCGGGCTCGGGGACGCCTCGGCCGGCAACGACGGTGGAAATTCCGGTGCCATACGTCGTGGACGCATAGCTGGGATCCGAGAGCAAATCGTCGAGCAGACCTAACTGAATCGTGTCGCCCATCGATAGATTGAATTGGATGGTCAAAGAGGTCGCCCCGTCGTTTACGGCAATGAGTTGTGAAAGGAATGAATCGTCGAGCGGAACAACAAGCGTGCCCGAAGGCGAATCCTCGGGGAGCGTAAACGTTCCCAGAGAGACACCGCCGATCGAGATCGAGAACTCATCATTGAGAGCATGCGCGGAATAGGCCAAGTCGAACTGCGGCTCTCCCATGCGCGTCAAGTCAGGTTCATCGATCGGCGGCGGAAAAAGCCCGGCTTTCAGCGTGTTCCAGAAATCCATGTCCATCGGGATGTTGAGCTGGTCTCCGGAGGGCGAACCGGTTCCGGTGATTTCGTAGCCCTGTCCCGGCCCACCCAGTTCATCGAGACTCAAGTTTTGTCGTCGGTTGTCATTGAGGGCCTTGCGATAGCCGTGACCGACCTGAAAGATGTTTACGACCTGTGTTCCGGCATTGCCCGCCGCCAATTGGGTCTTCAGATTGGTGAGGGAGGTCCCAAAGTTGCTCCAGGTTCCCTTGCCCTGAATGGGCGGGTCTCGCGACGTGTCCTCGTCGCTGTGTCGGTACATCACTTGTGAATCGAAGGAATAGGCGTTGAGGGCACGATAAGATTCGTCGTGCGAGGGATCGTACATTTCCTCCATGTCCCCGCCGAACAGCAGCGTCCGTGACTTGTCGCCGTCACCCTTGATCTTGAGGTTTTCATTTCCGCTGCCTCGCTTCATGAACTGCGGCACTCTTCCGGCGCCGATGCCCGTATCGGCAAGGACGTCTACCTTGGCGGCGTCGAAAAGTTGTTTGACCGACGGGACCGGATCCTTATCCTTCAATCGCTTGGTCAAGTAATCGTTGAATGAATAATAATAAGTATTGCCGACTTTGAGCCGCCTCGGCGGGTTCAAGTCCGGAACGTCGCCGTCAAAGCTCATTTTTTTGGTCGCCGTTGTGGAGACGGACATGGTATAGGGCATGCCCAAGTCGATTCCACCGTTATCCGGATCGCTTTGCGAAATCGCCTGGCCCGCGTAACACGTGTCCAGGAAATAGTTGACTTGCTTGGCCCGACCGAGATTGTCTTTCATCTGGGTCAGGACTTTCGCCCAGGGGAGCCGTTCATCCTTATCGTTGGGTGACCAGAATACGAAACCGTAATCAAATCTCTCGGCGCCCTGGACGGCGGAAACGCCCATTACAAGGGTGAAGGTGCACAACGCAATCGCTCGATGGCTTCGATTTCGCACTATCATGGCTTCCCTCCTAATGACGATCTCTCTGACGGTGAGGTGAAAATCGAACTTAATGCGCATCGTAGTGGTTGGAGCCCCGAAATTCAAGGATTTTCGCCGCACGCTCAAGGCGGATTCATCGATGCAAACGGAACTTGGCGCGGCGATTCCGGACCGGTCGAGAGCCGGGTGGAACGGGCAGATGACCTGCCGCGGTTTTCTGATAGCATGTACGAAAAGGTGTCGTTGCCGGGCGGGCTCGGCTGGAAATATCGAATGCGGGCGTGATGAAAAAAGTCGCTATCGCAATTGTTGTTTTGCTGATCGTACTCCACCAGGATTTCTGGAATTGGCATACCCACGAGCCGCTCGTCTTCGGATTCATCCCGATCGGACTGGCCTGGCACGTCGGCATCTCCCTCGCCGCCGGCGCGCTCTCGTGGTTCATGGTCACCTATTGCTGGCCGAAGGACGTTGACGTGCTTGATGAATCCGGCCCCGTCGAGCCTTCGAATCGTGCGGGACATTAACCAAAGGACCACGGAATGAACGGCGGACAACAGGCGGTCCTCATCATTGCGATCTACCTCACGGCCCTTCTCGCCGTTGGGTTGCTCAGCACGCGCGTCTTTCGCGGTACCTCATTGGATTTCTTCGTCGCTTCGCACGCGATCGGGCCGTTTGTTCTGTTGATGTCCGTCTTCGGCGCGACCATGACCTCGTTCGCCATCATCGGCAGCAGCCGAGAGGCCTTCGTCAGCGGCATCGGCGTGTACGGCCAGATGGTCTCCTGGTCCGGCATCTTCCATTCGATCTGCTTTTTCTTCGTGGCGATCAAGTTGTGGTCCTTCGGAAAGCGCTACGGCTACGGAACACAGATTCAGTTTTTTCGCGACCGATTTGAATCCGACAAGCTCGGATTGATCCTGTTCCCGGCGCTGGTGGGACTCTCGGTTCCCTATCTGCTGATGGGCGTGATCGGGGCATCCACCGCCATCGAGAACATCACCGCCGGAGCATTCCCGGTCTTTTTCGCGAGCACGAAGGGCGGTATTCCATTTTGGTTGGGCGGCATCATCGTTTGTGTCGTCACCCTGACCTACGTCCTGACCGGCGGCGTCCGTGCGGCGGCCTGGGCCAATACCTTTCAAACGCTGGTCTTCGTCTCGCTGGGCGTCGTGACGTTTTTTGTCGTGGCCCATAAGCTCGGCGGGCCGGTCGCGGCGACCCGGCAAGTCATCGAATACAATCCCGCCCACCTCAAGCTCGACGCCAATGCTGCGGACAAGGCCAACTACGAACAACAACTCGCCGCCTTCAAATCAGGCGAATCCAAGATCAAACCGCGCGAACCCAAGGCGATTCCGCCGACCATCTTCTTTAACTATCTGCTGATCCCCTTCAGCGTGGCCATGTTCCCGCACTTGTTTCAGCACTGGTTGACCGCGAAGTCCGCCCGGGCCTTCAAGCTGACGGTCGTCGCGCATCCGATCCTGATGATGTTGACCTGGCTGCCCTGCGTGCTCATCGGGATTTGGGCGACGTCGGCCGTGATGCCCGATGGCAGCTCCATCATCCCGCCGAATCTGCCCGATGCGAACGCCGTCCTGCCGATCATGGTTCGCAAGCTCGCCCCGCCGCTGGTGGGCGGGCTGATGGTCGCCGGCGTCCTCGCCGCGATCATGTCCACCCTCGATTCGCAGTTCCTCGTGCTCGGCAGCATCTTCACCAACGACATTGTTCTCCACTACGGCCGTCGCCACGTGAGTGACAAGACCGTGGTCTTCATGGGCCGGGCCTTCATCATCGGCATCGTCGTGGCCACCTATGCCCTGTCGCTTTACGCCCGGGGCACGAGTATCTTTCGCCTGGGCATTTGGTGCTTCACGGGCTTCGCGAGCCTGTCGCCGCTCGTCTTCGCCGCGCTCTATTGGAAGCGCGTCACCAAGGCGGGGGCCTACGCCTGCATCCTCGCGGCCCTCGGCACCGGTCTGTGGCTCTATTTCAAGTCGCATGCGGTCGGCGAGGATGAACCGACCGTTTTCGGCGTCATGCCCGTGACGATCAACATGGCGGCGGCGGCGGTGGCGCTGGTCTTGGTCTCGCTCATTACAAGTCCGCCCTCGCCGGCGACGATACAGAAGTTTCACGGGTCGAAATAGTATGCCCGTCGAATTCAAGATGACCCGCCGCGTGACGTTCGCCGAGACCGACCTCGCCGGCGTCATGCACTTCTCCAACTACTTCCGCTGGATGGAGGAGATCGAGCACGGCTTCTTCCGCTCGGTGGACATGTCCGTCGTCCAGGGGCACGGCGGCGACACGATCAGTTGGCCGCGCGTCCACGTCTCTTGCGAGTACTTCGCCCCGGCCCGCTTCGAGGATCAAATCGAAATGCGCCTGGAGATCGTGAGCCTGAGCGACAAATCCCTGACCTACGAAGTGATCTTCTCGAAGGGCGAACAACGGCTCGCCCGCGGGCGCACCAAGGCCGTGTGTTGCAAGATGAGCAAAGGCGGCGTTTTTGAATCGACAATGATCCCGCCGGAAATCCGCTCGAAAATAGAAAATGGAAAATGACGAATGACGAATGAGGAAAGCGCAGAACGCCGCACGGTGTCTCTATTCGTAATTCGTCATTCGTAATTCCTGGAGACCACCATGAAACAATTTCTGCCGTACCTCTTCGTTATTCTGGCCTTCCTCTCCTGGGGCGCCTATGTCCCAACCATCCACCACGGTCAGCTCGGCTTTGAAAAGGGACCGCTTCGCGCGTTTCTCTTTGTCGGGCTCGCGTACTTCCTCGTCGCCGTGCTGGTGCCGTTGGTATTGATCTACACCGGTCAGGAGCCGGCGAAATTCCCGGTCAAGGGAATGTCGATGTCCACGCTGGCCGGCGTCTTTGGCGCGCTGGGCGCGCTGGGTGTGATCTTCGCCCTCAAGACCGGCGGCAAGCCGATCTACGTCGCCCCGCTGGTGTTCGCCGGCGCGCCGATCGTCAACGTGATCATCACCATGATCTGGGACAAGCCCAAAAGCCCGCCGTCCGCCATGTTTTATCTCGGCATCGGCCTGGCCGCCGCCGGCGCGGCGATGGTGCTCCGTTTCAAACCGGCGTGAGATATGATCCATTCGCTTCTCGGCGTTATTCTCTCCATCCTGTCGGCCGATCCGACGTCGCAGCACGCCGGAGCCGATTGGCCGATCTTTCGCGGCAATCCGCAACTGACCGGCGTAGCGACCTGCGAGCTTCCCGCGAAACCGGTCGTGCGGTGGCGCTTCGAAACCGGCGACCTCATCGAATCCGCCGCGACCATCGCCGACGGCAGGGCCTACGTCGGCTGCGACAACGGCATTCTGTTCGCCATCGACCTCGCCACCGGCAAACTTCGCTGGAAACACGAATCCAAAAGCGCCATCAAGTCATCACCGACGGTGCATCAGGACTGGGTTTTCTACGGCGATGAAGAAGGCGACTTCCACGCCCTGGATCGCTCGTCCGGCCGGGAGAAATGGCACTTCAAGACCGGCGGGGAGATCGTGTCCTCGGCCAACTGCGCCGGCGACCATCTGGTCTTCGGTTCCTACGACGGATCGCTCTACTGCCTCTCCGCGAAGGACGGCCGGCTGATTTGGAAATCGCAAACCGAAGACAAACTCCATGGCACACCGGCGCTGACGAAGGACGTTGCCATGATCTCCGGGTGCGACGGAAGTCTGCACGTCATTCGCCTCTCCGACGGCACGACCGTCCGCTCGATCCCCCTCTCCTCCCCGTCCGGCGCGTCGGCCGCGACGTTGGGCGATCGCGTCTTCGTCGGCACGATGGGCAATCAGGTCCTGGGAATTAACTGGTCGGCGGGAAAGCGCCTCTGGAAGTACGAGAACCCGGACAAGGAATTCCCATTTCTATCTTCCGCCGCCGTGACGGAAAAAATCATCGTCATCGGCGGGCGCGACAAGATCGTCCACGCGTTGGACCCCGACACCGGCCAATCGCTCTGGGCCTTTCCCACCCAGGGCAAGATTGACGCCTCGCCGGTCATCGTCGGCGATCGCGTTTTCGTCGCCTCCACCGACGGACGCCTTTACAGCCTGACGCTACGGACGGGCAAGGAGACCTGGCGATTTGAAGCCGGCTCGGGCATCTACGCCTCGCCGGCCGTGGGTGAGGGCTGTATCGTCATCGGGACGGAGGACGGCATTTTGTATTGCCTGGCTGCCGCGGCCACCGCAAAATGACGGCACCAGGCGTGAACCTGTCCGAAGCGTCACGTTTGGCCGGTAGGAAGCTCCCTGTTCGGAGAATGCCGGTCCTTCATCTGGTCGGATTTGAGAAGCGCCCTCTGGCACATACGCCGGGATCGCTTTATCCTTCTGCCCTGTGGAGGGCGAAAGATGCGAGCCCTGGCTTTAAGAGAGGAGATCATCGATATGACCCTGGCACGGCGATGGATAATGTTGAGCGCGGCAATGGTATGCGGGATTCTCGGAACGTCGTCCCGGGGACTCGCCGCCACGACGTCGGTTCACGGTTACGAGGATGTCGAAGCTGAGAACCATTTCACTCTTCGGTTCTTCGGCGACACACCGGATCAGGACCTCATCACCACGTCCAAGATCGTGGCGACTCGATTGAGCCTCGACGTCGACGAAGACGCCGGCACGGCGCGATTTTCCCAGTACTATCAGATTGTCGAGCCGCTCACGCTCCCCCTGGGGATCAACACCGGCAACATCATCGTCCAGATCAAGACCTCGTCCGGCGCCTACGACAAGAACACCGGCAACTTCGTGACCCACGACGAATACGAAATCAGCTTCACCAATGACCTGAGCTTCTTCGGCTTCACCTCGCCGGTCGTCATCCAGAGCGAGTCGAGCGGCAACCTGAACGGCGGAGTGGTCAACGCCCGCACCATCGGCATGACCTGGGTCGGCAACGGCGAACTGGCCAACACCCAGGAACCGTCAAAACCTTTCAAGTACACCTACGTCTGCACGTCGACGACGAAGATTGCCGATCCGTCCACGTTCCCGCCGTTGCCGGCCCTGGGCAACGCGGCCTGCGGCGCGGGCGTCTGCGGCGTCACCGGTTTCGCCCCGATGCTGGCCTTTGCGATCGGACTGGCCCTGATGAAAGTCAACGTCACCCGGCGTCGCAATCGTCGCTAGTCGCCTATAACCCCCTATGAAAATCGCGTACCTCACCGCTGGTGCGGGTGGGATGTACTGCGGCAGTTGCATGCGCGATAACGCGCTCGCCTCCGCCCTGATCCGGCAGGGCCGCGACGTCGTGCTGATCCCTGTCTTTACGCCGATCCGCACGGACGAGACCGACGTGAGCGCGCCGGACGTCTTCTACGGCGGGATCAACGTCTATTTGCAGCAAAAGTCCGGCTTCTTTCGTCACGCCCACCGCCTCCTCGACAAAATCCTCGATTCGCGGTCGCTGTTGAAGCTGGCGATGCGCGGCGCCGGTTCAAGCAAGCCCGAGGAATTGGGCGAGATGACCGCCTCCATCCTGCGCGGTCCCAACGGCGCACAGCGCCGCGAACTGGAAAAGCTCATCGACGGCCTGATGGGATTTCGCCCCGACGTGGTCCACCTTCCCGACGCCTTCTTCGTCGGCGCGGCCAAGTCGATCAAGGACGCCCTCGGCGCGACCGTCGTCTGCACGCTGACCGGCGAGGACATCTTCATCGACAAACTCAACGCCCCGCATCGCGCGGAGGTCCTCCGGCTGATCCGCGAAGCAGGCCGCGACGTGGACGGCTTTCTGCTCGTCAGTAAGTATTATGCCGACTACGCGGCGGAACACTTCGGCGTGCCGCACGATCGCATGCGCCACGTCCCGCTCGGCATCCATCTCGACGGGGCGGATTCCGGCGATCATTCCCCGGTGTCTTCCGACGGCGAATTCACCATCGGCTATCTCGCCCGAGTTTGCCACGACAAGGGGCTGCACCTGCTCTGCGACGCCCTGGCGATCCTGCGCGAGCAGGGCCGCGCTTGCCGGGTCGTGGCCGCCGGTTATCTCGGCGCTTCGGACCGGCCGTATTTTGAAGCGCTTGAGCGCGAAATCGCCCGGCGGGGCCTGCGGGATCATTTCCAGTATCTCGGCGAAGTGGATCGCGACGCCAAATTCGCGTTTCTTCGGTCGCTCCACCTCTTCTCCGTGCCGAGTGTTTATCGTGAAGCCAAGGGGCTTTATCTCCTGGAGGCCCTTTCGCAAGGCGTCCCCGCCGTCCAGCCGCGCCACGGTTCATTCCCCGAGATCATCGAAGCGACCGGCGGAGGCCTGTTGTATGAGCCCGGCGACGTGAAATCCCTCGCCGCCGGAATAGCGAAATTGATGGACGATTCGGCGCTTCGCACCAGGCTGGGCGATGACGGCCGACGCCGCTTTCGCGAGCTGTACACCGCCGAAATCATGGCCGAATCGGCGTGGAACGCGATCACCCGCTTTGCGGGGCGTGCCTGATCGCTCTGTTGTATGATGGATCAGCCATGCCGGACGGACTCGTCGTTGAAAACGTCACCAAGGATTACCCCACTCGAAGCGGCTCGCTTCACGTTCTGGATGGCGTCTCGCTTCAATTGGCGTCGGGCGAGGCGGCGGCGATCGTCGGCCCCTCCGGTTGCGGCAAGAGCACGCTGCTGAACATACTCGGTACGCTCGAAACACCCAGCGGGGGAAAGGCTTCGCTCGACGGCGTCGATCCCTTCAAACTTTCGGAGCCGGAGTTGGCGGCCTTTCGAAATCGTCGCATCGGCTTTGTCTTCCAGGATCACCACCTGCTGCCGCACTGCTCGGTGTTGGAAAACGTGCTGGTCCCTACGCTGGTCGCGGAATCCGCCGGTGGGACCGTCGGGCGCGCGAGAGAATTTCTCAATCGCGTCGGCCTGTCGGGTCGCCTCGACCATCGACCTGCCGAACTCTCCGGCGGTGAGCGCCAGCGCGTCGCGGTCGCCCGGGCGTTGATCAACCAGCCGCTATTGCTGCTCGCCGACGAACCGACCGGCAATCTGGATCGCCATTCCGCCGAAACCGTCGCCGACCTGCTAATGGAGCTGCACCGCGATTCAAAGACGATATTGATCGTCGTGACGCACAGTCAGGCCTTGGCGGAGCGCCTGCCGAAACGATTTGAGTTGACGGATGGACACCTGACATCGAAGACATAGACTCCTTTTCTGCGTTCTCCGCGCCTCTGTGTGAGCCCTCATGACGACCTGGACGCTGCAACTTCGGGGCCTGCTCTTTCACCGGCGAATGCACCTCGCCACGCTCGCCGGCGTCATCGCGGGCTCCGCGGCGCTGGCCGGCGCGCTCATCGTCGGCGACTCCATGCGCGGAAGCCTGCAAGATCAAGCATTGTCCCGCCTCGGCCCGGTCGACTTCGCCCTCGTGGGCCCCCGATTAGTTGAAGAATCCCTTGCCGCGCGCTTGGCGAAGAAGGAACCGCGTTTTGAAGTCTGCCCCATCCTGCAAATGCAGGCATCGATCACCCATGCCGATACGCAGTCGCGGGCCCATCGAATCAACCTGGTGGGCGCGGACGATCGTTTCTGGCGATGGGATTCGGCAACGAGCCGACCAGCGGTCAATAGCGAATCTCCATCGATCATCCTCAATTCGACGCTGGCGACTGAGATTGGCGCGAAGGCGGGCAATGATGTGATCGTGCGCCTGGAATCGCGCGGAAGCGTCCCCACCGAAACACTTCTCGGCCGCCGCGATGAAACGGCTGTTTCCATGCGTCTGACCGTTGCAAGGGTCATTCCTGACGAGGGCCTTGGCGGCTACTCGTTGGAAATGAGCCAGCGCAAGCCGCGCGATGCCTTCATGCCGTTGGTGACGCTTCAACGCGCGATGAAACAGCCCGATCGAATCAACACCCTTTTGTTCGCCGCCAACCCTGACGCGGCCGGCCGCGATCCGACGGACGCTCTTGCAAAATGCGTCGGTCTCCCCGATTACGAACTTGCCCTGCGAACCAGTAATCTGGGCTACGTCTCTCTCGAATCGCGCAAGCTCCTTCTCGAACCGCCCGTGGAAGAGGCGGCCCTGGCGGCGGCCCGCCAGATCGGCGCGACGCCGTCGCGAATCCTCACCTACCTGGCGAATGAGATTGCCGACGAGTCGGGCAGCAGGACGATTCCCTACTCCGTCGTCTCGGCGATAGAGTCCGAACTACCGCTCGCAACTGGTTCGCCCAAAGGTCAACTCGGCCCGCGTGATATTCTCCTCAACGAATGGTCCGCCGACGATCTCGGCGCGAAGGTCGGCGACAAGATTCGCCTGAAATATTTCGTTTCTCGACCGATGGGCCGGCTCGAAACCGCCGAGACGACCTTTACGCTCCGCGGCATCGTGAAGATGACCGGCCTCGGCGCGGATCGCGGGTTTGCCCCCACATACGAGGGCATCACCAACGCCAGTCGTCTCTCCGATTGGAAGCCGCCCTTCCCCTTCGACCTCAAAAAAATCCGCCCGAAGGATGAGAAATACTGGGACCAGCACCAGGCGACGCCAAAGGCCTTCGTCTCGCTGGCGGCCGGACTTGAACTTTGGGCTGAGTCCGGCGGGCGTTTCGGTCGACTCACCTCGATCCAGGTCACACCGGCAAATGGAAAATCTCCCTTGCAGACCGCCGACGAATGGTCAACGAGCATACTCAAAAAATTGAGACCGGATCAGATGGGCCTGGCGATTCGCGATGTCCGCCGTGAAGCGCTCGAAGCCGGTCAGGGCAGCACCGATTTCGGAATGCTCTTCATCAGCTTCAGCTTTTTCCTCATCGTCGCCGCCGCCATGCTGGTGGCCCTGATGTTCCGCCTCGGCGTCGAACGCCGCGCCGGCGAAGTGGGCATCCTTCTGGCGACGGGCTTCCGCGTTCGCAAGGTCTCCCGACTGCTGCTCGGCGAAGGAGCTCTGCTGGCCGCCGTCGGCGTGGCCGTCGGTCTCGCCGCATCGATCGGCTATGCCTGGCTGATGCTCGCGGGCCTGCGTTCCTGGTGGGCCTCGGCGGTCAACGCACCATTCCTCCGGCTTTATGCCTCACCGACGTCGCTCGCCGTCGGCTTCGCGTCGAGTTTCATCGTCTGCCTCGTCGCCATCGCCTGGGCCGTGCGCGGCATGTCCAAAAAATCTCCGCGCTCGCTATTGGCCGGAGCGCTGGAATCGGGCCGTTCACCAACCAGCCCGCGTCGCCGCCAAATCGTTCGTCGGCTGACGCTCGTTTGCGTCTTCGCGGCGATCGTCCTCGTCGTACTTCCGAAGCTCACCCCATCGATGTCGCTCGTCGGCGCATTTTTCGGCGGCGGATCGTCGCTGCTCATGGCCTTCCTCATGGCCCTCTGGCTCTGGCTGACGCGCGAGCCGACGTCACGCGACGATGGCACCGGATTCACGAAACTCGCCCTCGCCGCGCGCAGCGCAGGCCGCCGACCCAGCCGCAGCCTGCTCGCCGCTGGTCTCGTCGCCTCCGCTTCTTTCGTGATCGTCGCCGTCGGCGCGAGCCGTCGCGCCCCCGATGAGTCAGAATCGACGAAAAAGGGCGGCACCGGCGGTTTCAGCCTCATTGCCGAGTCCGTTGTCCCGCTGCCGTACAATCTGGGCCGCCCCGATGGTCGATCCTCCCTCGGCCTGACCGATGCAACCAATCGAGAATTGTCGAATTCAACCGTCGTCGCCTTTCGTGCCGCCTCCGGCGATGACACGAGCTGCCTCAATCTCTACAAGGCCCGACAGCCGCGCATCCTCGGCGCGACCCCGACGATGATCGAGCGCGGCGGCTTTGCCTTCTCCTCGACGCTCGCCGAATCGCCGGAGGAAAAATCCAACCCCTGGCAATTGCTTGATCGGACCTTTAAGGACGGCGCGATCCCCGCCATCGGCGATGAAAACGCCGTGCGCTGGCTCCTGCACGTCGACCTGGGCGGCGATCTCGTCGTGCAGGACGAGCGCGGTCAGGACGTCCATCTGCGGATCGTCGGAATGCTCGCCGGCAGCATCCTGCAAGGCGAACTCGTCGTCGCCGAGACCGGCTTCCTGAACATGTTCCCGTCCGCCACGGGATACCCGTTCCTGCTGATTGAAACTCCGAAGGGCACCGCCGATTCGCTCGCCAAATCATTGGAGCACGATCTGTCACGTTACGGTCTGGACGCCGAGTCGACGACACAGCGCCTCGCCTCCTACCTCGCCGTCGAAAACACCTACATGTCCACCTTTCAAACGCTCGGCGGTCTCGGGCTCCTGCTCGGCACGCTCGGTCTCGCCGCCGTCGCCGTGCGCAATATGTTCGAGCGCCGCGGTGAACTCGCCCTGCTCCGCGCGCTCGGCTATCGCGTCTCGTCGCTCTTCTGGATGGCCCTGGCCGAACACGCGACTGTGCTGGTCGCCGGCCTGTTGATCGGAACCATCTCCGCCCTCGTGGCCGTCGCCCCCAACCTCCGCGCGAGCCCGTCGCTGGCCCCGTGGGAATCTCTGGGCGCAATCCTCGTCGCGGTCCTCGCCGTCGGCCTCGCCACCGGCGCCGCCGCCCTCGCCCCGGTCCTCCGCGCGCCGCTCATCCCCGCGCTACGAACCGAGTAAGTCAGAGCCGCGTCGAAGATCCGCCCTGGCGGAACTGTAAAGGAGCGCCGAACGGTGCCCGATAGCCGCGCGACGCTCCCTTACGGTCGCCGCTCTGATCGAGGCGTTTCACCGCAAATCAATGCAAACCGCCTTCTCCATATTCCGCGCATAAAGTCGGCCATTCGCGATCACCGGCACCGTCCAGCACTTCCCGTCGAGAATCTTCGCCGTCACCGTCGGCTTGAATCCGGTGGGATCGGGCTTGCCCACGCGCAATTCGCCACCTTCGGTCAATAGAAACAACCTCCCATCCGCGAGAACCAGCGTGCCGTTGGCCGTTCGATTCTGCTTCCATTTCTCCTTGCCGGTCATCCAATCGACGCACTTGAACGCCTTCTCGTCGCTCGCGTACAAATTCCCGCCGGTCAGGATCGCCGATTGAAACTTGTTCAGAAACACCTTGCTCTTCCAAACTTCCTGAGCGTCGATCTTGCCGTTCTTCGCCGTCAGCTTGAAGAGCCCGCAGCCAGTGTGATAGCCGGAGTTCAAGAACAAGTAGCCGTCGTGATAAATTGGCGCGGCGGCGTTGACCTTCCAATCGGTCTCCCAGGGGATTGTTCCAACCGGTTTCCTGGCGACGAGGTCGATGATCGTCGCCCGGTTGGCCGTAAAGACGCAGATGAATTTCCGGCCCCCCATTTCGAATGGCAGCGGCGTCGCGTAGCCGGGCTCGTCGTCGTCGCACGTCCAGACTTTCTTGCCGGACTTCTTATCCACCGCGCGAGTCGCCCCGTCCGACCCACCCGCGGAAAAGATCGCGAGATCGCCTTCGATCAGCACCGAACCGGAGTAGCCCCATTGCGGCGTATGCTTGAATCGCTGTTTCCAAATCTCCGAGCCGCTCTTGGCATCGCAACAGACCACGGTCCCGTGCCCGCCGACGATATAGACGCGTCCGTCATCCACCGTCGGCGTTGACCGCGTGCCGTCGCCCATGCTGTCGCGATATTCCTTTTCAAACGGATGACTCCATTCGACGTTGCCCGTGGCGGCATTCAGGCAAAAGAGCACCTGCTTCTTGTCCGCCGTTCCGCAGGTGTAGACGCGATCGCCGACGCTGGCGAACGAACTGTACGCCGCGCCGATCTCGTGCTCCCAGAGAACCTTCGGCTTTTCCTTCCAGTCCGTGTTGAGCCCCGACTCGCCGGAGATGCCGTCGTGATTCGGACCGCGAAAGTTCGGCCAGTCCGCGGCAGAAGCGTGATGGGTCAAAGCGAACCCGAATGACAATATCATGATGACGCGATTGAGTTTCACAATAATTTCTCCGTCGAAAAGACTCGGTGGCCGCCATCCGAGCCCCACGGCGCAAGCCTGGGGCCGAACGCGAGCAACGCATACAAGCGCCTCGGGTGTTCGGCCGGCGTTTCGCGCCGCCTGGCTCGGATTGCAGCATTTTTCATTACTCTTGAAAACGGCCATGCCGAATCCAATTCACGGTTCAATCAAAACGACCTCGACAACATCGCCCACGCAATGCGGCTTCGTCGGATCGGGCCGCACGAGTAATGCCTGAGCCATCGCCAGGCCGAACGGGTCCGCTGACCCGCTCCATCGACAGGGCTCCGTCATCAACCCCCGCGCCGGATCGTTCCACACCCGCGCCGGCGTGTACGACGGACGCGAATCGCGGTGCGGCCCGATCGCCACCGCCATCGTTGCGCGAATCGTCGGCGGCGGCTCGGGCTTGAACCCCTGCAATCCGCGAATCGCCATCCTCGTAAAGAGCCACGAACAGACGAACGCGCTCACCGGATTGCCGGGCAACCCGAAAATGTGTTGTCCTTGCGGCCCTCGGCCGTAAGCGACGGGTTTGCCCGGCCGGACGGCGACGCCGTGAAAAACCCAGCGCACGCCGAGCGACTCAAAGACCTTCGGCACCAGATCGAGTGTGCCCATCGACATGCCGCCGACGGTCAGAACCACCGGCGCAGCCAGCGCTGCTTCTAATCGCTCGGTTAATTCTCCTTCGTCGTCGCTGACGATGACCGTGTCGCGCGGAACCGCGCCGAATTGGCGCACCAGCGCCGCGAGCATCGCCCCATTGCTGTCGTGGATTTGCCCCGGTCGGCACGGCGCTCCGGCTGGAACCAATTCGTCGCCGGTTGAAACGATGGCGACGCCGACTTCCCGCGCGACCTCGACAACTTCCGTTCCCGCCGTCGCGATCGCCGCGATCTGCGCGGGACCGATCCTTAGCGGCGGAGTGAGAACGGTGTCGCCCCTTCGTCGATCGCTTCCGCGCTCCGCCAGGCATTGTCCCACCTTGACCGCCACGCGGATCGCGACGTGATCGCCTTCGACCGCCGTATCTTCGACACGAACGACCGCATCCACTCCGCCGGGCGCCGGCGCGCCGGTATTGATCTGAACCGCTTCCCCCTCGCCGACCCGCTTCGTCCATTCCCTCCCGGCGGGAACAAACCCCACAATCTTCAAGCGCGTCGGAGCGGCCGAGCAATCCGCCGACCGCACCGCGAAGCCGTCCATCATCGCCTTGTCGAAGGCAGGGTAATCCTCCTGGGCAACCACCGGCGCGTTCAGTACGCGGCCCAAGGCCCGCCCCAGCGCGACTCGCTCGCCGCCGATCGGCTTGATCCCGTCGGCGATGGCCGCCTGCGCCTCCTCGACGCTGACCAGCAGATGCTCAGTTTTTCCCCAACTCTTTGCCATCTGAAAGGCTCTTTCGAGAACCCATTTCCCGATTCGCTATTCGCAATTCGTCCTTCCCGATTATCCTACCGCAAAACCCATGAATCCCGACGCCCAAAAATCACCGCCGATGGTCCTGCTGCTCGGCTGCACCGCGTCCGGCAAGTCCACCGCCGCGATGGAGCTGGCCCCGCGTTTCAACGCCGAAATTCTCTGTGTCGACTCGATGCAGGTCTATCGCCGCATGGACATCGGCACGGCCAAGCCCACGCCCGCCGAGCGGGCCGCCGTGCGTCATCATCTCATCGACGTCGCCGAACCGGACGAACCTTTTAGCGTCTCACGCTACGTCGAACTGGCCGACACGGCCGTCGCCGACATCCAATCGCGCGGAAAGCGCGTCCTCGTCGTCGCCGGGACGCCGCTCTACCTGATGGGCATGATGTACGGCCTCTTCGACGGACCCTCGGCGGACGATCAATTTCGCGCCGCCCTGCGCGACCGCGCCGCGCGCGAAGGCACGCCGGTCCTGCACGCCGAATTGGCCCGAATCGATCCCCAGGCCGCCGAGCGCATCCACCCGAACGACCTCAAGCGCATCGAGCGGGGGCTTGAAGTATTCCATCTGACCGGTCAACCGCTCTCGCAGCAGCAGGTGCAATGGGACGCCGGCGTGCTGCGCTATCCGGCCGCCGTGGTCGGAATCCGCCGCACTCGCGAGGATGTCTCCCGGCGAATCAAAATCCGCATCGACGAAATGATCGAAGCCGGTCTCGTCGACGAAGTGCGGTCCCTCGCCGATCAAATGGGCGAACAATCCCGCCAGGCCGTCGGATATGCAGAGATTCTCGCCTACCTCCGCGACGAGTGCCGATTGGGTGAGGCGATCGAGCGGATCAACATCAATTCCCGCCAGTTCGCCAAACACCAGCGAACATGGTTCCGAAAGTTCCCCATGGCGAAGTGGGTGGATGTGGAGCCGGATGAATCTGATGAATCAATGACTGGTAGGCTCTGGCAGGTAATCAGCGAATGTCGAATAGCGAATAGCGAATAGCGAAAAAAGAGACGCCGTACGTTTCTTTCGCTATTCGCTATTCGCTATTCGCTATTCGCTATTCGCTATTCGTAATTTCGAATCACACCATCACCCGCTTGTTATAAACCCACCACTCCAGCACCAGGATCACGAGCGCCGCCGCCGCCGCCCACGGCCACAGCGGCTCGTTCACCTTTGTCTCGCCCGAGACCGCCGCGACGCTTTCCGAGCCCACCTTGAACTCCTGACTCGGCGCGATCCGCGATTCGCCCGCGTCCAGCAGATTGACGGCATAGAGTTCCTTCGTTGCCTTGGCGTCATCAAACGCCACCTCGTAAACCCCAACGTCACGAGTCTTGGCATACGAAACCCTCGACTGTCCGGCGGCGTCCTGCTCGTCGGTATGGCCGTCCGGCCGACGAATCTTGGCGCGTTGCGCGCCCGGCGGAATGAGAATCGTCAGCGTTTGACCCGGATGAATCAGACGGTGCGTGTCGATCAACCCGCTGGACGCGAGATAGCCCAGGGCATTTTGAAAGAAAATCGGAAAGGCCTCGGTGAAGATGAAATTCGACTCGAGCAAATCAAACGCCCCGATGACATAGTGGTGACCCGGATCGGTAAGGATCGACAGCACGCTGGAATCCTGTCCTTCGAGAAGGGCCGTCGCATGGCTCGGCAGCGTCAATCGCCCCCATCGTCCGACGTACAGATTGTCGTAATTGAAGTTTCGCAGCAGCGGATGGTCCTGCCGCCCATAGACGAGCGGCTGTCCTTCAATTTCTTCGCCTGCCGACACGCCCTCGATTTTCGGCAAGCCTCCGAAGAAAAGATAATTCCCCGGCGGAACTCGCTGCGTCGAGCACAGATCAAAAATGACGAGATCGAAAATCGATCGACCGCCGTCCGCCAGTGTCTTCTCATCCGCCGATTCATACTCGCTCGGCGTCATCAATTCGAACTCGTTGATGGACAGCGCATCGGCAAGTTTTTTTAGGGCCCCGCGAATCTGCCAGCGATCCGACACCACGAGAACCCGCGTCGGCCGAGGCGGCTCGATCGGTGCGAAGACTGCGTTGTCAATCGCCAGCGCGTCCTTGTGGTGCAATTGAACCTCAATCACTCCGCCGGCTTCGTGCAGGATCTCAAACACGATGTTTTGACCGCTGGCCCCCCCGCCGCCGGAATCCACCGGACCGGTCGTCGTCGCCCCGCTCGTCGCCAGGTTCGCCGGCCCCAGCACCACCTCGCGAATCGCGCCGGGGCCCGACAGCGGCTTACCGTCCAGAAGCAACGACACGTCCGCCTTGACCGGCTTGGCCCCGAAATTCTCCACCTGCACGAAGACCGAGAGCATCCCCGGCCGCTCAAAATCGCGTCGGACGTCGAACGCCGTAATGCCGGCGTTGTCCGTCTCCGCGCCGATGCGGTAATAGCGCATCTGCCCGCGCGTGACGAACTGCTTGTCGGCGTCGGCGATCCGCCCGTCGCTGAACAGCTCGATGTCCGCCGCGCCTTGCAGTGCCGCATCCGGCACCGCCGAGCCCGCTGCGCCGACGACTTCGACGAGATTGCTCGAATAGGCGATCGCCAGCGGCAGCGCCTCGCCGAGCAGGCTGGAGCTGTCCGTCGGTTCGATCTCGCGGATCAATCGAGTCAAACGCCGCTTGTCGTCGGTGAACGTGCAAACGACGCTCGGCGAATCCGCGAAGCTCACGACCATCGCCCGCGAATTGTCGGGCAGATCGGTGACAAACTGCACCGCCGCATCCTGGGCATGCTCCAGCCGCGAATGCCCGTCGGACTCCACCGTGCGCATCGAGCCGCTTCGATCGACGAGCAGGATGATGTTCCGCTCGGGGCGGCGCAGGAGATTGGCGATCGGGTTGGCGATCCCGAAGAGCACCGCCGCGAGAATCAAGAGTTGCAGAAAGAGCAGCAGGTTGCGGCGCAGCTTCTGAAAAGGCGCATTCACCTGAAGGTCCTGGATCGACTTCTTCCAGAGCAGCGTCGACGACACCTTGCGTTCCTGTCGGCGCAGCTTGAGGAAGTAGAGCAGGAGCAAAAGCGGGACGGCGATGCCGGCGATCGCCAATCCCGTCAGTGGCGAAAGAAATTTCATCGCACCAGCCCCCGCCCGCGAAGGTAATTGAGCACCAGCGTTTCAAACGGATGATTCGTCGCCGTCAACAAATAGGTGATCCCGCGCGAGAGACAATAGTCTCGTAGCGATCCGCAATAGGCCTCCAGGTTCGCCTTGTACCGGTCGAGCAGGACCTTGCTGACGGTAATCTCGGCGACATCCTCATCCTCGCAATCGACCAGCTTCAAATCACCGGTCAGATCCGGCGCCAGCTCCTGCGGACTGAGGATTTGCAGCACGTAGATATCCAACTGCCGCCCGATCAGATAGCGCAGCCCCTCGGCGAACCCGCCCTTGTCCAGAAAATCGGAGAGGACGAGCACAACCCCCTTGGACGTATGCCGCAATGCGAACGCCTTGGCGGCGGCGGCCAGATGGCTCCGGCCGTCCACCGGCAATTTTTCCAGGAACCCCAGAAGCTGCGGAAGCATCCGTCGACCGCGAATCCCCAACTGCTGCCCGACCAGACGGTCGGCGTAGGCATACACCCCCACCCGGTCGAAATTACAAAGCCCGATGTAGGCCATCGCCGCGGCGACGCGCTTGGCATAAAGCGCCTTGGCCGGCTCGCCGTACTCCATCGACTTCGACACGTCCAGCAGGACGCTGACGTTCAGCTCCTCCTCTTCAAGGAACAGCTTCAGGAACAACTTGTCCAGTCGGGCGTAGATGTTCCAGTCGATGTGCCGCAGGTCGTCGCCGACGACATAATTGCGATAGTCGGCAAACTCGGCCGATTCCCCCTTGCGCTTGCTGCGCCGCTCCCCTTTTTGCCGCGAGGCGTGGATTTTGCGAGAGACGATCTCCAGTTGCTCCAGCCGCGAGATGAAATCGGCATCCAATAGGGGCGCGGACGTCGCGGCGATCGGCTTGGCGGAAGGAATGGCGGTCATGACGGCGGCTCCCGAGGGGCCCAAGTATAAACGGGGCCGGACCTTCTTGGCATCGAGGGCCGAAAAGCTTGCAGCCGCCGATCCGAGATGGCTATACTCAGGGGAGTGCCGTTATCAGGGAGGTTGATGGATCTATGTCGAAGCAGGCATCCGCGGAACCCATGACCACCGTCAAAGAAGCTGTTTCCACGACGGCTCGCCCCTCGAAAAACAAGCCCAAGCTGTTGCCCCCGTACAAAGTCATCCTCCACAACGACGACGAAAACAGCATGGACCACGTCGCGGCCACGATCCTCGAACTCACGCCGCTGAAGAAAGAAGAGGCGATCCTGCGGATGATCGAAGCTCACGAAACCGGCTGTGCCCTGCTCCTCGTGACCCACAAAGAGCGCGCCGAACTCTACGCCGAGCAATTCCACTCCAAGAGCCTCACCGTCACCATCGAACCCGCCGAGTAATGGAGAACAGCCGCCCTCGGCTGTTTTCAGCCGCTTTCGGCTGATTTTGCTATCCCCGTCGCCGCGACGAACCCACTCGCCCATGCCCATTGAAAATTGAACCCCCCGATCCGCCCATCCACGTCCAGAATCTCACCGACAAGAAAAAGTCCCGGGCACTTGCGAGACTCCATCGTCGCCGGATCGATCTCGGTCAACGGCACGCCGCCCGCCGTCACTTCCGCGTAACCATAACCACGGCTGCCCGTGACCGGTAGCGGCCATTCAAGCAGCGCATGAACCAACCGCCGCCGATCCTCCCGTGAAAGGTGCGCCAGCGCAACGGATTCCGATATCTTGACGTCGCGGAGGATCGCCAGTGCCATTCGTGTCGGCAGCGTCTCCGCCAAAATGCTCCGCAAACCAGCCTTCGGGCTCGAACTCGCCCGCGCGATGAACTCCTGTTCGAGCAACTCAAACGACTTGCCCGGAAAGAACGACGCGCGGACGGCAACTCTTCGTCCCTCCAGCTTTGCCCGATGCCAGAACCGCGAGGCATCGAGCACCACCGGCCCGCTCACGCCGAAATGCGTCCACAGCATCGAACCGGTCATGCGCACCGGCTTCTCCCCGTCCGCGCGAACGGTCAGCTCGACGATGTGACTGACTCCGGAGAGCTGAGCGTAAAAATCTCCTTCGAGAACGAGCGGGGCCAGCGCCGGCGTCGTCGGCGTGAGCGTGTGACCCAGCGATTCGGCCAGTTGATAGCCGAATCCATCGCTGCCCGTCTTCGGCAGTGACATCCCGCCCGTCGCGAGGACGACCTTCCGCGCGGCGATCAAACCTTGCGAGGTCTTGATTGAAAATTCGTCGGCCCCGAGTTGAATGCCGGCGACGCGATGGTCGGCCACTAATCGGACACCCCGTCGTTCGGCCTCGGCGATCAAGGCATTGAGCACGGTTATCGCACTGTTGGAATCCGGAAAGAGCTTGCCGTGCTCCTCTTCGTGCAACCGAACGCCGATCTCATTGAAAAACTCGATCGTCTGCTCGACCGGCAGACTCTCCAGAATGCGCTGGACGACATGGCGGCTCCCGCCGAAAAAGTCGGCCATCGTCACAACGCGGTTGGTGACATTGCACCGCCCACCGCCGCTGACCAGGATTTTCGCCCCGAGCTTTTTGGCCCCATCCAGTGCGACGATGGAAAGCCCCGGCGCCCGCCGCGCCGCAAAGATCGCCGTCGCCAGTCCGGCCGCACCCGCGCCAATCACGGCCACGTCGACGATGTCTTCGGCGGATGACATCGCCGCATCATATCAAACCGTTGTTAGCTCTGGTTCTTGGGCTTCGGCGAAACGATCTCAATCGCCTTTTCGGCGATCTTCTGCACGTTAAGTCCCCCCGCCGCATCCAGCGTGACTTCCCACGTTTGCCCCGGTTCAAGCGGCACGCTGGGCGCTTCGCATTGCGCCACGCGGATGCCGTACTCCGCCGCCAGCTTCGGATCATTCACGATCTCCCAGAACCGCCGCCACATCGCCGCATGATCGGGCGATACTCCGCTCGGCGGCGGCAGCGGGTCTCCATCCTCCGGCGGCTCCAGCTCGCCGAAGATCCGCCGAAAGACCGCCAGGCTCGCACCGCGCACGGCGTCGCCTTCGCGGACGCGCTGAAACTCAAACTTGATGACCTGCGCCTCGAAGTAAGCGGACTTGCCCAGGACCTCAATCGTCTGCGGCGTCGCCAGGGCCCCGCCTTCGCCGATCTCCTGCCAGCGCAGCGCCGTAATCGGCCGACCCTTCTCATCGATCCGCCGGTCGAGCACATCGACCTGCGCCACCCGCCGCGACGCCGTCAACCGCTCGGCATACTCAACCAGCCGCGATCGCTCCTCCTGCAACCGCTGGACGCGATCCTGCAATTCTCGGACCTCTCGCCCGGAAAAGAGCGAGATGCCATAACCCGCCGCCACGAGAGCGACGGCTCCGATCAGATAAGCCCGAAATGATTTCACATCCAGTGACCCCGCGTCGGCGACTCGGCCTTAAGCTGGTATACGGTTCAACGTTGCCCGGGGTTGCAAATTCGCAATCGCTTCATTGTCCATACCAGCCCGCCGTCGATATAATTACCTGGGAGTCACAGACATGCGACAAACGCTGACGATCGAATATGGCGACGACCTTCTCGCAGGACTGGGCCTTTCACCGAACCAGTTTTCAGAAGAGGCGAAGTTCTTGCTGGCGGCCAAGCTCTACGAGTTGGGCCGGCTCACCGCGGGACAGGCCGCCGAGCTTTGCGACAAGACCAGAATCGAATTCCTGCTTTCCCTGCCGCGCGCGGGCGTTTCGGTGAGCAACCTCAGACCGGAAGACGCCGACGCGGAGTTGGCCTTTGCCCGACATGGCTAAGCGGGTCGTCATCAACACCGGGCCCCTCATCGCCTTGGCCAAGGCGGAGGTTCTGGACGTTGCCGCGCGGCTGCCCATTGAATTCATCTGCCCGTCGCAGGTTCACAACGAGCTTTTGACCGGGGCCAATCTTGGACTCATTCCAGTCGCGCCGGTCTGGCTCCGCATCTTGCCGCTTCAAACGCATCCTTCCGCGCTGGCCTATTCCGTGGTGGACATCGGAGAAGCCGCCGTTATTCATCTTGCTATGGAGCAAGGAATCGATTGGGTTTGCATGGACGATGCCAAAGGCCGCAGAGCCGCACAGTCGGTCGGCCTGAACGCGACCGGCACACTGGGGCTACTGGCAAAGGCAAAATCGTTGAAGATCATTCCCACTGTTCGGCCGATCGTGGAACGATTGCTGAAGGAAGGCCGTTGGTTTCATCCGGAACTCATCCGTCGCGTGCTGGAACAGGTCGGCGAATAACATCGTCTATCAATCAAATCCGCAATTCGAAATCCCCAATCCGAATTCGCTATGCCTTCTCCTTCGGCGTCGGCTCACTCCGCAACACCATTCCCAGATGCAATCGATACGCCACCGGAGGCGGCAGATCGACGCGCCGCGAAAACCCCGCCGGCGCCTCGCCCGCCATGATGTAGACCTCCTGCCCGGCCACTTTCCCGCGAAGGACGATGTGCCGCTGCCCGCCGACATCAAAGCAGGCCGCCACGGACAGCCCTTCAATCTTTGCCGACGGCGCGACCCGATCCACGACCGCCCGCGCATCCGGCATGGGATCGTACGCCTTTCCGCTCGCCGCCTCGCACTGCGCAACGCCCATGACCAGCATGAACCGCGTCCCCAGATGGAGGCTATATGCATCGTCCGCCTCCAGCCCATAGGCCGGATAATAATTCGGCTCCGTCTGCCCAACGGCGACGTAATAACGATCCGACGCCTCGCCTCGATGCGCCCGAAACTCGAACAACACCGTCGCCCCTTCCCCTTCCAGCGGCGAATGGCGAAAGAACGTCGCCTCGCCCAACTCCGCCGGCGCGGCTTCGCGTATTTGTTCGCGCAGATACTCCAGCGCGTACCGCCGCCAAGGGGACAAATCCTGAGGATCAGGCAAGGTGTTGGGTTTCTGAGGCAATCGTGCTCTCTTTCGTCATTCGTAATTCGTCATTCGCCATTCCTCAGGGTATCAATTCCGCCCCGCCCCGGCCACCTCTATACTTCACTTTCAAGGCATGGATCAACCCGACCAAAAGCCTACGCCGCTCATCTGCCCCCAGTGCAAGGCCCAGTACATCCCCATGCGCCCGACCCTCGGCCGCCGCGTCCGCTGTCGCCACTGCGGCCATGTCTGGCGCGATCAATCCACCGCCGCCGGTCAGGTCGCCGGCGCGCTCGGCTCCGCCGCCGCCGCCTGGGCTCAGATGGGCTCGACGCTCATCGCGTCGACCGACCACGGCTCGACGATGGGCCATCTGGCCTCCAAGATCGCCCGGCCGCCGCAATTGGCCGCCTCCGACTGGATCGGTCGCACCCTCGGTCGCTACGAAATCCGCGCCATCCTCGGCCTCGGCGCGATGGGCAACGTCTACGAAGCCTACGACAAGGACCTCGAACGCATGGTGGCGATCAAGATGCTCCCCCGCCGCATCGACCCCGCACACCAACCCCTCGGGCTCAAGATGTTCCTGCAGGAAGCCCGCGTCGCCGCGCAGATTCAACACCCCAACGTCGTCACCGTCTACGAAGTCGGCCACGAAGACGGCATGTATTACTTCGCGATGGAACGCGTCGACGGTGTGACGCTCGCGTCGCTCGTCGATCAATCCGGACCGATGCCCGTCCAACAGGCCTGCTACGTCATCGCCCAGGCCGCCAAGGGCCTCGCCGCCGGTCATGCCCTCGGCGTCGTCCACCGCGACGTCAAGCCGGGCAACATCATGATCGACACCGCCGGTCACGTGAAAGTGACGGACTTCGGCCTCGCCGACGTCGCCGGCATCGCGGGCATCAAGGAACTCTCCGAAAAAACGCTGGGCACGCCCGGTTGGATTTCGCCGGAGGTCGCCCGCGGCAACCGACCGACCGCCGCAAGCGACATCTACAGCCTGGGCCTGACGATTCACTTTGCGATCACGAAGCAGCGGCTCGTGAACGCCAGGACCAAGAGCGGCATGATCCGCGCGCAGCAAGGGGCCAAAAGCATCCAGCGCGAGCAACTGCCGTCGAACTGGCCACCGCGTTTGGCGGATATCGTATTGCAATGCCTTCAAGCCAATCCAAAAGATCGCTATCAATCCGCCGACCTGCTCGCCGCCGACCTGCTCCACGCCCTCGCGCCGGATGAGAGGGATGGGACCCTGATGCTCAGCGAACCCACGGCCCGCCTCAGCAAGCCGGTCTCGCCGGTCTTGACGTGGATCGTCCTATGCGCACTGCTGTTCGTCTCCGCGGGACTCTTTCTATGGTGGTGGAAGTTCCGCGTGGTTCCGTAAGCCAGGCCCCAGGGCAAGCGCCCTTCTTGCGACGACGGCGACTTTCGGAATTTTGTTCCCTTTCAGGGTCGCTATGAGCTCCGGTTTTCGCTAAAATGAGGCGCGACGGCCGAGTTCTCGTACAAACACGACACGATCCAGTGAATCAAATAAGGGTTCCCCAACGCCCGTCAATGGACCGTTAGTCGGAGGCTCGGAATTCTTAAGCGGGAGTGTTTCATGCGATGGATTCCGGCAGCCTTCCTCGTTCTCGTTCTTTCCACATCCCATGCCGTCGCCCAGCAGACGCTCGATCATCCGGTTGGCTCGCTCCAGACTTATCGATATGACAGTGGCGGCGTCGCCAACCGCTCCGACGCGCCCGGTCTGTCACATCAGCACGTCGTCCGCGTGGAGAATGCGGCGTGGCTGAGGCTGCACTTCAAGGACGTCGAACTCGAAAAGGGAAGTTACCTGCGCGTCACTTCGCTGCTCGATCGGGATGTGCAAGTCCTCGACGCGGCGAACCTGGCGCTGTGGGGCAACAGCACCGCTTACTTCAACGGAGACGCCGTCAGCGTCGAGCTCATCGCCGACGCCAAAACCACCAGGAACCGGTTCAGCATCGTAGAGCTTGAGCGAGAACGACTGCCCGGCGACGGGTCGCGCGGCGACAACGGTCAGTGCGGCATCTGCGACACGACCGACGATCGCGTTCCCTCCAGCGAAACCTGGTCGTGCCGTCTGCTCCCCGCCGGCTGCACGGCCTCGGTGTGGAATGAGTACAGTTGTCTCGTATCGGCGGGCCACTGCATCGGCGGCAGCATGGTCGTCCAGTTCAACGTGCCCGATTCGCTGAGCAATTGCGCCATCGTC
The DNA here is from genome assembly GCA_964414585.1 of uncultured Planctomycetaceae bacterium. Lineage (GTDB taxonomy): Bacteria > Planctomycetota > Phycisphaerae > UBA1845 > UTPLA1 > DATEMU01. Next base: position 76,030 of record CAYPXR010000094.1, read on the forward strand.
AATCCGCCGGCCGCCGATCAGTTTCCCATCTCGGCCTTCCTCTTTAGCAACAACGGCGTGGGAGATGACTGGTCGGTCTTGACCCCCGGCAACAACGGACTGGGCCAGCTTCCCTTCGATCGTTACGGAACCTTCCGGCCCATCGCCTCAGTCCCGGCAATGGTCGGGCAGACGGCGGAAATGTTCGGCTATGGTGTCGACCTGACCTGTACCCGCAGCCAGACGCAGCAATATGCCTTCGGGCCGATCAACAGTGTATTGTCGAATTACTTTCGCTACTCCGTTGACCTTCGCGGCGGCAATTCCGGCTCATCGTTGATTCGCGATGGCGAGATCATCGGCATCGCCACTCACTGCCCCTGCCCGAACTACGCCACCCGGATTGACTTGCCCGCTTTTGTCGCCGCGCGGGCACAACTATGCACGCCGCCTGACTTCGATCCGCCCCAGCCCGACCCGATGAGCTTCGCCGTTCCCCCGACCGCGGCGTCCGACACTGCGGTGACCATGACGGCCACGACGGCCACCGATGTGACGCCGCCGGTTCAATACATGTTCCAATGCACCAGCGCGACGCCGGGTGGGACGAACAGCTTCTGGCAGCTCGACGTGGTCTACGGCGACAACGGCTTGTTACCCAATTCTTCCTATTCGTACAAAGTGGCCGCCCGGGACAGCGAAACACCGATCCCCAATCAGACGGCGTTTTCGTCGGAACTGAACGTCACAACGGCGATCGAGACGCCGCAGGGCCTGGCGACGGGCATCGTCGGAACCGATTCGATTCAACTCGTCGCCCTCGGGACCTTTACCAACCTCACACAAGGTCAATCGGGTCTCTACTTCGATTCATTGACCCCCGGAGGCGATACGGGAATTAATGTGTGGGTGCAGGGAACGTCGGCGACGGCCACGGGATTGACACCGGACACCGACTACGAGTTTGTGGTGAAGGCGCGGAACCGGGACGGTGTCGAGACGGTTTTTTGCGATCCCATTTCGGTGCACACGTACTGGGTCGGCGGCGATTGCAATAACGATGGAGCGTTTACCGTCGAAAGCGACATGGACTGCATCGTCGAGGCCTTGTTGGGCAACGAGACCAGCCCGCCGGGCGGCGCGCATCGGATCGACCTGAACTATGACGAAATCACGGACGGCCAGGACATTCAATTCATCGCGGATTGCCTGCTGTATGGCGGGTGCTGACCCGATACAAGCCGTCACCTATGCCCCCGCCGCCTGCGCGATCTTCGAAAGCTCCACCGAAATCGCCTCGATCTTCGACGTCGCGGCCGCGCGGGCTTTCGAAAGATTGCCGCCCAACTCCTTGGCGAGAATGTAAAACTTGATCTTTGGCTCGGTCCCGCTCGGCCGGGCAATCACCTTCGTCCCGTCGGCGAGCATAAGCATGATCACGTCGCTCGGCGGCAACTCATATCGCCCGACCACCTTGTCCAAAGCCAAATCTCGCACGTCGCCGGTCTTGATGTCAGCCCATGTCTTTACGGCCTGCCCGCCCATCGTCCTTGGCGGCGAGCGTCGGAGCGCGTCCATCATCGACGTGATCCGCGCCGCGCCATCCTGCCCGGGCATCGTGAAACTCTTGGCCCCTTCCTGGTGATAGCCGAACTTCGCGAAGAGCGAATCGAGCAGCGTCAGCAACGTCTGCCCCCGGCTCGCCGCGAAGGCCGCCGCCTCCGCGAGAAACGCCGCGCTGGTCACCGCGTCCTTGTCGCGGACATACTCGCACGGCATGTACCCGTAACTTTCCTCCGCGCCGAAAACGTATTTTCGCCCCGACCCATCGCCTTCAAACTCCCGAATCTTCGCCGCGATCCACTTGAACCCGGTCAACGTCTCAACCACCTCCGCCCCGTACGACCGACCGATCTCTTTCATCAAATCACTGCTGACAATCGTGCTCAGCACGACGCCGCGCGCAGGAAGCCGACCCGTCTGCTTCATCTGCTCGCAAAGGTAGTACGCCAGGATCGCCCCGATCTGATTGCCGGTCACCAGCCGATACTCGCCCGCCGCATCGCGCACCGCGATCCCCACTCGGTCCGCATCCGGGTCGCTGGCGATGACCAGGTCCGCACTTTCGCGCCGCGCCAGATCGATCGCCATCTTCAACGCAGGCCCCTCCTCCGGATTCGGCGACGTCACCGTGCGAAACTCGCCATCCGGCTTCGCCTGTTCGGGGACCTCGATCACATTCGCAAAACCGCGCCGTCGAAGTGCTTCGGGGATCAGCGTCGTGCCCGTCCCGTGCAGCGCGCTATAGACAATCTTGAGGCGCTTGCCTTGCTCCCGACACAACTCCGGCGCAAGGGACGAATCCTGCACAAGCTTCAAAAACGCCTCATCGACCTCCCGGCCGATCATCTTGACCAGCGCTTTCGATTTGGCCTCGTCCAGCGCCATCGCACGAACATTTGAAAAGCCGCCGACGCGCCGCACCTCATCGATGATCGCCGTATCCTGCGGCGGCACGACCTGACCGCCGTCGTTCCAATACGCCTTGAACCCGTTGTATTCCGGCGGATTGTGGCTGGCCGTGACGACGACGCCCGACGTGCATTTCAAATACCGCACCGCGAACGACAGCGCCGGCGTCGGTCGCAGCGCCTCAAAGAGATACGCGCGAATCCCGTTGCCCGCCATGACCTCCGCGACCCGCCGCGCAAACGCGTCGCTCATCCGCCGGCAGTCATAAGCAATCGCCACGCCGCCTTGCTTCGCCGCGTCGCCTTGTTTCGAGATGAAATTCGCCAGCCCCTGCGCCGCCGCCCCGACGGTATAGAGGTTCATCCGGTTAAGCCCCGCCCCGATGATCCCGCGCAAGCCGCCCGTGCCGAACTCCAGATCGCGATAAAATCGGTCCGTCAACTGCTGTTCGTCCCCGCGCGCGACGAGATCGCGGACATCCCGCTTGTCGATATCTGCAATCGCGGGGTCGGCCAGCCAACGGTCCACGGAGGCCTGAACAAGCGTTTCCATCTTCCAATCCTCCGCGTTCTATTTATCTCCCGACGGGCCGCACTGCAAGGCGAACGACCAGACGCCGCTTGCCGTCACCCTGCAATCAGCTACAATCGACCTGCACAGGGCGTTTAGCTCAGTTGGTTAGAGCGTTCGGATCACACCCGAGAGGTCGCAGGTTCGAGTCCTGCAACGCCCATAGGATCGCTTGAAATAGGCTTGTTTATTGGGTTTTTCATAGCGCCAATGGCGATTCTCTTTTCTTCGTTCCCGTCACTTCTCGTTACATTCGATGACTTCTGCGCCGGATTTTGCGCTGTCTCGGATGCCGCCTCATGGAAGTGGGCTTCGGTCGTCTGCAAATAGTGACGGCCCGCGACCCGTGGCGAATTGCCGAGCCAGGAACACACAACGTGAAGCGGGAACCGCTCGACGAGTTCCGTCTCACGACTGGACCGTAGATTCTGCCAGGGCTTGCCCCACGGCTTCAGGCTCGCCCGTTTGATGATCCGCTCGAATTGTGTCCGCAGATTGCCCGCTGCGTCCCTGTATCGCGTGATTACATGCACGTCGCCCTCGGCCGCTTCATCGAATCGTTCCTCCAAGTGTTTCCTAAGTTGCGGAAACAGCGGGACGGACCGCGATTCGCCGCCGACGTGGTGCGCGGTCTTGCTGGAATGGACCGTCATCCGGCCGCGTTCCCAGTCGATGTCTTGCCACGTCAACGCCAGGGCCTCAGACGGAACGCGAAGCCCACCGTATCGAGCCAAGGCGATCAGGGTCCGCCATTCACAGTCGGGGGCCTTGTCAATGACCGCTTCGATTTCCTCCGACGTCACGAATCGGAACCGTGACGGATTCGCACCAACTGACGCCGAAAGGCCCGCAAAGGGATTACTGGTTATCAGGCCGCGCTTGATGGCCGCGTTGAAATACTGCCGGGCGATGCCCGTCCGTCGTCGGACCGTGTTCGGCGCAAGGGCTTTTCGGATTGTGTCATCCTCTCGCCTTTGATCCGTCGCCAGCCACGCCCGCCACGCCTCGGCCTCGGTCGCCTTGATCGTCTCTAGCTTTCGATCCGCTCCGAAGTAGTCCTGCAAGTAGCGCCGGGTATGCCCATAGACAAGGTGCGTCGATGCTTTGGAATCGTTGCGACTTGCGACGTACTCGGCCAGGAATCCGCCCAACGTCATCGACTCGCGTTTCACCGGCGGATCGCAAAGCCCGACGTTGGACAGCTTGCCGCGCATGATGTCATCCAGGTTCCCCACCCATGCAGACGTTTCAGGCGGAACCGCTGTGCGTGTCCGCAACGATGACGCCAAGTGTCCGACGTGTACGCGGACCGTCTCAGCCGCCGACTTCGGAACCTTGCCAAGATGGACCGTTTTTCGTTCGCCGTTGGGATCGGAGAATAGAACTCTCCGAAAGCCGCCTTTGTCGTTTGCAACGGATGCCATTGTTCACCTATCCTTCCGCGCTTTGGGCCGCAACTCCAGGCCAAGTGCTGTGCAAATCTTCGTTGCCGTTCCCAAGGTCAAGCTACGCTCACCAGACTCAAAGCGCTGGACAACCGCAACGGCAACGCCCGCATCCTTCGCCAGTCGATAGATGCTTCGTGTGTCGCGTTTGATTCGTTCTCGGATGATTTTTTCCATATCCATATCGCGCACCTTTAGATAGAGTATACGCCAACTGCCGTAACAATGTCAACCGGCGTAGACTGCCGATCATCGGGAAAGCCCCTTGTCCGCATGGGCCTTGTCCCTGTCGATGCCCACCGCCCGCTTTTGTTCCTCGAAAGAATCGTCGGGGTCCGAATCCGGGTCATCGTCCAAGGAGGTGTTTGCCGGCAATGTACCCTGATGTACCCCATGTACCCCAACCGCTCCGCATTCGGCTTCAGATAAGCCGTCCGGGGGTGCTTGGGGCACGTTGGGGCACGTCTCAGGGGGTAAGCAAAGGTCCACGCCGTAGGCCGCTTCGATCCGGCGCAGCGTCGCCAGAGTCACCCGCCCGTACACCTTTACTCCGTGCGACTTGTTTGTTCTCAGGCCGTATCGGCTCAGAGCTGCCGTCACTCCGCGTGCGGACCACTTGGCGAACATCGCCGGTTCCAATTCCATCGCGCGTTTGAGCACGTCGCCGACCTTTGTCGTGTAGTGCCTTCCCTCAGTCACGGCTTCGGCCAGGATTCGGAGTAGGGCTTCGTCGGGCTCGGGCGTTGAATCTTCGCGGCCTTCGGTAGTCGTTTCTTCGGCGTGCGTTTGCATCATGGCGACTAACCCGCGCGCGCCGTTTTCTTCGAGCCAAGCCGCCAGGGCCAGGAGCGGTTGCCACAACTCATAATCACGACCGGCCAAGGACGCGGGTACAACGTCGGAACGTCTCGACAACGCGAGCCACTTCGGGCCGTGTTCCAATGCGAGCGCGTGTAGATCATCGCGGATCGTCTGCCATGCGGCCGGGTTTTCGTCGATACGCCGTCGGGGCTTTGGCGAATCCGGCCCGGAGCGAAACATCATTATCGGGATGCAACGGTCCGCGAGCGTTTCAGGAAGGGCCGCGATTCCTGCGACGACCTTTGGACCGTACACGTTGAATCGGACGGCGCGAAACTTTCCATCGCCGAGTGGTTCACTACGGCTTACCGTACAGCCCCGTTTGTAGCCGCCATTCAAGATCGCGCGCAGCTCAGTGACATCCGGCGTACTATCCCGAAGCCGCTCCGCTTCGTCATACAGAAACACGCCGCCGCCTTCGTGCAATTCGCGGAAAAGCGCGGACGCCGACGTGCTCATGCTCTTGACAGGACGAAATACTATTTCAGCGAGCACGTCCAGCAATGTCGTCTTACCGCTTCCTTTTGGTCCGCCGACGCGGACATAAGGTGATGCACTCCAAAGCGAATACAGGTAGGTGAATATCGACCACAGCGCCAGTGTCGCCGTCGTCGCCGGCGCGGCATCTAGCGAGAAGTCCAAAAAGTAGGCGATTCGTTCACTAATTCTCTTGAACACGTCGCTAGGGTCCGGCGCGTCCGCGCCGTCCAGCCATGCCCGCCGCGCCGATGCGCTCCAGGCGGGCGTCGTCGTTGGCGATGGATCGCCGGGAACGGGATGCACCAAAAGCCTCGCGCCGCCCGGAAGTTCGATGGCCGATGTCAATTCTCGGCGCTCGCGTTTGCCGTCGCCGTGCCGGCGGAGATAGATGTACCACTTTGCCCGCGCCTCGCCGCCGAACGACGATCGCACCGGAACGGCTAGACCGGAAACATCCGCCGTGTGAAACAGTTCGGCGCGAACAATGGACGCCGATTCCACTTCGTAAGCATCGCCCACCGGAACGGCCGTCGGCATCGCCGCCATGTCGCCGGCCAGTCGCAACAATTTCGCGTCCAGCGCCGCGCGGTCTATCGAGCCGTTGTGTTCGCACAGCTTGGCCGCGAAAGCGTCGCGCTGTTTCGGCCGCAACAGGTCCACCTTTTCGACTGCGAGCAAAGCATCGCCGACCCATGCCGTGAGTTGCGCCGTGCCATTGTTCCCGACCGGCTTGTAGTCGATGGTTAGCGCGTTCATGTCGTCTTTCTCCGCGCTAGACGCACGATAATCGGCGTAGATGGCCGTCGCGCTTCGCTGATCGGCTCGGCCAGATAAACGCGAAGCCGTTTCCACAATCGTCCTACTTGGACAGCACGCCGCGCGTACGCTTGCAGCTCGCGCGCCCATGACAGAAGCCCCGCAGCCGATGATTCGCATTCGAGAATTGTCGAAAGTTCATAGCTCGGATCGCCACCGGCGCCGGGAAGGTCGATTGCTGCTTCGCTCCCGGCGTGGAGAATCGCGCCGATCGAGGGTCGAATCCGGCATTCAGAAAACCCGCAGAGAAGCGATACCAGTCCCCAGTGTTCGGGCGATGGAAATTGCTTAGGGCCGAGCCGAAGATCGGACCTTACTGCATCGGCCAGGATCGCACGGACCGCCGGAACGTGTGCATCAGTCAACGCTCGATAAAGCGCCGACGTGAACCTCTCGGCCGCGTCCAACCAAAGCGCCGCGAATTGTCCTGCAAGGTCTTGAACGATTCGGGAAGGCGGGTGCACTGACCTGCGCATCACTCTTTCGCCCCGCCCAGCGCTCGAAGAACGGCAGGGGCTTTTTTGTTTTAGGGGTATCATCACTTCGACACCCCCGCCGCTTCGGCAAATTTCTCCAAGTCTGACCGTCGCCAGCGCGGCGACCGTTCGGCAAGCCGTATCGGCGCAGGAAACGCCCCGCGCTTCACAAGCAGATCAATCTGCCGCGTGGACGTTTTCGCCCACTTGGCCGTTTCTTTTTTGGTCAACAATTCCGTCACCGTTGCACCTCGATTTTTCGTCGCGCGAACCGAACGGATACGCCAAGTCGTCGCAGCTCGCGGATCGCCTCAGCCGCGCGCTCGTAGTCGTGCTCCAATCGAGCACGCTCCAGAACGGAAAACCACGCCGTCGGGCAGTCGCGCCAATCGGCTTCTCTTTTTGGTTTTGACTCTTGGGGCATTGCAACTCTCTTTCGTAGAATCACCCCAAGTGTCGGGTAGGTGTCGGGTGCGAATTGTGATATGGCCCAATGTTTACAGGTGCGAGATGAAAACGGATGTCGGGTGAAGTGTCGGGTGGCTACTTGTGGTCAGTATCGAAATTGCCGGAATCACGATCCTTGAAGCCTCGCGGCGGAGCTTCGCCAAGTTTTTGTGCTTTCCTTGCAGCCATGAATCGAGACCAAGTGTTGAGCGTTGTCCGTGCGCACGGCACGGCATCTGCAATTTGAGCATTCGTCCATTCGGGATGCTGGACCAACAGGGCAAGCGCCCTCGCCTCCAGCGTCAACGCCGCCGGATTGCCGCCGCCAGCTTCCAACGTTTCACGGACATAGCTCAGTGGTCTTAGAAGTGAGTTAATCCACTGACCTTGAAGCGTTCCATGTCGACCGACCATGTTGTTGATCGCGCCTTGTATTTGAGAGATGTACGTACGGTCTATTAACTCAGGAACCTTCTTTATGAGGACGGCCAAGTCCATCAGCTTTTCGTCAAGTTCCTTCGCGGGATATCTGTAATAGCCTCTCCCGACTACTTCGCCGAGTGTGTCGATCCAGTCGTGGATTTCACGCAGTTTTGCGACGAGCGAACGATTCTCGCGCGACATGAAGCACCATCCCTAGTTGCGGGCCGCCGCTCTGCGGCTTGCCGGATGGTGCCGAAAACAAGCCGCAGAGTGACGCTTGGCGGATAGCTAGTCCGCCGTCCCGTGTCGAATATCTTATCAAGGGCACTGAGTTGGAGCACCAGCCGGCTGCAGCAAGAACAGCGGGCAATCCTGATAGGACGAATACTGAGATTGTGAAATGCCGCAACTACGTCCTTCTCCGGGTCGAGCCGGGCGAGGCGCTGGCCGTAGTTGCAAAACCAGCGCCGCCGCCCGGACCGAATTAGGCCCCCGTCGGGGCTGCCCGGTTGCCCGCATTCTAGGCCTCTGCGGACGTTGCGAAAGGAGTTTACGACCTACGTAGGCTTCCGATAGAATTGCGCTTTAGCCGGCGGGACGCCGCTCGGGCCAATCACAATCGTTGCGATTCCGTGCCCATCCGTTCACCCCGTCGTGTCGATCGCCTAGAAAAGGGCTTCGTTGGCATGGCAAAGACCGCCCAAGGTAAAGGCAAGCGTTCGACCGCTTCAGACGCGACCAACACTAGCAACGGCTCCGCGCCCGCCAACGGCAATGGCATCATGGCCTTGGTCAAGGAGCTTTGGCAAGCTGCCGTCACGCTCCGTGGCTCCATCGAACCGGCCGACTACAAACGCTACGTTCTGCCGATCATCTTCCTTCGCTTCCTCTCACTGCGCTACGAGCGCCGTCGGGCGGAGCTGGAGAAGCTCATCGCCGACCCCAAGAGCGACTACCACAAAGACAAAAAGGCCTTGAACGACCCCGACGAGTACCGCCGCGCCGGGGCCTTCATCGTCCCCGAGGACGCCCGCTGGGACAGCATCCGCAAGGTCGCCCAGGCCGACGACATCAAGGTTCGCCTCGACAATATCCTGGAGCTATTGGAGCGGAAGTACCCGCAACAACTTCGCGGTCTGCTCCCGCGCATTTACGCCGGCTCCAACCTCGCCCGCGAGGGCGTGACCGGCCTCATCAACCTCTTCTCCAAGGACGTTTTCACCTACGACCACGGCGGAGAGGATCTCATTGGCCGCGTCTATCAATACTTCATCGGGGAATTTGCCTCCTCCGAGGGCAAGCGCGGCGGTGAATACTTCACCCCGGCCAGCATCGTCCGCCTGCTGGTGGCCATGCTGGAACCCGAGCGGGGCATCGTCTTCGACCCTTGTTGCGGGTCGGGCGGCATGTTCGTCCAGTCCGACCTCTTCACCAAGCACAACCGCCAGCTTTCTTTCTACGGTCAGGAGAGTAAGGACTTCACCTACCGACTCTGCCGGATGAACCTCTTTATCCACGGCGTCGACGGCCACATCGCCCTGGGCAACTCCTACCTCGACGACAAACACGCGACGGTCAAGGCCGACTACATCCTCGCCAATCCCCCCTTCAACGATGGCGCCAAAGGCGAGAACGGCTGGGGCGCGGACAAGGTTCCCGACAAGGACCCGCGCCTGACTCTTGGCAGCGCCAAGATGCCGCTGTCGGCTCGCAACGCGAACACGATGTGGATGATGCACTTCCTTTACCACTTGAAGGAGGGCGGCACGGCTGGTTTCGTCATGGCCACGGGCGAATTATCCAACAGCGAGACGGCGAGGCTGGAGGTGCGCAAGGCCCTGGTCGAGGGCGACTATGTCGATTGCATCGTGCAAATGACCGGCCAACTCTTCGCCAACACACAGATTCCGTGCGCCCTATGGTTCCTGTCCAAGAGCCGGGCAGGCGCTGGAGGCTTCCGCAAACGCAAGGGGGAGATCCTTTTCATCGACGGCCGCAAGCTGGGCGTCTTGATTCCCGGTTCGCGGAAGCAGAAGCAGCTTTCTGACGAAGAGATTGAAAAGATTGCGGCTGTCTATCAGCAATTCCGGCGAAAGGGCAAGCCTTCCGAGGTTCCCGGTTTCCGCAAGGTCGTAATGCTGAATGAGGTGCGCGAACACAACTATGCACTCACGCCAGGACGCTACGTGGGGGCCGAGGATGGGCCGGATGATGATGAGCCCTTCGAGGAAAAGTTTCCGCGCCTCGTGAAAAATCTTGAGGAACAGTTCGAGACATCGGCAACACTCGAACAGGCAATTCGCCAAGGGCTGGCAGAGGTCTCCAATGTTGAGTGACAGATGGCGGCTAACGCAAATCGGAAGCTGTGGCGAGCTACGCAACGGTGTTAACTTCAACCAGGGACAGGAGGGCATCGGGCTACCAGTTCTGAAGGTGAAAGATTTCAAGGACAGGTTCTTCGCCCGATTGGAAGGCCTCGATGAACTCGATTCTCAGAAAATCGCTGTTCCGCTAGACCAACTCTTGGCCGACGGCGACACTGTAATCATTCGGTCCAACGGCAACGGTCAACTCGTGGGTCGCTGCCTGTTTGTAACGAACACCCAGCGTCCTGTGACCTTTTCCGGTTTCTGCATTCGATTTCGACCGGATCGAACGCGGATTGACCCGCGTTTTGCATCATATCTGCTCCGATCTTCAATCTGCCGGGATCGTTTTGTCGCCTATGGGTCAGGAACCGGTATTCAAAACTTGAATCAAGCGACCATAAGCCATGCGGAGATTGAGCTTCCGCCTGCGGTGCAACAACAAGCGATTGCCCGAATTCTGGGCGCATTGGACGACAAGATCGAGTTGAACCGGCAGATGAATGCGACGCTGGAGGCGATGGCGCGGGCGTTGTTCAAGTCGTGGTTCGTGGACTTCGACCCCGTCGCCGCCAAGGCCGCCGGCCGCAAGCCCTTCGGCATGACGCCCGCCGCCGCCGCCCTCTTCCCCGACCGCTTCGTCGATTCCGATCTCGGCCCGATCCCGAAAGGTTGGCAGGTTTCGCGGGTGCCGGATGCGTTCGAGGTTAATCCTAATCGGAAACTGGAGCGGGGTTGCCCAGCGCCCTATCTCGACATGCAGAACATGCCGACCGATGCGTCAGTGCCCGCTGCGTGGATCGAGCGCTCCTGTGGTTCGGGAATGCGCTTCATGAACGGCGACACGCTGTTAGCCCGGATCACACCCTGCCTTGAGAACGGGAAGACGGCCCACGTGAACTTCCTCGAACCCGGACAAATCGGCTGGGGCTCGACGGAATACATTGTCCTCAGAAGCAAGCCGCCATTGCCATTAGAGTATTCCTATTTCCTTGCCCGTGACGACGACTTCCGGGCCTTCGCAATCGCCAATATGACAGGATCGTCCGGTCGCCAGCGCGTACCCGCGTCCTGTCTAGTGCAATACTTGCTTGTTGTACCGGATAAACCCATCGCCACTGCGTTCGCCCGGGTTGTATCGCCGGTTATGAATCGAGTCCGGCAAAACGCGGATGAATCGCGCACGTTGGCGGCACTCCGCGACGCGCTGTTGCCAAAACTCCTGTCGGGCGAGATTCGGCTCGGGCGGGCATAGAAGTTGTTCGAGGAGGCGGTATGATTCAGCGACCGCTCGATCAGATAGGTCTGGAAGACATCAAATCCCTCGTCGAAAACATGGTTCGTGAGGCGCGGACGATTGAATACAAGCTCTCCCTGCCCGGCGGAACCGACGAGGACAAACGTGAGTTTCTGGCGGATGTGTCGTCATTTGCCAACGCTTCCGGTGGCGACATCGTTTTTGGAGTTGAGGCCAAGGACGGTATTCCCGTCGCAACACCTGGGCTTGTTGGCTTCGTAGAAGACAAAGAGCGATTGCGATTGGAGAGTATCGTTCGCGATGGGCTCGATCCTCGCGTCCCCGGCGTTCAACTAAAGGCTGTACTGGGGGCTTCGACTAGGCCGGTCCTCGTACTCCGCATCCCCAAGAGTTGGTCGTCGCCACACATGGTCACATTCAAAAATCTGTCCCGCTTTTACACTCGCAGCAGTGCGGGCAAATTTCAATTGGATGTGACCGAAATTCGCTCAGCCTTCGCACTATCCGAACAACTCCCTGAGCGCATCCGGCGTTGGCGCGACGACCGGATTGCGAAGATCATCGCGGATGAAACCCCTTTGCCGGTGGAGCCCGAGCCCAAACTCGTTCTGCACTTAATTCCTATCGCCTCACTATCGAACGAAGGATGGCTTGCCGCGCAGGCGCTTCAGAGTCATCATACAAAATTACATCCGATTGGTGTCGGCGGATGGGATAATCGCATCAATATCGACGGGCTGGTGACTTTCTCGGCGATCCGAGAGGACGCCCCCAAGAGATCATATTGCCAAGTCTTCCGGTCCGGTCGTGTAGAGGCCGTAACAGCGCGGATTGTCACGATCCACGACGACAAACCTATTATCGCGAGCATCTGGTACGAACGAGAGATCATCATTGCAACGAGAGATTATCTGGCAAGTATGGCGTCTCTGGGTGTTCAAGCTCCGATCGTAGCTACGGCAACAATTATTGGAGCGAAAGGGGCGTACATGGCTACAGACTTCCGCTTTGGAGGATTTGATAACTATCCAATTGATCGCAACTTGATCCTGCTGCCCGACGTCATTCTTGAAGAGTATACGGCCGATGTGCCGCGCGCCCTCCGGCCCATCTTCGACGCCGTCTGGAACGCTGCGGGCTTTCCCCGTAGTCTTAACTACGATGAAAACGGAGAATGGAATCCGCGAAGTTGACGGTACAAGTTGTTCGTAACACAAATCGCGATGGGATCGAACCTCATCGAAGGGCTGACTTTTGAGCTGGCTCCTCTTCATGGACGAAAGCGGGCACGACCACCGGCAGATGCCATATGAGGTGCGCGGCGGAGTTGCTATCCATGCGCGTGAGTTGTGGCCGTTTGTCCAGGATTTCGAGCGATTGGAGTTGAGCGCATTCGGGGCGCAGCTTACGCAGTATAAAACGGAGGTCAAAGGATCAAAGCTGCTCAATCCCGAGCGTCTTGAATGGGCGGCGCAGGCTGAGGCCATGCCCGACGAGGAGCGACGCAAGCACTGTCGCGGATTCTTCACAAAAGGATTGGAGCACAAGAAGCCAACAAGAGACGAGTTCACGGCCTATGGGCAGGCTTGCCTCGAAATGGCTCGCGGGCTTTTTCAACTTCTGCGCGACCGCCAGGCTGTCCTCTTCGCCGCCGCAATACCAGCAAGCGTTTGCAAGCCAAAAACCTTTGCAGCCGAAGAGTTTCTGCGAAAGGACCACGTGTTTCTTTTGGAGAGGTTTTTCTACTTTCTTGAGCAACGCAAGGACCACGGGCTCTTGGTCATGGATGAAGCTGAAAAGACTGCCGATCGGAGATTTGTTCGGCGTTTGCAGGCGTATTTCACGAAGACAGGCACGGGGCGGTACCGCTCGCAGTGGATCGTGCCGACGCCGTTTTTCGTCTCGTCGGACATGACGTTTCCGGTACAAGCGGCGGACCTTTGCATCTACTGCGTCAATTGGGGATTCCGGCTGGTTCGGATCGGCATGCGCGCGCCAGCCCGTCCTGAAATCGCGGGCGAGTTTGGGCCTTGGCTTCGACAGCTTGAATATCAAGGCGAAGGATACAAGGATGGCGAAGTCTTCAAAACGTTCGGAGTGGTGTATGTGCCAGACCCGTACACCGCCAGATGAGCGCAAAAAAAGAGGAGACAACGCTTTTGGGGCCACCCGAGAGCAGCCCCTCAGCCGAGTCTCCATTAGTATTATCGTTTGAAACCCCTTGGGGTTCAAGGAATGTACCAAGAAATCTTCGAGGATTGTTGTAAGTCCTTACAAGCCCTATACGTGAGAGGCTCCCGGAAACGGCGTTTTTTCCGGGGTTCGCGTGCCCCGTTTAGGACGGTCATTATCGGAGGCCTCGTAGTTACTGTAGTCCGAGAGCCAAAAGCGATTGAACAGCTACGCCAAAGAAGCTGGACAGAAAATGCCCCTTCGCCGTGGTACCGAGACTGACTTTGAATTAACGACCATCGAACGGATGGAGCAACTCCAATACCGTCACGAGATCGGCCTGGAGATTGATCGCCCGCACGATGAGGTCGTCCTGAAGGGCGTACTTCGCGCCAATCTCGCCCTCCGATATCCCGACCTTCCCCCCGCCGCGCTCGATGAAGCGGTCGCGCGGATCAGCCGACCGGAAGGCGTCGATACCATCCGTCGCAACATGCACTTTCATCATACGATGCTGACGCGAGGCTTCGACATGCCCGTCGAATTCCCCGATGGGCGTCGAGAAGTGCGACATCTCTACCCGGTCGATTGGACCGACCCGGAGGCCAACGACTTCCGCGTCGTGAATCAGCTTCCCATCCACGGGCAGAACGACCGCCGACCGGACATCATCATTTACGTGAACGGCCTGCCCCTGATCGCCTTCGAGTTGAAGAACCCCTACGCGGAAGAGCCCACCGTCGAGGATGCCTTCAATCAGATTCAGCATTATCGCAACGAGATTCCCCAACTCTTCGACTTCAACGCCATCACCGTAATCTCGGACGGCATCACGACGCTGCACGGCATGTGGACATCGACAGCGGAGTGGTACGCGCCGTGGAAGTCCATCGACGGGGTTGTGAATGAGCCCAACACCACGGGCACCATGAAGACCCTAATCGAGGGGCTCTTCCCCAAGGACCGCCTCCTTCAATACATTCGTGACTTCATCGTCTTCGAGGTCGCCAACGACCAGATCGTCAAGAAGGGGGCAAAATACCATCAGTTCTTCGCCGCACGGATCGCGGTGGAGAAGACCCTCCAGAGCTTCCGGGCCGGCGCGGACAAACGGATCGGCGTCATCTGGCACACCACCGGTTCGGGCAAGTCCCTGTCGATGGCTTTTCTCGTGGGCATCTTGCGGCGAATGCCGGAGTTGGAAAACCCGACCTTTGTCATCGAGGTGGATCGCAACGACCTGGACGACCAGTTACACGACCAATTCGTCGCCGCACGGGCGCTAGTCGGCGACGTTAAGCACGCCGAAAGCGTGGACGATTTGCGTAGCCTGCTGAAGTCCGAAGGCGGCGAGATCATTTTCACGACCATCGAGAAGTTCCGCCTCCAGGCGGATGCCGGTGAAATCGAGCACCCTGTCCTCTCCACTCGATCCAACATCATCGTCATCGCCGACGAGGCACATCGCTCGCAGTACGGGTTCAAAGCGGGGTATGCGCGGTATCTCGCCGAGGCGTTGCCCAACGCCAAACGGCTCGGGTTCACAGGAACGCCGGTCAGATTCAGCGGGGCGGACACCGTGGAAATCTTCGGCGACCTCATCCACACCTACGACATCGAGCAATCGCAGCAAGACAAGGCAACGGTCCCGATTTGGTACGACCCGCGCCAGATTAAGCTGTATCTGAGCAAAGCCGACGTTGACGGAGCCTTACAGGACATCATGCAGGGACGCACAGCGGAGGAAATTTCCGAAGCCGATCGACGTCGGAGTCGGTGGGCGGCCCTCGCATCAGCGGCTGGGGCAAAGGAACGCTTAGACGCGCTTGCCGTGGATCTGCTGGCCCACTTCATCGACCGCACGGCGACGCTTGCGGGCAAGGGGATGATCGTCTGCATGACGCGGGCGAATTGTGTCCGCCTCTTTGATGCCCTGACGGCGTTGCCGGGATGCCCGGAAGTGAAGGTCGTAATGACCGGAAACCTCGGCAAGGACCCCCCCGAATGGAGTGGAGCCGGGCACTACACGACGAAAGTACAGCGGGACACGATCAAGAAACGGATGGTCGATCCCGACGACCCGCTCAGAATCGTCATCGTGTGCGACATGTGGTTGACCGGCACGGACATTCCTTGCTTGCATACCCTGTACGTCGACAAGCCCATGCGCGGGCACAACATGATCCAGGCCATCTCGCGGGTGAACCGCGTTTTCCGCGACAAACCGCATGGGCTCATCGTGGACTACATCGGAATCGGCGACGAGTTGCGAGAAGCGGCAAGCCGCTATACGCAAAATGGATGTATGTGTGATCCCGCGCCGAGCATCGCCGAAACCGCTCGGCCGATGTTCTTCGAGCGCTTGCAGACCGTTCGCGCGCTGCTGCCCACGGGTAGAGACTACGGCGGCTGGAGAAAGATGAGCCGGATCGAGACGGAAGACCTTTACGCCCTCGTGTACGGCCATCTGACCGTTGACGACCATTTGCAGGACGCATTCCTGGACGCCGAGCTTCAACTTTCGACGGTCTTCCTTCTCGTGAAACACTTGGACGATTGCCGCAAGGTCGCGGACGAGATCATTTTCTACCAACAGGTCCGCAATCAGATTCGTAAAACGCTAACGAGGAGAGCGCCCAAGCAGGATTTGGAAAGGGCTGTCCGCGACCTCGTTGACGAGCACATCGAGTCCGAAGGCGTGGTCGATATTTTCAAAGCGGCCGGCCTGGAAAAGGCCGATGTTTCGATTCTCGACGACAAGTTCCTACAGACGTTTAAGAACCGGCCACACGAGAATCTGCGCCTCAAGCTGTTGCATAAACTCCTCGCGGACGAAATCCACTATCGCCAGAAGAAAAACCTCGCCAAGGCGAGATCATTCCGTGAGATGTTGGAGTCCACGCTTCAGAAGTACCACGCTCGCCTCATCGACGCGGCTGCCGTCGTAAAGGCCATGCTCCAGATTCGGACGGAGATGGACGCCGATGAGAGGCGCGCGAGTGAATTGAATCTCGAAGGCGACGAACTGGCGTTCTACGATGCCGTCGCTGAGAACTACGCGACGGTGTATGAGCAGGAACTTCTTCGGGACCTTGTTCACGATGTCGTGCAGTCGATTAAGGCGAACCTTAAGGTGGATTGGACAGAGCCCCATCGAGAGGATGTGAGGGCGGAAGTTCGAGCGGCGGTGAAGCGGGTACTTCGGCGCAGGAAAATACGTGAGCAGGACTTCGAGCCGTTCCTCAACCGGATCATTGAGCAGGCCGAGGCGCTCTATGCCGACTGGCCACAGGCGGCATAGGGGGCTCATTTCCTTGGCTTCGGTTTGCAGACGCTTCGACGCGGCCGGCGAGATAGCTCATTCGCAAGCGCCCAAACTCGCTCCAAATCATCAACGCCTCCACAAATGCTCCGTTCGACGATTAGCAACCACAGGCCTTCCAAGCCGATCCGCTTGACCGCTGGCGGAACGCCGAGGATCGCGATCTCGTCCGCCAACTCCTCTCGCAATCGTCGTTCCCAAGAGATACATCCGTGCCGCTTAAGGCCCGGATGCCCAGCCATAAGTCGGCCGCGCGAATCTCGAAATCCACCCTGCCGTCGCGGGATAACTCTTCCCTGAGCCATGATGTGATCTCCTCCAAAGGACTTACAAGCATCGGCCAGCCATGGAAGTCCACTTCAATCGATCGAGGATGGTCGGGTTTGATGCGGGTTCGCTCCTGAAAAACCCTAGATTTTCGTCCATAAGAACACCATAAATCAAGCGATCGTTCGTCATTCGACCTATCCCATGCTTCCTGGTCGGCGCGGGCAAAGAGGAATGCAGGGGGCGAACACTGATCGCCCCTCGCAACAGCGAGGGGCCGGGAGTATTCGACCTACCACTTTTTAGGCATTTTTCCTGACCAGACAGGTCATTTCAAGGGCAGACGCACGCGAGGCATTAGGGTTCCCGGTTGAGTTTTTAGCGCCCTTGCGAGACTCTCGATAGTTTCAATACGAACCGACCGTAACCCCCTCTCGATCAGGCTGATATGCGTCCGATGAAGCCCTGCGGCATCTGCAAGCGCTTCTTGCGACATCTTGCGGCGCGCCCGGGCCTTGCAGACCTTGTCGCCGAACTCCTGTCTGAAGGTTAATCCTCGCACACTTGAAAAACATGCAAGAACATAGACAATTGAGCCACAGACAATGCGCAACAAAGACGGAATTACCGCCGGCAATCGAATGCAGCAGGAGACACAGATTTAGGGTGCGGAGGTTCAGAATGTTCGAGGAAATCCCCGACAACGAACTGAGCCTCAACCAATTGGCATCGCAAAAGCTCCGAGAGGCCAACGTCCAGCCGGAATCGTGGAGCCTGTACGTTTTGCAACTAGCGCGGTGGGGGCTATCAAGACTTGGAGCGAGCAACCAAATCCACCCAGACCTCTGGTGGGCGATGGACCTGCGACTCGACGACCTACTCGGCCATGAGCCTCGCAGGGTCATGCGGGAGAACTTCGAAGAGAACCCCTCCGAAAGAAACCTAGAGGCGAGCGACCTCGAATCCCTGAGCCCGATCGATGCGGCGAGGGAAATACTCGCGTTTATCCACAACCAGCAACCGGTGGCAAATCTGGCGTGGCCGGGGAACATCTTCCCCGGTCAGACACGCTAGCGACCATTGAAGCCGGACGGGGCGAATCATGTCGAGTCGTTGAATTGAACGGGTTTATTAATGGCCGTAGCGGTGCGGATCCGAAAAGCCGGG
>CAYPXR010000095.1:0-27970 GCA_964414585.1 uncultured Planctomycetaceae bacterium
GTATTACAATCGGGATAGCCTCGCTCAAAGCTCCCGCAATCCGGCGCGCAGGAATAGGCGTCGTCCAGCAAACGGTTGGCGAAACAGGCAGCATCGTGGTAATCGACGACATCATCTTGATTAAAGTCTGCACACGGACACGTCGTTGGAGCGTTGAATACACACTCTAAGAAAGGCTGGATGTCCAGGCCGTCCACCGCTGAATCCGTATTGAGATCGCCGAGCAGGGAGCAAACGGGCGCGATATGTTCATAGGCCCCCATATCCGGGTAGATGTCTTCGGCCGGGTCATGGCCGAGGAAGTCGACCGTCCGGACGTGCAAATCCAAATCGGGGGTCTTTTCAGTCAAACTCGCATCGTCGTCGACGTTTTGGTCATCGGCAGGCACGCTGTCGTAGTCCGCAACGTCAATCGCCGGTGAGCATGGCAGCAATCGGTAATTGCGCTGCAACTCGATGGAGTCCGTCGCATTGGCGAACTTTGGGTCGCTGCTGATATTTCCGGTCCCGGAATGGCCGTCCGTGACGCACGAATACTCTACAAGCGCATCCGTGCGGATTTGTTCACCGCTGGCCGTTGTCGATGTGGAGTCATCCGTGTTACCCCACAGAATCGAATTGTAAACAATTCCACTCTCATTATTTTCGAAGCCAATACCCCCAACCTCGCCATTCGTATCGGTCGAATTGTCAGCCACCGTCACGTTGGTGAAGATCGCCCTCGCCGGCGGCTCGTTCTCAAGATTGGCGTTGTGCGCCATGGAGAAAATTGCGCCGCCATACTTCGCCGTATTCTTGTAAAACAGACAATTGGTCACCCAGACATAATTGAGAAGTTGCGTACCGCCCGGACCGCTCGATGGCTTTACAATCCAAAGACCTCCGCCGTAACCTTCCGAGGAGGGAGAAACGGTATTCAAGACAAATTGACAGTTCACAATGTATTGATTGGAAAAGACCGGGGGATCATGCTCCGGGAGGCCAACATCCGGTCCGATTGCTACAGCCCCACCGCCCAGACCGAAGGCTTCGTTGCCAGCAAACCTGCTATTGATCAAGGAGATTTGGCCGGCCGACCCCACATAAACGGCTCCACCGAGACCGGAACCGCCGTTGGCCCCGTTTCCGGTAAACGAGCAACTTCTTGACTCCAGCAAACACCGATCATGGGTAACGAATAACGCGCCTCCAGAGGCAGCGTTCGTATAATTTCCACCAAAATCGCAACTTGTGAACTTAGTCTTGAAATCGCCACTGGCGGAAACGACCGTCATGTAAACAGCCCCGCCGCCATCATCGCTGGAGTCGCCCGTGAAATTTCCGGTGAACTGGCAACCTGAGAACTGGATTGTTGAGTCTTGCAAGAAGACTCCGCCGCCCCTCCGAGCGGCCTCGTTATTGCTCAAGACGCAATTTGTGAATGCTGCCAGCGATCCCGATGAGACGGACGCAACCCCGCCGCCGGTCCCGGTATGTCCCGTCTGACGATGCGCGACGTTGGCGGTGATCGTGCATCTTACAATTTGTGGACTTGAGTTTGAGCCCTTGATAAGCAGGCCCGCCCCCTGTGTGCCGTTAGTCGCCGTGTCGTCCGCAAGCCCGCCGGTTATTGTGAAACCGTCGAGACGAGCAAGGTTATCAACGCCATTTGCCGTCACAACATGGTAACAGTTATCGGTGCGATTGGTGAAAGGCGAGCCGTCGTCGCCGTTGATATCACCGCTCAGGATCGTTTCAGTTGTACAACCAGCGCCAGCGCAAGGCGTGGGCCGCTCGGATAGATTTGATTCTGTGCCTGCGAAACCGCCATAAACCGCGATGCCGCTGGCAAGGGAAAAGGTGCTGCCTCTCGTCGCTCCGGGTTTGTAAGTTCCGGCGGCGACCCAAACTTGGTCATTGTTGATACTGCTCGACGCGTTGATCATCGCCTGAATATCACCTGACGCATCTCCCCAGTTCGCCCCGGTTCCCGTAGCTCCGGGTTTCACAAAACGAACCGTTGCCTTTGCTGAGGGAGTAAAGGCGCAGACAGTAAGCGACAAAACAACGAACAAGAATCGAAATCGGTGCGACATGCGAACGCCTCCTTGCGAAAACTTTGCTCAACGCTAGGGGAGCGAGGATTGATGACCTCGGCCTCACGAAGTCAATGGCGGTCATAAGGCCAGAAACCATGAAATCAAGAAGAGAGCACGAATAAGATGCCGAATAAGCTGGTTGAATCGCATAAGAGTAGCGAATACAATAAGTTAGTTGATTATTAAGATTTTCGAGGTTTACCGATGGGGCGTGTTTTATCTCTTTTTTTTCTTGTCGGCTTCATCATGAGCAGATATCCATCGCCCGCACGAGGTGAACTGGTCGTCAATTCTTGGTCTTTGCTGTGTGGCGCATCTGATTCGTCTGGTCAACAAGGTTCATATTTTACGAATGTTGAAAACCCATTCGAGAACCATCACACGTTGATGTATAATAATTCGACTTCCAGCGCGTCGTATGATTTTGGCTGGACTAGCAATTCCGCTCATTTTGATGTTGCTACCAATCACTATCTCGAACAACTTCGGGGCTTCACCGTCTCCGAAGGCCGAATCCACCTTGTCCCCGCCGTTGATTCCACCATCGCCTTTAGCGGAACATGGCACTACTCCTGGCCAGGCGCGACCATCGGAGCATCAGATTTATCATTGGATGTTTACGACTTAACGGCCGACGAGGATTTGGTCCGAGCCGCTGGCCAGGGCGGCAACGTCGGCATCGGCGCGCCCTTTGGCACTTTCAATCTCCAAAACAACGGTTCACTCCTGGCGGGCAGGGAATACGAGGTCTTCTATTTCGCGAGGATTTCTCTTTTTACCGACCTGCCTCCCGGCACCCACGGCGAAGGCTCCGGCGAAATCCACTTCTCCCTCACCCCCGTCCCCGAACCCGCCGCGCTCTCGTTGACGGCTATTCCATTGTTATTCGCCCGACGTAAACCATCGCTTCGGTAGATAATGTTGGATCGCCCTTTCAAATCAACTGTTTGATTGGCCGTTTCGGCCGATCTTATGCGTCGATGTTCGTCGAAGGCGTGTTGCCGGAGGAATTGATTACGGAAGTCCTGTCGCCGGTGAAGATGCTGCTGCCGTCGCTGGGACTGAGGATGGTGAATGAGTGCGACAGCGCGATCCGCCGACCGGCATATAACCGCCGTCCGGCAAATACCTACCCTGAGCAACCCAAATCTGGTCGTCTGAAGTCGCAGCCGAAATAGCACTTTGCAAATTATCGTAAGCGTTGGCCCAGGTGCCGCCGGTCCCGCCTGCTCCCGCTTTGACATAGATGATGGTGCCTGCCTTTAGCGGCGTGCTGAACCACCCAGTAATGATCGCCACCGCGGCAATGCACATGGTCCGTGAAAATGCCATCTTCGTTTCTCCTTTCACAAAACGGATGACGAATGCAGGGTGCCCGATACGTTTTGCGGCCCCAAACCTCTGGGCATTGTGCCGCTTATTCGGACCACTGCAAGTAAAAAATTCGTTAATAAATTGATTTTCTCGGCCGAAGGTTCTAAACTGAACAGAGACCCAGCCGCACAATCAACCGGATCAACCATGTCACGCTTCGTCTGGCTTTGCTTGTTTGCTGTCCTGTCGCTGGCATCGCCGCTCCGCGCCGACCTGACCGTAGAATCGTGGTCGCTTAACTCAGTTATTCATGACTTTGCGCCTGGAAGCACGAACCCGCAAGAATTCGTCACCTTCACAACGGTCCAGAATCCGTTTCAGGAGGCACACACTGTAGATTTGGGTCAGTCAAACGTTTCGTCCTCCTACAATTTCGGTTGGCCCGGCGACTCGGCTCACTTTGACGTTCAAACTAACCATTATCTTGAACAACTCGACGGCTCGACTAGTACCAGCGGCCGAATCCACCTTGTCCCCGCGGTCTATTCCACCATCGCCTTTAGCGGAACATGGCACTACTCCTGGCCAGGCGCGACCATCGGCGCGTCGGATTTCGTGTTGGATGTTTACGACTTGACAGCCGACGAAGATTTGGTCCAAGCCGCTGGCCAGGGCGGCAACGTCGGCATCGGCGCGCCCTTTGGCACTTTCAATCTCCAAAACAGCGGTTTACTTCTGGCAGGCAGAGAATACGAAATTTATTATTTCGCCAGAATTTTCCTTCTTACTGATTTGCCCCCTGGCACCCACGGCGAAGGCGCCGGCGAAATCCACTTCTCCCTCACCCCCGTCCCCGAACCCGCCACGCTCTCGTTGACGGTTATTCCATTGCTTTTCGGCCGACGCAAAACATCGCTTCGGTAGATGCTGTTCGCTCGACGTATCAAATCAACTGCTTGATTGGCCGTTTCAGCCGATCTTATGCGCCGATGTTTATCGAAAGCGTTTTGCCGGAGGAATTGATTGCCGAAGTCCTGTCACCGGTGAAGGCCCGGTTGACAACGCTGGACATGCGGCTGGTGAATGAATGCGATAGCCCGATTCGCGGGCAGGCGGGCAACCGCGAGGTGCTTTGGTATATGGAACCGACGTCAGAATGACGGTTTGACGGCAATCGGCGCGATGGGATCGGGCGTCACCGGCGCCGGGGCGGAGAGCAGCTTCTCCCTGAACAAGAAGCGATACTTGATGAGGTAATAGACCGCTTTGAGGCCGTCCCAGGCACGGATCTTCTTGCCTTCGCTGTTCGTGCGGGGCGTATAGGTGATCGGCATCTCAATGATGTCATGGCCCATTCGCAGGAACTTGGCGGTCAGTTCCGGTTCGATCTCGAATCCGACGGCGCGCAGGCGGACGCCGGCCAGGATCGACCGGCGGAATATCTTGTAGCAGGTTTCCATGTCCGTGATCGGATGGCGATAGAGCAGGCTCGTCAGCCGGCTCAGGAAAACATTCGCCAGGTACGAAAGCGATTTTGGATATTTGCGCTGGCCAAGGAAGCGCGAGCCGAAGACGACGTCGGTCCTTCCGTCGAGAATCGGCCCGATCAGTTGCGGCACTTCCTCCGGGTAAAGTTCCAGATCGGCGTCCTGGATCACGATGATGTCGCCGGTGGCCATCGCCAGACCGATTCGCAGCGCGACGCCCTTGCCGATGTTGATGACCGAGGTGTGCAGCCGGACGTCGGGCATGTCGCGCGTGTGTTCACGGAGTAGCGAAGCGCAGCCGTCGGCCGAGCCGTCGTCCACGATGATGATTTCCTTGTCGACGCCGTCCGGCATCACGACGGCCCGCACGCGCGCGAGGAGTTGGAGGATCGTCCGTCGTTCATTGAAGCAGGGGATGATGAAGGTGACTTTCACGGGAAATCCTCGTCGCGGACCCGCTGCTTCCCCGGTTTTGCTTCGGCTGTCGGAGAGGAATGGGATGAGGTAATTGCGGGCACCGAGTCCGGAGAAGCGCAAACATTGCCGTCGATCGAACGGTCGCTTTGGCCCCCAATTCAGGACTCTGCACGGTACGGGCGGGGTCCGCCACGATCGCAACCCGTCGCGAAGCCCACAACGCCCCATCACTGCATCGCCGCGGAAAAGAGATCTATCGATTAGGGCGGCGGTTCGCCCCGCTTGAATCGAAGGAGCCCCTCGTAGAGGCGTATTCGTAGATCGAGATACCACCACCGATAGAGCAGCCGGTTGACAGGCCCGGTTCGATAGCGGATTCGCTCCCAGTAGTAGGCCAGCCGGGCCAGCGGCGCGGAAAGCACTCTGGCCGCTCGCAGCAGAGGATAGAGCTGTACGAACCGCCGGCCGAACGTCAGCTTCTGTGCCTGATCGGGGTGCCGTTCGTGGAAATAGCCCAGCGAATAACCCGCCTTGTATTTTTTTCGCCGAAACGATTCGAAGGTCGGGTAGTAATCGTGCACGACGCCGAGGTTGGGCAGAAAGACCATGCGCCGGTCGCCGCTGAGCAGCCGAAAACCAAACTCGATGTCTTCAACGCCGTAAACGCTGAAGCCTTCGTCAAATCGCGTCGCGCCGAGCACGTCGCGCGGAATCGCCACGCACGCCGTATAGAAATAATTCGCCGGCACATTCGAGTTGTCCGGAAAATCATAGATATTGACGTCCTGCACCTGGAGCAGGTATCGCTCAAACGGGTCGGTCGAATCGTCCCAAGGCGCGACAATCCGCCCCAGAAGCACGCGATCGGGGCGTTCGTGATGGGCCCGAAGGATTCGTCGGACAAAGTCCGGCCCGACGAGGATGTCATCGTCGAGAAGTACGACGAGCGGCCCTTTGGCGCCGTCGAGGCCCATGTTGCGGGCGGCCGCGGCGCCCGGCTTTTCGCTGCGCAGCGCCGTCAGGGTGGGGTATTTCTTCGCGAGCGATGCCAGCACTTCGGTTGTACGGTCGCTCGAGGCGCTATCCACGACTATGACTTCAAACCGTTCCGGCGGGACATCCTGCGTCATGAGCCGTTGAACCACGAGCGGAACGCTGTCGGCGCGGTTGTGCGTCGGGATGACAATCGTGGCGGCGAGGCCTGTAAGGGCGTCGACGGGATCGCCGTCCCTTGAAATCACTTCGGCGCGGTCCACGCGTACACGGCCCCACAGGCCCCACGCGAGGTTTGTGACGCCTTCGAATTCGATCGTCAGCGTGGCCATGCGGCCGTCGCCGGTCGGTTCCAGCGGAATTTCGAAGGGGACCCACCGGCGTTCGTCCAATTTTTCGAGATTCAGATCGTGTTGCCAGAGTTGTTCGCCGTTGCGGCGAACGGTAAATCGACCCACGGCCCCGTTCGCCCAGGTATCCGGAGGCGCGGCAATCGCGCCGGTCAAGACGGCGTCCCTCGGTATGGTGACTTGATAGTCCAACTTCGCCGAGGAATAAGCGAGGATCGCCGGCAAAGTGTGGCCGACGATGGTCACCGCGGGGTTGATGGTGATGTGCTGCTCGATTGGGAGATTCTGCGACAGCGTTTTTTTCGCGACGGGAAAGAGAGAAATCAAATCGGCGTGACAGGCGTGCGTTTCGTTTGAGCAGACCAGATCGCGCGCGTGCCGGCCGAAAAGCCAGCCGTTGAAAAAAACCCATGGATGAGGGCCGAGCGCGCCGCGCAATTCCCTTCCACGAAGGGCCATGGGGAACTTCATCAGCGAGGCGAAGATTGCCTTGAAGGTGAGCCTCTTGTGCCACCAGGGGTTCCGCGACATCAGCGCCAGCCGCAGCATCGCGGCGTAGTGCAGGAACAATTCGGATTTCGAGCCGTACATCGCCCGCATCAACGCGCTGTTGCGCATCGTGTAATAATGCTGGGTCTTCGGCGTTTTCTTCGGATCGAGGTCTTCCGTGAAGTGTTCGACCACCGCGTCGGGGACATAGACGCACTTCCAACCATGCAACCACATTCGCCAGGAGAGGTCGACATCCTCGCAGTACATGAAGAAGCTTCTCTCAAAGCCGCCGCCGATCTGCCGCAGCGCCGACGGACGGATCAACATGCACGCCCCGCTGCACCAGCTTGTCTCGCCCGTGACGGCGTCGTAATACTTGGGGTGTTCCCGGGGCGACTGCCGCGCTTCGGCGATGCCGATCTTCGGGTCTTTTTCGAGGGCTTCGACGAGCTTGTTGACGGCGTCCGGTTCGATGGCCGTATCCAGGTTGACGACGAAGTAATAGTCCCCCTCGGCGTAACGAAAAGCCGTTTCGTAGCCGCCGGTGAAACCCAGGTTTTTTCCGGTGGCGACGTAATCCAGGCGGATTTTTGACGCGGCCATTTGTGATTTGATTTTCTCGACGGAATCGTCTTTCGATCCGTTGTCGACGAAGACGAGCCGCAGGGATTCCGGCGGATAACGAAGCCGACGCAAGCTTTCGACGAAGCCGTCGAGCCACCGCGCGGAGTTGTACGAGACGACCAGGATGTCTACCTTCGGCCATTGGTTGTAGACGCCGGTGGATTTCATGAGGGCGGCGTTTTCTTCGACGCGTCGCTTGAATTCCCGGGCTGCTTCCAGCTGCGCTTCGAGATTCTCCTGGTAAGCCCGCGCGGACCGCATCTCCTGATCAAAATGCCGCCGGTGTGCCTCGAAATCATCGATCTCGGCCGGGGCCCATTCGCGGAGGAAATGTAGGCGGAACTGGCTGCGGATCGCTTCGAGCCGATGGGTCGGATGGACCCGGCGCTGGAGCGAATATTCCATCGCGACGGCGGCGGCGCGAACAATCGCGCCGTCCAGGCCCGAGAAGACTTTGGCCGTGAGAAGGCGATTCGTGCAAAGCGGCATCTGGATGAAATTCCGGGCGACGTCCAGGCAGAAGAGCGCCGTTCGACAGGCCAGATCGTAATCGAGCAGCACCCACTCGCCGCCCGCCGTTCGCACGAGATTTCGGCCGATGTAATCGCGCGTGGACAAGACGCTCCGGAGCCGGTCGCGCTGAGATAGGATCATGTCCCGAAATGCGGAGAAAAGGGCGCTGGCCAGCGTCGGCTGGTCGAAGAGCGATTTGAACGAGGATTCGCATTCGGCCAGCTCCCGATCGAGGGTCTCTTGATCGACCGGCGAACTGATTTCGAAAACGTCGTCCACAACGCGAACGATACGATCGGTCGCTTCGTCGGCGCTCATGTCGCCGTTCGCCGTCAGATCGTCGAGCGAAACCGCGTCGGCGACGAATTCCTCCAAGAGCCACAATTGACGGTCATCCTGCTGAGATTCAATCAGCCTCACGGGTCGGAACGTGCGGGCTGCCTGGTATTCGCGATAGACCGCAAGGATGGCCTCGGGGTCGATCAGCGGCGACCGCGGAATGCATTTGAGCGAAGCGATGGGCAAATCGCCCAGTCGAACCTCGAACCGCGCCGTCCGATTTTCGACTTGCGGGCTGGAATTTCCCGCGACCCGATGCAATTGGATCTTTTCCTCCGGGGCCTTTTCCAGGTGGCCCGCGCCGCGAAGCAGGGAGATCGCGACGTCGCGGCTTCGATGTTCGATGTCCTCGGCGGGGACGACGCCGGCTTCCTGCGAAACCAGGACGAAGCCGAACGACGGGGCGAAATGTTGAGCGATCCCCATTCGCGCGAAATTTTCGTAGAGCGAGCGAAGCTCCGTATCGAGCCCGAGCGCAGCGCCGTTGACGCCGCTGTGTTCGGCGCAGGGCAGACCGTGAATCAGGAGAAACTCGTTGAGCTCTTCCAGCGGCACCATGCGGGAAATCAGCTTGTAATCGGGAAAGCAGGCGTACGCCGTCTCGACGACGAGGCCCGCCTGTTTGAAGAGGCGGAGATACTGATCGAGCGGCCAGGTCCGTGCTGCCGTGCCGTTTTCCCGATCGAGGCGATAGGTGAATCCCTTCTTGTTCGTGTGATCGTCGGGCGCGCCGAGAATGTATTTGAGTCCGACGGCGTTTTCGATGCCGATGTAAACGCGCCCGTCGGGCGCCAGCGCCCGCCGTACGCGTCGGAGGACTTGCAAGTGGGAATCGAAATCCGTTCCCGTGCAGCCGATGTTTGTATATTCGAACGACCCGTTGAAGACAATAAGGTCGAAAAAACCGGGGCGAAGCGGAAGGGTGCGGATGTCGCCGCACAAGTAATGGGGTTCGACGCCTTCCTGCCGGGCGATTTCCCGCAGGATTTTGAGTCGGCTGACCGTTTGATCCAATGCATAAACGTCGCCCCGCCGCGCCAACGGGACCGTCAGTTGACCCCAGCCGCTGCCGACGTCGAGGAAATGCCCGCCCTCGGGCAGCTCCAATTCGTCGAGCATCCTGGTTCGCGACGGTTCGGTGATGATTCGATAAAGCCAGTTTTGTCTTTCCGCGAACCGCTGCCGGACGATGTCGCGCCACGGCTGACGCTGCAACTCTCGAAGCAGATCGGCCTCTTCCTTCGAGCCCACATCGGTGTATTTACCCTGGTGCTGGACGTGGCAATAGATGTCCCCGTCCACCCGCTCGATGCCGTTCATCGTGGACAGGGCCGGCAGTTCCGAATTCATCAATTGCGTCGTCACGTCTGTCATCCGAAGGGCGATCGTCGTGTATGCATGGGTCGCGAGGGTAATTCAGTATTTTTTTGAAACTTGCTGCCCGATCTTCGCCCGATGCTCGACAAGGACCCGCTCCTCGCGGGCCAGCGCCAGATCGTGTTCCGTCATCATCTTGGCCAGTTCCTTGAACGTCACTTTTGCGGTCCAGCCGAGTTTTTGCTTCGCCTTGCTCGCGTCCCCCTGAAGCAGGTCCACCTCGGTCGGCCGGAAATATCGCGGATCGACTTCGACGTGCTTCTGCCAGTTGAGCCCGAGCAGGCCGAACACTTCTTCCACGAATTCACGCACCGTATGCGACTGGCCGGTCGCGATGACGTAATCCTCCGGCTCCTTCTGTTGAAGCATGCGCCACATCGCCTCGACGTAATCGCCGGCGAAGCCCCAGTCGCGCTTCGCATCGAGGTTGCCAAGAAAGAGCTTGTCCTGCAATCCCTCTTTGATTCGCGTGGCGGCCCGGGTGATCTTGCGCGTGACAAAGGTCTCGCCGCGGCGCGGGCTCTCGTGGTTAAAGAGAATGCCGTTCGCCGCAAACATCCCGTACGCCTCGCGATAGTTGACCGTCTGCCAGTAGGAGAAGACCTTCGCACAGCCGTAGGGGCTCCTTGGATAGAACGGCGTCGTCTCGCGCTGCGGCGTTTCAACGGCCTTGCCGAACATCTCGCTGCTGGACGCCTGATAGAACCGCGGCGTGACGCCCGTCTCTCGTATCGCCTCCAACAGGCGCAGTGTGCCGAGCGCGTCCGTGTTGGCGGTGTAGACCGGCTGGTCGAAGCTGACGCGGACGTGCGATTGCGCGCCGAGATTGTAAATTTCCTCGGGGGCCACGTCGGTGAGAATCCGCCGCAATCCCGCTCCGTCGGTCAGGTCGCCGTAATGAAGGAAGAACCGAGTCGATTCCAGGTGCGGGTCGCGGTACAGGTGCTCGATGCGCTGGGTGCCGAAGGTGCTCGACCGGCGAACGACGCCGTGGACCTCGTATCCCTTTTCAAGGAGAAGTTCGGCGAGGTAGCTGCCGTCCTGCCCCGTGATGCCGGTGATGAGCGCTTTCCTGGCCATGTCCCTATCGTACCCGCGTTTCGGGTTAATGGGCATGGACCGTCTCAGGACGGACCTCGTCGCCGGCGCTCCCCGACGCGGCGGTGCGATAGGCTTCGACGACGTCGTCGGGCTTGCCCTGCATGGCGATTTTCCCCGCTCGAACCCAGATGGCTTCGTCGCAATACTCCTGAATCAAGTCCATCTGGTGCGAGACCAGGACGAGTATGCTGGATCGATCGATGAGTCCCTGCATTCGCCGCTTGGCCTTTTCGATCCAGTGGATGTCTCCGACGCTGAAGATTTCGTCCAAGAGGAGAATCTGCGGATCAATCTCCGTGGCGATGCTGAAGGCCAGCCGCTGGGCCATGCCGGACGAGTAGTATTTGACCGGGGTGTCCATGAACTCCCGCAGTTCGGAGAATTCGAGAATCGGGTCGACGCGCCGGGCCATTTCCCGTCTGGAAAAGCCCATGATCGCGCCGGTCAGAAAGATGTTTTCCAGTCCGCTGAGTTCGAAGTTGAAGCCGATGCCCACCTCGAGCAGGGGAACCAGAAAGCCCTGGTGTCGCACTTGGCCGGTCGTCGGCCGGTAGATTCTCGAAATGACTTTCAACAGGCATGACTTGCCCGCCCCGTTGTCGCCGACGATGCCCAGCCGCCGGCCGTGCGGGATGTGGAGATTGACGCCTTTGAGCGCCGTGACTTCCGACGACGGCTTGCCGTACTGTCGCCGGAGGAGATAGTTGACGACGGTCTCCTTGATCGAGCGATTGCGCGTGGAATAAACGCGAAAGGTCAACCCCACGTTTTCCAAGGTGATGAAGTTATCGCCCATCGCGTGAACCGCCCCGTCACAAATTGAAAATCAGGGAATCCTCGAACTTTCGAAAGACAAAGAACCCCGCCAAAAGACAGATGGTCGCCGATCCCGTCGCGACGGCCAGTTCGGAATTCGTCGGAAGCGTGGAGTTGAAAATGGGCCGGTGAAACATCTCGACGACCGAGTAAAGAGGATTCAGCTTGAAATAGAAGCGGTACTTCTGGGGAATCGGCCCGCGATCCACCATCGGTTTCGGTTGTTCCGAAGGCGCAGCGGCCGTGACGGCGGCGGCCGGCGGCGGCTCCTTCGCTTCGATCGGGTAAATGATCGGCGTCAAATAAAACCACATGCTCATGAAGACCGAGATGAGATGCTGGAAGTCGCGAAAATAGACGGTGAGGACCGAGCCCACCATGCCGATCCCGAAGGCCACGCTCACGATGCAAAGGAAGGAGTAGGGCAGGATGAGCAGCGCGGGCGTGATCTGAAATCCCGAGAACGGACCGATGGCCATGAGCAGCACGAACAGGGACAACACGAACGTGACGAGGTTTTGAAGCACCACGCTGAGCGGAAAGACCATCTTGGGAAAGTATTGCCGCTTGATCATGCCTTCGGACGCAATAATGCTCATGCTGCAACCGTCGATGGTGGACGCGAAGAAGGTCCACGGGATGAGTCCGCTGAGCACGTAGAGCGTATAGTTGGGGACGCCGTGAAACAGCGTCGAGAAGACAACGCTGATGACCATCATCTGTAGAAATGGATTGAGCAGCGACCAGAAAAATCCGAGAAACGAGCGGCGGTAGCGGACCTTGAGGTCTTGCGAGACGAAGTTTTTGATCACCTCGCGGAATTGCCAGACTTCTCTGAAACCGGAAGCCGCCTCCATCGAATGACTCTCTGAAACCATGAGGAACTGCCGCGGCCGAAAGCCCCCCGGCTACCGCCCGAGGCCCGGGCGAATATCCGCGCGAAAAGGGCGATTGTCAAGTTGCGAGCCCGCCGCGACGGGCCGCGCGGTATGATTCGCGGCCGATCAGGCATGATGATGACATCGCTCGTTTATGTGTCCAGGGACCTTTATCCCTTCGAGTCCCGCTTTGTGAAGGCGGGGCCGTGGCGCTACCACTACCTGGACGAAGGCGCCGGCGAGCCCGTCGTCATGGTCCACGGCAATCCGACGTGGTCTTTTTATTTCCGCAACCTCGTCCTCGCGCTACGCGGCGAGTATCGCTGCATCGTGCCCGATCACATCGGCTGCGGTCTGTCCGACAAGCCCGATGACGATGGTTATGACTATCGACTCAAGAGTCGCGTCGACGATCTCGAACGCCTGCTCGATCACCTCGGCCTCGATCGTGGCGTGACGCTCGTGCTGCACGATTGGGGCGGCATGATCGGCATGGCCTGCGCCCTGCGCAAGCCCGAGCGAATCGCGCGGCTCGTGATTCTCAACACGGCGGCGTTTCTGTTGCCGTCGAGCAAGCGGTTTCCCCTGCGGCTGCGGCTCATTCGCAGCGGCGGGCCGATCGCCGCGATGGCCGTCCGTGGTTTCAATCTCTTCGCCGGTTCGGCGACGACGATGGCGACCGCCAGGGGTCTGGCTCCCGAGGTTCGTGCCGGTCTGATCGCGCCATACGACTCGTGGGCCCATCGCATCGCCACGCTACGCTTCGTGCAGGACATCCCGCTGCGCCCCGGCGATGCGAGTTACGAGCTCGTCCGAAATGTCGATGACAGCCTGCATCGCTTCGCCGATCGGCCGATGCTCATCTGCTGGGGGATGAAGGACTTCGTCTTCGACGCGCATTTCCTGGCCGAGTGGCGACGAAGATTCCCCAAGGCGGACGTCCACGAATTTCCCGACGCGGGCCATTACGTCCTTGAAGATGCCGGCAACCGCATCGTGCCGCTCGTGCGGGATTTTCTTTCAAGAAATCCGCCCAATCAGAGCCGCGACCGTAAGGGAGCGCCGGGTGATCGTTCGAACCGCGCGCAATTCGGACACGGAGATATCGCGCCCAGTCTAAACATCGCTTCATACCTCCCCGAAATGGCGAGGCTCCATCCAAATACGAAGGCAATCGTCTATCGTGACGGCGGCGGCCGCTGCGAGCACGTCAGCTTCGACGACTTGAACCGCGAAACGGATCGCTACGCGCACGGCCTCGAACGCGCCGGAATCCGCCGTGGCACGCGCACGATTCTCATGGTCCGCCCGACCATCGAATTCTTCATCCTCACTTTCGCGCTGTACAAAGTCGGCGCGGTCCCGGTCCTCATCGATCCCGGCATGGGCAAACGTCGCATGGTCGAGTGTCTCACCGCCGTCGGCGCGGAGGCGTTCATCGGCATCCCACTCGCGCATCTGCTTCGCATCGCGCACCCGTCGGCGTTTCGATCCGTTCGCGTCAACGTCACCGTCGGCCGCCGATGGGCATGGGGCGGTCTGACGCTTGCCGACCTTCGCGCCGATTCGTCGCAACCGTACGAAATCGCCGCGACATCCGCCGACGCTCCCGCCGCGATTATCTTCACCACCGGCAGCACCGGTCCGCCCAAGGGCGTGCTTTTTCGGCACGGCAATTTCGACGCACAGGTTCGAATCCTTCGCGATCACTTCAAGATCGCACCGGGCGAGATCGACCTGCCGACCTTTCCGCTCTTCGCGCTCTTCGATCCTGCATTGGGCATGACGGCGGTCCTGCCGGAGATGGACCCGACGCGCCCCGCATGGGTGGATCCGACCAAGATCATCAACGCGATCCGCGATCAGAATGTCACGCACATGTTCGGCTCGCCCGCCCTGCTCGATCGCGTCGGTCGCTACGGCGAGGAACGCGGCGTGCAGCTCCCGTCGCTCCGGCGCGTCATCTCCGCCGGCGCGCCCGTTCCGCCCGCGACGCTGGAACGCTTCGCGAAGATGCTTCCGGAGGGTGCGAGGATTCACACGCCGTACGGCGCGACGGAGGCCCT
Organism: uncultured Planctomycetaceae bacterium; assembly: GCA_964414585.1. GTDB lineage: Bacteria > Planctomycetota > Phycisphaerae > UBA1845 > UTPLA1 > DATEMU01. The sequence goes on from CAYPXR010000095.1 coordinate 14,846, forward strand.
GCCGGTCGCCTCCATCGACCACGCCGAAATCCTCGGCGAGACGCGACATGAAAGCGCTCGCGGCGGCGGAACCTGCGTCGGCCGACCGGTCCCCGGCGCGACGGTCCGCGTCATTCGCATCAGCGACGAACCGATCGAAAAATGGTCCGACGACCTCGTTCTGTCGGTTGGCGAAATCGGCGAGATCGTCGTCAAAGGCCCGATGGTCACGCGCGAGTATTGCACCGACGCCGCCGCGACGCGCCTGGCGAAGATTCACGACGGCGACACGTTCTGGCATCGCATGGGCGACGTGGGGCGTTTCGATGACCAGGGCCGGCTTTGGTTTTGCGGTCGAAAGGCCCATCGCGTCGTGACCGAGTCCGGCACGCTCTTCACCGAACCGTGCGAGGCGATCTTCAACAATATCTTAAGCGTCAAAAGATCCGCATTAGTAGGCGTCGGAACGCCATCTATGCAGAAACCCGTCATCATTGTGGAATTGGCAAGGGAAGAAGACGCGACTGACGAACTAGGGCAAACGCTATTTCGTGCCGCCCGTGAACACGAGATCACGAGGATGATCGATACTTTTCTAATTCACTATGCCTTCCCCGTGGACATCCGTCACAACGCGAAAATCTTCCGCGAGAAACTGGCCGTCTGGGCCGCGGAGCAGCTTCCATGAAATCGCTCGTCACTGGCGGCGGCGGGTTCCTCGGTCGCGCGCTCTGCGAGATGCTCCGCGCTCGCGGCAACTCGGTCCGCAGTCTCGCGCGGGGCGAATATCCCGAATTGGCCGCGCTCGGCGTTGAAAGAATTCGCGGCGATGTGACCGATGCGCATGCCGTTGCCGGCGCGTGCAAAGATTGCGATACGGTTTTCCACGTCGCCGCAAAGGCCGGAATTTGGGGTCGCTACGAAGATTATCACCAGCCCAATGTTGTCGGCACGCAGAACGTCCTCACCGCCTGCCAGTCGCAGGGCGTTTCGCGGCTGGTCTATACCAGCTCACCGAGCGTCGTCTTCGACGGCAGCGACATGGAGAACGTCGATGAGTCGGCGCCCTATCCGAATCATTACGACGCTCATTATCCCAGGACCAAGTCGATCGCCGAACAACTCGTCCTCGCCGCCGCCGGTCCGAACCTGCGGACCGTTGCGATCCGCCCACACCTGATCTGGGGGCCGCGAGACAACAACCTGGTCCCGCGCATCCTCGCCCGTGCCCGGTCACTGCGGCGAATCGGCTCGGCGAACAAGCTCGTCGATTCGACCTACATCGACAACGCCGCCCGGGCACACGTCCTGGCCGCCGACCGCCTGGCCGACAATCCCGCGATCTCCGGCCGTGCGTATTTCATCAGCAACGGCGAGCCGCGCCCCCTTTGGGATTTAGTGAGCGCCATCCTCGCGGCCGGGAATCTGCCGCCTGTTACTCGCAGCGTTTCGCAAGGCGTCGCCAATATCGGCGCGACGTTGAATGAATCACTTTGGAAAATACTGGGCCGGACGAGCGAACCGCGCCTGACGCGCTTTCTCGTCAAGGAACTGACGACGGCGCACTGGTTCAACCTCGCCGCCGCGAAGCGCGACCTCGATTACGAGTCGACGGTCTCTATCGACGTCGGCCTAAAGAGACTGCAGTCTTGGCTACGAGGCGAAGGTCGAATAGCGAGTGGCAAATAGCGAAAGGAAATAGAACCCTTGCATCGCTCAGATTTCGCTATTCGCTTTTCGTAATTCGCTATTCATCCTCTTCCACCTCCGGCACTGATACCAATTAAAGATGACCGGGATGAGCAGGTCGATCACTTCGTCCGCTACGAGCAACCCACCGAGTACCGGCGCTGCCATCGGCCGCATGACTTCCGCTCCGACGCCGGTTGCCCACAGCATCGGCATGAGCCCGACGATTGCCACGCCCTCGGTCATCAGTTTCGGCCGAAGCCGATGAACCGCGCCTTCAATCACAGCCTGGCGAATCTCCGCCAGCGAGCCGATCTTCGAAAGCCCGCCGCGCGAGTTGATCGCCTCGTGCAGGTACACCAACATCACGATGCCCGTCTGCGTGGCCATGCCGAAACAGGCGATATAGCCTACCCAGACGGCGACACTGAAATTGAATCCGAAGAGGCTCTGAAAGATCACGCCGCCGACCAGCGCCCCCGGCACCGAAAGAACGATGAGCAGCGCGTCGCGGACGTCGTTGAACGTCGCATACAGGATGATGAAGATCAGCAGGACGACCATGGGGAAGATGATCTGTAACGTGCGCCGGGCGCGGACCTGGTGTTCGAACTGCCCGCTCCATTCGATGAAGAATCCCGGCGGCAGTTTCACTCGGTCGGCGACGGCGCGCTGGGCTTCCTCGACGAACCCGACGATGTCACGGTCGCGCACGTTGAGCTGCACGTAAGACCTCAACATGCCGTTCTCGCTCTTGATGACGCTCGGCCCCTCGACGACATGGATGTCGGCGACCTGGGTGATGGGAATCTGGATCATCTCCGCCGCGCCGCCGGCCATCATGCCTCCCGTCGCTGGCTCATTATTCGCATTAATCTTCGTGGCCGGTTCCTCGGAATCGCCACCTGAGATTTTTTGTCGCCGCCCGGTCACGAGAATGCGCTCCAGCGCCTCGCGCGTTTGCCAGAAGTCGCGGGCATAACGCACCCGCACGGCGAACCGCCGCCGCCCCTCGACCGTCGTCGTGACCTCCTTGCCGCCCATGGCGACCTCGATTGCCTCCTGAATGTCGCCGACATTGGCGCCGTATCGCGCCGCCTTCTCACGGTCGATCTCGATCTGCAAATAACTTCGCCCCACGACTTGGTCGGGAAAAACATCCACGGCCCCGGGAACCTTTCGCAACACCGCGGCGATCTCATTGGAAATCGACTGTATCCCCCGGTCATCCTCTCCGGATTTCGGCTTTTCGACTTTTCGGCTTTTCGGCGTTTCATCTTCAAGCCGCGGCCCATACACCTTCACGCCGATCATCGTCCGCACGCCCGTCGCCAGCATGTCCACGCGGTTGATGATCGGTTGGGTCCAGATGTTTCCCCAGCCCGGCATCTGCAATTCGCTGTCTATTTCCTGTACGAGTTGTGCCTTGGTCGCGTGCCATAGAAAGACCCGTTTGGAAAATGCTGCTTCGCGCTCGCCGCACAGCGATCGCAGTTCCTCGTCCGTCGGCGCCCGGGCGGAGAGCTTCGCCGCGTCCGCCTCCTTCCGAATAGCCTGCAACAGCGCCCAGACCATCGTCGGTCCCGAGCGATCCTCCAGTTCCCAGTTCAGCGTCTTGATCCGTTCGACCCATTCGTCGTGCAGTCGTTTTTCAAACCGGTCGAACATGGCGCCCGTCACCGACGCCCGTTCGCGCCCCAACAAATCCCGGGCGGCGTTCATCACGTCGGTCCACGGCGACGCCGGAAGCACGAACACTTCGTCCTGTTTTTCCACCATGCCCGCCGCGACGAATGCCTCCGCCGCGCCGGTGATCAACTTCGTCATTTCCTCCCGTCGGGGCGCTTCGACGAGAAGCAGTCCGTGTTTTTTAGCGAGCGATTCGGCGACCTGGTCGATCTGCGCGGCGGTCGGATCGGATTTGAGCGTGCCTTTGTCCTTGAGCATCCCGACGAGATCGTTGACGGCCGCCGCCGACAATTTTTTGGCGAGGATCGGTTCGAATTCGACTTGTCGCCGGTGGGCCAGATCGCGCATGGCCCGGTCGTAGTCAGCCGTCGCCTCCATCGTCGCGCTGTTGGCAAGCCCTCCCTGTTCGGCAGGGCTCATTGAGTCCTTGAGAAATCCTTTTTGCGTCTCGGCGCCGATCAGTTCGCGCGCCTCGTCGATCGCATCTTCGTAGCGCACCTTTCGCTTGGGCCACCATGCCTTCGGCCGCAATGTCACGATCGTCTCGACCATGTCGATCCCCGACGGGTCCGTTGGCGTTTCCGCTCGGCCGACCTTACCGACGACCTGATCGACCTCGGGGAAGCCTCGCATCACCGCGTCGCGTACGCGGATGTCCTCGCTTGCCTGCGCGATGGAGACGCGCGGCACCGTTACCGGCATGTCGAGGATGCTTCCTTCGTCGAGCGGCGGCATGAACTCCCGGCCGAGTTTGGGAAAATGCCACGCCCAGGCCGCGGCGGCGACGAGCAGCACGAACGCCGCCGCCTGGCTGCGCCATCGTTTGAAGAATACGCACCCAAATACGAACGCAACGATCAGGACACCCGTGAAAAGCGCCGGCCCGCCGATGAAGCCCGCGCCGATGATGAAGAGCAGTCCCATGAACCAAAGCCCGACCGCCGGGACCTCCATCAACCACGTTAGCACCGGTTTGTAAATGTTGATGAAGCTGCGGACAATCCAGTTGTCCTCCTCCGCCCGCAAAGACCCCTTGATGAAGATCGGGATCATCGCCGGCACGAAGGTCACCGCGAGTAGCGCCACGCCGATCATCGCGAAGCTCTTGGTGAAGGCCAGCGGATGAAACATCCGCCCCTCCATGCCGCCCAAGGCAAAGACCGGCAGGAAGGAAATGAGCATGATCATGACGGCGAAGAATATCGGCTTGCCCACGAGGCGGCAGGAATGAACGACGATCTCGGTCGTGTCGCCATGGACGCGCTTGTGCCCGTATCGCTTCGTCAATTCGTGCGTGGCATTTTCGACCATGACCACCGAAGCATCGACGAGAATGCCGATGGAGATGGCGATGCCGGAGAGTGACATGATGTTGCTGGGGATGCCGAGATAATACATGAGGATGAAGGCGACGAGCACCGCGAGCGGCAGCGTCAGGCAGACGACCAGCGCGCTGCGAAAGTGGCCGAGGATCAACACGATGGCGAGCGTCGCGATGATCAATTCCTCGATTAGTGTGCCGGTCAGTGTATGAATCGCGCCTTCAATCAGGTGCGTTCGTTCGTAAAACGGAACAATTCGCACGCCCTCGGGCAGTCCTGACTGAAGCTGCTCGATCCGCTGTTTGATCGCCTGGGTAACGGTCAGCGGGTTCTCGCCATAGCGCATCAAGACGACGCCGCCGACGGATTCGCGGTTGTTCTTTTCCAACATGCTGCGACGGTAGCTCGGCCCCAGTTGCACGGCGGCGATGTTCCGCACGTAAATCGGCACGTCCTTTCGTTGGGTGATGACGACGTTTTCCAAGTCGTGGACCCCGCGAAGCCAGCCGACGCCGCGGATCAGGTATTCAGCATTGCCCTCGAAATAGACCTTGCCTCCGACGGCGACGTTGCTGCGGCTGACCGCGTCGAAGACGTCGCCGAGCGACAGTTCGTACGCACGCAACTTGTCCGGGTCAACATCGATCTGATACTCGCGTACAAACCCGCCGACGCTGGACACCTCCGCCACGCCCGGCACATAAAGCTGATAGCGGATGTACCAGTCCTGCAAGGCGCGGAGATCGTCGACGCTGTATCCGTCGCCCTCGACGGTGTACCAGAAGATCTGTCCCAGCGCCGTCGTGTCGGGAGCGAGATACGGAACGACGCCGGCCGGGAGGAACGTGCTGGCGATGTTCAGCCGCTCCAGGACGCGCGTCCGTGCGAAATAGAAATCGACGCTGTCGTCGAAGATGATGTTGATCATCGAAAAGTTGAACTCGCTCGATGAGCGGATCGCCTTGATCCCCGCAAGGCCCTGCAAATTCACGGAGAGCGGATAGGTGATCTGGTCGTCGATTTCCTGCGGCGAGCGGCCCATCCAGTCGGTAAAGACGATAACCTGGTTCTCGGAAAGGTCGGGGATCGCGTCGATCGGCGTCTTGGCGAGGCAGTAAATCCCCCATACGGCCACCACCGCCACCGTGAGCAGCACGATGAAGCGATTGCGCACCGAGTACTCGATCAACCGGGGGATCATGGGATCAGCGCCCTCCGTGCATCGGCGGCTCGTCGGCCCTCGGTCCGCCGCTCGCACCGAAATACTGAGCGGCCGCCGCGGGGTTCAACCGGTTTTCTGCGTCGACCAGAAATGCGCCCTGTGTCGCCACGCGCTCACCGGCCTTTAGTCCGTCGATGATCGGGTAGAACTCGCCGGCTCGATGGCCGAGCTTGACCTCCACCATTTCAAAAACGCCGGGTTCGCGCTCGCGATAGACGATGTCGCGGGTGCCGGTCTGGATCACCGCCGATTCCGGCACCGCCGGCACTTTCTCAATGCGAACGCGCTTCGTCGGAAACTGGTCGAGCGGACACTCTCGCGGCTCGTCAAAAATCCGATCGGGAAAGACAGGGCAGAAATAGCCCTCGACGAATCGATCGCTGTCTTCAATCCCGCCGGGCGAGAGCTGCTCTTTGACAGACCCGCAGCGCAGCATCTGACTCCCGAAATAGGGATTGGCGATCGTCTTCGATGCCGCGAGCCAATCCGCGCCGGCGTCAAACGCCATCGGACAGTGCTCCACGAACAGCGTCGTCTCCGGTCGATGCGATCGGACAAGTCGAATCATTGCGTCGCTGAGCGGTTTGAATTTCTCGCGGCGCTGGCTCAGGCTCTTATCGCTCATGGCGGTCGCGAGCTTGCCGATTTGCTCGACGTCGGCTTTGGCGTTTCTGTGCGATGCGTTCGCCAGCGCGCGTGCCTCCGAAGCGACCTTGGCCGCCGCCGCGTCATCGCTTTCGTCCTTGGACAATCCTTCCGCCAGCGCGACGTAGGCCCGCGCCAGCGCGGTCGTATTCAGGCTTTCGTCCGCCGGGCCGCTCGTCGCCGACAATTCCGTCACCTGTCCGACCGGCAGCCGGATCGCCGCCGTCACGTACATGCCGGGCTTGAGCTTGTAATTCGGGTTGGCAATCTCCACCCGCGCTGCCACGGTTCGGGTCGTCGAATCGACCTCGTACGCGATGAAGGTGGTCCGTCCCGCGAAGATCTCGGAGGGGTACGCCGTGCTCGTCACTTCGACCGCCGTTCCGATGGTCACGCCGCCGATCTCGTTCTCGAAAATCTTCGCCTGCATCCAGACCGTGCTGAGGTCCGCGATCGTGTACACATCCTCGCCGACTTTGACGTAATGCCCCTCGTGAGGCAGCGGCGTCTCGGGCGTGACGATACCGGAGATTGGTGAGTAGATCGTCATGTGCTTCTCCGGCTCGCCGCGCTTGATGAGCTGGTCGATCTGCTCGTCGGTGATGTCCCAGAGCCGCAGCTTGAGCTTCGCCGCATCAACGGTCTCTCGATCAACGGCGCTCCATTGGCGCTGTCGCGCCACGCCCCCCGCGGTGTCAATCGCCGAGATCAATTCTTGCTGCGCGATCAGCAACTCCGGGCTGTAGATCAGGTAAAGCGGTTCGCCCTTCTGCACCAACTGGCCGACGTAGTTCACGTAGAGCTTGTCGAGCCGGCCCTCTACGCGCGCCGAAGCATGCGCCACTTTCGTGATGTCGTAGTCGATGATCCCCACCGTGCGGATGTCGCGGGACAATAGCCGGTAATCCACCGGACTGGTCGCAATTCGTCCCATCCGTACTTTTTGCGGCGTCAGCTCGACCTGCGCCAAAACGCCTTCCGGAAGCGTCTTCATTCCCGTCTTCGCCCGTTTGGAGAGCGGCATTCCGCAGATCGGACACGAACCCGGCACGGAACGCACGATGTTCGGGTGCATCGGGCAGAAGTATTCGACGTCGGCGGCCTGCACTTCGTCGGTGACCGCCGTGGGCCGCGTCCATCGGTCCCAGTGATTCATGATGTTTTCCCACTGGCCGGCGACGAGCCCCACGACGACCATCAGCAGGATGAACCGAAGACGGACGTTCAGAACGCGCACGATCTTCCAAACGGAATTCATAAGGTACCTCGTGAATAAAGGACCGCGGAGTCGAGAGTCCTTTCTCGACCCGCGTCCAGTTGCCCCTTGGGCCCTATTTTTTCTCCACGTCCAGCAGATACCCTTGCGCTTCCAACGCCTTGGCGTACTTGGATGGCTCCGCCTTGAACTTCCCCACGCACTTCGGGCAGCAGAAATGGACCGTTTCGCCGGTCGACAGCTTCGTGGAGGCCGTCGGGTCGATCGGTTCGCCGCTGACAGGGCACCTCGTCTGATAGGTGTAACTGGCCGCTAGTTTGGACTTGTATTTTGCCGGGTCCTTTTCGTAGACCGCGACGCACTTCTTGCAACAAAATTCGACCTTTTCACCGTTGACGCTGGCGCTGACCTTCGGGTCGACCGGGTGGTCGGAGATCGGGCACGTCACTTGCACCCTGGGCAACTGAGCGACGAGCTTTTGTTGCTCGACGGCCTTCGACTCGTACTTGGCCTTGTCGGATTTGAACTTGTCGATGCACTTCGCGCAGCAGAAGTACACGGGCCCTTCGGGCGTGTCCGTCTTGACGTAAAAATTGACGGCTTCACCCATGATCGGGCAGGTGATGTCGGCGGCGGTGACCTTTTTCCCGCTCGCCGCCCGTTTTTGGGGTGCGGCCTGGGCGACAAAAAAGCCGGCGCCCACGACCAAGGCCCCCGCTCCCAATACCAATGACAGACGTTTCATTTTCAATGTCTCCTGAATGAGTGGATGGTTCCCGGCGGACCTTCACATTCGCCACGCCGCCGAAATGGCGCGAATCCAGGCGGTTCGCGAGGCGCGCGATACGCGCGCGGCGGAAACCGCCGACACAGGTGTCAATACGCGAATGAAATAGGAATCAAGTCAGCAGCACAATCGTGCGCAGGAAGGGAAGATCAGGAGGCGGCCCATGGGCGGATGCCCAAACCTCCGTGGTCGCTATCGGCCGGACGATGCCGGCCTCGTCTGGAGCGACGCCAAGGATATCGATGACTTTGAGCGGTTCGACGTGGAATCGCCCTTGCGGCAGCGGTCCATACGGCATGGTGTCGCAGGAGCAAATCAGGCGTACCGGCGGTGGTGACTCGGGCGCGGTCGGCGTGCTCTTGCCGGCGCCGCAGCGACATCGGCAAACCTCTCCCGCCGGGCAGCAGCAGCACGCCTTGGCGGATTCACTGGGCTTGGTGCATTTCGATTGCTCAAGGGCCATGCCTCCCACCGGCCCAAGACTGCAAGCAAGAATGACAAGAAGTGACCGCATTGAACAAATCCTAGCGATTCGGCGCCATTGCCGCAACAAATACTCGGCGTTCCCTATCCTCTTAACGGGACTTCGTGACATTCTTCACAACCATTTTCGGAGCGGACAGTTTATGTGCGACACGAAGCAGCCGCTTCTCTATAATCACATCGTTCGGACGGCGACGCCGCACGGAGGCACATAAAATGTCCACCACGGAAAAACTGACCAATCTGTCGGAGCGCAAAGCGCAGGTCCGGAAGGAACTGGACGACATCGCCGCGGCCAAGCCGCAATCAGAGAATACCGCGCTCGCGGATTTAGAATCGGCGCTGAACGCCGAACTCAACCGGATCGAAGATCAGATCAACCACCTCAAGACCTATCTCTCCCACGTCCCGGCCGAGACCTCGACGTCGGATTGACGAGCGACCCATTCCGGGCGATCCTTTCCCGCGAGCCGCTTTCAACCAGCATTTGCGAGGAGGGATCGATGTCCGCGATTTCATTGAAAAGAGGGTTGGTTTTCCTGTTACTGGCCGGCGCGACGGTTCGCGCCGACGCCCCTTCCGTCAAACAATTCGTACAGATGAAGTGGCCCGTCTCCGGAAAGCTCGCCCCGGATGGAGCTTTCTATTACGTCCACAATCCCGACGGCCTCAACCAGCTTTACGCCGTGAAGTCCGGCGGCAAGGCCGCCGACAAACTCACCGATTTCCCCGACGGTATGTCCGGCTTCAGCGTTTCCGATGACGGAAAGTGGATCATCGTCTCCGCCGGCGTCGGTGGAAACGAGCAGAACGGCCTTTACCTCCTCGATACATCCACCCGCCGCCCGCGCGCCCTCTACGTGCATCCCGACGTCGTCTACGGTTCCCCGCTCTGGCGGCGAGATTCAAAAGCCCTTGCCTTTCGAGCCAACGACAGGTCCTCGTCCGACTTTTATGTCTACGTCTACGACCTCCCGACAAATTCAACGAAATGCGTTCTATCGGAAAAAGGCGACTGGACGCCGGCGGACTTTTCCGGTGACGGAAAACGCCTGATGGTCGTGAAATCGACCTCCGCCACCTACACGCAGCTCTTCGAAATCAATCTCGCCGACGGCAAGGCCCGCGAGATCACGCCCATCGGCGAGCAGTGGGCCTTTGACCCTATTGGTTATTCCTCCGACGACAAGACCGTCCTCGCCGAGAGCAATTACAAGGGCGACAAAAACGCTTTTGTTTCGATCGACCTGGAAAAGGGGACGATTCGCCACATCCTGCCCGCGCTCGATTCCTTTGAAGCGGATGGCGCGGTCTTCAACGAGGATCGTTCGGCCCTCGCCGTGGGCACCAACGAAGACGGCTATCGTACGCTTCATTTGTTCAGCCTGCCCGACCTCAAGGAATTGAAAACGCCGCCCATCCCCAAAGGGATTGTCGGCAATCTCGCCTTCTGCAAGGATCAGTTGCTCTATTCGCTCGACAATGCCAACACGCCCGGCGTCATCTATCGATGGACCTGGAAAGACGCGGCCGCGACGCCCGTCGCGATGACCGAGGCGAATACGCAGGGCATCGACGTCTCGAAATTCCGCCTGCCCGAGCTGGTGAAATACAAATCCTTCGACGGCCTGGAAATTCCCGCATTCGTCTATCTGCCCGCCGACTACAAGCCCGGCACGAAGATTCCGTTTGTCATCGAATACCACGGCGGACCCGAGGGGCAGTATCGCCCGTCGTTCAATCGCATTTATCAGTATCTGCTCTCGCGCGGCTTCGGCGTCATGGCCCCGAACGTCCGCGGCTCGTCCGGTTACGGCACGAAGTATCTGGAGATGGACAACTACAAGCATCGCATGGACAGCGTGCGTGACGGTGTCGCCGCGGCGAAATGGCTGGCGGAGAAGGGCTACTCAACGCCGTCGCAGATCGCGGCCTATGGCGGCAGCTATGGCGGCTTCATGGTCATGGCCGTCATCACCGAAGCGCCCGAGGCCTACGGCGCCGCCTGCGAGGTCGTCGGCATTTGCAACTTCGAGACGTTCCTGGAGCGGACGAAGGACTACCGCCGCAAGCTCCGCGAAGTTGAGTACGGCCCGCTGACCGACCGAGAGTTTTTGAAATCCGTCTCGCCGATCTACAAGGTTGACCGCATCCGCGTGCCGCTCTTGATCGCACACGGCGAGAACGACCCCCGTGTCCCGATCCACGAGGCCCGCCAGCTCTATGACAAGTTGAAAGGCCTCAACAAACCCGTGGATATCCTGACCTTCCCAGACGAAGGCCACGGCTTCCGCAAGGAGAACAATCGCATTACGTTCGCGGAGAAGCTGACGGCGTTCTTGTCGCAGCACCTGATGGCGCCGGATTCCAGCCGGTGAGCGACAACACATAGAGCGGACTGCGCATCCGAGTAGCGGCCGGCGCCCCTGCCGGCCGTGAAACACCAGAATGGCACAGTAGGTAATGTGCTACGTCAAAGCGCAATCTGCGATAGGATGGCCTGGGCCCACCACTTCCAACTTCGCCCCGGATAGGCGAAAGTTCGCAGCCAGAGTCGCCAACACCGGTAATGAGCCCCAAAAATACAAGGTCCGGACGGACGATTGAGTCCCTGCTGATGAGACCGCTTGAAGCGTCGTGCCGCTAGAACCCGAGAAGGATTGCCGCTTCTTTGCGATCGATGAGTCGCAAATTGCTAACCGTTACTATGAAACCGCTGGCATCTCGCGCCACTTCATAAACTTGGACAAAGCTTAGCGGCACGTTCGGATTGATTCGCTCAAGCAAGAAAATTGTATGTTCGTCAAAGTACGGTGTCAGATCAAAAAGTGTCTCGTATTTCCTGCCTTGTTTGTCGTAGAGGTCGCGCTGTAGAAACGTTTCGGGTTCCTTGGTCCGATTCTCCACATTGAAGTCGACGCGAATGAACCGGCCGGGCGTCGACTTCGGTTTCACCAAAGCAGCGAATTCCTTGCGTGGCGTAAGGGTATTACCCAGGTCCTTCGTTGCTACAACTATCCACTTGATGCCGCCGACAACGATGTCTTTGTTGATCGGGCCGACCAATTCTATTGGGCGTCCTGTGAGCCGTTTCCAATAGGCCCAAGGATCTGCGTCGCGAACAAGCCGAAACCCGCCATTCTGATAGAATGCCGTCGGAGGTTGATAATTGCGTAGGCCAGCCCTTGCCACAGCGAGTTCGTTGTCCCAAGCACCGCCGCGATAGCATCGTAGTGTACCGGTATCCGGCCCCTTTGGGTCCTTTTGCGGACTGACCTTGTAATAATCCTTGTCTCCCCAATCAGAACACCATTCCCACACGTTGCCGATCATGTCGTAAAGTCCCCAGGGGTTAGCCCGAAAAGAACCGACCGGCGCGGTGAACTGGTATCCATCCGCTGTTCCGGACGTATTCGCGCATGAATGCGCGATGTCCGCGTGATTGCCCCACCACCACTCCCGGCCTGTTCCCGCGCGGCAGGCGTATTCCCATTCCGCCTCTGTCGGCAGCCTGTAGAGCACGTTGTCTTTGTCAGACAACCATTTTGCGAACGCGACCGCATCTTCATAGCTGACGTGGGTAACCGGATGACCGTTGCTTTGCCTAAATCCCACGAGATTCCAGCGATGCTTGGCGTTTGCTCGCTCCGCAGTCGTCTTGTATTTTGTGGCACTTGAAAACTTTTGCCATTGCCCGCGCGCAACCTCCTTCGTGGACATGTAAAACCTGTCGAGCGTGATATCGTGAACCGGAGAATCCGGCGGCGACCATCGTGTTCCCATTTTGAAGCTGCCCCCAGGAATCAACACAAATTCGAGCCGAACGGTCTTTGAGGTTACTCTTGGAACAACGTCTTGCGCGCTTGCCTGCGGCGGCACGCTAATAGCACAGAAAGCGAACGCGATTAAGGGACGATGCGAAAGCTGCAACATGGGCTGCTCTCCCGATAAGCTGGTCTTCCCCACTAGGAGTGGACACCTAGAAGCGAGATAATGGATCTCGCGGGAGGTGTTCGATGAGTCAAGGGAAGACGGGTCGGCGGTATGACAAGGCGTTTAAATCACAGGCCGTGGAACTGAGCGGCCAGCCGGG
>CAYPXR010000096.1:0-13802 GCA_964414585.1 uncultured Planctomycetaceae bacterium
GGGGGGGCATGATTCTACAATTGGCGAGTTTCTTTGAAGCCCTTTCTGGTCCACCTCCTTTTAATTGGGGGGGCTTAGAACATGGGAATGGGCAATGATCGAGCGATCTTTGAAAATTCGAGGTACACTTTCCCAGAAAGCGATTCGTGAAGAAGCCTTGTTAGGGTGGGAGGCTGTTCACGTGTTTTCAGGGTCTTGTTTCATCGCGCTAATAGTCTTGGCGATTTGGGGCTGCCAGCCAGCGCAATTACCCGCGACCTTCCCTCCCGATCCAAACAGTCAAATCTCGCCACGCGATAGCGACGGCGACGGGCTCACCGATGCACGGGAAATTGAGATCGGAAGTGATCCGTTCGATGCGGACACCGATCTTGACGGAACGCCAGACGGTAACGATCCAAGCCCTATTGGAACGATTGTCCAACTTCAGCAGAGTTACTGCGGAGGCGAATATCTCCTGCTCTCCGACGGCTCGCTTTGGAAAGAAACCACGTTCTCATGCCGAGATTGGCAGCCAGGAGAAACGATCGGGAAGATTTCCCACGATGCACTCTGGAATGTCGAAAGGCAAAAGACGTGCTTCATGCTCAGACGCGGCGAAGGCACAGAAGAAGATATCATCACAAGCAAAGCGACCGTACAGCCCTTTGGTGTCCCCCCAATTTCGTGGGATATAGGGACTTCGAAGCATGGAGTCCGTAGAGTCGGGTTATGGTTAACGGGCGATCCACCTGGATACTCCGTGATCTATTGGGCAGTAGGACAGCAAGTGCTCGTTTCAAACAATTGGATTGTTAACCTGGACCGTTGTGATGAGCCTTGATCGGCACATTTCAACGGCTAGGACTCAGGCTTCACGCGCAGTTTGCCGCCTTCACCATCGCCACAATGCCCGCTCGGATCGCGTCCGGCAGGTCCGGCCACGCCGCAACAACGGCCGCTAAGTCAGGATTCGATACAGGGCTCGTCGGAGCGCCCGACGTGGGCTTTTCAGCGCCGAGTGCGCCAGATTTTGCGCTGTCTGACCGTGAACCTTGCGAGTTTCCTAATGATTTCGTAGGTTGTGCGAGTCCTGCAACGCCCATTCGATCTTCCCACGGAAATGCTCAGGTCGCGTGATCCGCGCAGTCATCGCGCTCGAAGCGCCTCAAACCAGTTTCGAATCACCCCGATGGCCGGCGGCGCGGCCTTTCCCGTCGTATGAAGCATCAACAGGGCCGCGCCGTTGCGTGAAACGGAATACCCGCTATAGGGATTCATGCCGAGCTTCGGCCCATCGACCACGGTGCGTGGCGACCCGATGATCACTCGACCCTCCCGGCTGAACTCCGCCTCGAGAATGCAGGCCCGCGAGTTGACGAAGTACAGGCGGCTGCCGTCCGGCGACCAACGGGGCAAAATGCCGATTTCAGTGGACACCTGCCATTTGCCCTCCCCACTCGGAAAGCGCGTGACATACACCTGCTCTGCACCGGATTCATCCGAGACGTAGGCGAGGAATTTCCCATCGGGCGAAAGGGCCGGCTGTTCCTCGGTGGCGGGGCTGACTAGAAGCGGGCGCGGCTGCGAAGTTCCGTCGAGGTCCAGCGCATACAAATCTCGTTTGGTATTTTCGCCAGGGCGCGTAAAGACGACGGAACGCCATTCGGCGTCGAAAGTGGGGTATCCTCCCGGGATCGATTCGCGCGTCTCCCCGCTTCCGTCGGCGGCCACGAAGTGAATCGTATCGTTCGGCCCTGCCCGCTCAAACGTCGAACCCGTCGTCTTGACGTACGCGATCACTTTTCCGTCCGGCGACCAGCGCGGGAGAATCTCGCTGGTGCCGGCATCGAAGGTCAGGCGCGTCCGTGCCTGCTGTTTGAGATCGTACAGCCAGATATCGACGGCACCGAGTTCGAAGCCCGCGACCGCTACGGTCGATCCCTCCGGCGAAAGCGCCGGATCGTAGTATTGTCCCTTGGGGCTGGCGAGAACTTTGTAATCGCGGCCACCGGGGGCGAGTTCGATCAGGTCGCCGCCCTCGTATCCAATAACCCGCCGCGTGACGACGAGCGTCCCGGTGTCGCTGATGCTCGGCGTGCCGTCATCCATCGAAACGAGAAACGGCGGCCCGGTGGCCTCCATCCGCTGCTCGGAAATGGGGACCGCCCAGACACTTTGAGTCTCGCCATAGCGGTGGAACAGGATGTGCCCGGTCGGTGAGTACGCCGGCTCCATGGCCCCTTGGTGCTCGAAGGCCACCAATTCTTTGCGCTCCACTCCGTTGGAGATCGCCAGGTACCACGGCCGCGTTCGCGAATGCACCGTGAAGACGATGGTCTTTCCGTCGGGAAGCAACGCCAGTTCGTGAAAATCGTCATCATCGGACGGTTCGACCGAGATGTATGGACGTGGTTCGCCTCCGTTCGCCGAAACTTCGTTGATTCCCGCATCGCCGGTGGCAAAATAAATGTGATCGCCGCGCGACCATCGCGCGCTGCTCACGGGCTCGAAGGTACTCGCCGCACGGGTGATGACGATCGGCTGGCCACCCTTGGCCGAAACCTTAACGAGGTCCGGACCGCGTCCGAAGCCGAGCCATTGGCTATCAGGCGACCAGAAGATGGCGACCCCATTCTCTGATCCCTCCACTTCGCGCGCGTCGAAAGAATCCAGTCGTCGAATCCAGATACGACCCTGATCGAGGTACGCGACTGACTCGCCATCAGGGCTGATCGCCGGATGGCCGGCGGTGAAGGACGAAGTCTGCACCAGCGGAATCTCGAAACAATCCCGGATCGGTCCTTTTCGGGCCGCACCGCCTCGTCCGACCAGGAATCCCACCGTACCCATCGCGAACAGCAGTACCAACAGGCTGGCGACGGTCACCGGCGTCACACCCTTGGTGGATTCGACCCTCTTCCCGTCGTCGCCCAACTCTGACGAAGTGCCCGCCGAAACGCCCGCGATTTCGAGTCCGACGTCGCCAATGTCGCGATAGCGCCGCGACCGGTCGCGCTCGAGGCAGCGCCCCAATACGTGCCGAAGGATCCGCGGTGTAGTGGACGGCAGTGAATTCAAGTCGACCGGCTTATGCAACACGGCGCCGATCGAATCGCCGACCGTCTCGCCCCCGAATGGACTCGAACCCGTCAGCATCTCATACAGCGTCACCCCGAACGACCAGATGTCGGTGCGCTTATCCAGCGGACGCCCTCGAGCCTGCTCAGGGCTCATGTAAGCGGCGGTCCCGAGGATGACGCCGGGGATCGTCGGTGAGTATTGTGCCGGGCTCGTGAGCGTCGGGCTGTTCGCATCGGCGGAGGTGATGGACGAAGAGTCATCCACCCGCGCCAGTCCGAAATCCAGAACCTTGACCCTGCCTTCCGGCGTGATCATCACGTTTCCAGGTTTGAGGTCGCGGTGGATCACGCCTTTCTCGTGCGCGGCTTCGAGGGCCTCGGCGATCTGCACCGCCGCCGTCAGGGACTCGTCCAGCGGCAGACGCTCACGCTTCAATCGGGCGGCCAGCGTCTCACCCTCGACATACTCCATGATCAGGAAGCTCTTACCTTCGTGCAATTCGAGGGCATACACTGCCGCAATGCCGGGATGATTCAACGATGCCACGATCTTCGCCTCGCGCTCGAAGCGCGCCAGGCGGTCGGCATCGCCGGTCAACTGTTCGGGCAGCGCCTTGATCGCCACCAGCCGATCCAACCGTGAGTCGCGGGCGAGGTACACGACGCCCATGCCGCCACGGCCCAATTCGCGTTCAATTACATAGGCGCCCAGTTGCTTCACAGTCGGAGAATTATGCGCCCTCTCGAGCGGATGCACCAACGAACCGCGACCTCCGGTATCGATGCTTTGGCGTAGCCGGAGTTCAGAGTCAGGCTCACCCCCTCACCGCAAATCGATGCCAAGCCGCGGGAGAATTGACAGGCCCGTGACGCAACGGTTTTTTGATTGAGCCGTACGGCGGTTTCGATCACGGCATGAGTTGACTCCCCTATTACTCACCGCCCTTCGCCGATGGACGGTCTTACAGGGGTTTCCTGCATGCAAGATGGATGCAACGCCCGGTGGACTCGCGATTTAGTGATTTTGACCGCAAAATAATGTCCCCTTTCCGGCGAATCCCCCAGCGGAGAATTCCGTTCTCCAAAATGGGAGTATTGGGATCGCGGAGAAGGTACAGGACGAGTCAGTGGCGAGCCTCTCACAAGAAATACCGGCCGGTAGCCCCGGCCTCGGCGAAGTCTGGCGGGTCTTTACCGCCCCGGCGCAGCTCTTTCGCCGCGTTGAGGACACCGGCGCCTACGGCTGGGCACTGGCCGTCCTGCTGCTGCTCGTCACACTGACGGGCTATGTTCAGGTCCAGACCGGCCTGATCGACCGCGTCGTGGACCAGAAAACCGAACATCAGCTCGCCGAGTTGGAAAAATCACAGGCCAATCTCGTGGACCGCGTTCAACTAAAGGATGCGATGGACTCGGTTCGAAAGGCCGGCGAGTTCATGAAGCTCCTGAGCCGGTTCGGCGCGATCGTGCTCTCGCCGATCTATTTGCTCACCTCCTGCCTGCTCATCTCGTCGTTGCTTTACGCCGCCGTCGCGCTCACCGGCCGAAAACCCGAGTATCACACGCTCATGTCGATCTGCGTCTATGCCGGATTCGTCGATCTGGCCGGTGCCCTCCTGCGCCTGTTGATGATGATCGCCTGGCGAACCACCGCCGTGGAAACCTCCCTTGGAATGCTCGCCCCGGTCGGAAAGCCGACGTGGCTGTCCGCGGTGGACCCCATTCGAATCTGGTTCTGGATCCTCGTGGTCATCGGCCTCACGGTGACGCAGCAACTGGGGCGACGCGGGGCCATCGCCTGGTGTACCGTCTTGTTTCTCATCGCCTCCGGCGCACGCGTCGGACTTGAATATGCGGGCAGATTCTGAGAGTCCGCCTGTCGAGGTTTCATTATGAAGCGTATTGTTACAGTCCTGATCATCGTCGGAGTCGCCGGTGGGCTCTTTGCGCTGGGCAGCCTGCGGCGCGGCTCCGATGACAAGCCGATCCTGCACATCGCCGAAGAAGTCCCGCTCACCGTCAATATCGCCTGGCCCGAGCGCCAGGAGATCATCCGCCTCGTCCAGGCCCCCGGTGATGTCGAAGCCACGACCGAAGTTCAGATGCGCTCTGAAATCATGGCCAAGATTGATGAGATGCCGATCGAGGAAGGCAGCATCGTCAAGAAAGGCGATCTGCTCTGCCGGTTGAATGACCGCGACCTCCAGGCCGAAGTCGAGTCCGGCGAGGCCCGTGTGCTTCGCCTGAAGGCCGGCACGGTCGAGGCCGAGGCCGATCTGGAAAAAGCCGATCGCGACTATCGCCGCCAGCTTCGCCTCGTGGAAGTCGACGCGACCAGCGACCAGGAACGGCTCGATTACAGCACCGGACTCAAAAAGGCCAAGGCCATCCTCGACATGCGCAAACAGGAATTGGTCGAGGCCGAGGCCTACCTCAAGCGCGTCAAGGAGGACCTGCGACGAACGCGCATCGTCTCTCCGATCGACGGCATCGTCGCCAAGCTCGACGTCAAACTCGGCGAAGTCGTCGTCACCGGCACGATGAACAACCCCGGCACGACGATCATGACCATCAGCGATCTTTCAAAAATGCAGGTCCGCGCCCGGGTGGACGAGGTCGATGTCCCGCTGGTCAAACCCGGCCAGAAGGCCCGCGTCTATCTCCAGGCCGATCAGCAGACCCCCGTCCCGGCCAAAGTCGTGCGCGTCGCGTCCAAGAGCACGAAACAAGTCGGCCGCGACGTCGTCACCTTTGAAACGCTCCTCGAAGTTCTCAACGCCGATTCGCGGATTCGACCCGGAATGACGGCCAACGTCGAGATTGAAGTCGCTCAGCAAGGCGACGCTGTCACGATTCCCGTTGAGGCGATCGTCCATCGCATGCGCAAGGAACTGCCCGATGAAATCATCAAGCAATTCGACGAGCGGCAGTCGTCGTTGGACTTGTCCGATCGCGCGAAGGCCGCCCAATACATCAAGGTCGTTTACGTCCTGGACAAGGAGGTGTCCCGCGTCCGGCTCGTCGAGCCCGGCATCGCCGACAGCCGCCGCGTCGAAGCCAAATCCGGCATCGGCCTGGACGACGTCGTGATCATCGGACCCTACCGCAGCCTCGACCAGCTCAAGGAAGGCCGCAAGGTCACGCTCCCCGACGACGAGAAAAAGAAGCTCGCCGAGCGGCCCAAAACCAGGGCCGAAACGCCCGACCTCGCGGAAAACCCGAAAAACGAGCAAGTCGCCAAGAAGGCCGGATAAAAATCGGCTCTCCCGTTTAGCCGCCACCGCGAAGCGGTGCGAAAACGGTTCCCGGCGTAAGGCGGATGACGTATGGCACTCTCACCCAACAGCCTCATTGAACTCCGCGATCTCGAGAAGATCTATCGCGTCGGCACGGAACTCGTCCATGCCCTCCGCGGCGTCTCCCTGGATATCCGCGAGAACGAATACGTCGCCATCATGGGCCCCTCCGGCTCCGGCAAGAGCACGCTCATGAACATCCTCGGCTGCCTCGACATCCCCACGCGCGGTTCCTACCTCATGCGCGGCAAGGACGTCTCCCGACTTTCGCAGTCCGGTCTCGCCAAAATCCGCGGACGTCAGATCGGCTTTGTCTTTCAAAACTTTGAACTGCTCCCGCGCACGACCGCCCTGAAAAATGTGCAGCTCCCGCTCATGTACGCTCAAATTCCGAACCGCCGCCGCCGGGCTTTGGCCGCTCTCCAAATGGTCGGCTTGACCGATCGGGCAAAGCACCGCCCCAATCAACTCTCCGGCGGTCAAAAGCAGCGCGTCGCCATCGCCCGCGCCCTCGCGCAGGAGCCCGACATCATTCTCGCGGACGAACCGACGGGAAATCTCGATACCACGACCGGCAACGAGATCATGGCGATCTTCGACCTGCTCCACGGTCAGGGTCAGACCATCATCATCGTCACTCACGAGCCGGACATCGCCGCCCGCTGTCATCGCGTCGTCACCCTTCGCGACGGTTTGATCGCCTCCGACGTTCGCAACGAACCGGTCTCGTCGGGCACAACCGAACCCTGTCTGGCGGGGGCCGCGACATGATCCGGCGGGTGGGCAAGTCGATTCTCCAGATCCCGCTCTGGCTCGCGGGTTGGGTCGGCCGCACGAGTCAGAACGTCGCCACCGCCTTCGGCCAAATCTGGGCCAACCGCGGACGCTCTCTGCTCACCACGCTCGGCATCATCATCGCCGTCACCGCGATCATCACCGTCGTCTCCTTCGTCCAGGGCTTCGGCAATTACATGACCAACATGATCCGCGGCTACGGCACGCAATACATGATCGTCCGTCCCGACATCCGCTGGGAGGACCAGGAGCTGGGCATCGGCAGCGTCACGCTTGATGCCCGCGACGTCGAGGCCGTCCGCGTCGAATGCCCGGACATCCAGCGCCTGACGCCGTTCGTCTTTACCGAAACGACGGTCTCGTTCGGCCGCGCGACGGCGACACAGGTCCCCACGCGCGGCGTCACCGAGGAATATCAGAGCATCCGCAACTATTACGTCGATCGCGGGCGCTTTTTCGGCCCGCTCGACGTGGAGAGCCGCGCCAAGGTTTGTGTCATTGGTCGGAGCATTCTCAAACAGCTCGAATCGGACGAATCCATCCTCGGCGACTACGTGGTCGTGATGGACCAGCGTTTCAAAGTCGTCGGCATCCTCGAACCCAAGGGCAGCTTCATGGGCGACGACCAGGATCAGACGATCATGATCCCGTCCACGACGATGCTGCAAATGTACCCCGAGTTTCGGGATCGAATTCGCTTTCTCGCGGAAGCCGGCGGAGAGGACCGGATCGACGACGCCTGCGCTCAGGTCCGCCGCGTCCTGCGCCATCGACACGGTCTGGCCCCCGAGCAGCCCGACGACTTCGAAATCGAGCGGCAGGACCAGATGCTCCGCGAATTCGGTCGAGTCCGAATGATCGCCACCAGCGTCCTCGCCGGCATCGTCAGCATCTCCCTGATCGTCGGCGGCATCGGCATCATGAACGTCATGTTCGTCTCCGTCAGCGAACGCACCCGGGAAATCGGCCTGCGCAAAAGCGTCGGCGGTCGTCGGCGCGACATCATGCTCCAGTTCCTGACCGAGGCCGTTGTTCTCAGCACGACCGGCGGCGCAATCGGCGTCGCCCTCGGCTACATCATCTCCTACATCGCCTCGCTGCACCCAAAAATGGTCGCCATCGACGTCCCGCTCTGGTCCGTCGCCCTCGCACTCGGTTTCTCCGCCGGCTCGGGCATCCTCTTCGGCATCATCCCCGCGTTTAAGGCCGCCATCCTTCACCCCATCGACGCCCTGAGGCACGAGTGACCGCATGAACGCTGCATCGCCCGCCATCCCGCGACGAAACCTGCCGGCAATGTTCGGCGCGCTCGTGCGCCCGATCGATTGGATCGCCGGTCTCGCGGGCCGTCATGCGCAAAACATCGGAACCGCCTTCGTGCAGATCTGGGCCAACAAGGGCCGCGCCCTGCTCACCACCCTCGGAATCATCATCGCCGTCACCTCCACCATCACCGTCGTCTCCATGGTCCAGGGCTTCGGCAATTACGTCACCGACATGCTCCGCGGCTTCGGCACCAACATGCTCTTCGTCTTTCCCTATTCGCCCAGCGACGAGCACGGCATGATGCTGGGCCGCGTCGTTCTCGACTTGCAGGACGTCCGCGCCGTCGGCGCGCGCTGCGACAAGATCCGCCGGATCACGCCGCTCGTCTTCAACAACGCCACCGTCGAATTCGGCCGACAGAAAATCGCCGACATCCCGTTGCGCGGGGCGACCGAGGAATATCAGCCGATCCGCCGCTTCTTCGTCGACAAGGGGCGGTTCTTCTCCCCGATCGAGGTGGACGAGGCCGCCTACGTCTGCGTCCTGGGCCGCGACGTCCTGCGGCTCCTCCAATGCGACGAACACGTCGTCGGCGAGCACGTCTATCTCAACGGCCAGCGCTTCCTGGTCCTCGGCTTGCTCGAAGCCAAAGGCACCATGATGGGCGAAAGCCAGGACAAAGTGATCCTCATCCCCTACACCACCGCGATCAAGCTCTCCCCCATGTCGCAATATTTCATGCCGTTCATGGCCGAAGCGACCGGAGAGACCGACATCGAGGAGTGCAGCCTGCAACTGACGCGCGTCCTGCGCGAGCGACACAAGCTCCAGCCCGGCGATCCCAACGATTTCAAGGTGCTCCGTCAGGACGAGTTCCTGCGCGACTTCGACCGCGTCAAGATGATCGCCACGAGCGTCCTCGCCGGCATCGTCGGCATCTCCCTCATCGTCGGCGGCATCGGAGTCATGAACGTCATGCTCGTCTCCGTCACCGAGCGCACCCGCGAGATCGGTCTGCGCAAAAGCGTCGGCGGTCGTCGCCGCGACATCCTCCTGCAATTCCTCACCGAAGCCGTCGTCCTCGCCACCGTCGGCGGCACGATCGGCATCGCCCTCGGCTACTCGTTCTGCTACGTCGCCACGCTCCACCCGTCGATGGTGAAAGTGACCGTCCCCCTATGGGCCGTGGCCCTCGGTCTCTCCTTCTCCGCCGGCGTCGGCGTCCTCTTCGGCATCATCCCCGCCTTCAAAGCCGCGATCCTCCACCCCATCGACGCCCTCCGCCATGAGTAAGGAGCCTGGGGGACCGGCCTCTGGTCGGTCTTTTCCGTTCCGCGCCGGCCCGACGCGCCAGCGAGGGAACCTCACGAATAGGGAAAGGGAGGGCGAGGCTCCCGCCGAGCCATGTGCCGCGTACACGCTCCCGCGTCGACAAACATCCCGCGCATCTCCAAAATACCCCCATGCCGCCGGGCCAGCTCACCCCCGTTGAATTCGTCGCCAAGTGGTCGCCTATCAAGCTGCCCGAGCGCGCCGCCAGCCAGGAACACTTCCTCGATTTGTGCCGGATGCTCGGCCAGCCGACCCCCGCCGAACACGACGCGACCGGGGCCGAATACACCTTTGAGAAGGGCGTCGCCGTCTCCGGGGCCGCGTCCGCCGGGTCGCAAGGCGAGTACGGCTTTGCCGATGTCTGGTGGCGCGGCAAGTTCGCCTGGGAATACAAGCGCCGGGGGAAATACCGCGACCTGTCCGACGCCTACCGCCAGCTCTGCCAGTACCGCGAAGCCCTCGATAACCCGCCGCTCTTGATCGTCAGCGACATCGCCAACACCGAGATCCACAGCAACTTCACAGGTGGACGCAAGAAATATTGCGCTCGGTATCGCAACCTATCTTGTTCTCCGTACAATGCCCCTCGCAAATTAGTATCCTGGTTCCAAACGAGCGATTTTCATGGCGCGTCTCGCCTTCAAGCCTGATTCAAGCTTTTTCCGAAAAATCGCCATAGGCGCGGTGGGAACACGAGCGGTTTGTGCTGATCTTGCCCGGCACGGACACGAGATGGTCGAGTTAGAACGAGGATCAACCGACACCAAACTATGGAAAGAAGTGAAGCGAAAGCGTGTCCGTATCCCCGATCTAATCTGTTTGAATTGCGGCCTACGCGTTGAGAGCCGCACCAAGAGCGATCCGGAACTTTCGATGTCGCACAGCCCCGGTGAAGAGGCGCGCGCATGGGATTTCGGAATGGTCGATCATGACGTAATCGCATTCCCGATTTGCGGGGTGACAGAGGAATCATATTGGAGCAGTGGCCGGCTCCATGGCGAGGGCTCCTATTGGCGTGAGAAGAACTTAGTCCACTGGGAACTCCGAGGTGCAATCAACTACTTCACTGTCGAAGCGTTCCGTTCCGTTCCAGCATCTCGTTCGAGCAAAAAGGGAGTTACGGAAGGTTCCGAGACAAGCATCGCATGGAGCGCAATATTCTCATCGCGCAGGGGAGTTGTTGAAGCTGCGACCCCCGATCGAATAACGATTCGGCGAGCATCTGATGGCCACCGCTATACTTGGAAAGCTCCTCTAGGCGTGCGAGTCGCGGTCGCCTCCGGCCAAAATATTCACCAGAACCAGGTCATCGCTTCAGCCGTACCTCCGCTTACGGAGCTTTCGTGCCCCGGGAGCCTTGTTGAGAAACAGATTCCACAGCTTCTTAGGTCGCGCGAACGCACCGTTCGATTCGCAGGCACGAAGCTTGCACGCTTGCGTCGTGTACTCGACGTTCAAGGTGACGTATCGACCCTTGCTGCCGATGCGGAGGAAGACGTCTATACCCGTCTTGAGGCCGCGTCTTATCTCGTGTCTGTTTGCGGCTACTCGGCCCGGGTTCTATTTGATTCATTCAGCACAAGCGCTGATCAACAGACTCAGCTTGAAGCTATTATTGCACTCGGAGAAGCCGCGACGGACGATGCAATTGCTTTTCTTGCATCTGTACTTGACGACTGCAATCGGCCCTATTTCTTACGAAGCGCTGCAGCGTGGTCGCTTAGTCGCGTCAACAAACCCGATGCTATAAGGCGACTAATTCGTGCCTTCACAGACGTTGATCGTAGCATTCGAGAGGAGGCACTCGAAGGCATCGTTTCTGTTGGCGGTCCTGCCATTCCGTTGTTGCTCACTGGACTTCGCAACTTGGATTCCGAAATTGCAGCCGGCTGCGCCGAGTCCCTCCGACAACAAGATGAGCTGCCGAACGAAGTACTCGCTGCGATACTCGCCGATTTTCGCTCTGGTTCAGCGTCATCGTGGACGACTTGGCTCGTTGGGCAGCTTCCGCGAGAACGTGTCGCAAGCGCGATCGCCGACATTCAAAGCACCGCTCCACATCTTCACTACGCCGTGTCCGTGCTTTGGTCGTTCGTCGAAAGTTGGATTTCACGGCGATGGGAGTTGTCCACACTTTCCGGCCAGGGGGTGCCGTCCCGTGTTTGACTTCGCCGAGCAACTTACACTCTATCGAACCAGCCTCGGCGCCCAGCTTTGCGCTAATAGCCTGGATGTACTCATTCACCTTCCGGCGCAGAGCGTCGACCTCATTATCACGAGTCCGCCCTTTGCCCTCCTTAGACAAAAGAGTTACGGAAATGAGGACCAGGCTACATACGTCGAGTGGCTAATTGAATTTGGCCGAGCCGCATTGACAGCACTAAAGGAGACGGGGAGCTTCGTCTTGGATCTCGGAGGTGCATACCAACGTGGGCGTCCCGTAAGATCGCTTTACAATTATCGTGTCCTGCTAGAGTTTTGTGATAGGCTCGGCTATCGCCTAGCGGAAGAGTTTTTCTGGTACAACCCTGCAAAGTTGCCCTCTCCAATCGAGTGGGTGAACAAACGCAAGCTCCGCGCCAAGGATGCGGTAAACACTGTATGGTGGTTCTCAAAAAGCGACCATCCAAAAGCTGACGTTACACAGGTGTTAGTGCCCTATTCCGAGCGAATGAAGACGCTTCTCAAGAACCCAACCAAGTTCTATACGCCGAAGGGCCGGCCATCGGGTCACGAAATCGCGGACGCATTCGGCCGTGACAACGGAGGGGCCATTCCCTCGAACCTGCTCCAAATTCCGAATACAGAAAGCAACTCTCATTATCTACGAACGTGCAAGATTCTGGGCTACGAAAGTCACCCAGCTCGTTTTCCCGTCGAACTACCTCGTTTTTTCATCAAGTTTCTTTCTGACCCAGGAGACGTAGTAGTTGACATCTTTTCGGGATCGAATACGACTGGAAAGGCGGCCGAGGAACTTGGTCGTCGGTGGATCAGCATCGACACGGATCGCGGCCATGCCATGCTTTCAGCCATTCGATTCCTTGAGAATTACAACGATTCCGCCATTCGTCAAACACTCAACAGAATAGACGCTGGTATGAGTCCGCTTATCAGGCGACATGTGGCAGTAGATCAGCCAGTCCTTTTCGATGAATGTCTTTAAGACCGTTACTTGTACCCGCCCGCTCATTCGTCAATCGGCCATCATGGCGCGGGCGGCGCAGGATGCCCGCCTCAAAAAGCGCACGCTCACGAATCTCTACAACGAGCGCCCGACATGGCTCCGTCTCGCCCACGATCGCCTGGACCGCGCCGTCCTCGCCGCCTACGCCGCGACCGACCCCGCTGGCGAATGGTCCGAAGACTGGGCCGAAGTCTGGACCGAAACCGGGGCCGGTCAACCCCTCCCCGCCGCCCACGCCCTCACCGCCCGCCGCGCCGAAACCGACCAGCGTGTTTTGGCGAATCTATTGCGTCTGAATCTGGCCAGGGCGGGGAAGGAATGATTGGCGCAAAAAAACAGGCAGCCATGTAGGCTGCCCAACCCGCACAAGGCGGGGGAGTCGTACCAACAAACTATGGGATTCCATAGTCGCCCGTCAAGTGTATCGACGCGCCGCCCTCCTTTTTCAAGCAATTCCGCCCAAAGCCCGGCCGCGACTTGATTTGTGGATGGCACGTCCGAGTCGGTTCTTCGGCCCCCGCCGCGACCTTGCTTCACCGTCATCGAAGCGGGTACGATTTAGGCCGGTCCCCACAAGAGAGCCTCCTTTCTCTAACTCTCCGGCCCGAGAGTGTGGGACCCGGCCCCGCCGCAACGGCGGGGCTCTTTTTTGCAACGGGTCGTGGGCGTCTCTTTCATGGCTTCCTATCCCTGCCCCAAGTGCGGCCGACCGCTCCCGCAGTCCGGCGAAGTCGCCGTCGATGGGAAGGCGATCCCCATCTATTCGTGTGACGAGTGCCTCATGGTCGCCGAGATTTTCGGCGAGCGGATGGAAATGGCCTTGACGTTCGCCGTTGGCGACGACGGCCAGCCCTTCGATCCGGC
>CAYPXR010000097.1:0-99014 GCA_964414585.1 uncultured Planctomycetaceae bacterium
GTCGCCGTTGTATTGTCCACCGTTGTCGAACTGTTGCAGACAATCAGTTCCGCGTCCGCACAGTGATCATTGGACGGTCCGGGCGGGCACTCGGCGCAGGTCAACGACGCGTTATAGACCGCGCCACACGCCAGCGTCGAAGTGAAATCGGGCGCTACGAAGAGCCACCACGTTCCGGCGGAGAGACAACGCGTCACGCTCGTCGCCTGGCAGGGCGAACCGACCGCGAAGACGAGGAATGCCGAGACCTGGCTGCAATCGAGGGCGCCGCCCTGGTTGTCGACAATGCCGACTACCACGTCGAATTCCGCCTCGACCGTCCACGTCACTTGAGTGTTCTGGGTCAGGACGAGTTCATACCAATCGGTATCGCGAAGGCTGCCGTCGAAGGCCGCCGTACCGCAATAGCTCTCACCGCAAGCGATGGGCGAAAAGACCGGCGGCGAAGAGTTGCAGCCGCCGTTGACCGTATCGCTCGGCAGGCCGCAATTGGCTTCGTTTTCCTGGGTCTTGCCCGGATCGCAGGTGACTTCGCAAGCCGAGCCGCCGCATGTCGGCGGATTGCTGCAAGGAGTACCGTCGCTGGTCACCGTCAATTCGTAATTGCCGGTGTTGCCGCCGTAGCCTTCGACCAGGATGAAATAGGTCGTCCCGCTGGCCGTGCACCACGAAGCCTGAGAATGGCCGGGCGGATAGCCGCAGAAGTCGTCATCACCGGTGACGCAGGAGAGCAGCGAGCAGTCGCCGCAGTAGATGTGGATCTTGGTGTCGTAATCCGTACCGGCGTTGCACAACGAGGCGGTCAGCGTGGTGCCATCGCCCACGACCGTGTACCAGACGCCCGGAGAATCGACCGAGGTACCGCAGGCAAAGGCCGGCGGAGAGTCCAAACCGGCGCCGACCGTCGAACCGGTAACGTCTGCCGGAACGGTCAGGCCAATGGCGTCCTGGCAAAGATAGCCCGGGGTTCCGCCGCCGCCGCCGCACGGACAAGTCAATTCAAGCGTGATCGAGCCGCGATCGGCGTCGCTATAGGTGGCAACTTGGATGTAATAGGTACTGCCAACGGACAGGCCGTTCGCGCAGAGTTCCGACAGGTAGCCCACGGGTCCGCAGCCAGCGTCTTCGCTGCATGCGATCTCCGTCAAGCTACCGCAAGTACCGCTGTAAACGGCAAGGAGGGTGTCCACGGTTCCCGTACTATTGCATGTGGAAACCTTGGCGGACGTATCCGTCGCCACAAACGTGTACCACAACGTGCCGACGCCCTGCGCGGGGCCGCCGAAGTGGCAGCTAAAGGCCGGATCCAACGCATCGGTCGTCGCGGCCGTATTGTCGACAACCACCGAAGAGTTGCACGGCAAGTTTTCCGCACCCGAACAAGCGTCGTTTCCGGACGCCGCCGGACAATCGGCACAGGTCACGGTTGCCGTGTATGCCGCGCCGCAAGCCACAATATTGGTAAAGTCAGGAGCAATGAACAAATACCATGTTCCGGCGGGAAGGCAAGCGGTCGCCGAGGTCGGCGTGCATGGGCCCCCAGTCCCGAATGTCAGAAACGAGGTAACGCCGGCACAACTGTCAATGCCGAAGTTGTTGACAATTCCGACCACGACGTCGAAATCTGCTTCACCGGTCCACGTCACCTGGGTCGCCTGAGTCAACACGAGTTTGTACCAGTCGGTATCGCGAAGCGAACCATCAAAGGCAGCCGTGCCGCAAACGGTCTCGCCGCAACTGATCGGACTGAAGACCGCGGGAGTGGAATTGCAGCCGCCGTTCACCGTGTCGGTAGGCAAGCCACAATTGGCTTCGACCTCGACCGTGGCGCCCGGGGGACAAGCGACGGGGCAACCTCGCGGCTGTCCCTGTTGGGCTGACTTTGTTCGAAAGTAGGGCTTGCCCGACGCAGATCGAGAATGACCTTGATCCGATTGAACGCCGAGCCCCGGGGGACCAAACCTGACGATGTCCGGAGTAAACGGAGCTTCGGATTTGGTGGAAGGCGAAACGCCTTGGACGGGCTTGACCTTCTCGGGCAACAACGAGGTTCGGAGGCTGACCGCCTCAGGGGCATTGGGCTTGCTTGATTGGACCGCCGCGACTTCCGCGCGAATTTTTCCATCCAAGTGAACGGTCACATCGACCGTAGGCGAATCCGGCAGGGCCAGGTTCAACACCGCCGAACCGGCGACCGCGTCGTCGACATGGAGCGTCAACTTAGTGCCGGTGACCTGAAGATGAGCAACCCCAGATTGAAGGGTGGCCTTCGAAAGCGCCTGGGAGTTGGCGCTATACGCAAGCTGCGTTCGGCCCGCCGCCTGACTGGCGCCGACAAACGTGACCCGGACCGCCTTGCCTCCCGGCTGGGCGGCCGTCGCTGCCCAAGGCATCGACAATGCAATCACCATCAAACAACACAGACACGTCGTGAACCCCCATACAGTCCTTGAAGTGCCGCTGCGCATTGCCATCTCCCTTTTTTCGAGCGAAATTCGTCGTGTCAGCGGCAGATCGGCAGGAGCGCAACGCGAGATTTGCTCACGACAAGAGCATCATGGGTCTACAATAGCAGACCCATTTCGCGCCGATGGGAAAAAGTGGATTGCTCGCCCTCATCTTTCCCTTTCCTCTACCCGAAACGCCCTTCCTCCGACGAATCACGCCAACCTATTTCTCAATGCCGTTCGATACACCCAGACTTCGCAAACCATCAAGAAAGTTAACGAAAACCTAAGCTTTTCGACATTTATTGACGCGACTCAGCCTCTAACTGTGACGAAATGCACACGAAAAGTCAATAGCCCCTCACTTGTATTTGGTCCCAAATCGCCAAGAAGCCATTTTTAGGGGTGTCCGGGTAGATGTGGACATCAAAAGTAGAATATTGGTGGGCGTTATCACACAGACAATTTCCAAGTAGTTTTCCAAGTCGTCATAACGTCGTTGAAGCGCAATGACAGCCCTGCGGGGTGGCGGCCCGCCTTCGCGTCCTTACGATGACCGCCATAAAACGGTTTAGCAACCGCCGGCGAGTACGCAATCGGCAAACGGATCGACGTCATCCATGTCGATCACGAAGTCCGACGAGACTTCGCGGTCCCCGGCGCACTTTTCGACCGGGGTTGCCCCACCATTGACGAGGCGATCTGAGAATCGCTGGACATCGAGTCCATTCACGGATCCATCGCCATTCACATCGCCGGGAAGACAGGTCACGGCGACCGGCAGGACGGATTTGGCTGTTACGGCGGCGCCTCCCTTGTATTGGGTGAGGGTGGTATTACCGACGGTCGGGGCCAGATTGCAATCGTAGCGGAAGTTGTAGAGCGTGCCCCAGCGAAGCGCGTTGTCGTCCGCGCCGGATACGTCGACATAGGTCCAGGTGACGGCGCCGCCGGAGACGGAAGAGGTCCAGTCCGAACCGTCCGTCGTCACGTTTCCGGTGCCGTCCTTGTCGTGATAATCCACGTCGTGGAAGCCGATATTGGTCACCGTCGCATACGGGGAGACCGGGACACTGAATGAAGCGATGGAGCGATCAGAATTCAGGTTTTGAATGGCGTATTCATAGTGGTAGTTTCCGCCGCCGAGATCCGTCGCCTGCGCCGCCATGATGACCAAGGCGTTCGCTCCCGAATCTTCCGGCGTGATCACGTCAGTTTCAGTGACCGTTGGATCGAAAGCTTTCCATGCCCGGATGCCGGGCTTTGTGCACTGGGTGTTTCCGGTCCTGGCAAAGGTCCAGGCCGATCCGCTTCCGCTGACGGTCATCGCGCGATACGAGGCATTGTTATTTTTGTTTCCGGAGGCAGCATCATCCGCGGAAATGTATTGGCCTTCGACGTAATAGCGCGGTTGGCTCGTGATGGGTTGCGTGCCGTCGGAGGTTTCCAAATCCGTGGTCTTGATCTGCAAGAGTCGAACCACACCGCCGCTGTTCGGAGTTGGGTTTGCGACCGGATGGAGATGCACGCCGGTCGTGGCATTGACCTGCCACTTGGGGCCCAAACTGGTCTGGCTGGCGTTTCGAGATGCGTTATACGGATCGGAACAGCCCACTCCCAGGTGTGTTCCGTCCGTCGATGAACAGCTCGTGCAGCAATAGGTTTGGCTCAAAGCATAAAACCCGTGCTTGAGCCAGCTTTGGCCGAGCTGTTCGAAGCGGTTGTATCCCGCAGCATCGTGCTTGAGGCGAAAGCAGTTTTGCCCGATGACGGGGTGGTTGGCATTCGGCGACTGTTGCCAGTTGAGCCAGGTCGTGCCGATGTTGCAGGAATAGGTCGCGACGCTGAAGGCTTCAAGCCCGCCGGAGCTGCTAAAATTCACCACCGACGTTTCGCCCGTGGGATGATATCCCAGATCACCGACAATGACGTCGGGCCCGCCGACCGAGCCGCAACCCGCGGCACCGCCGCTACAGCTCGAACTCTGGGCGCTGGCGACCTGAACATGACCCAGGATCACCAGCATCAAAACGGCTGCCGGCGTGGAAACGCGACGTGCAAAAGTATTCATCTTCAATTCCTTCGTAGCCTTGTTGGATTCGAAACGACTCTAGATAATCACTCTCCGGCGCGACGATGCGCCCGAAGACGATGTGCGCGACTGAAGCGTTTGGACCAAATCATCCCCACCGGACAATGACCGATGCACTACGCAAAGCGATCTTGAAGACCAACGACGACAATCCTTCTGGCGACAATTCCTGCCAAAAAAGGGCTAGAAACAAGCCTGCGAGGGGCGATGACCAACACCGTTGATTCCTAAATCGGCCTGGTGTCCCGCGCTCGGTTTGCAATCGGGAAATTGCACCCCGAGTAGACGAGGGTTCTAACTAATGTAACGAATGCGCAGCGGCCGAGCAAGCCTCGTCAAATAAAATCAAGAATTTCTTTCCCAATTTGACGATATTGGGTCTCGAAATAATCGGCCGGGGAGATTCAGTACGCGGCTTCGATGTGCGTCTGTGTACGTGGTCACACAGTTGGTTGCAAAGTTGAATGTGGCTATGCACAGTGAAGTCAAAGGCGTTTATGGCGACGACTCGCTTTGACGTTCATCCATCATTCATCTGTTCGGTCCGCCGTTTGGAGGCCATCGCCGGGGTCACCAAGAGACCCTGGAGTCGCTCAAACTCCAGCCGGGCAGCATAGCAAATCACCTCCGCGCTGAGTTCTCGGTCGTAGGAAATTGACATCAATTCAGCCAAATTGCTATCATTGATCTTTTCACCAGTTCGGGAGGAAGATTCGCATGCACGGAAAAAGAGCCCATCGAGCTTACGTTCAGGATCTGGCGCCGGGTCTCGTCTCGGCCCTTATTTTTTCGTTTCTATCCCTGGCCATGGGATCGGCCTCGACATTGGCCGCCGGTCCAGACGTGATCGTGTCCACCGTCGGCACCGGTCTTCAAAAATACGGAACGGTCGGCAATATCACGGGATATGCCGTAACCACGGTCTCCTGCAACATCGGAACCGCCAGTGCGATTTGGCTCGATAACAACAATCAGCACCCGGTGATCGGGCAGAACATGTACCGCTTCAAAGTCGTCGGAGGCGCCGGCCGATTCGAGCAAATCGGAATGAGCTGGTTGAAACACGGTTTCTGTGCCGCGGACGCTTCGGGGCCAAATTGCGGATCCTGCAGCCCGGACGGCAACTGCGACTGGCTGACGGTGGGCTGCACGGACACTTATGGCTCCGGCCTGAACGGCGATCAGGGCAATCTCGGGCCGCGTTCGGACGTAAATGCCTTTACGGGCGTCTTTTCCTATCCGTTCCCGACGGAAGGCCAGACCGGCGACGCCATCTACAAGCGGCTGCAAATCCACAACACGGATCTGGACCCTGCGGCGAATCCCGGCGCTTCCTACTACTGCGAAGTCCATTACATCCCAACCGACGAAGCACGAAACGAGAAGTTCAACAATGCGTCCTGGCGACCGGTCACGGTCGGGAGCCTGAGCGGCGGCGGCTACAACCTGAGTTTCGGCGGAACGACACACCAGCAACAGGGGGCCATCTATTCATGGCCGACGCTTGAGAGCGGCGTCACGCTGGTCGACGGCACGATCGCCAACGAGGGTCGATTCATCCTGGGTTACAAGGTGACGGAAATTGTTCCCGGGACGACGTGGCACTACGAATATGCCCTGTACAACATGAATTCTGATCGGTCGGCCTATTTTTTCTACGTTCCCTTCTCGGTCGGCACGACGTTGTCCAACGTGGGCTTCCACGACGTCGATTACCATAGCGGCGAACCCTACAGTCTCACCGACTGGCCGCCCGTTCTGGGCGGCGGAAATATCACCTGGGCGACCGATTCTTACGCGACGAACGTCAACGCCAACGCGCTGCGCTGGGGATCCACGTACAACTTCCGTTTCGACGCGGATCGGCCTCCTTACCCCGGCATTGTCAAGGTGGGGCTCTTCAAACCCGGCACACCGACGTCGGTGAACTTTTCCGTCATGGTCCCCAATCCATGCACCTGCGGCGGCGACCTCAATGGCGACGGATTAATCAATGGGCGTGATGTCTCGGCGATGACGAACATGATGATCGGCAATGACGTCGCGAGCCCTTGCGCCGACGTGGCCGCTACATTCGGAAATTCGCCACCCGACTTCAACGATTCCAACGCCTTCATCGACCTCCTGATCAGCGGCGCCGGTTGCCCGTAGGCGGACCGAACCGCCTGACCCTGCACTCCATCAAGTCCAACATCACAAGCGCCGCCGGAAAGTCGCCGCCTCCTGCAAACCTCCGAGGTGGCCCAAAATACGCGGCGTGACAGGCCATGGCCGCCCTGTTTTCTCCGTCGACGCTGTCGTCATGAACATTCTGTGCGGCTGTTATTTCCCTGATCGTTCATCACACTGGCGGCGCGCGCAAATCGCGGTATCATCGCGATTCAAGAATCGGCCGCCTCGACAAGGCCCTCGACGAAGCGGGCGCCAGGCGCTGGACGGTCGGGAACATGAAGCGAGACTCGAAGAAAGTATTTCCATTTGAAAACTGGGAAAAAGGAGCAACAGGATGACCGGACACAACCGACAATACTTTTTCGCCGCATCGATCGTGACGTGGATCTCCGTATCCACGGGGTGCAACTCGCCCGCCGGAATGGCCATTCAACTGGTGGGCAAAGCGGTGGATTCCGCCGAGACCAAAAAGCTAGGCGACGACTTGATTGGAAAGGGTCCGTCGGCCGCGGATGAAAAGCTCGGGCAACCGATTGACACGTGGCGCCAGGTGAATGGCCCCAGCGTCTGGCGCGTGTACCCCGGCGGATCGATGGATGTCATGGACAACCAGCGAAACGTCGTTCAATTGTCCAACGGCCGTATCGTCGCGGTGACGAAAGTCAAGATCGACGGATCGGGGATCGAGCTGGCGCGCAAGATGCTCTACGACCAGAAAGTCACCGGGAAGACACCGGCCGAGTGCGAAACGGCGCTGAACCTCGGGCGGCCGCTGGTCACGGTGCGCAGCGAGACCTCCGGCCTGATGGCGCAGCTCTACGACGCGAAGATGATCGAGGGAGTCGGGAGTCCGCAATATTGCCGGTTGCGCTTCGGTGCGGATCAGCGATGCACTGAAGTCGCGCTCATGGATGTCAGCGCGTCGACGAAAGACGATCCGACCCGCTGACGACGGATTCGCCGCCCAACATGCCCGACAAGGTGATTTGAGATGAAACAATCGCTCGTTCGTTCATTTTTTCGATCGCTCCCACCAACGGTCGTGTGCCTGTTCGTTTTGACGGGGGCGGCCGCGCTTTCCGGATGCAGTGCGGGCGGCCCCATTTCCGTTGTGACCGCGTACGGAACCGGGATCAAGTTTTCCGGCCTGGGAACCCGATACACCTGGACGCCCAACCCGCCGGATCCGCGCGTCGTCGAATCGGGATTGGACTCCTTGATTCGAAGCTCTGTTGAAAAGCACCTTTCCAAAAAAGGATTTGAATTGGGCCCGACGGGCGCCGTCGACTTCTGGGTCGACTATCGAGTGGCCCGGCGCGAGAAAACCTACGCCGGCGCGGTGGCCTTCGGCGAGACCATCGAGGAGGGGTCGCTCGTCCTGGAAGTCGTCGACCCGAATACGCGCCAGTTCATTTGGCGCGGCATCGCCCGGGCACGAATCATGGACAACGACCCGCCCGATGTCCGTAAGCAGCGAATCGAAAATGCTCTCAACAGCCTCATGAATCAGTTTCCAAAAAAGAAATGAGCGTACCGTGTTGGAAATCCAGAACGCGGGAATTGATTGGCGCATATTCGATTGACATCGGAACGCT
The DNA here is from genome assembly GCA_964414585.1 of uncultured Planctomycetaceae bacterium. Lineage (GTDB taxonomy): Bacteria > Planctomycetota > Phycisphaerae > UBA1845 > UTPLA1 > DATEMU01. The sequence continues at coordinate 8,307 of CAYPXR010000097.1, forward strand.
GACGTTTCTTCGAAGGGTGGATTCGTCATGTGACGACGCAACGCGCGAATCGACGAACGCCGGGCATTGAAGGGGCCTACTTGAAGGCTGTGTGATGGATCCTGAGCGAAATAGGGTTGGGATTGCCTACTAAGGAGCAGAAAATAACGGGAGCCGATGACTTGAAAATTCGAACACAATTTCTGATTTTGTGTTTTATCATGGCCGCCTCCGCAAAAGCCGTCCTCGCTCAGGAGTCCACGGGCCTGATGGCCCAACTCTAAGACGCGAAAATGGTGCCGGGGATCGGCAGTCCGCAGGACTGCCGGCTGCGCTTCGACGATGGACGATCCAACGCACTGACGGTTGCTCCGCTATTATTGAGACCTTGTCCATGATGCGAGTCGGAATGAACGTCGCGGTCATGCTCGCGTTCTGGCGATTCGCCGGACCGGCCCAAATGATTGGCCCGATGTCGAGGTGAGCCGGTCGAACGGCCGCCGACCGCCCGGCAGTTGTGCGTTTCCCGCAAATGTTGATAATCGTCGGCACCATGCACGAGACTGGTGTCCTCAAATTTGTTGAGCCTGGGGTCGTCGCGGCGGGTTGCGCGGTCTTGATGCTGGCGGCCTGGCAGATCGCATTTCGTCAGTGCCGTCAGAAACAGGCGACAGGCGAGGCTCAAGAGTCCGGCGGTGTCCTGATCGACGAAGCGTGCCTGGCGATTCTCGGGCTGCTATTGGCGTTCACCTTTGCCTCGGCGTACACCAAGTATGACAACCGGAATGCCAAGGTCGCCGACGACGCCGGCGTATTGCGGGCCCTCTACCATCGTTGCGATCTGCTCCCCGAGCCGTGGCGCGCTGAGCTTATCCCACTCGTGCGTCAGGCCATTGGGCAACGGTTGTTCATCCTGAGGCCCGGTTTCAAACCCGCGGACTTTCCCGCGCTGGATGCCCAGGGCCACGATACGGAGAATCGAATGCTGGTGGTCATCAAACGAATGAGCCTGGACAAGGATGCGTCATCCCTGGCCGGGCAGGTCGCCGACGCCTGTTATGCCGTCGCCGCCTCCCACGAGGCGCGGTTGGCCGCGGCCAAAGACCAGGTGCCCCTGCCCGTCGTCGCGCTGCTGATCCTAGTCGCGTCGATCAGTACGTTCCTGTTGGGCCGGTCTCAGGCCATTGTTGGTAGAATTCGGCGAACGACCATCACACTCGTCTTGATGGTTGCCGCCATCGTCTACGTCACGTTGGATCTCGAGTCGCCGCTTCGAGGCTTTATCCAGACGGACCAGAGCCCGATCATCCGCCTGGCCGAGAGCCTGGGGATTACGCCCTGAGCGAATTCGGCCCGTTCGGCGTCATTGCTGTTTGACACCACAGTCGTGGCCGGTCCAATTGGATTAGAAGCCTGCGGTATGCGGCAGCGGCGGGCGGATTCCTTCGGCTCAGCCCCTGCCTCGCTGCTCTCGCCTGTTGAACGGAAACGCGGAGCCGGTATCCTGTGTGGCGCGGATCGGGATGATGCGAAACGTGCCGCCGCTTGATTATCGCGCCGGACTTCGGCGGCGCAACCACGAAAAATGAACCGCCTGATTGAAGCAAAACGTTTCGAGAGGAGAAAACGGAATGAGCGTGAACAAGAGTCTTCGCGTGTGCGGGACGATTACATTCTTCGTTGCCGCGGTCTTGGGGGGCTGCGAATTACAGCCGGGCGGGTCACCGGTGCAGACCGTGGGCACTCCGGGTTCGCCCGCCGCGACCACGACCATTGACGGAAAACAACTCCCGGCGCCGCCCGCGAAGTTCGGCGGCGTCATCAAGGACAACGCCTACCAGTCGAAGCCCTACTGGCCGCCGACCATTGTGCCGCCCAAGGGCGCGCCCAACGTGCTGCTCATCATGACCGACGACTGCGGCTTCGGCGCGCCGAGCACTTTCGGCGGCGTCATCCCGACGCCCGCGCTGGATCGCATCGCCAAAGCGGGATTGCGGTATACGCAATTCCATTCCACGGCGCTGTGCTCCCCCACCCGTGCGGCGCTGATCACCGGCCGAAACCACCACAGCGCCGGCTTTGGCGTAGTCTCCGAAATCGCCACGGGTTATCCCGGCTACGACAGCATCATCAGCGAGGACTGCACGACGATCGGCCGAATCCTGAGGGACAATGGCTATGCCACCTCGTGGTTCGGCAAGGAGCACAATACGCCGGCTTTCGAGGCCAGCCAGGCCGGGCCGTTCAACCACTGGCCGATCGGCATGGGCTTCGAATATTTCTACGGATTCGTGGGCGGCGACGCCAGCCAGTGGCAGCCCAACCTCTTCCGCCAGACGACTCAGATCTATCCGTTCATTGGCAATCCGAAGTGGAACCTGACCACCGCCATGGCCGACGACGCCATCGCCCACATGAAGATGCTCAACGAGGTGGACCCGAAGAAACCCTTCTTTGTTCACTACACGCCCGGCGGCACGCACGCCCCGCATCACGCAACGCCGGAATGGATCGAGAAGATCAGCGCCATGCACTTGTTCGACAACGGCTGGAACGAACTCCGCGAGACGATCTTCGCCAACCAAAAGCGCCTCGGGGTGATCCCGCAGGACGCGAAGCTCACGCCCTGGCCGGACGAGCATCTCAAGAAATGGGACGCGCTCAGCGCCGACGAGAAGAAGCTGTTCATTCGCCAGGTGGACGTCTACGCCGCTTACTTGGCCTACACCGATCACGAGATCGGCCGGGTGATCCAGGCCGTCGAGGACATGGGCAGACTCAATGACACGCTGATCATCTACATCAGCGGCGACAACGGCTCCAGCGCCGAAGGCTCGCCCAACGGCACGCCTAACGAGGTTGCCCAGTTCAACGGCGTTGAAGTCCCCGTCGAGGCGCAGTTGAAGTATTTCTACGACGCCTGGGGCTCGGATCGAACGTACAACCACATGGCCGTGGGTTGGACCTGGGCCTTCGACACGCCCTACAAATGGACCAAGCAGGTCGCATCGCACTTCGGCGGCACGCGCCAGGGCATGTGCGTCTCTTGGCCCGGCCACATCAAGGATACCGGCGGCATTCGCAACCAGTTCCATCACATAATCGACGTCGTGCCGACGATCCTTGAAGCCGCGGGCATCAACGCACCCGCGATGGTGGACGGCATCAAGCAGAAGCCGATCGAAGGCGTCAGCATGGTCTACTCGTTCGACAAGGCGAACGCCGACGCACCGACCCGCCACAAGACGCAGTACTTCGAAATGTTCGGCAACCGCGGCATCTATCACGACGGCTGGTACGCCAACACCCACCCGATCAATGCGCCGTGGAACCTCACCGGCACGCCTCCGCAGGACGTCGTGAACAGCTTCAAGTGGGAGCTCTACGACCTGACCAAGGACTGGACGCAAAACGACGACCTCGCCGCCTCCAATCCCGCCAAGCTCAAGGAAATGCAGGCGCTCTTCATGGACGAGGCCCGAAAGTACCAGGTCCTGCCGTTGGATAGCTCGCTGGCGACCCGCATGGTCACGCCGCGGCCCAGCGTAACAGCCGGCCGGAACGAGTTCACCTACTCCGGCGAATTGACCGGCATTCCCATGGGCGACGCGCCGAGTCTGATCGCCGCCTCCTACACGATATCCGCCGACGTCGAGGTGCCGGCCAATGGCGGCGACGGCATCCTCGTGACCCAGGGAGGTCGCTTCGCGGGCTACGGTTTTTACCTGCTCAAGGGCAAGCCGGTCTTCACCTGGAACCTGGTCGATGTGAAGCGCGAACGATGGGAAAGCCCCGAGGCGCTCACACCCGGCAAGCACACCGTGGTGTTCGATTTCAAATACGACGGTCTCGGCTTCGGCACGCTGGCCTTCAACAACATGAGCGGCCTTGGCCGCAGCGGCACCGGCGTGATCAAAGTTGACGGCAAGGACATGGTTTCGCAAAAGATGGAGCGCACGATTCCGACGACCCTCCAATGGGATGAATCGTTCGACATCGGCGCAGACACGGGGACACCGGTGAACGACCAAGACTACCAGTGCCCGTTCCGGTTCACCGGCAAGCTGAACAAGCTGACGATCAAGATCGATCGCCCGAAGCTGACGCCGGAGGATGAGAAACGCCTGATGCAGGAGAGCCAGCGCAACAACCGGGCGAGCGAGTGACGCCAGTGCCGGGGCGCGATGTTCCCCAAGTCGGATGCGCTGGACAGTGGAACCGCCGCGAGGGCGGTGGGACGATAACCGCGGACGAGCCCCTTGACTAAGGTTTCGGGGCTTTATGGTGAAAGGACATTTTTATGAACAAGTACGTCGGAAATCGCATGTTTCTGGTGATCGTGGCCGGGTTGGTCGCGGTCGGCGTGCAGGCCGTCGTCAACTCACAAACGACGCCTACGATGCGCGAGGGAGGACCGATGGCGGCTCCCCACTACACGGTGGTCGCCTCGGAGGGGCACAACCTGATTGTCACCGACAATCACACCAACGAACTCTTCTTTTACACCATCGACAAAAACGCGGAAGTGGGCGCTGAGCTGAAGCTTCGCGGCCGGGTCAATCTGAATCACGTAGGCAAGCCGGAAATCAAGCCGACAACCCACCAGTTGGACAAATCACCAGGATGACCGAACCTACGCCCGGACCTTAGTACACGGCCCGCGCCGTTGCCTGGCGTTTCGAAATCAGGGAGCACTCAGATGAATCGCAGAATCGTATCGAGCGCCCTCCTCGCCACAGCGACATACCTGGCAGTCGCGACCAGCGCCACCGCGCAGTATCGCGGAGGCTGGGGAGGCTACCATAATCCATACACAGGGAATGCCGGCGGGGGTGCATACCATCGCAATTACTACACCGGGAATGAGTACGCAAAAGCCGCCTATCACAATCCCTACACCGGCGCGTACGCGACGCACGCCGCCTACGGGGGTGTGCACGCCGGTGCGGTGGTCGTGGGAGCCTCCAACCCCAATCCGTATACAGGGGCCGTCGTCGTGGCGGGAGACGATGACGGAGACGATTCCTATGGCGGCGTCGTAGTCGCGGGATCCACCTCCAACAATCCATACACGGGTGCGGTCGTTGCGGGAGCGGCGTATCAAAATCCCTACACCGGGGCGGCGGCAGGTGCAGCGGCCTCTTACCATCCATACGGAGGCGCATCCGCCGCCGGTGCGGCCTACCATAATCCCTATACCGGGGCCACCGCCGCGGGCGAAGCCTATCACAATCCCTACACCGGGACTTCTGCGACTCGCTCCGCTTATCACAATCCGAACACGGGTGCTTACCATACTGGCGGAACGGCCTACAACTCGAACACTGGAACAGCGCACCACAGCAATACCTATTACAATCCCTATACGAACACGGCGCATCACAGCGGAACAACCTACAACCCCTATACGGGAAATGCCCACCATTATTCATCGTCACGGCGATAGTGGGCAACAGCGGCGAGGATGGGACGGGCTGGCGATCATACCTGAATCGCAATCGGTTGGACCGGCCTCCGCTTCGGATGAGGAGCCTGTGTTTTCGCATCATCTGTTGCGTCCGGCGTCGTGAGCGGGTAGTTTGCATCATGGAATCAGCAGAGGCGAATGGCGACGAGACGCTCGCGACTGATCCTATTCACGACGCCTGAGGCCCCAGAATCTGAACATCGCGAAGTGGTCGTGTTTGTCCAGAGTCTTAGGAAGGAAGTTGAATAGGAAGCCGCCGAAGAGGGCACGAACATGATCCGCAACGTGTTCATTTCACTCGCCATCCTCGCGCTAGTGACGCTGCTCCCTAACGAAACCGCGCCGGGCCAGACCGCGCCGCCGACTTCGCAGCCGGCGGACGGAAAGGTCGCCCCAACGACCAGCCAGCCGATGGCTTTGCAATCGCTGATCCCCACGCTGCCCGATTACAGCGGCGATATTTGGAAGCGCGCGTATCTCACCGGCGATTGGGGCGGCGCGCGGACGGATCTGGCTAACCACGGAATTCTGTTTGATATCGACGTGACCCAAAACGCGCAGGGCAATGCCCACGGCGGCAAGAATACGAAGGGCGCGTTCGAGTACGGCGGTTCCGCCGACTACACGCTCCGGCTGGATACGGCCCGGATGGGGCTTTGGCCGGGCGGGCTCATTACCCTGCACGGCGAGACGCAGTTCGGTCAAAGCGTGAACGGAAACGTCGGCTCACTTTCGCCGTCGAACATCAAGTCACTGCTGCCCATTCCGGACGACCCCGGCGAAACCACACTCTCGGAATTCTACATCACGCAGGCGCTGTCCGAGAAATTGGCGCTGGTCGCCGGAAAAATGGACCTGACCGCCGCGGGCGATCGAAACGCCTTCGCGGGCGACGCCTCGCACCTGACTCAGTTCATGAACACGGCGTTCAACATTAACCCGGTTCTGTTTAGCGGCGGGCCTTACACCACAATGGCGGCTGGGGTGGTCTTGCTTCCCACAAAATGGCTTACCATTAGCACACTAGTCTGCGACAACGATCCGAACGGTGCAGCGAACATGACCGGCTTCAACACGGCGTTTCACGGCCGGAACTGGCTGAGCGTCATGCAGGAATATGACTTCACCATTAAGCCCTTCGACAAGGTCGGCCATCAGCGGTTCGGCTGGTTCTATACCACCAAAGATTTCATCGACTTTTCCGGTGATCCACGGCTCCCGCTGCCGGGCCGTTCCCAGAATTTTGGTCTCCTCCCCGGACGCCTCGGACCACTGAAACTCCCGAAACCTCCCCGCTGGCTTCGTTCGATTCGCCTGGGCGATACCGTGGTGAGCGCGGACGGCCCCGACAAGAGCCCGGATGACTGGGGCCTTTACTATAACTTCGATCAGTACCTGTACACGGAACCGGGCGACCCGACCCAGGGCTTCGGCCTGTTCGGACGGTTCGGCTGGTCCAATGGCGAGTGCAATCCCATCGAGGAGTTCTACAGCATTGGGCTCGGCGGGAAAGGCTCGATTCCGCGCCGTGACCGCGACACGTGGGGGTTGGGCTATTACTTGATCAACACGAGCGACGATCTCCCACAGTTGCTAGGCATGAATGCCGAACAGGGCGTCGAATTGTTTTACAGAATCGAAATCACGCCCTGGCTGCACATTTCGCCGGACCTTCAAGTGATCGTCGACCCCGGCGCCGGCTTCGACGACCGCGACGTGGCGGTCATCTACGGCATGCGGGCGCAGATGACGTTTTGATTCAAACTCAGCCATGGAATCAACAAAACGGCGGGAGGCCGGTTCACGCGATGGCGAATACGTCCATTAATGAGTTTCGGAAATGTCAATGTCAAAATGCAATCCAATGCTGATGCTGATCGCCCTGGTGGCGCTGGGGCAGGGTTGCGCCACCCTTGGGCCGCGGATGATTCGTACGGATCGATTCAATTACAACGAAGCCGGCGCTGAATCCGCAAAGGAGCAGATGCTGCTGAACATCGTACGCCTCCGTTACGGTGAACCCATCTACTTTCTCGAAATCGGATCGATGCTCAGCCAGTTTCGATTGGAGGCCGGCGGGACCATCTCCGGGTTTCAAAACAATCTCCACGGCTCCTTCGGTCCTGTTCTGCGCGCCGCGAATGGGATCACCAACGAAAGACCGACGAATCAAACGGAGGTCGGCGGCAATTTGTCCTACTCAGACTCCCCGACCATCACCTATCGACCGCTGCAAGGGGAGGAATTTTCAAAGCGTATCATGGCGCCCATTCCCCCGACCGTCGTGATTTTTCTGGCGCAGTCCGGCTGGAGCATTGATCGTTTGTTCGGATGCTGTGTCCAGCAGGTCAACAACATCCCCAATCAAGCGCTTCACGATTCAGAAGTCGCCGCTCAGGATAACAGGGAGTTTTCTCGGCTGTTGTTCCTGTTAAAGAAATTGCAGGATTCAGGAAAATCTTGCTTCGCTCTGGAGTCGGAAAACGGAGCGCCGATCATGGTTCTTTACATCCCCGAGACGATACCCGGACTGGAGAGCGAGCTGTCGGAGCTGCGGAAAACGCTTGGCTACGCGAACGAGGGAAAATTACGACTTCGTGTAACGGGGAATGCCATTCGGCTCGCACCGGACGAACTGGCCATACAGACCCGTTCCATGCTTGCATCGATGTACGCGCTGGCGCTGGAGTGCGCCGCGCCGTCCGATCATGTCCAGGATCATGAAGTCGGTTCAGAGCGAATGAGCGCGAATGCCGATCCGGATACGAATTGGTTGCGGATCGAGCACAGCCGGTTGCCGCAGGTCGACCCATTTGTGCAAGTGCATTTTAACGGGTATTGGTTTTACATCGCAAAATCCGATTGGTCGTCGAAACGGACGTTTGCCCTGCTGACTTATCTCTTTTCGCTACAGGCAGCGGACATCACGTCTGCCGCGGCACCGCTCGTCACGGTCGGCACGGGTCGATAGACATTCAGCACTCGGCAATAACCAAAGAACGCCGAAGGCGGTCGAACCGGACATCGACTGAAGGCATTCCAAACTTCCACCGAGTTTATAGGCGCCGCTGTTTCCGCTCTTGAGGTATATTGAATAGCAGAGGATCGCCTATCCATGTTTGTTTCCATCACCCAGATTGTCGTTATTGCGGTCATCGGCGCGATCATCGCCGGCGTGTGGCTCGTCCGACGCGCGATTTCGGACGGCGAAGCCCAGAGGAAAAGCCCGTACTGCCGCGCGTGCGGGCAACTCAAACCAGGCAGCGGAGAATATTGCGGACGCTGCGGCGCAAGATTGACGTAGACCCGACTTCAAGATATTGAGCCAGTTCGAAAGGAGAACACCTTATGTCAGATACTCCGCCGCGCTCCGGCCGCACGCCATTCCGTCCGGCAGGAGTTTCACCCCTGGGGGGAATCGTCGGACTCGTTCTGCTGACTTTGGTAGCGGTACTCGGGTTCTTTTGGTTCGTGGTGCGCGTTGAGGTGCCCTCCAACTCTCTCCTCGTGCTTATCCATAAGACCGGCGATGTCCTGCCCGCAGGGTTGAGCGATGAATTTGGCGATCAAGTCATCCTCTATCCCGAACTCGTTAAAGCCGTTTCAACCAAGACGGGATGGAGCGAGGATGACGTACGAACCGGTTACAAAGGCATTCGCTTTGAAGTCCTCACCGAAGGCCGACACTGGTATAACCCGTTCAGCTACGAACGACAGGTCGTCCCGACCACGCTCATCAAACAAAACGAGGTCGGCGTCCTTATCCGCAAGTACGGCCGGCCGCTTCCTTTCCCCAAAACGGTCGCGACGCTTCCGGACGAGCGAGGCCCGGTCGGCGACGTCCTGATGCCCGGCCGGCATAACATCAATCCGCTCGCTTATGAGGTGTTGAAGTTCCCGGCCATCACCATTCCGGAGGGCCACGCCGGCGTCGTGACCTTGCTGTCGGGCAAGGATCCTGCGAAAAAAAACTCCTACGTCGTCGAACCGGGCGAAAAGGGCGTCCAACGTGAGACGCTGCCGCCGGGCCTCGAATACATCAACCCCTATCTCAAACAAATCGACATCGTGGATGTCCGCAGCCAGAAGTGCGATATGGTCGGCGACGACGCCATCCATTTCCCTTCGTCCGACAGCTTCACGATTACGATTGAGGGCACGATCGAGTGGGCCATCCGTCCCGACCACGTGGCCGAAGTGACGGTGGCGTACGGAGACCAGCGCGACGTTCTCGACAAGATCATCCTTCCGAATGTCCGCAGCCTGGCCCGCATCCAGGGCTCCAAACTCCAGACCCGCGAATTCATCAGCGGCAAGACTCGCATCGTTTTTCAGGACAAGCTGCTGACCGAACTCAAGACCGAATGCTGGAAGCAGGGCATTGACATCCGGTCGGCGCTGGTGCGGGATATCAAACCGCCCGCCGAGATTGCCTCGCTGATCAGCCAACGGGAGCAGGCCGATCAGGAGATCGAGCGATACACCAATCAGATTGAAGAGGCCAAATCCGAGGCGCGACTGGTCGAGCAACAGGAATTGCAACCGCAGAACAACGCCATCGGCGAGGTTCGCACGCAGATCGTCACTCTCACCAAAGAGGCCGAGCAGCGAAAGAACGTGGCGATCACCAGGGCGAACCGCGAATTCGCCGTTGCGAAGCTTACTCTGGAAGCGGCGGAGAAAGAGGGCGCGGCGATTCGCTCTCGGGGCGAGGCGGAGGCCCGGGTCGTCCTCTTCGGTTATCAAGCGCGGGCCGAACCGCTCGGGTCCGCCGTCAACGCGTTTGGGGACGGGACGACGTATGCACAACAATTCTTCTACCAGAAAGTCGCGCCTTCGATCCAAAGCGTCGTGACCAATACCGACGGGTCGTTCTCGGACATCTTTAAGGAATTCCAACCCGCACGCACGTCGTCGCCGAAGGGAGGCAACCGCTAATGGGTCGTCATCTAAGAATATTCTTCGGCGTTCTCCTGGTCTTGATCGGCGTGAGTACCGCGATTGTCTGGTTTTCGTTCCGTATCTATGTACCGTCCGGCAAGTGCGCCGTACTGGTCCGCAAGATGGGCTCGGCCCTGCCGGCCGGACAATTGGTCGCCACTGAACCGGGACAGAAGGGAATCGAGTTGGAGGTCCTCGGTCCCGGCCGGCATTTTCGCGATCCGTACCGGTACGAGTGGGAACTGAAGGACCTAACGGTCGTGCCCGCGGGCAATCCGACGTCGTGGGAGTGGATCCATACGATCAGCACCAAGTCCCGGGGGCGCATCACCGGCGGAAACTTCCGTCCGCAGGGCGATTTCCCCATGATCGGAGTCGTGACGCGACGCATCGGAAAATCCCCGCCCCAGGGACAGATTCTCGTCAAGCGAGACTCGGACTACGCCGGCATCCTCGAAGAAGTGCTGACTCCCGGCACGTACAAGCTCAACCCTTATGTCTACGAAGTCGAGCTTCAGCCCGCGACCGTGATTCCCGCCGGATTTGTCGGCGTCGTGACCAATCTGCTCGGAGACCATCCCAAGCAGCCACTGGGCGAAATCCTTTCGGAGTTGGAATCCGACGATCCCGCGGCAACCTCACAGTCGTCGACCTCGCAGTTCGCCAGCTATGTCCGACCGTTAGCCAACGCCGGCGAGCGGGGCACGCAGCGAGATGTGCTTCAGCCCGGCGTCTATTTCATCAATCCGAAGATGCAAAAGGTCACTCCGATCGAAATCGGCTTTAACGAGTTCTCCACCTCGAATGTTCCGGGCGAGCGCAACTATCAGATCTCGTTCCCGTCCGATACCGGCTTTCTCATCCGGGTCGGCGTCACCGTCGTCTGGGGCATAGACCCGCGCCATGCGGCCCAGACCATCAATCAGTTCGGCAACACCGACGGCGTGATTGACAAGGTCATCGAGCCCCAGCTTCGTTCGATCTGCCGCAACATCGGATCGACGTACGCCGCCCGCGACTTCATCCAGGGCGAGAAGCGCGAAGAGTTTCAAAGAGATCTCAAGAACGAGCTACATCGCGTCTGCAATCAAAAGAATATCGAAGTGCTGCTGGCTCTGGTGCGAGAGATCGAGGTGCAACCGCCCGAAACCCGAGAAGGCGGTGAGGCGACCGAGGACCTCAAGCGGACGATCCAGGAAAGCTATATCGCCAAGGAAAAACAGATCACCAAGGAAAAGCAGCGCGACGCGGCGACGGCCAAGGCGCAACTCGAAGAGTTCAAAAAGAAAGTGGATATTGCCCGCGAGACGATTCGCGCCGAGACTCGAATCGCCGTTGCCGGTCTTCAAGCCGAAGGCGAGAAAAAGGCCGCTGAAATCGACGCACAAGCCGGGTTGGAGGTCGCCACCATCCAGCAGCAGGTCGCAATGCTGGACGCGAAGCGGACCGAAATCCTCGGCCAGGCCAAAGCGGACGTCCAGAAATTGAAGAATGCCGCCGAGGCCGAGGGATTCAGGCTGCTCGTCGATGCGTTCGGCAGCGCCAAGGCGTACAACCTTTATACCTTCGCGGAGAGTTTTCAGCCGCAATCCATCAAAATCTTCTATGCCGGCGACGGGACTTTCTGGACCGACCTTGCCCGCTTCGAAGACGCCGGAGCGGCAAAAATCCTGAAGGACGCCACCAAGCCGGGCGACAAGAAGAACAAATAGAACGGAGACGCGAGGCCGTTGCCGGGCGGACCAACGATCATTTGGACCCGCTTTGGTGGACTCACGCGGTTGTCACTCGCTACGGCCGGCGATTACGGCCCGCTCATCAGCGCATCCGTATAAGGCTGGATGTCGAGACCATTGTTGATATCGTCGTCGTTCGCGTCGGCCAGGCAGAGATCGGTGTCCGTGACGTCGAGGTCTTCCAGCAGGACGGCCACGAAATCTTCGACCGGCATGGCCGGGGTATAGCCGGAACTGGCCAAAAAGGCATCGCGAAACGCGCGCCAGTCTTCGCAGTCCACATCGCCGTCGCCATTGGAATCGCCGGGTTCGCATTCGGGCGCGGCCAAACCCTTGGATCCGGTATAGCACAAGCGGAACTGGTCAAAGTCCAGGGCGTCCACATCCTGATCGCCATCGAAATCGCCGAACATCTGGACCGGAATATTCAGCGGAATCTTTCGCGTGTCGGTCCGCGCGGACTGATCTTGAATGTGGAAGATCGGCTTAAAGAGGCCGGTGGCCGTCGGGATGCCGGAAAGCATGCCATCGCTCGACAGCGATATCCCCGGCGGCAGCTCCGAAAGTTGCAGTTCGATGGAATCGACGCCGGTCAATGCCGTTGCGCCGTTGTAACTAAAGAGCGTGTACGTTGCGTTGTCGCCGAGCGAAACTCCGACGGTCGGAGTCAGTCCCGTGTTGCCGGCCCCGTAGTGCAATTGAATGCGGCCGTCGTCGAAAAGCGTGGCGCTGACGTTGCAGGGCGCGCCGCCTGACCGGACCGTGCCCTGCCAACGGATGGTGACCCGCCCGACCGTCGTCGTATCGATGAAAATGTTACCGCCGGGGACGTTGGTCTTTAGATCGTCCCAGAGGACGGCGATCCGTTTGTTGGCGGCGAGCAGCGCGGTACTGTTGTTGTACGTACTGCCCACATAAGGGCCGAAGTTAATCCATCCATCGGTGGCAATCTTCACTGCCGTGTAGTTCTGCCCATAGAACGGGAACGCGAAGGGCAGCACGTAATCAAACGCCGCGTCGTCGGCCTGCCAGCCTTGGCCGGTGCCGACGGCGGCAAACAGACTGGATCCCAATGAATCCTCGCCGTACTGATCGTCGATAAGGGACCAGGCCAACGGATGATCACCGCCGACCGCCTCCAACTGCACGGGGCCGTAGGCCTCGTTCAACCCGCCGTCCGGCAACGTCGCCGTTGTGATCTGCGGGTCGCCGGTCCCTTGCAAGACCATGATGTTGTCGAGGGCGATGCCATCAGTGGGGATGGGGTTGTCATCGTATTGCTGAAATCGAATTCGGAAGGTCGTGTTGTAGGAAATGCCCGCCGCATCCACTGCCGCGTCGAGATCGATCGTGACGTTTTGATAGTTCGTCGTTCCTTCGGTCAGATTTGCGATGCGATGCCACGTCACACCGTCGGCGCTGATGGAGACGCCGTCGCCATTGGCAGTGTCCGTAAAGGTCGCCGGAAGCAGGTTGGATTCGTCGCCAAACTCCTTCCACGAATATTGAAGCAGGACGTTGGACTGCCCGGCGAGGTTGATCACCAGCGTCAATTCATTATTGGCATACGTTGAACTGGCGGAGGAATCCAGCTCAGCATGATAGATGCCGATCGGCGCGTCGGAGGTCGTCACTCGAATCCGTCCGGCCCCGGTGGAGTTTGTCGACCAGTGATTCACCAACGGTGGGCCGGCATCAAACGTTTCCGTGAATGGAAACGCCGACGGATTCAAGACCGTGACGGTCGCCGTCGCGGCGTTGGAGTCGATCTGACCGTCGTCGGCGCGGAAAAGGAACGTGTCCATACCGCCGAATCCCATGTTCGGCTCGTAGGTCACGAGGTTTCCGTTGGCGAGAAGCGTGTAGGGGACGCTCACAATGAGACCGCCGTTGGGATCGCTGAGCGTTCCGTGGCCGGGCAGGGATACCACTTTGTACGTCAACAGGTCCAAATCGGGATCGGAGGCCGGCAGCGTGAGATTGACCGAGTTGCCGGTCGCCGTCGTTGCGGACACATTTTGCGCAAAGGGCGGCTGGTTGGACGGAATCGAGCCGATCGCCCAGATCCCAACATCGTCGATGTTCCAACCGCTGAGGTTGGTATTGGAGTCGGACGGTCCCATGCCCCACCGGACGAGGACGAACGGCCGGTTGTCGGCCACGGCCCCAATGTTGTAGGACTGTTGGCTCCAGGCGGTTTCCTGTAAATCAGAAGTCGGGTTGGTGAAGACGGTGGTCCAGGAAATTCCATCGGTCGAAACCTGTATCGTCGCCTTGTCATAGGCGGAATTCTCGACCCCGAGCCAGCGGGCGAACTTGAGCGTCACCCGCGTTAGTCCCATGCAGTTCAAAGGCGGCATCGTGAGATAACGGGCGGGAAGCAAGTCAGGATATGTGCCTGCAAGGTTGTAGCCATAAACGTAAAGACCGGTAAAGCCGATCGTCGGATCGCCGCCGATGCCGGACGGTTGACCGAAGGCCCACTGTCCTTCCGTGAGCCAACCCGGATCGGTGTCGAGGGGAAAGTTGTAAATCGGCACAGGCGTCCCAATGGTGAGGCTCACGGTGGCGACATTGGAATCCAGCGCGCCGTCGTTGGCCTTGTAAGTGAAGGAGTCCGGCCCCTGGTAATTCACGGCGGGAACGTATTGAAGAATGTTCCCGTTCAAGGCGACTGTATAGGGGACACTGACAATGGCGCCGGCGTTGGGATCATCGAGTTGTCCGTGCGCGGGCAGCGACGTGATGATCATGGACAGCGTCGTCGCCGGGTTCGGGTCGGTCGCGAGCAACGTGACCACCGCGGGAACGTTTTCGGTTGTGTCGAATGAACGATTTTTCGCGACGGGAGGCAACGGCCCCTGCGCCGCGACGGTGATCCGCACGTCGTCGATGAACCAGCCATCCCTTTGAAAGACGCCGTCGCTCATGAGTCTGAAGCGCACCGCGATCGGCTGGCCGGCGAAGGGCGTCAAATCATAGGCCCGCCGGGTCCAGTCATAATCCCCGCCGGTGTCGCCATCGACCAGGCCCAACAGATGGCCCCCGGCGTCGACGACTTCCACGCGACAAGTGTCGTAGAAGGTTTCAAGCAGACACCAATCGTAATAGTCGAGAATGACCGGCGCGGTCACACCGGTGAGGTTGAGCAGCGGCGTCTGCAGGTACGCGTCAGTATCCGGGTCGTAAGTGTAGGTCAGATCGGTGCCCCAGCATTTGTTGCCGCCGATCGCGCGAACGCCGCGGGTGCCGGCCAGGGGACCGCTGCCGGCGACCGCCTGGCTTAATGAAGCGTTGGCGGAGGTCGGCGTTCCGCGTTGCCATTCGTCGTTCGTCCCACCGTGAGTCCAGCCGGGATCGGAGCCTTCGCTGTTGTCGTTGAGGAGATCGATACCATTGCGAATCAAATGGGTCTTTGCACCAAAGCCAAAGCGATTGAGTGCGCTTCGGGGGTAGGCGGCGTAAAAGAAGGCCCCGGATGATGCGCCGCCATCCACATAAAGTCCCGCCGCACCGGTGTAGACGACCGTGATCCCCGGCGCTACGACGTCGCTCACGTTGTAGTTTGTGCCGTCGGTCGGCATCCAACTGAACGGTTTATCCGATTTGACGAGAATGCTGCCGGCATAGTCATTGAGCGGCGTGTTCCAGGTAAGAGTGATGTCGCTGCCGGTCGGCGTCGCGGAAAGCGTCTTGATCCGATCGGGCCAGCGAATTCCCGCATGGGCTGCCGCCACCGCCAGTCCGGCGTCGGCACGACCGAACCCAAGGCGATGACTGTGGCCGGTGACGCCATCGAATCGGCCGTAGGGTTCTTCAATTCTGACGGCGGTATGCTGGAGGATCGCACGGGCCTGTGCGGCGGTCATCGACGGATCCTGCGAAATAATGAGACCGAGGACGCCGGCTGCGAGCGGTGTCGCGGAACTGGTGCCGCCAAAGGCGTTGGTGTAATCGGGCTCGGAAGGGATGCCGTTGTACCCGCTGGTGCCGGTGTTATCGACGGTGGTGATATCGATCCAACTGAATCGAACGCCGTCGTCGCCGCGATCGTTCGTCGGCGTGGCGATGCCGACTTCCGGCCCGACGTCGCTGAACTCGGTATGCATACTGTTGCTGTTGGTTCCACCGACCGCCATGACGGTCGGCAATTGCGCCAGGGCGGAAACGCCGTTGACCGTGTGGTCGTTATTGGCGGCGGCGAAGAGTACGAGACAGCCCAGGCCGTTGCGTCCGTTGTTGGCGGCGAAATTGATGGAGGCGACGACGTCGGCAGGCTGAAGAACTCCGTCGGCAAAGCCCCAACTGTTGGAAAGGATGGCCGCGCCGTCGTTGTGGTTGCCGTTATTGTCAGGATCGACGCTGAAATAGTACCCGTCGGCGATCTCGGACACCGTCGCGCCGAAGAATTTCACGCCGATGAGACCGCAATTAGGACAAGCGCCTCGCACGCCGATGTTGTTGGCCTTGGCGACGGCCACGCCGGCACAACTGGTGCCGTGACGCTGACCGGCGTCCGGACTGGGGTCATCGTCTGGCGGGTCGTGATCGAGATCGAGCCCCGCCGCCCAATTTGGAAACAGGTCGGGGTGCAATTTTTCGACGCACTCGTCCAAAATCGAAACGCGAACGGCGGCAATGCCTTCCGCATCGGGTCCATTGTCGCTATCCCAGGCGGCTTCGGCATTGATGTCGCTGTTGGGCTGCGCGCCTTTGCTCACATCGCCGTCCAAATGCCATTGCATGGACAGATAAAGCGGATCGTTGATCACCGGCGGCGAGTAGGTCACCATCGGCGCGAAGAAATCCGGTTCGGCGTATTCGACCAGGTTCTTGCGCTCGTGGAGCGTCGCGGCGACCGACAACGGCTGCACCGCGCGAGGATCTTTCACCGTCAGGTAGTATCGGCCCGCCCCCCGTGCCAATTTCCGCAGCTCACAACCCTGGGCATCGGCAAAGTCGCGAAGCGTCGCCTCATCGGCATTGTCGCGTAATCGGACAATGATCCGGTTGGTTTGGTAAAGAGGAACATCGCTGTCCTCCCGATACAACACCGGCAACGCATAGTCGATCTCGGGCAATTGTTCGACCTGGGCCTTCGAAAGTCCGCGCACGACGTGGAGATCGCGCCGCTCAAGTCGTTCTTCGAGCCGCGCCACATATTCATCATGATTCGCCGGTGCAATTTTCGCGGGCCAATTCGAGGGACGAACACCAGCAGCGCGGCCGGCCGCCGTTTTGGGCCGAACAAGAAACTCCGTCTCCGAAGGCTGAACGAAATGCTTTGCTCCGGCGTCGTAAAAATAGAGGGCAGGCGAATTGGCGACGGGTGCGGTTTTGGAAGGCTCCGCCCTTAACAGGGCAGCAGGCAGAACGGCAATAACGGCAATCAGACCGAGTCGTCGCTGAAGTCCTAGTGGCTGCATGGGATACCTCCCGTCGGTCCGAGTGGTCGATCCGAATCGAATTGGGCCCCCGTCCAAATCGTCATGCCAAGTCGGGATTGAGTGAACGAATTCTCAACTTTGTGGCTCGCAAGCGTTGAGTGTATCACGCCGAAATGGTAAATTCAATATAACGTTAACATTCCCGAGGGATCTTTTCGATCCGGCATTCTGACCGGAATCGAAATTGGGGGGCGATGGTCCAGACGGAAAGGAGCACCATAAGTGTCAAATCCAAAAATCATTTGTGCGCCAAGTCCCTTGGCTCTTGTACTTTGGGGAACGGCATTCCATTGCGCGACGAGGACTCTCGCATCGTATCCGCCGCCCGCGAATGACACGCCGGCGACCGCCGAGGTCGTCGGCGCGTTGCCGGCCATCATCGCCGGCTCCAATGTCGGCGGAAATGACTCCGTGAGCATCACCACGATCGGCGGGCTCGCGTCGGTCCCGGGACCCGATGTCTTTTACAGCTTTACCCCCGGCGTCACCGGCTCTTACTGGCTGATGATGGTCCCGTGGGACCAGATTCCGGTGTACGGCAGTTCCGGCGGTACGCTGCCTGCGCCGAACCTGTGCCTGTACGTTCGCCGAAAGTCGGACGGCGTCTTCATCGGCGGCAGCGATGCCAATCCCCGCGATCAAATCGATACGGTCGTGGCGACGCTGACCAGCGGCGTGGAATATGAGATTGTCGTTGACAGCACGTCGTCGATCGCGCGCATTCGCGAATTCGAATTCATGTTGATCGTTTCCGAAGCCCCGAGCGGCCCCGCCGAGGACTGCACCAACATTGGAACGATTCCGTCGGCGTCGCTCCCGTACGCGGCCGTCGGCACACTCACCGGCGCAGCGAACGACGCAACCTTCACCGAAGGAACGGGTCGCTGCGATGTCGCCAACACCATCGGCCTGACCAGCGCGGGGCCGGATCACATTTACGAATTCACGACGGGACCGAACCCGTCCGACGCGGGCGAATACATCTTCAATCTCATGCCCGCAGGAGCCGCATGGAACGGCTATCTCTACCTCGCGGATTCGTGCCCGCCGTTCCTGCCGTTGGGGTGTTTGGGGGCGGCGAGTCATACCTCCACCACGAGCCGTCAGGCGGAGGCCGTTGTCGTCACGCTCGATTTTGACAAGACGTACTATGTGATGGTGGACGCCGCGGCGACCAGCGTGACCGACGGCAAATACGTTCTCGTCGTGGATCGGGCCGAGGACTACCACATCACCGAAGTGGAACCCAACGACACCGCGGCCCTGGCCAGCCCGCTCCAGACGGGCCAGCTCAACGGCGGGCAGATTGTCGGCGGCGCCGATGTGGACACGTTTTCCTTTTCCGCCGGGGCGCAGGATCGACTCTATGCCTTCCTCGATAACGGAAACGTCCTCTTGTCATCGGTGGACGTTGAATTGAGGCTGGTCGGCACCAACGGCACGTCGGTCATGGAGTTGGACGACGACGACGGCGAGGGCTCCAGCGCGACCGTCAACACCCTCGTCCAACGCAGCTCGGCCTTCAGCGCCGCCATCGCCGGTGCCATTCTGCCGTCCAGCGGAACCTATTACCTCCGTGCCACGACGGGAACGACAAACGAAACCATTGCCCGCTATATCCTGCACTATGGCATCGAACCCGGCAGCCGGGCGCCCAGCCCGGAATGCGAACCGAATAACACGCTGGCGTCGGCCGATCAGAGCGGCAAGGCGTACTACAGCGGCACGATTTCCGTGAATGGCGACGCCGACGTATTTGCTTTCGCGGCAACGGCCGGCGATCAAGTTTTCATCGCGCTCGATGGCGACCCTGAGCGCGATAGTGGTGGGGATGCGGATGACGATCCACAATCCCTGGACGGCGCCCTGGCGGTTTTCGATCCCGCCGGGGACGCCCTCATCACCGACCACGACGACCCGAACGTCGTCGGGGCTGGACAAATACCGGATTATCCGGCCGAAGCCGTGGCCTTTCGCGCGCCGACCACCGGGACATACAAGGTCCAGGTCTCCGGCGGTGGCGCCAACGACTTTGGTGCGCAGCGAACCTACCGCCTGGCGATCTTTCGCGGGAACGCACCGCCGACTTTGACCGAAGACGTCGACCCGGTCATTGACAGCCTGACTCCGAATTACGCCCTCGACACCATCGCCGTGACGGCGTCGGACGATGCCGGCGGCGACAGCGGGATTTGCAGCCTCGGACTCTCCGCCGACGCCGTGAATCTGGCGATCGCCGCGAGTTTTACACCGGGCGACCCCACGGTTTCGTTTAATGTAGAGTTGATCACTCCGGGCACGAGCGGATATGGAAAGGTCATCGTCACGGATTGCGCGGGGAATACGGCTTGTGCCTACGTGCAGATCGACGCGACCCCGCCCGTTTGCGGCGGTTCGGTCGTCAATTCGGCGCGTCGGACGTTTTTCAGCACTCATCCGCCCTTGCATGCCCATGACAATGAGCCCGCCGGGCCCGGCGTCGACGGAACCATCGACGTGCCGGCCGGCGCTTCGATCGCCGACGTCAACGTGACGATCACCGTCGAGACGATTCGTCCGCCGGACGTGGATGTCTACCTGCAAAGCCCGATGGGGACCATTATCGACGTCGTATCCGATCGCGGCAGTTCGTTGGCCTTCGACATCACCGACGCCACGTTCGACGACAGCGCCACGGAATTCATGTCGAGCCTCAGCGGCGATGCACCCTACACGGGCACCTGGCTGCCGGACGATGGCGCCGGCCTCGCCGCCTTTAACGGTCAAAATCCCGCCGGGACGTGGACACTGAACGTGCGTGACGACGCGTCGAGTGGTTCCGGCGCGGGTGGTGGAGCGCGATTGGTTCGCTGGTCGCTGGATATCGACGCCGGGTTTCCTGCGCCGCAGGAATTTCACGGTACGGCCAGCGATACCGCCGGTGTGAACGGCGGAATTGCATCCGTCGCGATGAGCGGCGACACCAATGTCGCATTTATCCTCTC
This sequence comes from uncultured Planctomycetaceae bacterium, assembly GCA_964414585.1. GTDB lineage: Bacteria > Planctomycetota > Phycisphaerae > UBA1845 > UTPLA1 > DATEMU01. The sequence continues at coordinate 28,861 of CAYPXR010000097.1, forward strand.
GCCGCAATTCACGCCCGGCGACCTTTCCACGACGTACACGGTCACGTTGATAAATCCTTCGCAGCCGGGGTCCTGTACGATTACGGCGACCGATCTGTCCGACAACACCTGTCAAACGGTCGTCAACCTGACCGGTCTGACCGATTCGAATCCGCCGACCAATAGCGGGACCGCCAGTCGCAACATCGAGATTTCCGATGAAGTCCTGACGACGGTTCCGCAGGCCGATCCCGCGGGCGTGGTGTCGACGATCAACGTTCCCGACGGCGTCACAGTCGGCGAAGTGGAGGTCGACTTGACCATCGATACGCTCGACGTCGGTCGAAATGCATCGACCTTGAGTCACGGCGGCGAATTGGCTTCCCTGATCAACCGCGTGGGCATGACGGAACGAGATTCCGTCGGATTGACCAAGGACAACATCGAAATCACATTGGATGACGACGCGCCGGTCGCGGACGACGCGCACCTCGAGCCGGCGCTCGGCACCATCGAGTTTTTCGGCCTTCATCAGCCGGACGGACGCGGCGCGATCATCGGCGACGGAATCAGCGCGGATTATCGCGACAACATGCTCTTTGCACTGGAAGGGCTTAACTCATCAGGCCCCTGGTCGCTCTATGTCTCCGACAACCGGCTCCAGGGCGCCGGCAGCGCCCATTCGGAGTTCCGCCGATGGGCGGCCCGAATCCTTTCGCCCGGCGCGCCGGAGCGCTACGTCGGCAAGACCCGAGACGTTTATCCGGAATCCGGAATCTGTTCGATCGCGCTCGGCGGCGGTTCGACGAATCTGAGCGTCTCTTCCGGATTGACATCGGGAGACCACGAGGCGTCTTACCTCGTTACGCTTTCGAACCCCGCTGTGCCGGGCAATGGTACGGTCGAAATCACGGACTGCGCCGGCAACACGACCGTCGTTCCCATTGCTTTGGCCGCTGCGCTGGCCGATCAGAATCTTCCGGTCATTACCGGGGCGATCAGCCTCGTCTCTCCGAAATTCGAAGGCGTCGCCACGGACAATCAGCCGGGAGATTCCGGAATCGCCTCCGTCAGCCTGGCGCCGTATTCGGATAATTTGCAACTCGCCCTCGTCGATCCCGATCCCCCGAACGGCGCGGGCAGCGTGGATGTCGTCGTGGGAATTATCAATCCGGCGCAAAATGCCCGTGGTTACCTTCGGGTCACCGATACGGCGGGCTATCGTCGTCACCAGTTGATTCACCTCGACGTCATCGATCCGGTCTGTACCGGCAGCGTCTCTCATTCAAAGCGATATCGAAGCACGGACTTGCCCATGGCGATTCCGGACAACAATCCGGGCGGCGTGACGTCCAGCATTGCCGTGGCCGATCTGGCACCCATCGCCGACGTGGACGTGACGATCAACATTACGCACGGGTTTGATGACGACATCGATTTGTCGATGACCAGCCCGTCGTTCATCACGCTCTTTGGCGATATCGGTTCCACCGGCAACGACTTCATCAATACGACGATTGACGACCAGGCGCCGTTCCCCATCCCTGATTCCGCCGGATCGGCGCCCTTCACGGGCCATTTCCAACCGGTCGGCGGTCCGGCGCTGTTTGTGCTCAACGGCGGCCCGGCTGCGGGGACCTACACGCTTCAAGTCGTTGACGACGCGATCTACAACGAAGGCGTCTTCGAAAGCTGGTCCCTCACGATCGGCTCCGCCGGATTCCCCGAACGATTCGCCGGTCAGGCGTCCGATTCCGAAGCGCTCTCACTGGGAATCGCATCCATCGAACTGTTGCCCGATTCCTGCAATGTCGCGCTCCATGTCGATCCGTTCACCCCCGGCGACAAACTCGTCTTGTTTGAAGTGGTCCTGCAAAATCCCCAGGGATGCGGCCGCGGCATTGTCCGCGTCACGGATCTCGGCGGAAATACATGCGATCAAGTCGTCTCGCTCAACGGCGCATTTTGTACGCCGGGCGACGTCAACCATAGCGGGAGCGTGGACTACGCCGACGTCGATCCCTTTGTGACGGAAGTGTTGTTTGGTACCGGCAATTGCGAAGCGGACATGAACCTCGACGGGAAGATCAACGGTCTGGACGTTCAGGGTTTTACGGATGCGGTCGTCCCCTGATCGAAACGCGGCGTATCTGGAGAATTCAGAAGCGCTTGTGAAAACTGACTTTACGGCAGCTATGAAAAAGGGTCGGTAATACGTTGAATTGTCTTGCGCAATTGCGGTAAGATAACGTGAACATAGGAAGCGGAATGACGCGAGTCATCCGGCCCCAGGCCGGAAGTTCTACTTAGCCGTCGGATTGCCCGGACAGCGGTTCCACGAGCCCCCAAAACGGCGTCTTCGTTCGACGGCAGGAGGAAGCAAGATGCGATCCAATCTACTTTTTGCATTGGCTGCTATTCTTTTGGCCTCCGCGCCCGCCATGGCGTTTCCACCGACCGTGACCATGGTCGTGAAGGAGGGGGATGTCGTAGCGGGGGTGGGACCCATTACGAGCGGCTTCGGTGCCTGCGAAAACCTCGCGGTGAACAACAGCGGTGAGTGGTTCGTCGAATCCGATACGACCAATGCCGACACCAACATCGACGGCGTCTTGCTCCGGGGAAATGGACACGGGCCTTTTGCTCTTTGGCAGCAGGAAGGCGCGGCCCTGACCTCACCGTCCGGCGCGTCCCTCGATTCCTGGGATTCAGTTCGGATTAACAACTCGGGCAACGCGAGTTTTAACAACTTCCTTTCCGGCCAGACTTCGACCACCGATTCAGGCATTTATTACAACACCGATCTTGTCATTCAAGAAAGTGACATCGCCACGGCGTCGGGCCTTTCGGCCGGTACGCCCTATATCGGCTGGTTTGAAACCTACATCAACGACAACAACGACATCCTCATGATTGCAAGTGTCGATGATCCAGCAATCGCGAGCACGGTGGATCGGGCCATTGTAAAGGTCAATCCCCTTTCCTTGACACAAACTCTCTATGCAAAAGAAGGCGACGAATTGGTGCCAGGCCGATTCGCCGCCGATTTCGGTACCGGCCCCCACGCATCGGCATTTAATAATAACGGCTATGCGCTCTTTTCCGCGGACATGGATGGAACGACGAACGACGACGGCCTGGTCATCTACACGAATGGTACGAGCACTTCGATTCTCGCTCGTGAAGGTCAGCCGGTTCCCGGCGTTGCCGGACGAAACTGGGAAGGCGTGATTGGCAACGCGATGGACGTCAACGATGCGGGAGATTGGGTAACGATCGCCAACATGGACGGCGCCACGACCGACGACGCCGCCATCATTCGTAACGGCACTGACGTCATCGCCCGCGAGGGTTCGAGCCTGGCCTCCATCGGCGGCGTCTTCAACTTCACCGCCTTCGGCACCGGCGCCGTTTTGATCGATCAAGGCGGCGATGTCGTCTGGTTCGGCGACTGGAACGATCCGGATACCACGCGAGACACCGGCATTTTCATGAACGATCAACTTCTCGTGCAGGAAGGCGTGACCATGGTCGGCGGCCTCTTGCTGACCTCCATCTCGGCCGTTCAGGACAATCTTGCCATGAGCGACGACGGCCACTGGATCATGTTTGAAGGTACTTTGGACGGTACCATCGAAGGGGCCTTTATCATAGAGGTTCCCGAGCCGGCGACGCTCGTCTTGCTTTCCTCGTGCATCCTGCTGATTCGTCGCCGACGACGTTGACGACACGCCCATTAGTGGCGAACGCACAAGAAGCACTGAATCATTCAACGATCCTCGCCCGGTAGTAAACCAGGCCGCGACCGGACTTCCCGGCATTTCTTATCTACGACCCGAGCGGTCGATCGCATTCGCCGCCGTCGAATTCTCGGCGGGGCATTCCTGTAAAACTTTCGCGATCGCTGGTCTCGCTCAACCGCAAATGCGGAGTACCATCACCGTTTGGTCCCGTCGTGATGCCCGCGCGATCACTCCACGATATTTCTTGACAGAAATCATCCCGACCCGCGCTAGGACTATTGGAAGGCCGATGGGCAGATGCAGTGGTCGCGTATAATGCGGGCGAATGATCGCCCACTCGACCACCACCCACGGCACCCTTCTTGCGCGCATCGCCGATCCGGCGGATTCCAACGCCTGGAGCGAGTTTTGCGCGCAATACGAGGAGATGATCCGCGCCTTTGCCCGGCGACAGGGCGTCGTCGGGGCCAACGCCGACGACATCGTGCAGGACGTCCTGCTGTCGTTGACCAAGGCGATGCCCGGCTTCGAGTACAACCCTGAAAAAGGGAGGTTTCGCTCGTATCTGAAGACGGTCGTCGTGCGGGCCATCATCCGCCGAACCGAACGGGAGCCGGGCGCGGCGCCGCTGAGCGATTTGGACGAGGCCACCCGCGCGGCGGCGACCGATCCATCGCTCGACGACGCGTGGGAAGAGGAATGGCGGCAACAGCACCTTCGCCGGGCGATGCGAATCGTGGAATCAGAATTCAACGCCACGGATTTGAGCAGTTTCCAGGCGTATGTGCTTGAAGGAAAGGACGCAGCCGAGGTCGCAGCGCAGATGGGCGTGAGCACGGGGCAGGTGTACACCGCCAAACACCGGGTCCTCGCGCGCCTGCGGACGGTGATCGCCGCACAAGTTGAAGACGAAGGCTGACCGGCGGCCCGTTGGATCGGTCGGTGGGCAACTCATGGATTCTCGAACGGGATGGTTCGACGACGAGGACGTATTGGTCCGCGAACTTCGGCGCGGCCGCCGCGCCTACGAAGCGCCCCGCGTCCCCGGTTATGAAGACCTGCACGAAGCCCGCCGCGGGGGGCAGGGCATTGTCTTTGTCGGCACGCAAGTCTCGACCCGCCGCCGCGTCGCCATCAAGCTCGTTCTTGAAGGCGCGCTCGCCACGCGCGAGGCCCGCCGCCGTTTCGAGCGAGAGATCGAACTGGTCGCCGCCCTGCGCCATCCGCACATCGTCCGCGTCTACGACAGCGGCGAAACGGCGGACGGGCGACTGTATTACGTCATGGAATACATTGAAGGGGTGGGGCTGGACGAGCTGATTCACGATAGGTCCGCTGTCGGCGGGAACACGACGTCGCCGCTTTCGATCGACGCCGCTTCGCTCTTTCCGTCGCAGCGGGAATTGCTTGCCATGTTCGCGAAGATTTGCGACGGCGTGCAGTACGCCCATCAACAAGGCGTGATCCACCGCGACCTGAAACCCAGCAACGTCCGTATTGACTCCCACGGCGAGCCGCACGTCCTCGACTTCGGCCTGGCCAAGTCGGCCGGCGCGCTGGAGGAATCACGAGTCAGCCGAAGCGGAAATTTCATGGGCTCACTCCCCTGGGCCAGCCCCGAACAGGCCGACGGCTTGGCGGGACAGATCGATGTCCGCAGCGACGTTTACTCGCTGGGCGTGATGCTCTATCAACTCTTGACCGGCCAGTTTCCGTATCGCGTCAATGGCGGTCTGCGCGAAGCGCTGCTGAGCATTCAAAACAGTCCGCCGCGCCCGCCGAGAGAGGTTCGCCGCGACCTCAGTGACGAGGTCTCGACGATCGCCCTGAAATGCCTTTCCAAAGAACCGGAGCGTCGCTATCAAAGCGCTGGAGAATTATCGCGGGATATCCGCCGATATCTTGCCGGCGAACCGATTGAGGCCAAGCGCGACAGCGCCTGGTATTCGGTCCGACGGACGCTTTATCTTTACAAAACGGCGGCACTCGTTTTTAGCGTCCTCTTTGCCGCTTCGTTGATCTTCAGCGCCGCGATGGTCTGGTTACGGTCTCGCGCCCTCAAGGCGGAGCACCTCGCCGCGCGGCGGCTCAATGATCTGACCATTGCCCACCGTGCGGAAGTTGAAAGCCGCCAGGCCCTCCAGTCCCAGGTTGCCAAGAACAGGAAGGTGAGCGAGTTCCTCGACACGACCCTTCGAGCCGTCGATCCCTGGAAACACCCCGGCCGGCACATCGGACCGCTCCGCGAACTGCTCGACAGCGCCGTGACCCGCCTCAATGGATCTTTTCCCGAGCAGCCCGACGTCGAAGCAGCGATCGCCGGGACGCTGGGCTGGGATTACCGCAAGCTCGGCCTTTACGATTCGGCGGAGCCGCTGCTTCGCCGATCCTACGAACTCTCACGCCGAGCCCTCGGCGAATCCGATCCGGCGACGATGACCGCCATGGATAATCTGGCGACGTTGATGATCGATCGCGGTCGTTACTCCGAGGCTGTGCAACTCCTTGAGCAACTGCGCTCCATTCAGGAACGCTCGCTCGAACCGGACCATCCGTCGATGTTGATCACGCTGAACGATCTGGCTCTTGCTCTCGACTGGCAGGGCCGCTCGGTCGAGGCCGAATCTCTCTATCGCAAGGCCCTCGACGCGCAGACGCGCCGGCTCGGTCCGACGAATCCCGATCGCCTCAACACGCTGAACAATCTCGCCGCGTGCCTGCCCGCGCTGGGCAAGTTGGACGAGGCCGAAAAACTCCAGAACGAGCTGGTCCGGGAGCGGACCATCGCCTTTGGAAAGAACCATCCCGAAACGCTGCAAGCGCGGATGAACCTCGCCGACTTGATCGGTCAGCGCGGTCGGCTGGCGGAGGCGGAGGCCCAATTTCGAGAATTGCTGAGCGAGATGGAGACCACCCTGACGCCGGATCATCCCTTGACGAACTCGGTCCTGCACAATCTGGCCGGCGTTGTTTCCAGTCTCGGCCGCTTAAACGAGGGCCTGGCGCTGTCGCGCCGCGCGTACGACGCCCAGCTCGCCTTCGCTGGTCCAGACGATCTCACGACGCTCAATCGCAAGAACGAACTGGCCTGCTCGCTCATCGAGATGAGGCGATGGAATGAGGCGATCCCGCTGGCGACCGGGCTGCGCGATCAATACAAACAAATTCTCGGAGAGTCGGATTGGCGCACGTTGAACGCGGCGGGAAATCTCGCCTTTGCCTTGAACAAACTCGGCCGGTCAGACGAGGCGGAGACCCTCTGGAAACAAGTGATTTCCAGCGCCGACCCGCAACACGCCGCCACAGCGTCGCCGATGGTCTCCGCGCGAGCCAACCTGGCGGTGCTTTACGCCGACCGCAAGCGCTGGCCGCAAGCGGAAAGCGAGTTTCTCGCGGCGATCGAACTGCAGGAACAACTGGGCGAGGGCGATCACTGGAGAACCGCCTACATGCGCGCCGGCCTCGGCCGCGTGCTGTTGGAAACCGGCCGAGTCGATGAATCTGAAAAACATCTTTCCCACGCTTACTCGCAACTGCAAAAGGCCCTCGGTGACGACCACGAAAAAACCCAGCAGGCCATCGGCGACCTCGTTCGGCTCTATGAAACAAAGGGCGACGCGGCGTCCGTCAATGAATTTCGCGCTAAATTGCGGCCCTCTCCACCATCGGTTCATGCCATCGTCGACAAATGACTCGCCGGGGCGCCTGAGGCCGGTTCCGCCAGGCGAACCGCCGTGCCGTAAGGCCCCCACTTGGTTGCGGCCGGTCTGTGTCGGGCCTATTCTCAGGGGTTTCGGCCGTCTGGTCACCGTTTCGAGGCCCGCCTATCGGAATCCGAAATTTCGTGACAGGCCGGAGCCGCCCCGACCGTCTGTACCACGGGGTTTTACATTAAAAGCGGACGCGCAATGCATCACCTAAAACGTAAGGGAGATCACCCGTGACGCAACTCGACGTGAAACGTATCGGTCCCGCCATCAAGGCCGCCAGCGAGCCCTTTGCCCGTCTCCGCGACGAGATCGGCCGCGTCATTGTCGGCCAGGAGCAGATGCTGCATCACATGCTCATCGGCATCCTGTCCAACGGGCACATCCTTCTCGAAGGCGTGCCGGGACTGGCCAAGACAATGACGGTCTCCTGCCTGGCTCGTTCGATCAACACCGGGTTTTCTCGAATTCAGTTCACGCCGGACCTTTTGCCCGCCGACGTGATCGGCACGTTGATCTACCAGCCGCAGTCGGGCAACTTCACCGTGAAGAAGGGTCCGATCTTCTCCAACATCATCCTCGCCGATGAAATCAACCGCGCCCCGGCGAAAGTGCAGAGCGCCCTGCTCGAAGCCATGCAGGAACGCCACGTCACCATCGGCGATACGACGCACCCGCTGCCGCAGCCCTTCCTCGTCATGGCGACGCAGAACCCCATCGAACAGGAAGGCACCTACCCGCTCCCCGAGGCACAGGTCGACCGCTTCATGCTCAAGGTGACGGTTTCCTATCCTTCGCCGGCCGAGGAGCGGCAGATTCTCGATCGAATGGCGTATACGAACCCCGAGCAAAACTTACAACCGGTGATGTCCCCCGAGGACATCATTCGCGCGCGTCAGGCCGTGGACGAGATCTACATCGACGACAAAATCAAGGACTACATTGTGAGCCTCGTCGTCGCCACGCGCGATCCCGCGGCCTTCAAGCTCGACATGAAGGGCCTGATCCAATACGGCGCGTCGCCGCGCGCGACGATCATGCTGACGCTCGGCGCGAAAGCCGGCGCCTTCCTCGCCGGCCGCGGCTTCGTCACGCCGCAGGACGTCAAGGACATCGCCCCCGCCATCCTCCGCCACCGCGTCATCATCAGCTACGAAGCCGAAGCCGAAGAACAGACCAGCGAGGACATCGTCAAGACGATCCTCGACCACGTACCCGTACCGTGACTATGGATCCTAAAGAACTACTCAAAAAAGTCCGGCGTATTCATATCCGTACAAGTCATGTTGCGAATGACTTGTTTGCGGGTCATTACCATTCCGCCTTTAAGGGCCACGGCATGGAGTTCGACGAGGTGCGCGAATATCAGCCGGGCGACGAGATTCGGCGCATCGACTGGAACGTCACGGCCCGGCAGGGAAAGCCCTTCGTCAAGCGATTTCGTGAAGAGCGCGAATTGACGGTCATGCTTGTTGTCGACGTTTCCGGCTCGCAGGATTTCGGCAGCGCCGGCCAGCTCAAGCGCGAACTAGCCGCCGAGGTCGGCGCGACGCTCGCCTTCAGCGCCATCAAGAATAACGACAAAGTCGGCCTCATTGCCTTCTCCGATCGCATCGAGCGCTACGTCAAGCCCGACAAGGGCCTGCGCCATGTCCTCCGCGTGATCCGTGAGCTGCTTTCGATTCAGGCGTCCGGCAAAGGCACCGACGTCGCCGGCGCGCTCGACTATCTCAATCGCGTCAGCACCCGCCGCGCCGTCGTTTTTCTTATCAGCGATTTCCAGGCCCCGGACTACGACCGCCAGCTTCGCGTCGCCAAGCGCCGCCACGATCTGATTCCCATCTCCATCTCCGATCCACGCGAGTCCGAGCTGCCCAACGTCCGCTTCATCGATCTCGTAGACAGCGAGACCGGCGAGCGCCTCACCGTGGATACGTCCAGTGCTGCCTTCCGCCGCGAATACGAACGACTCGTCGCCGGAACCGCCGAGGCCCGCAGAAAATCGTTCCGCCGCTACAAAGCCGACTCCATCGATCTCGTCACCGGTCAATCCGTCGTCGATCCGCTCACCCGCTTTTTCCGCGCCCGGGAGGCACGCCTGTGACGGGACGAAAATCTATTCCTCCGTGCCTCCGCGCCGCTGCGGTGCTTTTTCTTCTGGCGTGCCCGGTGTTCGCCAAGCCGCAGGGTACCGCGACGACCCAGCCGGTCACTCGCACCGTCGGCACCCGTCCCGTCAAAGTCACGGTCACCCTCGACCGCGACGACGTCACGATTCCCGCAGCGCTTACGCTCAAATACACCATCGACTACGAACGCGGTGTCGTGGTCGAGATTCCCAAACTCGATAAGACCCTCGGCGGCTTTCTGGCCAGGGAGGTTTCCCGCCCGCCCCCGACCGGCGACGACTTTCACATGCACCAGGACTGGACCCTCTCGCTCGAGCCGGTTCTTCCCGGCGACGTTCAGATTCCCTCGCTCGACTTCGCCTATTCCGACACACGCGATCGCGCCGACGGCTCCAAAGCCGACCTCCACGACAAAGTCACGACTCCGCCCCTGCCAGTCAGCGTCCATCAAGTTCTCGCCGACATCAAAGGCCCCGAATCGCTCTGGGCTCCGTCAAACTTCCGCATCCTCGTCTACATCCTGATTGCGGTCGGCACGCTCGCCCTCGCCGGTCTGGTGCTCCGCTGGCTGCGCCGCCGTGCCGCCACGCCACGAATGGCACGCAAGGCGCCGCCGGTTCCGCCGCACGTCTGGGCCCTCGCCGAGTTGGACATCCTCATGTCCGAAGGGCTCCTCGAACGCGGCAAGGTGCAGGAATTCTACTACCGCATCAACGCCATTGTCCGCCGTTATATTGAAATGCGCTTCAACATGATGGCCGGCGAACAGACCACCGAAGAATTCATCCGCGATCTGGCCCGCTCGCCACGATTGGTTGAGGAACACAAAAACGTCCTCCGTCGTTTCGTCAGTGCGTGCGACCCGGTCAAATATGCCCGTCACCAGCCCGACAAATCCGAAATCGACTGGGTGCAAACGACGGCCCGCGAGTTCATCATTCAAACGGCCCACATGGATCCTCAGACGCAGCTCGCCGCGACGCCCCACGGCGGCAATGGTCATCCCCACGTAACGGTCGGCGCCCCTTCCGGCCGTGGTCCGCTGGAAATCTCCCAAATGGAGGAGCGACGCCGATGATCCTTCTCCGTCATCCATGGCTTCTCGCGCTGTTGGCGATGATTCCTCTTATCTGGTGGAACTATCTCAATCCCCGCCGCCGACCCGCCATCCGTTTTGCCGGCTTGTCGCGCCTCAAGTCCGGCCAATCCTCCTGGAACCAGCGTTTGCGCTTGGTGCTCCCGCTGACCCGCAGCCTCGCCGTCGCCCTGATCGTCCTCGCCATCGCCCGTCCCCAAAAAGCCGATGAGCAGACCCGCGTCCAGACCGAAGGCGTCGCACTCCAGCTCGTCGTCGATCGCTCCGGCAGCATGGGCCAGGAGGATTTCGTCGATGTTCACGGTCGTCGCCAATCCCGTCTCGACGCTGTCAAGCAGGTCGTCACGGGTTTCGTCGAGGGCGATGGGGGCCGTCTCAAGGGCCGCCCCGATGACCTCATCGGCTTGATCTCTTTCGCACACTACGCGGACACCGAATCTCCGTTGACGCACGATCATCAACACCTCATCCGCGCCCTCGACAACATCGAGCTGCCCACCACCCGCGATGAGGACGGTACCGCCATCGGCGACGCCCTGCTGCTGGCCACCGAACGCGTCCGCAACATCTCCCGCCGCTTTCAGGGCAACGACGCCTTCCAGATCAAGAGCCGCGCCATCGTCCTGCTCACCGACGGCGAACAAAACCGCGGCAAGTACGAACCCCTCCAGGCCGCCGAAGCCGCCGCCGCCCTCGGTATCAAAATCTACACCATCGGCGCCGCACCCGATTTCCAGGAACAACAGACGGGCGGACTCTTCCTCCAGCCGCGCACCGTCCGCGTCCCCGTTGAGATCAACGAGGAACTCCTCGAGAACGTCGCCCAAAAAACCGGCGGCGCCTATTTTCGTGCCCGCGACATTAATTCGCTGACCGAAATTTATGCCGAGATTGACCGGCTCGAACGCTCGGCCATCGATGAAGAGCGCTACTATCTCTACGAAGAACTGGCCTATAACTGGGCCGATCTCGGCGGGCTCAAGCTTCCGCCGCCGCTTCTGGTCGCCCTTGTACTCCTGGCCGTCGAAATCATCCTGGCGAATACCCGCCTGCGGAGGATTCCATGAGCGAATTCGCCATCGATCACGTCCACCAGCTCAAGTGGCTCCTACTCGTCCTCCTCTGCGCTGCGGCATTTGTCTACGGCTTCGCCCGCAAGAAGCGCGCGATGGGCGCCTTCGCCTCCGTCAACCTCCTGGCGATCCTCGCCCCCGACGTCAGCCGACCCCGCCAATACTTGAAGGCCGGGCTGCTTGTCGCGGCCATGTGCTCGATCGTTTTCGCCCTCGTGGGTCCGCGCTTCGGAACCTACTGGGAAGACGTTCAGCAGCGCCAGCTCGACATCGTCGTCTGCCTCGATGTCTCCAAGAGCATGTTGGCCGAGGACGCCGGCATGTCCCGCCTTGACCGCGCCAAGGACGACATTAAGCGATTGCTCGAGCGCCTCCATGGCGGCCTCATCGGCATCATCTGCTTTGCCGGCCGCGCCGAACTCGTCTGCCCGCTGACCGACGATTACGAATATGTTCGACTCGCCATTGACGATATCGGCATCCAGAGCGCTCCTCTGGGTGGGACCAACATCGGTGAAGCCCTCGAATCCGCCATCAAGGCGCTGGGGGATCAAAGGCTCCACCACCGCGCGATCATCGTCATGTCCGACGGTGAAGACCACGGCAAGACCGCCGTCCTGCAGGCGCAGAAAGCCAAGGCGCAAAACATCGAGGTCTTCGCCATCGGCATCGGCGACGAAAATCGCGGCGGCCTCATTCCCGTCCAGGAAGAAGGCCGGCGATCCTTTCTGATGCACGACGGCGAGCAGGTCTGGTCCAGGTTGGACCCGACCACGCTCAAGGAAATCGCCGCGGCCGGGGGCGGCGAATATCAGCCGAGCCGGCAGGTCAACTCCCACCAGCGCACGCTTGAATGGATTTACTCCGAGCGCCTCGCCCCAAAGGAAGAGCGCTCCATGAAGGAAAAACGCGTGCCCAGAAAATATGCCCGCTTCGCCTGGCCCGCCGCGCTCGCCCTTTTCCTCCTGATGATCGAATCGCTGATGAGCGAGCGTCGAACCGAACAGCGCCGCCCACGGAAAGAAGCGCCGAAAGACGCGTCGATGCCGACGGCTCGCTCCATCGTGAGCACGGTTCTCATCCTGCTCTTCCTCTCCGCTACCGCCTTTGCCCAGTCGATCCCCCCCGCGCCCGACGATCTACGCGCCGCCGCCCGGGCCGTTAAGGAAGGGAACAAGCTCCTCATGGACGGCGGTTACTCCGAAGCGCTTGAAAAATATGACGAAGCGCACGGAAAAGCGCCTGATGCCCCCGAAGTCGCCTACGACCGCGGACTCGCCCATTATCGACTCCAGCAATTTGACAAGGCTGCGACCGCCTTCCAGGACGCCATCAAGCCCGGTCATCCCGAACTCGAGGCCAAGGCCAAATACAACCTCGGCCGCTGTGCCCACGCCGAGGCGCTGGCCCGAAAGTTCGACGATCCCCAGCATCCCGATGAACTCTCCAATGCCGTCAACGATCTCGGCAAGGCGGTCGCCTTCTACAACGACGCCCTCCAACTGGCCCCCAAAGACGTCGACGCCCAGACCAACAAAGCCGCCGCCGAACGACTCAAGGCCTTCCTCGAACAGATGCTCCAGCAACAAAAGAAGGAACAGAACAAGGATCAGAAGAACCCCAGTTCACAGCCCACTTCCCAACCCGACCAACCACAGCAGACCTCCCAGCCCAGTTCCCAGCCTTCTTCGCAGCCCCAGGAACAAAAAGAGGGCGATCAGAAAAATGGCGATCAGGATCAGGAAAAAAAAGAGGGCCAGCAGGATCAAAAAGATCAGCCCAAGCCGGGCGACAAGAAGGAGGATCAAAAGCAAAACGGCCAGGCGAATGAAAAGCCCCGCGAAGGCGGCGAGGAACAGGAATCCGGGCAGGACCAGCAAAGCGCAGGCGATGAAAAGGAACACAAGTTGACCCCCGAGCAGGCCGAGCCGATGCTCCAGGAAGCCCGCGACGCCGAGCGTCAGCGCCGCGAAGCCAAGCGGATGCGCCTCCTGCGAATCCGCGGTCGGACCCCCGTGGACAAGGACTGGTAGAAAATGCGCGTACGAATCGCTAATGACGAAATACGAATTACGAATTACGAAAGGCTGCGACCGCGCGCTTCCGTAATTCGTCATTTGACATTCTTCATTTTCCTCCTCCTCGCGGTCGCCGCCCCGGTCCGGGCACAGATGCTCACCGCCGAAATCTCCAGCGACGAAGCCGTCGTCGGCGAATCGCTCACCGTCTCCGTGACCGTCTCCAATCCCTCGCAGGCCGGCGCCCCGACGCCGCCCGAGTCCGACGATTTCGAAATTCGCCTCCTCAACGTCCTACCCTCGAGGAGCCAGCGGGTCTCCGTCATCAACGGCCGAATGACCCAGCAAACCGACTACACCTACCAATTCAGCGCCAAGCCGCTCCACGCTGGGACGCTGACGCTCGGCCGCTTCACTCTCCGCGATAATGGCCGGGCCTATGTCACCCGCCCACTCCGCGTCACAGTCCGCGCCGATCAATCGACGCAAAACGTCTGGGCCGAGATCACCGCCAAGCGCGACGTCGCCTACGTCGGCCAGCCCGTCGTCCTCACCTATCAAATCTGGATTCGCCAATACAACCAGCCCGGCCTCGGCATGCTCGACGTCTCCAACACCTGGAACCTCAAGGATGCCCAGGCCACCACCTGGGGCGTCTTCTCGCAGACGGACATCACCCGCCCGCAATACGCCAGCCAGGCGCGCGAGGTCGAGCCGGGCCACAGTGAAAACTTTTTCGTCTATTACCTCGAAACGACGGTCTACCCGACCAAGGCCGGCCCGTTCGATTACGGCGACATCGCCTTCGTTTACAATTATCCCCTCCGCATCGGCCGCAGCGTCTTTTCGCTGACCCTCGAGCGCTCCCGCAAGCTCGCCGTGAAGCCGACGCTGCCACAGCTCCTCATCAAGCCGATCCCCCAGGAAGGCCGCCCGCCCGGCTACAACGGCGCGATCGGCGTCTACTCCATCGCCGCCCTGGCCAAGCCGACCCAAGTCCCGGTCGGCGATCCGATCACCCTCACCCTCATCATCCGCGGCGACGGCCCGCTCGACCGCCTGACGCCGCCGCGCCTCGACCCCATCACTGCGCTCACCCGCGACTTCGAAGTCTCCGCGGATATTCCCGCCGGTTCGGTCGAAGATACCGCCAAGCGTTTTACCATGACGATCCGCGCCCTTCGCGAAGACGTCAAACAAATCCCGCCGATCCCCCTGAGCTTCTTCAACCCCAACACGGGAAAATTTGAGACGGCCCGCTCCAATCCCATCCCCCTCACGGTGACGCCCGCGCAGCGAATCGCCCTCTCGCATCTTCCGGCCAACGACGGCGGTTCTCCCGAAACAGGAATCCTCACACCGCTCGTCGAATCTTCCGAGGGCCTCTTTCCCAACGAGACCGATCCCAACACCATCCTGGCCGATCAATCCGCCGACCTCGGCGCCGGCGCGTGGTCGATTCTCGCCGTTCTGCCCTTGGCGTATGCGGCGACGTCGCTCCTCTGTGCTCGATCGGCCCGCTTCCGACGCGATCAAGCCTATCGCCGCAGAACGCGCGCCTTTGCCACTGCCAAGAAGGCCCTTGCGATGGATGCTTCCTCGCCGCCGCATCTCCGCGCTGTTCTCACCGGCTACATCGCGGATCGGTGCAACGTCCCCGCCGGCGGTCTCACCCGCGCTGACGCCATCAAGCTCCTTGCTGACCGCGCCATCTCCCCCGATGCGATCAAAACAGCCGACGCCCTCCTCGAAAAACTCGAATTGGCGGAGTATGCCGGCGCCGGTGGAGACGCCGGCGGCACCGACGCCGCCTGGCAGCTCGTGCAGACCCTCGAACGGGAGAAACTGCGATGAGCGCCATTTGTTCGACCTTCTATTGCGTGGCGATCCTGGTCTTGACTCCCGGCGCTCCTTCAAACCTTAAGCCCAAGATTTCCAACCTCACCGCCCGCGACATCCTGAAGAAGGCCGATACCGCCTTCGAAGCCGCGGTTGCCACGAAAAACGCCGCCGATCCCGACGTTCGACGTCTCTACCGGGAGGCCCTCGACGGGTTTCAAGCCCTTGTGCAAAGCGGCGTCCAAAATGGTTTGCTCTACTACAACATCGCCAATACGCATCTCCGACTCGGCGACATCGGCCGCGCGATCGTCAACTATCGCCGGGCACAAAAGCTCAACCCCGGCGATGCCCGTATCGAAAAGAATCTCGAATCCGCCAAGAAGCTGGTCGAACTCAAATTTTCCAAGCCCGCCGCCAGCGCCATGATCGAAACACTCTTCTTCTGGCATTTCGACACCTCGCTCGCCGCGCGCACCCGCGTCGCCCTCGCCGCTTACGCCATCTTTTGGTTGCTTGCCCTGTTCATGAGACTATTGCCGCGACGCCCGCCCGGCCTCGGCTGGGCCCTCCTGGCCATCGGACTTTTCACAGCCGCCGTCGGTGGCAGCGCCGCCGAAGAGCGCCTCACGGCTCATCAGCACATCGAAGGCGTTCTTATCACCGACCATGTCGTTCTGCGGAAGGGAAACGGCGAATATTACGAACCTCAGTTCGATCGCCCCTTGCCCCAGGGCGTCGAATTCCGCCTCCGCGATTCGCGCCCAGACGTCGACGGCGCAACGTGGTACCAAGTCGAATTGCCGGACGGCAAAGACGGCTGGCTCCGCGCCGAACAAGCCGAAATCATCTGACCGTCCAGAGCCGATAGACTCGACCTTTGCCCCGCGGTACAATCAACCTCGCGATCGAACGCTTTGAAGGCGAGGTCCAGCGACGTGGAAACCGGCGCGAACGACTCCAACCCCTATCCGCCGCCAACGGAGACGCACACCATGAGTGCCGACGCCCAAACCGCGAATTCCCCCAAGCCCGCCGGGCCGTTGAGCGGCCCCATCGGCATGCTCGTCTTCATCCTGTTCTTCACCGCGGCCGGCTATCTCACCTACCAAACCTTGACGACCGCCCCGATTCCTGATGTGGAACCTTTGTCGAGGACCTTTGTCTGTTCCGAAACTGGGAAACCGTTTGAATACTCCTTGTCCGTCGAAGAAAAATGGCCCGTGCCTTCGCCGTACAGCGGAAAGAAAACCGGCTATCCCGCCGAAGCGTGCTATTGGACAAAGGATGGAAAGCGAAAGTCCGAGCCGACCTTCGTGATCCTCAACGAATACCTGGGCAAGCCCGGTGACACGATCTGTCCCGACTGCGGCAGACTCGTCGTCGGACACAATCCCATGCCGCCGGTATCCGTCCCACTTGCTGGTGCGCCCGCAACCCGTCCGGCCGCTTCCCAGAAATCGAATTAAGGTAGATTCGGCGATTTCGACAAGATGTGGAGCCGTCGACCTCGGTCGCCGTTTACGC
The DNA here is from genome assembly GCA_964414585.1 of uncultured Planctomycetaceae bacterium. GTDB lineage: Bacteria > Planctomycetota > Phycisphaerae > UBA1845 > UTPLA1 > DATEMU01. The sequence continues at coordinate 45,972 of CAYPXR010000097.1, forward strand.
CGCCGAACCCGTCAATTGCCCCGGACGAAGCACCGTGATCCGGTTCTTTCCGCCGGCCTTGGCGAGATAGAGGGCCTCGTCCGCCAGATTGAGCAGGTCCATCGCCGTCGTCGGCTGATCCTGCTCGCGGCTCGCCAGACCGATCGATAGCGATACGATGCTCGCGACCGGCAGCGACGTCGCCATCTCAGTTCGAAACCGGGCCAACATGCGCTCCGCGGAGGCTCGCGCGTCGTTGGGCGATGTCCGCGGCAAGAGGACGGCAAATTCGTCACCGCCGTATCGCACCGGAACATCCGATTCGCGGATCGACGTCTTGATGACCCGCGCGGTCAGTTCCAGGAGTTGATCACCCATCTGGTGACCCAGCGAGTCGTTGACTCGTTTGAAATTGTCCAGGTCCAGCATGATGCACGTCAGGTCCGTCCCGTAGCGCTCCGCTTCCGCGAAAAGCTGCGTCAAGAGATCGTTGAAATGGCGCCGATTGTAAAGCCCGGTCAGCGAATCCCGCGTCGCCATCTCCAGGAGCTGCCGGTTCGCCTTTTCCAGCTCCGTCGTCCGCTGATGCACGCGATCCTCCAACTGTGCGCTCTGCTGCAGAAGTTGTTCGTGCGAAGTCGACAGTTTGTCGGCCATCGAGTTGAACGCCCTGCTAAGATCGCCGATTTCATCGCGCCGCGTCGCTTCGACCCGGGTTTCCAGTTTCCCCGCCGCCAGTCCCGCCGCCGCCGCCGACAGCCGGTGGATCGGCTTCAGCAGGTACCGCACGATTTCGTATCCGAGGGGCACCATCAAAAGCGCGATGCCCACGGCCAGTCCGATGATATTTCTGGCGATGGCATCCAGCCCTTTCGACTGCGGCCGCAGGCTCAATCCCAGGCGCACGTAACCGGTGGTCGGCTTCCTGTTGTCCTGACTGATCATCGGCCCATCATCGAAATAGGCCGGGACTGGAAAGACCACGTCGATCCATTCCTGTCCGGACCCATCCGCCAGGACGTGCGGCTGATCGATCGGCTCGACGGAGATATGGTCCTTGTCGTGCAGGATGATCTGATTCACCGTGCCCGAACAGCGCTGCTGGCTGGCCAGGATCCGCCCGCCCATGTCCGTAAAAATGACGTAACACAAATTCGAATCCGGAACCGCATCATCCACGATCGCCAACAACCGCTGTCGATCTTCAATCGGCACCGCCCGGGCGCCTCCGACCGCCAGCGTCCGCGCCAGCGCGCTCGCATGGGATTTGGCTTGCAAGAGCGCCGATTGCTGCGAAATGCGAAGGTAGGTCGCCCCCGTCAGACCCGTTGCCGCCAGCACCACTCCGGTGAGGAGCAAGGTCGTTCGGAACTGCAGCCCGAAGAGCCCGCGAAAGAACTGCTGACGGATCGATTCCAAGTGACTGGTCCCCCGCCCAAGAGCCCGGCAACCGCCTCACCCGGATTCCCGGTCAAGCGCGGCGTGGATTTTTTGCCCCTCGACCGCGACATTGTCGGACCGAGCGCATGAATCCGTGCGGCCAAGACAATCTCACGGCCTGCCGTGATTCATTGTGCAATATCGAGCCGACCCAAGCCAAACTTGACGCCCAGATGTCCGAAAGACCGGCCCTCCTTTTGGTTCGCGCGCGGCCCACGATGCCGAGAAACACGGCCCGCAACCGCGCTTGAATTCGATTCTCGGCGCCGATATTCTTTTCGTGCAGCGTCGCACGCGTCCGCTAAGGCCCTCCTTGGGGTAAATACCAAGATAGTTCTGGCTGGGTCGGACGGATGAAGCGCGAGCCGTCCGGCCTTATAATGCCGACGCCGCCGATAATGGCCCGATGGTGAGTGTAGCTCAGTTGGCAGAGCACTAGGTTGTGGTCCTAGGGGTCGCGGGTTCAAATCCCGTCACTCACCCGTTTCTAAGTCCCCTCGAACGCTGACGCGTTGCTTGAGTGCAAAAAGCAACCATGTGCGGACGATACACCTTACTGGCCCAGGCCAACGAACTCGCGGCGGAGTTTCACGTCAGCGAAGTCGCCAACCTGGCGCCGCGGTACAACATCGCTCCGACGCAGAGCGTGCCGATCGTCCGGCTTCAAGGCTTCGTCCCCCATACGGATATGGCGGTCGTGCGGCAGGCGGAATCGGGCGGCGCGCGGCGGCTGGACATTCTGCGTTGGGGGCTGATTCCTCATTGGGCCAAGGACACCAAGATCGCGTACAGCACGATCAACGCGCGAGCCGAGACGGTCGCCACGCAACCGGCCTTTCGTGATGCGTTCAAAAAACGGCGCTGCATCGTCCCTGCGAGCGGGTTCTACGAATGGAAAAAGTCGATGGTCGGCGGCAAGGAAGTGAAGCAGCCGTTGTACATCCGGCGGCCGGACGGACGACCGATCGGGCTGGCCGGGCTGTGGGCGTGTTGGGAAGGGCCGGACGGAACGGTTATTGAGTCGTTCACGATCATCACGACGGACGCGAACGACCTTGTGCGGGAGTTTCACAACCGGATGCCGGTCATCCTTCGGCCGGAGGATTACGATTCATGGCTGAATCCTGATTCGAAACCTGACGACCTTGAAGTGCTTTTGAAGCCGTGCCCGCCAGACTGGCTGGTCGCCTCCCCGGTGAGCAAACATGTCAATAACGCCCGCAATGACGATCCGGGCTGCATCGAAGAACTGACTTAACCCCGGCATCGGCAAGGGGCTGGCGATTCGCGTCAATTTTCGGCATTTCGCCCCCTTGCAACCATACCTAACCATAACCTAACATATACTCGGAGACAGGAGCCGTGGCATGGGCGTCGGTAGGCATGTCGAGCTGCGCGATCTGGCCGAGCGGATTCGGGCGATCGAATCGCGGCACGACGTTACATCCGCAAATCGCTGTATGGACGATGCGACGGCGGATCGCATCCCGACCGGCTGGGCGGAGATTGACGCCATGCTCGGCGGCGGGTTGGCGGCCGGGGGTTTGCATGAATGGTTCGGCGTGGGTGAGACGGTCAGCCGTCGCTGGACGCCGCCGCTGTGCATCCTGGTTCACCTGGCATGGAAATCGCTCGACCGTTTGTCGTCGTCGGTCGCCGCGGCGACGACGGTCTGGATCGGTCAGGTCTGCCATCCCTACCCGCGCGTTTTGATCCGGGGCGAGGATCGGCGGCTATTGGATCGGTCGCTGTTCGTCGCGCCGCGCGATGCCGCGACGCGGCTTTGGGCGATCGACTTGGCGCTACGCTCCCCGGCGGTCGGTTGCGTCGTCGCGGACGGCAGCGGCCTTGATCGTCCGGCGACGCAGCGCATTCAACACTTGGCGCGCTCGCAAACGAAGGCCGTCTTCACCGCCTGCCCCCCGCGACAACTAAGCGAACTATCTGCCGCGCAGACACGCTGGCAGGTCTGCGCCGCGCCGCCGGCAGGAAAGAAAACATCGAGCGGCATTCAACCCCGATGGAGCGTCGAACTTCTGCGCTGTAAAGGAATGCGGCCTATGAAAGAGCAACGTATCTGGCTCTTGGAGTGGAATCGTGCCGAGGGCGCTATCCATCTATCTGCCCGGCTGGCCGGTCTGGCTGGCTCGACGCAAGTGCCGGTCCGACCCCGACAGCGCACGGCCTGAGCGGACCGCGTGGCTCCTGTGGACCTCGCAGCGCGGCGTCCAGCAGGTGGTGCACGGCTGCGGACAGGCACGGACGGCGGGTGTGCGGCCGGGCATGACGCTGGCGCACGCGCGGGCGCTGTGCGCGGGGATGCCGGTTCACGATCAAGCTGCCGAGCCGGACGAGGACGCGGCAATGTTGCGGCGTCTCGCGCGATGGATGCTGCGTTACGCACCGGTTGTTTCGCCCGATGATCCTGACGGGCTGACGCTCGACATCGCGGGCTGCGAAAAGCTCTTCGGCGGCGAGCGCGAGCATGTCCGGCGGATCGCGGAAGCGCTGCGGCGATGGGGTCTTCGCCCGCGACTGGCGGTTGCGCCGACATTCGCCTGCGCCTGGGCGGTCGCAAGGTTTGGCGAGGCGGCAATGGCCTGGATCGCGGACGATTCAATACACGGTGCTCTATCGCCGTTGTCGGTCTGCGCCCTGCGGATTGACGAGAAAACCGTGGATGCCCTCGCGGACGTGGGAATTGAGCGGATCGAACACCTGCTCGTCCTGCCGCGCGATGAACTGGCGGCGAGGTTCGGCCCCGAATTGCTGCACCGGATTGATCTGGCGACCGGTGTGACAACGGAAACGATCCGATCCGTCCAGTCGATCCGTCGTCATCAGGCCGGACATGCCTTTGACGGTCCTGTGTGTCGTCTTGAAATCATCGAGGCGACGACGCGCGAACTGTTGACCCGGCTCTTGAAGCCGCTCAGCGTGGCTCAACGCGGCATCCGCGAATTGGCCGTCGAGCTGCGCCGCGTGGATTGCGAACCGCAAGTTGTGTCGGTTCGGCTCACGTATCCGAACCGCGACCATGCCCACCTTTGGAAACTCCTGTGGCCAAGACTGGAGCGCGTGCATCTTGGCTTTGGCGTCACGGAGATTGTCCTGCAGGCCGCGCGGACGGAGCGGATGAAAAACGAACAAGCCGCGTTCCTGCGCGAAGCCGTGCGCGAGCCCACCGATCAACTTGCCTCGCTTGGCGAGTTGGTGGATCGCCTCGTGGACCGGCTCGGCGGCGAGGCCGTGACACGAGTGCAACCGGCCGAGTCTTATGTCCCTGAACGGGCCTTTGTGCATACGGCCGTCGGCGAAGTCGCGCGGCCCTCGTCACGCATCCGCGTCGCGGATCATGCCGTCAATCCCGCCCATCGGCCATCACAGCTTTTTGAACGACCGGAGCCGATCCGCGTCATCTCGCTCGTACCCGACGGTCCGCCGGTCTGGCTGGAATGGCGCGGTCTATCGGGCGAAGTTGTCGCCAGCATCGGGCCGGAGCGAATCGTCTCGCCGTGGTGGGTTCGCGGGCCTGCCGCGCCGCGCGACTATTACGAAGTCGAAGACATCCACGGGCGGCAACTATGGGTCTTTCGCGACGGCGGCTCCGGGCAATGGCTTGTGCATGGTCAATGGGTTTAGCGAAGGACGACCCTCATGCCCGATCCGGCCGATCCCAAGATACACGCCCATCCCTTCAAGCGCGTGGCGCATGAGTCGGGCTATACGCCGTCGCTCACGCCTTACGCCGAGTTGACGGTCACGAGCAATTTCACGTTCCTGACCGGTGCGAGTCACCCGGACGAATTGATTGAGCAGGCGGCGGCGCTGGGGTATCGCGCAATCGCACTCACGGATTGCAATTCACTCGCGGGGATCGTCCGTGCCCACGTCGCCGCGAAAGAGACCGGCATCCCCTTTGTGGTCGGCTGCCGTCTGCGATTCGTCGAACCAGTCGGGCTGTCGCTCTTCGTCTATCCGACGGATCGGGCGTCCTATGGTCGATTGTGCCGGTTGCTTACGGTCGGCAAGCGCCGCGCGCCAAAGGGCGAGTGTCACTTGTGGCTGGACGACTTGGACGAATACGCCGAAGGGCTCCTGGCCGTCGCATGGTTTGAATCGCCGATGAAGGACGACGTGCCGGACATCATCGCCGGTCTTGCAAACCTTTTCGACGACGACCGGTTGTCGCTCGCCCTGGCCCGGCTCTACACGCCGAACGATCCGGATTGCCAGGCGACGACCGTTCGATTGTCTGGGCAAACCGGCGTACCGCTCGTCGTCGTGAACGACGTGCATTACCACGTCCTCAATCGCCGCGCGCTCAACGATGTACTGACCTGTATTCGTCACGGCTGCGCGCTCGACGAGGCGGGCTTTCGTTTGTTTTCCAATGCCGAGCGCCACCTGAAACCCCCGGATGAAATCGCCCGGCTGTTCGCCGAACATCCAGACGCCATCGCCCGGAGCGTGGACATCGCCAAGCGGGCATCCGGTTTTTCCCTGGACCAGCTTCGCTACGAATACCCCGATGAAATCTGCCCGCCGGGCCTGACGCCAATGGAACATCTTCGGGCGTTGACGTGGCGATGCGCCGACGATCGCTATCCGCAGGGCGTTCCGGAGAAGGTCCGCCGGCAGGTCGAGCATGAATTCGCGCTCATCGACGAACTGAACTATGCGCCGTATTTCCTGACAGTCCACGACCTCGTCACTTTCGCCCGGTCGCGTGGAATTCTGTGCCAGGGTCGCGGGGCGGCGGCGAACTCAGCGGTGTGCTTCTGTCTCGGCGTCACATCCGTCGATCCCGACCGGATCAACGTCCTTTTCGAACGCTTCGTCAGCCGCGAGCGAGACGAGCCCCCGGACATCGACATCGACTTCGAGCACGAACGACGCGAGGAAGTCATCCAATACATCTACGGGAAGTACGGCCGCGACCGTGCGGGGCTGACGGCCGAAGTCATCACCTATCGCAGCCGATCCGCCGTCCGCGACGTGGGCAAGGCGCTGGGCATTTCGCTGGATGCCGTGGACCGCATCGCCAAGCGCGTCCATGACTGGCACGAGGACGGCTTCACCGATGGAAAGCTCACGACGCTGGGGCTCGACCCGGCCGATCCGATGCTGCGGCTTTTTGTCAGGCTCGTCGGCCTGATCGTCGGCTTCCCGCGTCATCTCTCGCAGCACGTCGGCGGGTTCGTCATCTCGCGCGGTCCGCTGTGTGAACTCGTCCCCATCGAAAACGCCGCGATGAAAGACCGTACCGTCATCGAATGGGACAAGGACGATATCGAAGCGCTGGGGATGCTCAAGGTGGACGTGCTGGCGCTGGGGATGTTGACGTGTATTCGGAAGGCGTTTGACTTGTTGAAGGGATTAAGGGATTTAGGGATTAAGGGGTTGAGGGAAGAACCTTCGGCATCGTTTACAGGAGATACAAATGGACAAACCTCGTACCTTTCGGGATCTGGTTGTTTGGCAAACGTCGGTTGCCTTGGCGAAGACAATATACAACATAACGGGACAGTTTCCGGAATTAGAAAATTTCGGCCTTATCAATCAAATCCGGCGAGCCGCAGTGTCGATTCCGAGCAATATTGCGGAAGGCAACGCACGAGCGAGCCGCAAGGATTACATCCGGTACTTGATCATCGCCCGGGGTTCATTAGCCGAACTGGAAACGCAAATCGTGATCGCTCAGGAACTGAACTATCTATCCGAGACGACCATAATCATGAGTGCGATGGCCGAGGTCTCCCGCATGCTGCAATCGTTGATCATGGCGTTAAAGCAAAAGCGCGATTAAGCCTCGCCTCGCCGCCCCCTCAATCCCTCAATCCCTTAGCCCCTCAATCCCTCTCTGATATTCCCCCCGAGGACCCCAAGGTGTACGACCTGATTTGTGCCGCCGATACGGTCGGTGTCTTTCAAATCGAATCGCGGGCACAAATGACCATGCTCCCGCGTTTGAAGCCGCGATGCTTCTACGATCTTGTAATTGAAGTCGCCATCGTCCGCCCCGGCCCGATTGTCGGTGACATGGTTCACCCCTACCTGCGCCGTCGTAATGGCGAGGAACCGGTCATCTATCCCGACGAAAAGATCGAGCGGGTCCTGGGCCGGACGCTCGGCGTGCCGCTCTTTCAGGAACAGGCGATGGCCCTGGCCATCGTCGCGGCGGGGTTCACACCGGGCGAGGCGGAAAAGCTCCGCCGAACGATCAGCGCGTGGAAGAGTCGCGGCAAGGACGCCATCCCGCGCTATCGTCATCGCTTTATTGGGGGCATGGTCGGCAACGGCTATGAGCGCAAGTTCGCCGAGCAATGTTTTGAGCGGCTCAAGGGATTCAGCGAGTACGGTTTTCCCGAATCGCACTCAGCCAGCTTCGCCCTGCTCGTCTATGCGTCGGCGTGGATCAAGTGTTACTACCCGGCTGTCTTCGCCGCCGCGCTGATCAACAGTCAACCGATGGGCTTCTACGCCCCCGCGCAGATTATCCGCGACGCCCGCGATCATGGCGTCGAGATTCGGCCGGTGGACGTGAACCGTAGCGATTGGGATTGTATGTTGGAGACGGAGGGATTTTGGGATTTAGGGATTAAGGGATTAAGGAAAGAACCGGAGCCCCGCACTACCGCCCCTCAATCCCTTAATCCCTTAGTCCCTCATTCCCTTCGTCTCGGTATGCGACTCGTCAAAGGACTGCGCGAAGCCGATGCCCGCGCGATCGTCCTGGCGGTCCGCGAGCGAGGCCCGTTCGCCTCCGTGGTGGATTTGTGGCGGGTCAGTGAAGTCTCAGCATCCACGCTGCACAGATTGGCACAGGCCGATGCCTTCGGTTCGATGAATCTAAGCCGCCAGCAAGCACTGTGGGCGGTGCAATCGCTTCAAGGTAAGCCGCTGCCGCTCTTTGACGCCGCGTGGCGGGAATCAGAGTCGCAGGATCGGACCGACATGCTCCCGCCGGTCTCCGCGCCGAGCGAAGTCGAGCGCGATTACCGCACCGTCGGCCTGTCGCTCAAGGCGCACCCGATGTCCTTCATCCGCGAGGCGTTGACCCAGCGGCGCGTCCTGACGGCGGCTGAGATTAAGGACGAGCGATGCTGCCCGCACGGCCGATGGGCCTCCGTCGCGGGCATCGTGCTCTTCCGCCAGCGCCCCGGCACGGCCAAGGGCGTGATGTTCATGACGCTGGAGGATGAAACCGGTCGCGCCGACCTGATTGTTCGGCCGCATGTCTATCAACGCTACGCCACGGCGGCGCTCTACGGTCAAACCATCATTGCCCGTGGCCGCGTCGAACGCGACGGCCGCGTGGTGCATGTCCTGGCGAACCGGATCGAAGAAGTGACGGACCAACAAATCGCATTGCCTTCCATGTCGCGGGATTTTCAATAGCAACCGATCTCGGAACCGCTCGCATGAATTCCCAAACCGCCCAAGTGCTTAACATCAATCACCGGATCCGGCTCGACCCACAGCGGTCAAGCCCGCCTGTCCTGGCGCAAAAAAAAGAGCCCGGGCAACACCGCCCAGGCTCTCATTGAATGCTTGATGATCGTCCGTGCTACCGGCACGCCGCCAGCATCGCCGCCGGTTCGAAGCGCGGCGAATCCATTACCAGGGCGGGCGTACCTGAAATCGCCTCCTGTCCTTCCGACGCATTCGGCCGGCCGACCTGGCGGGTCAGCCAGCCCGTGTTTCGAAGCGTCACGCACGAATACGGAATCACCCATGACAGGCAGGGCACCCAGAAGAACTCGTACAGGAACAACCACACCCAATCCAAGTCGCGCTCGTTCTTGTAGTAAATCACCGACATGAGCGCCGCATACGTCAAAATGATTCCGAGCTGGTGCAGGACATATCCCTCGCTCGTCAAGAGAAGCATCATGCTGTTGGCGATCAAAAGCGGCGGCAGGAACAACGTAATCGCCGTCAGGATCATGTTGAACCGGAACGTGTTCAAAAACGCGCCACGGAATCGCGTAAACATGAACCGGAACAAAACGACGGTCTCGCGGATGTTGCTCCGGCCCCAGCGCAGCAGCATCTTGCACAACCCGATGTACGTGTGCGGCATCTTGCTCCACACCACCGCGTTGCCCTGATAAGCCGTCAACCAGCCTTCGCGCAAAAACAGGTTCGTCATCGCCCGGTCTTCGCCCGTCGTGCAGGTCTGGCCGAGAAATCGCTGGCTTGCCCATTCGTCGACCACATTTCGCACAAACGCCGCGCGATAGACCGAAAGCGCGCCCGGCGTGCAGAACACGCCGCGAAATTCGTTTTGATACGCCCGCACAAACTTGAACGACAGGCTGAACGTACACTTGAGGAACCGCGTAAAAATGCTCTGGTGTGGGTTCATGACCTCCACGCAGCCCGCCACGCAGCCGATCCGCGGGTCGCGCACCAACGGCGAAACGCCGTTGCGGAGCGCATCGCGGTGAATGACACTGTCCGAATCGATCGATACGAAGACGTCGCCCCGGCCCTTCTTGAAGCCCATGCGCAGCGCCTCGCGCTTGCCCATATTCGACGGCTGGCGCAGCGTGTGAATCTTCACCCGCTTCTCACCCTGTCGCGCGGCCGTCAAGATGTGCAGCCACGTGTCGTCCGAGCTGCCGTCGTCGATCGCAATGATCTCCAGTCGGTCCGTCGGATAGTTTGACGCCGCGACCGACAGAATCGACTGCTTTACCAGCGCGCCTTCGTTGAACGCCGGGATAATGACGGAAACAAACGGCAGTTGCTCGTCGGTGACCGATTCCATCGGCTTGTAGCGCCGCCAAAGAACGATGCGCCAAACAAGTACGGCGTACATCAATCCGCCATAGGCGAAGGCCGTCGTCCAGAAAAGATTGCCCCAGTGCGTCTTCGGAAGGACCGTGAACCGTTCAAATACCCGACCGCTCGCGATCGCCAGGATCAAGCCGACGACTCCCGCCGCAATGATGCCGTATTGCACGAACCGTTCGTTGCGCCGCTGCGTCACAGTCCGGTTATCGATCGGACCGGCGTGAATGCCGAAATTCACGTCATCGTCCGCGGACGATGGAGAAACGATGGAAACACTTTTTTCGGCGGACTGGACCTCTGTCCGATCCAGAGTCTCAATGGCTGACATAAGTGAATTTCCGTGGGAAAAAAACCCTGTAGGTTGGATCGAGCCGCGTACTATACGCGTGGCGACTCCGGCGTTCAACGCTTCGCCGGGACCATCTTTCCCGCTCGTCGGCTCCAGGGCTGAAGAAAGCTCGGCGAAGGCAGGTTGAACCATTTAGACCCCTGATTCTGCCGAAGGTTAGAAGCGTCCGGATAACTTCTATGCTCTTTGGAACAACTAGATTTGGGCGGAAAGCCCCTAATACCGTCAATCGCACCCAACCCCATGTTTCAAGGGCATTTGCAACCCGTGGCGCGTGCTCGGAAACCAAATGACGAGCGGAATCCCGCTTCCCGAATTCCACGGTCAACCCCCCTTGTCCCGCCTCATACACGAGCCGGTGCCACTACTTCGGGTATAACCAGTGACCTATGAACGATGCCGTGAATGGTCCCAGGTGCCCTGCGGGAAAATCCGCTACCGCGTCGGTTTCGCAGCATCGGACCCTGCTCCTCACCCTGCTCCTATTCCTGATTTCTCTTGCCGCCGTCGGCATTTTTCGTTCTTCGATCGATGATCTCGGACGAGCCCCGGACAGGGACCGGACCCTTTGCAAAGGAATCAACCCGAACTCGGCCCAATGGTACGAACTGGCTGAACTGCCCGGCATCGGTGAATCGCTCGCCCGGCGCATAGTCGCGTATCGGGAATCTCAACGAGAAACGGCACAACACTCGATGCGCCCTGTATTTGAGTCACCCAACGACCTGCTTTCGGTATCTGGTATCGGCCCGCGCGTGATGGCCAGAATCGCCCCATTTCTGGCCTTCTCGGCGTCATCGCGGACTCTGGTTGACAGCGCCGCTCACAACCGATAGGGTGAACTCCGACGCAGAAGTGCAGATTCACACACTGCCGTTTGGCCGCATCCCGAGAGGGATTCGGAAAATACCGACATAATTGGGCCGAAAGACGAGGCCCCCAGGGGTTCAGTAAAAATGTCAATTAAGGATTGGTCGGACAACATCATCCTCGCCGAGCTTCAAGATGACCCCCTGTTTTCGGATGATCTCAACGCCGTGCAGGAAACGCTCGAACGTCGCAACGGCTGCCACGCCGTTCTCGATTTCGCCAACGTCAATTTCCTCAACTCTTCCAACATCGCCAAGCTCCTCAAGCTCCGCAAGCTCATGCACTCGACCGGCTCCGGAAGGCTCCGCCTCTGCGGGATCAACACCAGCGCCTGGGGCGTCTTCCTCGTTACCGGCCTGGACAAGATCTTCGACTTCTGCGACGACGTCCCCAGCGGTCTCGCCAGCGTCCAGCTTGGCCAGTAATACAACCAAGCGATGATTCACTTTCGAACTCTGCGCCGGAGTTTACCTGCCATCGCGGGCGTAAGCCGTAATTCCGCATTTCCCATTCCCCATTCCGCATTTATCCTCCCCTCATGGTCATCGATGTCCACTGCCACGTCGGTTACAGCGCCCGCCGTGTGGACCCCGCAAATCGACGATTCACTTTCGAAAAAAACGGATCGCTCTCCGCGCCTGGACTCGACAGTTACCTCTCGCCGCGCCTCCTGAGCCGACCCACGTGGTTCTTCATCCGTCGTTGGCTCGGAATCGACCGCCGCCTCGGTCCCGGCGATGATTTCGACGCCGCGATAGACTGTATCAACGAGCACCACTGGTCAAAGGCCCCCGGCGTCGATCGCTTCGTCCTCCTGGCCTTCGATGAATACCACGACAATGCCGGCCGCGTCATCGGTGCCTCACCTCGTCTCGGAAGAAAAGGCGGCGATCTCTATGTCTCCAACAGCCTCGTCCGAGCGATGTGCGCGGCCCATCCCGATCGTTTTCTCCTTGGAGCTTCACTTCATCCGTACCGCACCGATGGAAGCCGCGACGCCACTTCCATGCTCGAAGAACTCGCCTCCGACGGCGCGGTCCTCGTCAAATGGCTACCGCTACACCAAAACATTCGCGCTGAAGACCCTCGCACCGTCGCTTTCCTCCGTGCCGCCGCGCGACTGAAAATTCCCCTGCTGATCCATTACGGCGGAGAAATGTCCCTCGCCCGGCAACACATGGAATTCGCCCACCCCGGCCCCATGCTTGAAGTGTTGCGACGCCTCCGCGCCGACGGCGAAATGCCCACCGTCATCGTCGCCCACGTCGCCACCCCCTCTTTTCCCTGGCGAAGCGCCGACGGTCATCGCACTCTTGTCGATGCCTTGCTTGGCGAATTCGCCGACGCCCCACTTTTTGCCGACATCTCCGCCCTTGCGGCTTTCGGTCGTACGCCCTGGCTCCGTCGTTTGGCGGCCAACCCGGCACTCCACCAAAAACTCCTGTTCGGCACGGACTTCCCGATTCCCGTCATGCTCCGCGCCTTCCGCCGTCACCTTGCCCCGGTTGTTTTTTCCAAAATCGCCGCGGAACCCTCCTGGATCGAGCAGGACTTACTTCTCAAGAAGGCGCTTGGCTTCCATTCTTGCGTCTTTACCCAAGCCCAATCGCTCCTGCCGATTTCCCAATCCGCCGTCAAATGAAGGGCCCTGACCTCGAAAAACGCGATCTCCGGCGCTGGACTAGGTATTTTCCCTAGTATCTTTCCGCGGCGGAATATTAGGGCGAGTTCTGTCTCAAATTGCATTCCTGGACAACAATTATGCGTAGAATACGTAAACCTGCGGCGGGCGAGTCATGGACACAGGTCAAAGACAAGATGAACCCAAGCCGACCGTCTTCCTCGTTGACGACGATCGTGATATTCGCGATTCTCTGCGCTGGCTGCTCGAATCCGTCGGATTACGCCTCCAGGCTTTCGCCTCCGCCCAGGAATTCCTCGACGCCTATGTCCCTGAATCCCCAGGCTGCCTCCTGCTTGATGTTCGAATGCCCGGGATGAGCGGTCTCGAACTACAGGAAAAACTCCTGGAAAGCGGATTCGATATTCCCACGATCATTCTCACCGGCCATGCCGATGTGCCGATGGCCGTCCGAGCGATGAAAAGCGGCGCGTTGGACTTCATCGAAAAGCCGTTTAGCGATCAGATCCTCCTCGACCAGGTCAATCTGGCCCTTGAAAGAGACGCCCATCGCCGCGCCAAGAAGGCGCGCGACGGCGACCTGATTCGTCGGGTCGAATCGCTGTCGCCCCGCGAGAGGACGGTCATGCTCAAGGTCGTCGAAGGCAAGTCCAACAAGGCCATCGCCCTCGAATTGAAACTCAGTCAAAAAACCGTCGAAGTCCATCGCGCCCATGTCATGTCCAAAGTCCGCGCCTCCTCCGTTGCCGAACTCGTCCAAATCGCTTTCCGCTCCGGCCTGACGGCACCCTCTTGATTTCCCCCTTTCTTCCGCTGTTTCTATGCTCCAGTTGCCGGTAAATGTTGCCGAAACAGACCGTAACCGGATGGTCGCCCCCCGGTCGGGTATGCCGGAATAAACGCCAACGGCCCATAACGTGGCGGAAACTCAACACGCTGATTTGCTCGCACCTCGACCGTTCGTAATGTGGATTGTTTCATAAGACATGATGATCACCGGATTAACTCCAATCCAGCAGCCGACCCCGGATGATGGTGGCCCGCTCGTTGCCAGTAAAAGCGGCCGACTCAGCGACTTTGGCGACGATGGGAGAAATGGCTCCGTGCCGAGCAACGGAAATGACAGCGCCGTGACCGAACGGCGCCGCGCCCAACGACTGGAGATTCGCCTGCCTGTCGAATTTCGCCAGTCGCGCGCCGACGGCGTTTACGTAGTCCGAACCGTGACCCGCAACGTCAGTAGCGGAGGATTCTATCTCGAATTGGACTCCGCCGAATTCCGCCCCGGCGATCGTCTGGACGTCGAAATGGCCATCCCCGCCGCCGACGGCGTCTCGCCCTATCCCGGCCGCGCGACGACCCACGCCGAAATTCTCCGCGTCGATCCCCTTGAAAAGCGAGGCGAGCTCGACATCCGCCGCTATGCCCTCGCCGCCCGATTCCTCGAACCGCTCCGCTTCTCGTACTAGCGCCGACCGGTTATCAGGCCATCCGTAAGACCTCGGTCACCAGTTTCCGTATCCCCTCAAAGACCTCCGCCGGTCCCTGCCCGAGCATGTACGCCGGCGTCGACACGATCTTGTGCCGCTCATCCGTCACCATTTCCGTCACCGCGCAGTCGCAATGCTGTGCTCCCATCTGATGGACTGCCGCCGCCGTCTGCTTGTCCGTTCCAATCGTCAGCTTTGGATGCAAATCTTTCTTGCCCACAATTCGCGCGAGCAGCGCGGGGGCGATGCAGATTGCCCCGATGGGCTTCTTCGCGGCGAGCATCTCTCCCGCCAACCGCTCCACGTCGGGATTGACCGTGCAATTCGCGCCATCCATTGCGAACGTGCAAAGGTTCTTCGCCGCCCCGAACCCCCCGGGAAAAATCAGCGCGTCGACCTCCACTGCCTTCACGTCCTTGACGTTCTTGATCTCCCCGCGCGCGATCCTCGCCGATTCCACCAGCACATTCCGGCTCTCCTTCGCCGGCTGCTTCTTCACATGATCGATGACCCCCGCCTGCGCGACGTCCGGCGCGCAGCACACCGCTTGCGCCCCCGCCTGATCGATCGCCAGCAGCGTCAGTACCGACTCATGAATCTCCGCCCCGTCCAGAAACCCGCACCCGCTCAAACACACCGCGATCTTTTTCATGACGGCACCTCCGGGAATAGACAACTGGACACCAATTACAAGATGAACAGGATTCTAGGGACTTAATCCTGCCCATTCAAAAATGCAGTTCGACCACGTTCTTATCCGTCAATACGTGCGTCGCGTGGACCAATTGCCCGTCGTGCACGGTCCCGCCCCAAATCCTCGCGCCTTTGAGCTTTTCCGCCAGATCCCTGTGCACGTGATGCGCCATGTCATGCACCGTCGCTCCCACCGGCAGGATGAACGGCGACTCTTTGTCGACCGGCTTGCCCGGCTTCTTCGCGTAGATGCGAATCACATTGAGCAACGTGAACAGCTCCGCCATCATGGCTGACAATCCTTCCCCTGTCTTCGCCGACACCGCGAGCGACTTCAGATTCTCGCCGCAAAGCTCGCGCATCCCCGCCAAGTTTTCCATTGCCTTCGGCGTGTCGGATTTGTTCGCCGCGATAAGCACGCGCTTGGGCAGCGCCGCCTCTTCATCCTCCTCCAGCTCAAACGTCGCCGTCGATACCGGCCGCACACGATGCTCCCGCAAAAACGCCAGCGGCTGCTCGTACTGATCCAACAGTTCGATCGCCGCCAGATCGACGACGACCAGCACGACGTCCGCCGATCGGTAGGCCGCCGCCATTCCCGGCTGCGCATGCCCTTCCATCATGGGCGGCATGTCGACCAGTTGAATCGGCACATCCTCGTGATGCGCCATTCCCGGCACGGCGGCATGCGTCGAAAACGGGAATTCCGCGATCTCCACCTTCGCCTGCGTCAGCGCCCCGACGATCGAACTTTTTCCAACGTTCGCCGCGCCGAGCAGGAGCACCTGCCCCGCCCCCTGTCGCGGCACCGCGAACAAGTCGTGATGTCCGCCGCCCCCCTTGGCGTGCGGCTTCTGTGTTTCCTCCCGCGCGGCCTTGAGCTTTTGCTTGAGCGCCGACTGCAATTTCTCGCTGGCCTTGTGCTTCGGTACCAGGCGCAGCATCTCTTCCAACGCCGCGACGCGCTCCGCGGGACTTCCCGCCGAGCGATATCGCTCCTCCGCCTTCTGATACATGGGGGACTGATTGACCGCCACGACGCACCCCGCATCCTTGAATTCACAGCATCATATCAGGTCCCGATAAATAGGGACTTGCACCAGTGCCGGAATCCTCCCCCTGTCGCCGGTCACTAGCCACGGGTCACTGACGACGATATCATTTCGCACTATCGACCGGCTCGCGTCGAGCCAACAGCCGTCGGTCTCATCCCGATGTGCTGCGAAAGAAGGCCCCACAATAATGGAGGACCCGTCCATGCGAAGTATTCTAACGCTCGCGCTGCTCTCGGCATTCCTGGCGTTCGGTTCCGGCTGCACCACCATGGCCAAACGCACTCTCAAGGAATTCAAAGGCTCCAGCTCCGACGCCGATCCCGTCCCCGGCACCGGCGGTGGCGACTTCGCCCGCTTCGGAAGCGTCACGATCGCTCAGCCGCGCACCGACCTTGGCAGCCTCGTCAACGCGAAATTCAGCAGCAGCCTCACCAACCAACTCCGCAAATATTTGGGCGAAGACAAAGATGCCCCGTTCAAGGGAGGCGGCACGGCCCTCTCCGTCGAACCGGAGATCCGCTATTTCCATAAGGGCGGCGGTCCCTTCCCCGAGAAAATCGCGGTCGTCCTCTACTGGCTCAAGGCCGACGGCGCCGACTATGGTCGCGTTCAGGTCGTCACCAAGAGCGAAGCCTCCGGAACCGGCGACGAGGATCTCGCCGAATCCAACGCCAAAGGACTTGCCAAATATTTCGAAAAGCACGGCAAGAAGCAAAAATAGCCGAGCTTCAAATCGATTCGCATACCCAAGACCCCGGCCACTGCGGCCGGGGTTTTTCTTTGACAGTGCGTATACTTCTGTAGAGTTAACTCGGCCCTTCCCCCGCAAGAGCCGAAAAGAGGGCAAGACCGGTTCGGTTCCGGATAGGACGTTTCGGCAATTGAAATGACCGCCATCCTTGCCATCCTGCTTTCCGCAATGCCGGCCTTTGCCGACCCGCCTCCAGACCCACCTCCCGATCGAAGGCCCGACGCGGCCGACGCGACTTACTTCAACATCAGCTTTCAAGCCCAGGAAGCCCTCGCCCGCGCCGACCGCCAGGCCGCCGAGGGTCATTGGCCCGCCGCCGTCCGCGCGCTCCAGGAGATCGGTGAAAAATTCGGTGACAGCGTCATCGCCGCGCCCGGCGCGACCGACCACCGTTTGGTCAGCGTCCGCGACTTCATTAACCGCAAGATCGCAGCGTGGCCGCCCGAGGGCCTTGCGGCCTACCGCACTGCTTTTGAATCCACTGCGAAGAAATTCCTCGATGATCTTACCGACAACCCGTCGATCGATGCGTGGGCTCGCGCCGCGGACCGTTTCTATGCTGCCGCCGCCGGCGCCGTCGCCCTCGACCACGCCGGGCAACTCGCCATGGAAGCCGGTGAATTCGCTACCGCCCGGCAATGGTACGAGCGCCTTCTCGCCGACCATCCCGACCGCGAGCAAAACGCGACCCTCTGGAAAGCCAAGCTCGCGCTCTGTCGCGCCCGCCAAGGCGACCTCAAGCCCCTTGAATCGCTGATCGCCGAACTCAAGAATCCGCAATCCGCCCATCGCGACTCCATTGTCGAATGGGGCGGCCGGCGCCAACCCGTTGTCGATTTTCTCGTGTCGGCTCTCGACGACATTCGCCGCGATGGCATGCCCGACTTCATCGCCGCGCATCTCGACCAACTTGGCGGCGGCGCCGACCGTCGCGGATTCTTCCCTTCCACGGCCTCCGCCGAGGCCCGCTGGTGGCGCTTCACCGCCTTTGGCCGTCAGATGTCCGAGGAAATCGCCGAAGGTTACGAATCCCGCCTCGCCAAGCTCGAGGCCTTTCACCGCGCCCTTTCCAACGGCCGCCTGTTGGCCTGCCAGCCGGTCGCCTCCCCCGCGCCTTGGGCGCTCATTTTCATCCACGACTCCCACAGCGTCTGGGCCATCAACCCGCAAGCGCCCGACCGCCCCGTCTGGCAATTCGATCTCTCACAAGTTCTCCCCTCGCCCGCCCCGTGGAACTCCGAAGAATCGGCTCCGCCCCTATACACCAGCCTGTACGCCGACGGCCGCCTCTATGTCCACCTCGAACGCGATATCAGCGACACCGTCAGCGAGCACGTCACTTCCGCCTCGTCGCTCGTCGCCCTTGACGCCGCCAACGGTGCGCTGCTCTGGCGAAACGATCTCGAAGGGTTTGTCTCTCCCTTTGAAGAAGCCAGAATCGACGGCGCGCCTCTGATGCACCGGGGGGCCCTTTACGCGGTGGCGCGGCGGCGAAAGCCCTTCGGCTTTGAGGCCTGCTATCTACTTCGCATCGATCCCGACGACGGCCGCATGGTCTGGTCCGCCCATCTCGGTGAAGCCGCCACCGGTAGTTACGGTTACTCCCGCGCCACGCTCACCTTTCCCGCCGCCTGCGGCGAGCTCGTTATCGTCCCCACAAATCTCGGTGGCATTACCGCCGTCTCCACCTGCACCGGCCATGTGGCCTGGGTCCGCCAATATGAATCTCGTTTCGGCGCCAATCCCGACACGGCCTGGCCCGAAGCCGTTTCCCGGCCGCTTCGTTCATGGCATTACAACTCCGCCATCGTCTGGGCGCCTGCCCTCGGCGATTCACCGGCTGTCCTCTGTTTTCCTCTCGATTCCGACGAACTTTTTGTTCTCTCCTGCGACGATGGCCGGGAACTGCAAAAAATCCCTGCCGAATCGCTCCACCATCCGCAAACACTGCTCGGTCTCGACGGCGATCGGCTCTTCACCGCCGGCACCCAGATCGTCTGCTACAATCTCGCCGCCAAAAAAATTGCCTGGCAGCGCCCCCTCGAACACGGTCAACTCTTCGGCCGCGGGGTTTTGACTAGCGCCGGTCTCTTTCTGCCGACGGACCGCGGCCTGCTTCGATATCCGCTGGACGGTGGCGCGGCGAATTATTTCCGCTGGCCGATCGAAGATGCCGGAAACCTTCTCGCCCGGGCCGACGAGATCGTCGTCGCCGCACCGGGAGCCCTTTTCGGTCTCGTCGCCAAGGAGGAGGCCTTCGCGAAACTCGACCGGCGAATGAAGGAAAGCCCCGACGACCCGATGATCGCCTTTTCCCTGGCCGAACTCGCCTTCAACACCGGTGAAAACCAGCGCGGACTCGACGCCGTGCAGGCCGCCGTCGACCGCGTCGGCGGTTTCGCCCGTCTGACCGACGCCAATCTTCGCCGCCGGTTCTTCTCCACCCTGATCCGATTCGCCACGACATTGCTGGAACAACCGCCGGACCAACAACCTGAAGCCACCGATTCCCCCATTCACTCTCGTTTCCGCGCCGCCGTCGCCGTCCTCCAACTGGCCGGCCAATGCGCGCCCGAGCCCGCCGATCAAGCCGTCCAATGTCTCATGCTCGCTCGCGCCCACCTCGAATCCGGAAATCCCGCCGACGCCATCCGCGCCTATCAGCGAATCCTCGGCGACCGCGGACTGCGCCGGCTCAAAATCGAACTCCGACCGGCCCTTCGCCCATCATTACGCACCCATGAGGACGAATCGCCCGACGCGCCCCCCAATGAAATCGCATCGATCGTCGCCGGTTGGATCGCGCGAATCGTCACCCTTCACGGCGGCGAGGTCTACGCACCCATCGCCCGCCAGGCCGCCGATCGGCTCCAGATCGTCAAATCGCAAATCGATTCCGGCGAAGCCATTGGCAAGGCCGCCGACCTGCTCGAAGTCGCCGACGCCTTCCCCAACAGCCCCGCCGCGCACCAAGCCCTGGTCACCCATGCCGCACTGATGGCTCGCCTGAAAAACTGGACTGCCTCGATCCGCTCCTATCGTCGCGCGCTCGCCGATCCGAACCACCCCGACCGACCGGACCTGATCCGACAATACGCCGACACTCTCGTGGCCGCCGGTCGCGAAGCCGACGCCGCCGCCTGGCTCGACCGCGGCGCACGCGATTTCCCGGCATACCGCATTTCTCTGCCGGCCGGACCACTCTCCTTTTCCAGGTACCGCCGCCAACTTTTTGGTGACTGCACGTTTTGTAATCCTGCGCACGCCGTCTCCCTCGGCCGGATGGACGATTCCTATCGTCGAATCAATCCAGATCGTGTCGCTGTTCTCGAACCCGTTTTTCCAAACCTCCCCGAAACGCGCTGGGACGCGCTGCTCACATACTCCGGTCGCCAACTCGAAGCCCGCCATCCACTCACCGCCCGAAGCCTTTGGTCAAAACCCTTTCTTTGCGCCACTCAGCCGATCCTGATCGGAATGGACGCCGCGCACTTTGTCTTTGCAACGCCTTACCGACTATTCGCCCTCACGCGCACGAGTGGGCAACTGGCCTGGGACATTGGCGAACCACCTCCCGACGATGCCCGCGCCGATCCCGAATCCGTCCCAGCCTATTCGTTCTATTATCAAACTCCCCGGCGGCTCTTCTCGGCCACGGATCGCGGAGTCCTTTCCTGCATTGACCTGGAAAACGGCCGCGTCGTCTGGGAAAACAAAACGGTCGGCCCTTTGGCCGGTCAACTGGTGGCCGATGACGTCTATTGCTGCTGTGGAGGCTGGCAGTCCGGCGATTATTCCATCACCGTCCTCGACGCACAGAGCGGTCACCTCCTTCGACAGATCAAGACCGATGAAAAGAGTCCGGCCCAATCGCTCGATCTCACCGGCGGTCTCGATCCAACTGGTGTCCTCGTCGTCCGTACCGCGTCCATCGAGCGATTTGACCCCGCGAACGGAAAATCGCAATGGAAGATTACCGCCCCCGACCACTTCCTCTCACCCACGCTTCAAATCGACGCCGACAGCCTCGTTGTCAGTTCCGATGGCCGCCGGCTCACCCGCTACAACCTCGAAGAGGGCCGCGTCCTTTGGCGATCTTCATCGTTCGCCGATGAGTTTACCGCGCTGAGTTGCCAATCCGACGGCGGCATTCTCTACGTCGCCTCCGATGTCGCCCTTTCCGCACTCGATCTCGACGATGGCCGCACACTCTGGACTACACCCTGCCCCGCCGCGCGCGGAATCCAGCCACCGCGCCTTCTCAGCGATCGGATCATCACCATTGCGCCGGAATCTCCGCGTGGAGAAAAGGATCGCACGCGCCAGGAGCCCCAGGTTCCCGAAGCGCAGTCCGTGCAATATCGCATCACGGCCTACCGTCGCGACAACGGCAGACCCCTTGCCCTCGGCTCGTCCGAGTCGATTCTCACGGAGCCCCTTGCCTCCTTCGGCGGCCTCTACGCCCGTGACAACGCCCTCATCGTCCTCGACGCCAACCGATTGATCGGATACGTTGCCAGGAATGGCGAATAGCGTGCAGATCGCGTGCTTCATTGACCCTAATTTCGGCGAAAACGCCTATGTCGTCTGGCATCGCGATGCCGGCCCCTGTTGGATCATCGACCCTGGTCTCCCGCCCTCAGCGAAGCAGATTCTTCAACACATCGCCGCGAAGAAAATCAAACCCGACGCCCTCATCCTGACACACGGTCATGCCGATCACATCGCCGGCATCCCCGAAGTGCTCGACGCCCTCGAACCGTTGCCGGTCTGGATCGCCGCGGAAGAAAAAACCTCGCTCACCGATCCTCGCGCCAACCTCTCCGCAGGCATGGGCATGCCTTTTGCGCCCGATGTCAAAGTTACGCACGACCTCGCGCCCGGTACGCAACTCACCCTCGACGGCACGACGTGGCATGTTTTGGACGTCTCCGGTCATTCCCCCGGCGGCCGCGCCTTGTACTGTGCGACCGCCGGCCTCGTCATCGTCGGCGACGCCCTCTTCGACGGCTCCATTGGCCGTACCGACTTCCCCACCAGCAACCACGACACCCTCATCCGCAACATCAAGCAAAACCTCTTCGCCCTCCCCGACGAAACCGAGGTTTACTCCGGCCACGGCCCCGTCACCACCATCGGCCAGGAACGCCGCTTCAACCCTTTCTTGAAATAACCGCCTCTCTTTGACTTTTTGACGCATTCACCTTTTTATTTTCCGAATGCGTCGTCTGATCCCCCTCTTCATTTTCGTCGTGACCTTTGTCACGTTCCTTCCCGCCCTCAAAGGCGACTTCGTCAACTGGGACGACGACGTCCTCTTCGTCAACAATCCGGACTACCGCGGGCTCGGTCCTGCGCAGATCGGCTGGATGTTCACCGTCTCCATCCTCGGCCACTACCAGCCTGTCACCTGGCTCACTCACGGACTCGACTACTGCATCTGGGGCATGAACCCCTTCGGCTATCACTTGACAAATCTTCTCGTCCACGCCGCCTGTGCCGTTTTGGTCTACTTCCTAGCGCTCCGCGTTCTGCTTCTCTCGCGCACACGCGAACCTGATACCATCTCAGCGCCCGCGGCGCCGTTATGTCAGACATCTCACGATGGCCTCGCCGCCGCCCTGGCGGCATTGCTCTTCGCCCTACACCCCCTGCGCGTTGAATCGGTCGCCTGGATCACCGAACGCCGCGATTTGGTCTGCACCTTTTTCCTGGTGCCGGCGATCCTCTGCTACCTCCGATATGCTGTCGGCCACGGCGATCCCATTCTTTGGTTGATCGCCTCCATTCTTCTTTACGTTCTGTCACTCCTCTCCAAAGCCTGGGGCATCACGCTGCCCGCCGTCCTCCTCGTGCTCGACGTCTATCCTCTTCGCCGATTCCGCCTGGATGCCCGCCATTTGTTTTCCCAGCGCAATCGCGCCATCCTTCTTGAAAAAATCCCATACGCCATCCCCGCCCTTCTCATCGCGCGGACGGCGCTCAAATGCCAGTCCTACGCGGGCATGGAATCGCTCGCCCAACACACCCCCCTTCAGCGGCTTGCCCAGGCCGGCTATGGCGTCGTCTTTTATCTTGCCAAGACCCTTTGGCCCTTCAACCTCAATCCGATCTATGAATTCCCAGTCCCCTTTGATCCCCTCGCACCTCGCTTCGTCGTCCCCGTCGTCGCGCTTGTGGTCCTTCTTGTCTTCGTCATCGCGCTCCGCCGTCGACTCCCTTCGCTCGTGGCCGTCCTGACGATTTATTTCATCATTCTCTCTCCCGTCCTGGGATTCACCCAGTCCGGACCGCAACTCGTCGCCGACCGCTACACCTATCTCGCTTGCATCCCTATCGCCATTTTCATTGCCGCCGCGGTTTTCAATAACCGTGCAATCCAAGCGACCCGTTTCGCATTGCTATTTCTGCTCGCAGGCCTTGCCGCGCTGACGTGGCGTCAATGCGCCGTCTGGCGAGATTCAAAATCCCTTTGGCAACACGCCATCGCGCTCGATCCCGATTCCTGTAACGCCCGAAACAATCTCGGCATCCTTCTCCTCCAGGAAAAGCGCTTCGGGGAAGCGCGGCCCCTGTTCCAGTCCTGCGTGGATCGACGACCCGATCATCCACTCTTCTATTGCAATCTCGCCGCCGCGGAGAAAGGGTTGGGGCTTTCGTCAAACGCCGTCGATCACTTTCGCCGCGCGCTCGACCTGCACCCAACCGGTGCTTCAAAACTTCTCATCATCGCCCAGGGACTCCACGACCTTGGCGACCAGCGCCACGCGCTCGAAGCCGCCCGGTTCGCCGTGCAGGCCGACACCTCTGAACCACGTGCCCAATTCGCCGTCGGCCAAATCCTTACGCAACTCGGTCATTCCGCCGAAGCCGCCCCTTATTTGCAGAAAGCAGTCGAATTGCTGGAACGGAAGCTCCCTCCGGGCGATCTCGATCCACGAGGCGACCCCAGCGCCGGCATGTTCGCCGACGCCTGTTCCATGCTTGCGGATTATTACGAAAGGAATCGCGACGCGGACCGCGCCATTATCTACCGGGACAAGGCCCAGCGCGCCCGCGGCCAGTGAAGAATTCAACGCGGGATCTTCGAAATCTATTCAAACCGCAGTGCTTCGATCGGATCCAACCGGCTCGCCCGCCACGCCGGGTAAAATCCGAAAAACACACCCGTGGCGAACGCGAATCCCAGCGCGATCCCGGCGATCCAGTACGACACCGCGGTTTCGTAGCCCTTCCACGACGTGAGGAAATAGCTGAATCCCCATCCGCTGAACATCCCGACGATCCCTCCCAGCGTGCACAGGACGATCGCCTCGATCAGAAATTGCATCATGATCTCGCCGCCGCTGGCGCCGATCGCCATTCGCAAGCCGATTTCCCGCGTCCGCTCCGTCACGCTCACCAGCATGATGTTCATGATCCCGATACCCCCGACAATCAGCGATACGCTGGCGATCATTCCCAGCAGCCACGTAAACGACTCGCTCGACTGCTCTTTCACCGCCGCCGATTCGGACAACGCGAAAATCCGAAAATCGTCCGGGTCTTCGTCGCGCAGCTTGTGCCGCTCGCGAAGCAGCCGGCGAATCTGGTCTTCCGCCACCTTCGGGTCGACGCCGAACGCCGCCGCCGCCAACAGCGTCTGTGAGACCTCCGCCCCGGCGATTCGACGCTCGAACGTCGAATACGGAAAAAGGATAATGTCGTCGTTGTCCCGGTTGTCGCTCATCCCCTTGTAATCGAGAAGCCCGACGATCTTAAACCGCGAATTCTTCACCGTGATCTCTTCGTCTACCGGATCGATCGAACCAAACAGCTCCCGCGCCGCCGTCTGACCGATGACGCACACGGGCCGCTTGGCCGTCTCGTCGACCTCTTCCAGCTTGCGCCCCGACGTCATTTCCCATCGACGGATGTCGAGATAGTTCGGGTAAATCCCCTGCACGTTTGTCGAATAATTCCCGAAGCTCGACCGGACCTGCATCGTCATCCGGTTGGACGGCGTCGCCGCCCGTACCGCCGAGCATTGCTCGTTGATCGCGTTCGCGTCGTACTTGGTCTGCTGCGGCTTGCTCTCCACGTCCTGCTTCCGAATGCCCGATGTCTGCACTCCGAAGTTGCGGATGAACATCCAATCGTCCCCCAACCGCGAGATCTCGTCCTCTATCCGCATCTTCGTCGCCTGGGCCATTGCCACCAGCGTAATCACCGCCCCCACGCCGATGACGATCCCGAGCATGGACAGGGCCGTCCGCACCTTGTTCTTTCCAAGACTGATCCACGCTTCGGCGATCAATGTCGATGGATTCATGTTCCCGACTTTCGCTATTCGCTATCCGCCATTCAACATTCTAATACGTCCACCCGTTTTTTCGTACATGCACATGTGGCGGCCGAATCTCACCCGCTTTCGCTTCGACCACCTCACCTACATAAACGACGTGATCGCCCGCCTCGCACTGCCCCCGAACCCGGACCGACAGCCGGGCGATTTGATCCGGAATCTCCACCCCGCAGGTCACGTCTCGCACCTCCAATCCCGCAAAGGCATCCTGACCCGGCTCAAACCCCTTCCCAAAGTGCTTGAACATCGCCGTTGGGCTCTCTCCCAACAGGTTCAGGACGAATTCCTTCGACTCGTCAATGAGCCCCGCGACCGGCCGACCCTTCTTGATCGCCACGCTCACCATCGGCGGCTCGAAACAGGCCTGCTGCACCCACGACGCGAGCATGCCGGTCCGCTGTCCACCGGCCCTCGCCGTCACGATCGCGCATCCGCTCGGAATCCGCCCCAGCGCCCGACCCACCTGTTCCCGCATCGCCTCATCCATCACATTCACTTCGATCTCCCTATTCTATACACCTTGACCGGTCTCTCCCCGTCTGCCTCCCAGATCCGCGACGGTTCAAGTTCGCTCATCCGCTCGCGGCACTCCGCCAACAACGCCTTTTCATCCCCCGTCATCCGATTCATCGTCGGATCGTCTACAACCCACGCCGCACTCGCGCGGCTCAGGGCCCGATCAATCCCTTCGCCGACCGGCCACTGCCGTTCCAATCCGGCATAAAACGACACCGGCGACCGTTGATGCGCGGCCACCACGACATCGCCTTTCGTCGCATGCTCGGCAATCCAAGCCCCCGCCTCCCGCTCCCACCGCGCTCCCGACGGCGCTGGCACCAAGTCATAATACGCCATCGGAGCAATCGCGATTAGAGCCGCGACGGTCAAGGAGCGCCGCGCGACATCCGAACGCCCAATCGCCTCACGACCTTGCAGATATCGCTCGCCGACAAATCGGGAGATCGCCCACAACCCCGACGCCGACCATGGAATCGAAAGCCCGGCCAGGATCAACAAATATCGGTCACTAATAATCCCATACTGCATCCCTCGCGCTTGCGCCGCGAGGATCTGTAATAACGCCGCGATCATGACGAGCCGTTTCACCGTGGGATCGCTCTTCGGCATGCGCCTCCAAAAAAATCCCACCAGGGCCAGCGTCGACAAGACATATCGTCCCGACTTGCCCCACCCGGCCGCCATCTTGATCGGCGCATCCCACCAAACCACCGGCCCCGCTTGTTGAACTTTCAGATATGGCATCCCATATCTGTATTCGTCTGCGCCATCTGCTTGCCCCTCTTGCTTCACCTTCCCGAACAGCAAGTCCTTGATCGATTTGTTCGGCATCACCTTTCCGACTGCGATCGAGTATGGCGCGACCACAACGATGAATGCTGTGGCCACCACCGCCGCCCGCGCAACCCGTCTCCGCCACGCGATGACGCTTGTTGGCCACAACAAACAAATCACCACCGCCGCCATCGCCCCCAACGCCTCTTGCCGCAACCAATAGGCGACCCCGCATACCGACCCGCAAGCCGCGAGCGTTTCCCATCTGCGATGATCTGCGTCATCTGCGGATCCGTCTCTTCCAATCGCCCGCAACCCCAGCAACAACCCCGCCAGATATAACGCCAGATGTGGTGAATCCGAGAGAACGTCCGATGACAGCGTCACAAGCTGCGGCCAGAACGCCGCCAGCAGCGCCGCGATCAACGCCGTCGTCGCGTCGAATAACCGCCGCGTCAGCAAATAAATTAGCCACACCACCGCCGCCCCGCCGAGCACCGCGATGATCTGTCCGCAAATCTCCCACGACCTCGGCCCGTTGCTGGAAACGAATTGCCCAATGAGCGAATGCAAACCCAGAAGAAAAATCGAATATCCCGGCTGCTTTGTCTGCCCTGCCATCGCCCCCGACGGATCGGCACGAATCTGTTCGGCAAATTCGACGAAAAAAACGCCGTCGCGGCTGATGCAAGGCAGTCGCGCCGCCGCACGAACAAAAACCGCTACGCCCAGCAAGACGCAAATCGCGGCGACGCATCGCCGCTGCCGCCCCGAAGACGCTTCAAGACCTGAATCGAAAATACTTTCGTCCTCTGCGTACGGTGCCCGTGGCACGAATACCCCCTCCGTGGACCGAATTCCGCCTCTTCTCCAAGCGAATCCTACTTGAACGGCGGCACGCCATCCATCGATCCGAATCGCCCGACACCGACACAACCCAATCCACAAAGGGCTTGCGACGACGAACCTCCGCGATGACGATTCGCCAGCGCGGTTCGTCCGCCTGTCATTGAACCCGTCGCCCGGAGTCCGACGTGCAGAATCCTCCCTCGAACCCTTCTGGAGCTTCGTGGCCCCGCGCGTTGCTGATCCTGATCGTACTCGGCGTCGTTGTCGCCGACCTGATCTACTTCACCCGCGCCATGGAGCGACGTACGCCGACCCTCAAACGCTGGCTGCCCTACGCCGCCGAAATCGGCCAGGACGACCATCTCTACGAGCACCACCCCGATTACCTCTATCCACCCTTCTTCCTGGTGCTCCTTCGACCGCTGACGCATCTTCCCGTCACCGCCGCCGCGATCCTCTGGCAATTCGGAAAATTCGTTTCCATCGGGCTGATTTTCGCGGCGATCTGGAATCTCGCCCCGCGCGTGGGCCCGTTCCCTCCGTGGGCCAAGACTCTCACCATCCTCGTTTGCCTGCGCTTCATCGTTTCCGACCTCCGTCATGGCAACGTCAATCTCTTCATCGCCCTTTGCGTCGTCGCCGGCCTCTGGCTAATGGTCATCCGGCGACCCTTCCTCGCCGGCGCCTGCGTGGCCCTCGCGACCTGCATCAAGCTTACCCCGGCGCTCTACGCCGTCTACCTTCTCTACAAACGTCGTTGGGCGGCGCTCGCGGGCTTCACTCTTGCGACGGTCGTCTTCCTGGAAATCGCACCCCTCGTTCTGCTAACGCCACGGACGAATCACGCGCTGCTCGTTCGATGGTATGACCATGTCGTCGGCGCTTTCGTCTCCAAGGGCGATGTCGATTCGGCCGGCATGAATCAATCCCTTGTCGGCGTCACCAATCGATTGCTCGGCAATTCAGAAACAGTTCCCGTCGAAGACCGGCTCGGCTGGGTCCATCTGCTGCCTCGATCGATCCATGTGATCCAGCGGACTCTCGCCCTGGCGCTGGTCGCCCTGCTTGCCTGGAGTTGCCGAGGCCCAACGCGTCGGGACGACGTCCCGACGATCTGCCTCGAATGGTCCCTCGTCGCGCCAGTCTGCCTGGCCCTCTCCGGTTACACCTGGACCGGCCACTTTTGCATCCTGATCCCGGCCGTTGCCTTTTTGATCGCAACAATCGCGCCGGACCCGCTGCACCGCGACCGCCGCGGACAGCTCGTTCTGACCACCGCGGCCTTCGCCATCTTTTTCTTGTCCAGCGATCTCCTCACGCCCGCAGTCCGCGAATGGACCAGCCGCGTCGGCCTCCAACTTTTGGGCGCTCTTTTGCTCCTCGCCGCATTGGTTCTAGCGCGCCGCCGTCTCCGCTCACCTTCACTCTCACAGGGAGAGGGCGGGGGTGAGGGATCGATTACCAGTGGTTAACCTGCCGCGCGCATCCTCTCCGCCCGCGCGATTCTTTCGCTATTCAAAACTCCCGGATTTCCTACCCTTACGACGGGGTGGGGTTACGCCTGCAGATTTTTCCAATCCGAAAGAAACCGATCCAGCCCGATATCCGCCGCCGCCTGCGGCGATTTCGCGATTCGCTATCCGTCATTCGACATTCACTCTATCGCCGCCAGCTCCCGCTCGACGTCGTCCGCCGTGAGCGACTCCCCCTTGTTCAGCCGCGCGACGATCTCGTTGATGCGCCGCTTGCCCTCGTCCTTGCGAAGGTCCCGCAGAAAGCCGTCGAAGAAATGTTCCCCGGCCATGGCCCGGTTGATCTCGGCTTCCTTGTTGTGTTCGTCGAGCTCGGTGAAATAGACGACGCGATACTGGCGGCCGTAATCCGCCTCGCGGTAAATCTCAAACATCGTCCGATCGCTCGCCGTCGCCATCGCAATAGGTTAGCCCCGATGATGTGCTCGAACAAGTACGCCGACGCCGCCATCCGAGCCGGCGGCGCAAGCCCCGGCTCTCGTCTCCCTCGCCCACTAGCCATTCTTACCGCTGAATGGAAGCGGCATCTTCGCGACCTCCGTCCCGCATTCCGGACACCGCGCGCTCGTCAACCCCGTCAAATCATACCCGCACTTCTCGCACCACCCCCCGCGCTCGCCGGCAACGAGCATCGCCAAATCTCGAAAGGTTTCGATGCCGTTCGGCAATATGGACGATGGGGGC
This sequence comes from uncultured Planctomycetaceae bacterium, assembly GCA_964414585.1. GTDB lineage: Bacteria > Planctomycetota > Phycisphaerae > UBA1845 > UTPLA1 > DATEMU01. The sequence goes on from CAYPXR010000097.1 coordinate 75,745, forward strand.
CGAATCCGATCGACAACCAACAGCAGCAACCGAGTCGAGACAAACAAGGCGACAGGGGGAAAAGCAAAGACAAACCACCACGACGTGACTTGGCTCGCAGGACTAAGACCAATCAGCGTCGCCAACTCCCATGCGATGATCCCGTAAAAAAAGAGACAAAGGAGGATGCCCGACAATCCGCCCAGCCATTCAAGAGCGCGGTCAATCTTGCTAGACACCATGGACGGTACACGATTGCCGGAAAGCGCGCGAAGCCGGGCCCAAAACTGACGAAGCTTTCGCCCCCGGAAACGATCCAGAATCGGTGTGCTCGGCGCGAACGACGCGATTCGCTTGTCGATCTCTCTCGCGATCATCTCAATACGCTTAAAGGCGCCGGCGGACAAAGACGTGGCCCCCATGATCGTGGCGGGCCGGATCGTACCGAGCTTGGCGCGGCTCGCAATCAAGTCCGCCAGGCGGCCAAACGTAAACATAGGAGCATATTTGGTCTCCCATTCCTCCTTCGACTTGCACAGATCTTGTCCCGTCAGAAACTTCCAATCGTCGATCGACAAATCCACGCCAATCAAGTCGTTGATGGTAAAACCCAGGACGAGAAGATCGAGATCACTGGCGGCCCGCAGTTCCACAAAATAACGATCAATACGCATTTCGCGAGCGATGGGGGCGTTCTTCCGAGTCATGCCGTTAACGGCCTTCTGAAGCACGTCCATGACTGCGGTCGCGTCACTAGCAGAGGATACAAACGTATCGAGAACGGTCATGCCCTAATGATAGGACCAAGAATATCTGGGCCAAGGCCTCGATGGGTGAGCAATTGGTGATGGTACAAATGGCGAACCATTTGTCTCCTTTTTTCGACGTTTTGACTTTTGGGCTCTTTGACGCTTCGTCAACCGTTGTACTGCGACCGGATGATTTCGCTCGCCTTGTTCGACGGGAGGTCCAGCGCGCCCAACGCTTGCGACGCCGCCGTGCGGAGGACGAGGTCCTTTTCGTTTTTCACGAAATCGATCAGCCGCGTGACCAGGTCGCTCGAACCGAGCAGGTTGCCGTTCCGCCGGGCGGATTCCGCCAGCGAGGCGAATTTCGAAACTCGCTCGGCCGGACTGTTTTTCTCATTCATGGCCGCCTCGCCAATCGCCACTTGCGCATCAGCGCTCGAAGCCAGCGCCAGCACCTGCGCGCACCGAATCCGCAGCGTCTCCGATGGGCTGGCCAGCGCTGTGATCAACGCCGGGACCGCCCGCGAGAAATCGAACACCTTGAGATTGCTCAGACCGATCATCCGCAGCACGTCGGCCGCCTGAAGCGCCAGGCCCATCGACATTTCCATCGACAGCGGGCTCATGCCCAGGGCCTGTGCCGCCCGGCCGATCCGCGACGAAACCTGCTGGTTGATCTTTTCCGGATCGCCGAGCTGCGTCACTTCGGCCGGAAGGATTTCGACGCCCGCGCCGGCGCGGCTCGCGAGAATCGCCTTGTTCATCTGCCCTTCCTTGACGACGACGAGAATCGGCGTCGCGGCGGTCGGCAGGTCCTTGCGCAGATCGGCCACGGCCGCCGCCGCATCCGGCTGAGCCAGGTCACTGGCCAGGAGGATCACGTCGAACGACGTCAGATTGGCTTTCTGTCCGTTGTCGCGGGCCTTGTTCAAATCGGCGCCGACGGCCGCATCGAAACCGAGTCCTCGCAGGATCGCCGCGAAGGCGTTGCCGTTCGACGCGTCGGGATCGACGACCAGCGCCGACGGCCGGCCGGATTGCGCGAGCGCCTCGGCCAGAACCGGCACGACGTTCTCCGATCCCTGGAATCCTGTCTTGGGCAGCGCGCGGCCCAGGGCCAGCGCCGCTTTGATCCGCACTTGTTTGCTGGGAAACGCAAGCGTCTGCACGAGAGGTTGTTTGATGTCTTCCGCCCCGACGAGGCTCGGCTCTCCGGCGGTCTCGGACAGCGCCGCGATCGCCCCCAGCGCCACGCCAGGGTCGCGATCCTTGAAGGCGCGGGCCAGAACCATGTGGTTGTACTTGGGCCCGGCCGCACGCGCGAAGTAGATCGCCCGCGGATAACCCTCGGGCCGCGTGCCGTCCTTGGCGGCCAGGGCGTCGGCCATTTCGCTTTCGACGTTCATCCCCAGCTTAGCCTCGCGCCGGAAATCGGCCGCGAGCCACAACGCCGTCGCCACCGTGTTGTCGGGCTGGGCGATGAGCGCTTCTTCGCACGCGCGCATCGCCATGACGTCGTTGAAAATCAACGTCGGCACCTCGATGAGCCGCAGTTCACCATCGCGGAGATACCAGATGTTGGCCGTGTCGCGCCGCGCGTCGGCGCGGAGCGAATCGATGTCGTTGTAATAGCCCTCGGCCAGTTCGAAAAAGAGCTTCGAACGATCATCGGTCGCATCGCCGAGCGTCGCCATCGCCTGCTTCGCGGCAGCGCGGACTTCGGCGCTGGCCTTGGAATCGTCGGCGACCTTGGCCAGGTATGGCAGCGCCTGGCGATAGCCGATCTGCGCGGCGGCGTTGATCAGGATTTGCCGCGTCACGTTGTCTTCCATCCCCAGCGCGACGCACAGCGGGTTCAGCGCCGCCCGGCCGATCTGAGGAAGAAGCTGGATGATCGCGGGGTGCAACGCCCGTTTCTCGGGATTCTGGAGGATCTGAATCAGGTGCGGGATCGCGTATTCGCCCGACTCCTTGAGCCGGCTGGCGGCGTTGAACGCGACGCGCGGCGAACCGGCGAGCTTGGCGACATTCGAGGCGATCTCGTAAGGATCCATCCGCAGCATTTCCTCGCCCCGGCCGAGGATTTCGAGAAAGCGCTTGGCGGAGGGACCGACTTCGGTGTTGGAAATGAGCTTGATGAGGATCGCATGGCGATTCGGGTTGGCCCGCGCGAGTTCGAGCAGCGCGACCGGGTCGGGGTTGGAATCGTCCAAGGCTTTGAAATTAGCATCGGCATAACTGAAGCGGCCGATCGCCGCGAAGTGCCAGCCGTCTTCGGCGAGCGTCTTTTGTTTTCGACCGGCAGTGATTTTTTCCATGAGCGTCTTCACCGAGGCCGGAGCGTCGTCGCTCTTGGCCCAGGCTTCCAGGCGCAGCGAGCCCGTGCGATCGGCCATCAGCGCCAGCCGCAGGTCCGAAAGGTTCATCGCCGCAACATCGTCAAAGCTCTTGGCGGCGGCATCTTTTTCATCCCGTTCGAGGGCGGTCGAAGCGGTGCTCCAGGCTTTCCACGCCTGTTCGCTCTGGCCGACCATGTCGGTGGAAAGTTCCTGGGCGAAAGCGAACGGGCCCAGAAAGCAGCAGGCCGTCAGCGCGAGCGCAGTGAGAATACATTGCGAAAAAGTCGGTCGGACGAACATGAGGGTACCTCCGCTGGTCATCTTCGGACGGACGGCGTGGCAAACTACCGAAAGCACTAATGGCAGGTAGCGGCGTTTGTTTTCTGGGCCCCGCCCCTCCCAGTGGTCTGGCGGAACCCGGCGCGCTGGACCAACAGGCCGAAAGCCCGGCCCATCAATCCAAGCACTTTATTATACAGAAGTTAGATGAGTAATCAAGCGGGGCAGGCGAATCCATGAAGCCTATAAGGAGCTTTAGTCCCAGAACTTCCGGGCCAATGTTCGCCTTTCGTCACCGACAGTTCCAGCACGCACGAGAACGATCGTCATTCATCCACAGCCCCGGGCCCTACGCCCGACGATTTAAGAATCGGCTTCCATACGGCTACGGTCGTGTGACAACCCCATCAGATACCGGAAACGAGTTTGTCAACGAATCCCTGAATGTCCCCGCCGTTGACGGCGCCGTCACCGTTCATGTCGCCGCGCGTTGACGGACAATTCGAATAGGTCAATGCATAACCGTCGGGGTCGGTAAGGCTGAGCACAAAGGCCGGGACGTCCAGGATGGAGACCTCGCCGTTGCAGTCCACGTCGCCGCGTCCAAACAGGCCGAAGAAATCGCCGGTCGGCCATTGCGTCGTGCCGTTGATGAGCGTGTCCAGCTCCTGGTTGATTTGCGCGGTCCCCGGCAATCCCACGATGTCGCTGGTATTGAACAAGATCACCCAATTCACGCCGGCGTGCCGACGCGTGTAATACGTCGCCGAGCCAACCATCGACCCGCTATGAGACGCCCAGAACAGACCGGGCGGGCCAAGGGGATTGATGTTCCAGCCGTCCGCGTAATACCACGGCGCGTTCGGCGGTGTTCCGGGCGGCGGGCTCCACATCAGGTCGATGGTAGCCCGCGAAAGCAACGGCGAATGATCCGGATCGTCAAACGCGGTTAGAAACCGCGCGTAATCGACCGCCGACGAAATCCAGCCGGCCGACGAGAACAGACTGTGGATGTTCAGGGCCCCGTAGGTCAGCGGCAACCATTCCGGAGTGCCCGGCCCCATGACGGTTCGGTTCACGCGCTGATACGGATCGACATAAGGCGGTTCGCCCGGGTATTGTTCGTCCAACAGGGAATTCGCAAGTCGCGGCCCGTATACCTGAATGGAAGAAAAAATGTTTTCCCGCATCCACGTCTCATAGTCCGTGCCCGTCACCACCTCAATGATCCGACCCAAAACGACAAATCCGAAGATGGAATAGGTGTACCCCGTGCCCGGATCGTAGTCGAACGGCTTGGTGGACATGTAATCGATGATCATCTGCGGCGTCGTCGGGAGGGGTTGGCCGGTCGTCGTACTGACCAATAGATCGTTATACATCGGCTCCGTGCCGACGCTCGCGTTCCAACCGGCCCGGTGCTGCAGGAGATGCCGCACTGTGACTTGGTTGATTCGGGCGTCCACCCAGCCGCTCGTGTCGAGGATTGTGCTAATGGCTTGATCGATGCCGATCAGCCCGTTTTCGATCAACTTCATCACACCCACGCCCGTCAGCGTCTTCGAAAGGCTGGCCACCCGAAAACGGGTTTCCGGCTGCGTGACCGTCCAATCGACGGGGGCGTAGGTATAAGCTCGCGCGAGGACCAGTCGACTGTTCTTGGTGATCGCCAGGGCGGCGTTGGGAATATGCCGGACCTGCATGAATTGTTGAATGCTCGCGTCGAAGTTCGAATTCAGTGGCGATGCCGGGCCGGTCACGGTCCACACCTTGGGTTTGGGGATCTCTTCCCAAGACGATGTATACCTCGACCCGCTCGTCGTCTCATAGGACGTGACGAAGGTCGCGCGATAACCCAGGGCCGAATACTGAGCGGTCGTCGAATTCAGCTCCGCCAGCGTCTGGTCGAAAAAGCATTCCCACGGCGGCTGCTCCGACAGGGAGGTGACGCCGCTGAGCAAAGGAAACTGCGAGCCGTTGTTGCTCGTGGCGCTGATCAGCCGATAGCCGCCGCCTCGATAGCTTCGGACGTCGTTTTGATACGAGGCGGGGGTGCGATCGACGATGTTGAGTTTCGCCAATCCGTCGTTCGTCCAAAGCCCCGAGAATTTCCTGCTCGCGCCCGTCCCACAGCCGGAGATCCAATACAGACGATAGCCGGAGCCGCCGAGTTGACTGATCTGGGTCTGAAGATCGGACGACGACATTTGGTACCGGGCCTGCCAGGCGGAAGGGGCCCCATCCATGACCCAGATGCTGAGGTAGCGCTCGTCGGGGAAGGCGCCGTAATTCTCAACCACGAGCGGACGAAATCCCTGGGACGATTGAGTCTGGGAATAAACCTGGTAATCGGTCCACGTCTGTCCAATCGCCGACGCCCAATTCGTGAAGGCATCCTGGACCCAGACGACTTGAAAGACCGGTCCGAGTGTGGGCGATTCATGCGCGGTGATTGCGAGGGGTCGATAGCCCTGAGGCACCAGGTTGTCGTAGTTCGTCTGGTATTGTGAAGGAGTGAGATCATACTGCGAGAGATAGGACTGCCCGTTGGCATGATCCCACGCAGCCAACGCGAGAAAGACGCAGACCAGCGATTTTCCGAATCGAGTCAAGGTGCTACCCGCCCTCGCCCACTATCTTAGATTTCACTGGGACATCATGTCAACAAAAACGGGGAGGACCTGGCACTCAAATCGCGCGTGCGATCAGGTTCGTTCCCTATTGCACGAAACCGCCTCGCACGGCGGCCTGAATCGTTACCAGCAGGGCAATGGATTCAGCTCCGGCGTTTGGGAGATCGTGCCGACTTGACGAGCGCGGCGATGTGGGCGGGAGAGACGCCGCGTCGGCCGGCAATGATGTTCGCGCCGGCTGCGGCGAGGGGTTTCAATCGTTCGGCGAACTGCTCCGGCGTCTCGGGATGGACGGCGCGACCGTCGATGAGTTGCGGTAGACCGGCGTCGATGGCGCACCAGATCGGAAGTTTTCTCGATTGCTTGAAGAGCGCGACGAGGCTCGCGGCGGCGTCGGGGGCCTGGCCGCCGTCGCAACCGATGGCGGCGATAAGATCGTCCGCCAGCGCTTCGCACATCTGCGGGACGCTGACGCCCAGCGTCGTTTCAGTTTGGTCGGCGCCGGCGTCGAAGGCCATCGTGGCGACGACGGGCAAATTGGTCTCCCGCCCGGCGCGAACGGCAATTTGCAAAGTGGCCAGTTCGGTGAAGCCGCGACAGAGGATCGCATCGATACCGCCGCCGGCAAGGGCTTTGATCTGCTGTTCATAGGCCGAGGCGAGGTGGTCTTCCGTGACTTCGCCAAGCATCAGGAGTTGTTGAACGGGTCCGACGGCGCCGACGACGAAGCGATCCCTCGCGGGGAAATCATCGACGGCCTTTCGGCAAATCTCCGCGCCGCGGCGAGCCATTTCGGCGATGCGATCGGGCGACCATTCTCCTGTTTCCGGACGCCCGGCAAGGACCAGGGAATTGGCCGCCTCCGTGTTCGCAACGAGAATCTGCGCGCCGGCATCGAGGAAGGCTTCGGCAATATCGCGGACCCATTCCGGCTTTTCGAGATTCGCGGCCTCGCAGAGATCGGGCCGGTTCCAACCCCGGGCGATCAGCTCACCGTGCGTATCGCCATCGGCAATGAGGAGTCGGTCACGAATCGCGAAAATGTCGTACCGCATGACGGCATTGAAACGCTATGTCATGAAAACCCCAAGCGAGAAAGCAGCGTTTACGGCGTCGGCCAGGCCCGCCCGACTCAAAAATTGTGAATAAACAACCCGCCAAAACTGGACATCGTCCGTCATAATCGTTAGGATCGCGGGAGTATTGCAATACCAAGTCGAAGAACGGGAGGCCGTTCAATGTCCAAGACCATTTTTCGGTCCATCGACTTTGCATTAAATTATCCCTCACAACCAACGATCGAAGCATGGGCCATTCTTTGCGCTCTGACACTGGGCGGCATTCTTTGTTCCCCATCGCGAGCCGATTGCCCTCTGGGATGGCAAGAGGGTTTTCACATCCCCACGACGTTTCAGTACCAATCTGATTCATCCGCCACTTCGTTTCATTGCATCAAGGTCTTTGATGACGGCACCGGTCCCACAGTTTATGTCGGCGGTCTGTTCGACGGCTGCACGGGCGTCAGTTGCAAAGACATCATGAAATACAACGGATTGATCTGGAGCGGGTTGGGCGCCGGGGTGACCAGCGGCACCGGCAATCGTCACATCTATGGCATCGAAGTCTTTGATGACGACGACGGCGGGACCCAGCCGCCTGCGTTGTATGCATGCGGGAACTTTACGGCAATCGACGGAACCGCTGCGTCTCGGATCGCAAAATGGGACGGCGCGAGCTGGAACGCTTTGGGATCGGGCCTTGGCAACGGCGCGGCCCGGTCGATGGTCGTCTTCGACTCCGATGGCGGGGGGCCTGGACTACCCGCTCTCTTTGTTGGCGGCGCCTTCACCACCGCCGGCGGTGGGTCCGCCAATTACATCGCGAAATGGGACGGTAATTCGTGGACGCCGTTGGACAGCGGCATGAACGGTGACGTCAAATGTCTTGCGCAGATTCCCATCGGGGCGCTCGCCGGACTCTACGCGGGCGGCTCCTTCACGACGGCGGGCGGGACGACCGTGAATCGAATCGCCCGATGGGATGGGACGACGTGGTCTGCGTTGGCCGGAGGTCTGCCGCAAAACGTCACTTCGTTAACAGTCATGGACGGGCAAAACGGTGAGGAACTCATCGCCGGTTGCAGCTTCGACGCCGGCTGTAGTTGTGCGAGGGTATATCGCTGGGATGGACTCGCTTGGACGGCCATGCCGCAAACTCTATCAAACGAAATTACGTCACTGTTTGTGTTTGATTCCGGCAATGGAGCGGAACTCTACGCGGGCGGCGCATTCAATTTTGTGCCGGCTTTGATTCGCAATATCGTTCGTTGGGACATCACCACCCAGAATTGGATCGTCGTGGCGGGAGGTGTTTACTTTTCCGGAACGGGCGGATCGGTCGCCGCCATGTGTTCCCACGATTTCGGCGAAGGCCCTGTGCTTTTTGCCGCCGGGGATTTCAACACGGCAGACGATTTCGCCGCCCAAGACATCGCCTGTTACAACGGCACGGATTGGGCTCCGCTCGGTAACGGGGTCTCCGGAGGCAGCATTTTGGCGTTCACCGCTTCCATGGTCGGCGGACAACGGTCTATTTTCGCAGGCGGAACCTTCACCATGGCGGGCGGTTTACAGACCGTGCCAAGGATCGCCAAGTGGGATGGATGGCGATGGCACAAACTTTCGTCGGGCACCATCACGGGAACATCGCCGTTCGTCAGCGCGATTCTTGAATTCGACGCCGACGCCGACGGGCCAGAAGCGCCGAAACTCATCTGCGGCGGCGGCTTCACCGGCATCGGCGGGCTATCGGTCATCAGTATCGCCGCCTTCGACGGCACGAGTTGGAGCACGCTGGGAGGGAGCGGAACCTCCGCCTCGGGTACAGTTCAGGACCTGGCGATCTGGGACCTCGACGGGCCGGGCGGCAACCCGCCAGAACTTTACGTCGGAGGTTCCTTTACGACGATCGGCGGAGTTTCGGCGAATCAAATCGCGCGGTGGAACGGCGCCACGTGGTCCGCGCTGGGAACGGGGACGGGCAGCACGATTAATGCCCTTGCGGTTTACAACGACGGAAACGGGGAGGCCCTGTATGCGGGCGGCGGGTTTACAACGGCGGGCGGCGGCAGCGCGAATCGAATCGCCAAATGGAACGGCACCAGTTGGTCGGCGCTGGGCAGCGGGGTCAACAACACCGTCCAAGCCCTAACGGTCTTTGACGACGGCGGCGGCGCGAAGTTGTGCGTCGGGGGACAATTTACGACGGCCGGTGGAAATACCGCGAATCGAATCGCGCAATGGAACGGTTCGACGTGGTCCGCCGTGACCACGGGAATGAACAACACGATCAATGCACTCGCGGTTTTCGATCCGGACGGCGCCGGATCGGTGCCTGCTTCGCTTCATGCGGGCGGAGCCTTCACAACGGCGGACGGTATGACGGCCAACCGCATTGCTCGATTTACCGGCTCGACATGGGCCGATCTGGACGGCGGAGTGAACAATACCGTTTCCTGTCTCTATGTGGACGACGAGGACGGCACCGGACCGAATCCACCGGTGTTGTACGTCGGCGGGGCATTCACGACCGCAGGAACCGTATCGTCTTCCGAAATTGCCGCATGGTCGATTGTCCCGAGTCCACCGTCGATTACTCAACAGCCTACGTCTCAAACCGCTTGTGAAGGAGGAGCGGTCGGATTGTCGGTCACGGCGACCGGCGATCCGCCGGTGAGCTATCAATGGCGAAGAGGTTTGATGGATCTGACAAATGGAGTCCGCATCAGCGGCGCACAGACCTTTGAAATTACGATCAGTCCGGCGCTGCCGACCGACACGGGCGCCGATTACAAGTGCGTGGTGACCTCCGCCTGCGGGACCGCAACCACATCGTCCGTCGAAGTGACGATCTTTTCCAGTGGCAGCGCCAACGGCAACGGGGATGTCTTGCCTGTCAACGGCCTCGACGTTCAGGGAATGGTGTCGGCGCTCGTTCCGCCGGGACAACCGCCGAGCGATTTTCTCTGCGCCTTTGACATGAATGTCGACGGAGCCGTGACGATGGATGACGTGCCGCCGTTTGTCGAATTACTTATCGTTCCATAGAGTCGACCGGCAAATTCCTCCTACACTGTTCTCACGATTCACACGCACTCTTATGGGCCGGCGCAAGAAGCCTCCACCGACCGATTATCGGCTGGACATTCGCATCGATATGGATGGCCCGCTCGGGACGGCAGGGATTATCGCGCGGGACATGCCTTACTTATGCGATAACGGTGGATTGTATATTTTTTTTTTGTTTCGGCCGAATTCTTCTCAAGCGGCTGGCCCGATCGGAGGTGAGCCGGTGGACGTGCACCCGGAGAACGACCCATGCACCCCCGCCGGACCTCCGGAGGCGAGCGCTTTTGCGCCCCTCTTACGACGACCGTTTGCGCCGAGACGATTCAATCCTTTGCGGCCCTCGCGCCGGCGATTCACCGGCGCCGCGCCAATGAGGTTCGCCGGCTGCACGGCGAATTGATCGATGTCGCCGTCATCGTCGGAGCCATGCTCGTGCTCGCCGGATTTGTGACGGGCTGCGGGACGACCGTGTTGCCCGGCGACGAAAACGCCGCCCGGACGCCTTCGGACGACGGCAAGCTCACACCAGTGCAAAGTCCCGTGTATGAAGACACGAACGACAACAGTCTGTTTGAATCGGCGCAACCGGCGACGTTGCCCGAGGACGGGCTGATCGAGATCGAAGGCGCGATCGATCCACCGGGCGACATCGATCTTTATGCCCTGGGACCGGCTCACGCGGGCGACACGATCATCATCGACGTCACCGGGCAAGGCGGCTTGAACACGGTCGCGGCCCTGTTTGACGGGAATGGGGACCTGATCGACGCCAACAACGACCGGGCCTACTACTCGGGAAATCTGAATCCGTACATCGGACAGGTTCTCCGCGAGGATTCGCCGAACCTGTTTCTGGGGATCGCGGCGTCGACCGCGACGCAATTTGCCGCCCCGTCGGAGGCGACGACCGGCGCGTACGGCATTCGCGTGAGCCGGCGTTCGGGCAGACCGGCGACGGCGCCGCGGCAGCAGGTGGTCTGGCTGGACTTCGAAGGCGGAGAAAGCGTACAGATCGCGCTGGAGCCGGTGGTGGTGATGAACACGTTCACCGCGGAGGCGATGTCGGCGCGGTTCGCCGGACAAACGCTATACATAATCGATCTGCTCATCGACCGGATGCGGCGGGACCTTGCCGCGTACAACGTCGTCCTTCTGGACAGCAAGCACAACGCGCGTCCGGCGGAACCGTATTCCAAACTGTATTTCGGGAACTACAACAGCAGTTATCTGGGCCTGGCGGACAGCGTCGATACGGGCAACGTCATGCCCGCGCAGGAGGCGATCATCTACTCCGAAGATATTGCGATGTTCGAGGGGTTGCAGCCCTCGGCGGAAGAGGCGGCGCAGGCCCTGGCGAACATCGCCGCGCACGAGTTGGGCCATCTCCTGGGCCTCGAACACACTCAGGAAGCGGGCGACCTGATGGCGACGGCGTCGAGCGCAAGGCAAGTCCTGGAGATCGACGCGGAATATCGGCGCTCCACACTGGAGCGGACGATCTTTCCGGTGGGATGGCAGAACAATCCGTCGTTGCTGTTGCTCAACGTGGGACGGAATCCTGAGTCGAACGGTCGCTGGCGGCTGGATGACCTGATCCCGTCGAAGAACCAGGCGGCGATGCGCGAGTCGCTGGGCCTGCCGGACATTTCGATCTCAATGTGCGGCCGGTGCGCGGGGGCGAACTGCGGGCAGTAGCGTCAACGGTCGAAGGAATGATCCACCGATGACGCAGAGGGGCGCTAGTGCAGGGCCTCGGCGACGGAAGGAAGGATTTTGAAGACGCCGTCGAGTCGGGCGAGGCGGAAGACCTCGGCAATGTTGGGTTGGGGGGCGGCGATGCGCAGCGGGCATTTTTGACTGCGGAGTTTGACGTCGAGTTTGAGCAGCGCACCGATTCCGGCGCTGGACATCGCGGAGATATCGCTCATGTCGAGGACGAAGACCGAGGGCTTGGCTGATGCAGCGCGGGCGTATTGCTTTTCAAATTCCTCGACCTCGGCGTAGGTGATCTGACCGGCGACCTTGAGGACGACCGCGCCGGGCTCGTTGACGATTTGGCAGGTGAGCTCGCTCACGGTCGGAACCTCCTTATGCGCGTTCCACTTCGACGTGGACGTCGAGGACCTGGTCGGCGGCGCCTTTGAAGACGCCGCGGTTGGGGGGAACGTCTTTGTAATCGCGGCCGACGGCGACGCGGATGTGTCGCTCGCCGGCGGCGCAGTTGTTCGACGGATCGAAACCGATCCAACCGGGGCCGGGGACGAAGGCCTCGGCCCAGGCGTGCGTCGCCGCGCCGGTCGCGGGCTCGGCATCGCCGGCACGGTGAAACAGATAACCGCTGACATAGCGGGCGGGAATGCCGAGTCCGCGGGCAAGGGCAATGAAGACGTGGGCGAAGTCCTGACAGACGCCGCTCTTCTTGTCGAGGCACTCGTCGATCGGCGAATCGACGCGGGTGCTGCCACGGTCGTAGCGTATCGTGGCGTGAAGGACTTCGCGCATCTTGTTAAGCACGGTCAGCGGATCCGATTCGCGATGGAGGCCGGTCTGCCCGGCGAAGGCGCTGAGCTTTTCGGAGGGCTTGGCATAGTGGCTGGAGTGGAGCCAGTCCCAGTGCTCAGCGCTGCCCGCGAGGGCGTCGAGCTGGTTCCACGCGTTCGCATTCACTGACGTCGGGGTCGCGCCATTGACGTAGGTTTCCACCAGCGCGACGGCATTGACTTCGAGGTGGTCGTGGACCGAAGGAATGTCGAAGTGTTGGACGACGTTGCCGAGGTAATCGGTGTATGAATGGGTGCGAGCGGCGGGCGACGTCTTCAAGCTGAATTCGTGGCAGCGCTGGCTGCTTTCGGTGCGCGGCTTCATCCGCACTTCCATCACGCTCTCGCGGATGGGCTGGTCGTAGCGGAAGGCGGTGACATGATGAATTCGATACAACATAGTGGTCAGATCCTCGACCGCCGAGATGGCGACCGCTAGGCTTCGGTGAGTTCTCCCTGCAGGACGGAATCGACCGTATATCCGATGTACTGATCGTAAATGGCGTTGTGAACGGAGGAACAGGTCTTCACGACGGTGTTCAGGTACCCACCAAGGTCGTCGGCGAGGATTTCGTCAATTGTGTCGTAGCCGAGATCAGCGCTGAGGCGACCGGCGAAACGTCGCGCGGGAGCGCCGTGGGACGTGCCGGTCCAGCCGGTGATGCCGGTGACGGCCTTGTCGATCTGCCGCGCGCAAAAGCGGATGGCGTGGGGAAACTCAACATTGAGCAGGAGGAAGTCGAGGATTCGTCGCGGCTGCAACTCGACGGTGTGGACGCGGCAGTAGGCTTCGTAAGCGGTGCACATTCGCAAGAGGCCGGCCCAGGCAACGAAGTCGGAGGGTGTCGCTTCCTGGTCGTCGTCGGCGCCGCGCATGCCGAAGTGCGAATCGAGCAGCCATGCGAGGACGGTGGCGCGTTCGAGATACCGGCCGAGGCGGATAAATTGCCAGCCTTCCCCGTGATTCAACGCGGAATCGGAAAGACCGGCGACGAGCTGTGCGCCGCGCTGGACGCCGCGGAAGAAGGCATGCGGACCGGCGGCCCACAGGCGATCGGTGTTCATGTCGCGCATCGACAGATACAGATGGTTAAGTTCCTCCCACATTTCGGTGGGAATCTGCTCGCGGATCTGGCGGGCATTCTCGCGGGCCTGGCCGACGCAGGAGACGATCGAGCAGGGGCTGTTGGGGTCGAACGCCAGGGCGGCGGTGACGGCGCGGGCATCGGCGCTGATCTCGGCGGGCATTTCGAACCGCAAGCTGTTGAGCAGGCAGATCCAACCGAGGGAGGCGGTATGCGGTGCGACGTCGAGGGCGATATGAAGCTGGACGTCGAGAACACGGGCCATGTGCTCCGCGCGCTCCAAGTAGCGAGACATCCAATAGAGCGAATCGGCAACGCGGGAGAGCATCATGGGGCCGGCCTCCGTTGATCGCGAATGGAGTTAGTCATGGAGCACCCACGTGTCCTTGCTGCCGCCGCCTTGGGAGGAATTAACGACGAGCGATCCTTTGCGGAGGGCGACGCGAGTCAGGCCGCCGGGGATGATTCGCGCGCGCTCGCCGAAAAGGATGTAAATGCGCAGATCGATGTGGCGCGGCTCGATATTGCCTTCGAGAAAACAGGGCGCGACGGAGAGCGACAGCGTCGGCTGGGCGATGTAGTTTCGCGGGTTGGCCAGAATCTTCTCGCGGAATTCGTCCTGCTGGGCCTTTGTCGAGTGCGGGCCGATCAACATGCCGTACCCGCCCGACTCGCCGACCGCCTTGACCACGAGCTTGTCCAGGTTCTTCAGCGTGTGGTCGCGCTCGGCGGGGCGCGTCATCAGATACGTCTCGACGTTGTCGACGATCGGGTCCTCTTTCAGGTAATAACGAATGATGTCGGGCACGTACGCGTACATCGCCTTGTCGTCGGCGACGCCGGTGCCGGGAGCATTGGCCAGCGTGATATTGCCCGCACGATAAGCGTTCATCAGCCCGGGCACGCCGAGCAGCGAATCCTCGCGGAAGGCGACGGGGTCGATGAAGTCGTCATCGACGCGGCGATAGATCACATGGACACGGCGCAGTCCGGCCGTCGTGCGCTCGTAGACGACGTTGTCGTGGACGACGAGGTCCTGGCCCTGCACGAGTTGGATGCCCATCTGGCGGGCAAGGAAGGCATGCTCGAAGTACGCCGAGTTGTAAATGCCGGGGGTGAGCAGCACGATCCTCGCGCCGGCCTGCGAGACCGGGGCGACCTCACGCAGACAAGCGAGCAATTCCTGGCCGTAATGATCGATCGGGCGAACGTCATAGTCGCGGAAGATGTTGGGAAAGACGCGCTTCATGACCTGGCGGTTGGAAAGCATGTAGGAGACGCCGCTCGGAACGCGCAGGTTGTCTTCGAGTACAGCGAACCGGCCGTCGGGCGTTCGAACGAGATCGGTGCCGACGACGGTCAGATACGCGCCGCGCGGCGGATCGATGCCGCGCATCTCGCGGCGATAGTGTTTGCAGCTATAGACGAGCTCCGCGGGGATGGTGCCGTCGGCGACGATCTTGGCGTCGTGATAAAGATCGTGCAGAAAGAGATTGAGGGCGGTGATGCGCTGGGCCATGCCGCGCTCGAGGACGTCCCACTCGGCGGCGGTCACGATCCGCGGCAAAACGTCGTAGGGGAAGATGCGCTCGGTGCCGCTGGTCTCGCCATAGACCGTAAAGGTGATGCCCTGCTGGAGAAAGGAAAGGTCCGCGGCCTGCTGTCGCCGCTGGATTTCGTCGGAGCCGATTTCCTTCAGGCGGTCCTGGAGGATGCGATAGTGCGACCGCGGGGTCGAGCCGGATTCGTACATTTCATTGTACGGCGCGGCGAGCGCGGGAGCGGTCGCGGTGGCGGCAGCAGTTTGCGGCGTCATGACGAGGCTCACACATGTCGAAAAAGTTGACCGGCTGGGGGCCAGTATAGCAGGTGGAACGTTAAAACAACAAACATCGAAGGGGATTCTCACGCCCGCCACGGCGGGTAATCTCCGACGCGGAGTCGTGGAGGATAATGATAGAATTTACATGATGAACCAGATGGGGGATCGCGCTATGGGTTGGCAGGGGAAGTTAAGGATGTCGTCGCGGCGGAGTCGATTAGCACTTGCTCCCGAGGTGGTCGACGATTCCTTATGGCATGCCTTTTCCGACACGCCCTTGCGGGCCTGGTTCTTATCGAAACTCGATTCGACGTCAACGGAACAAGTATCAAGATTCGAGGGTGGTTTGACGCTGTTGCCGATCAGATCATAATCCGTTCGACGGCGAGGCTTTCGCCCTGTGCTTGTGGAGGCAGTGCGTGCGACATCTTCGATCTCCCCTGTTGGACTGGACGCTCATCATTTGCGTCGTTGTCGGCAACGCGGTGGCCTGGGCGATCCCGAGCAATGTCGCCAAGTTGATCGCCCGGGAGCAGGACGTCCTCTTCGGCCGATACTCGCGGGCACAGTTTTGCTGGCTCCTCTTTGCGCTGATCGTCTCACTCATTCTCGTCTTCCTGCACTTTACGCCGACACCGCAGGTCAAGCGACGGCGGGCGTTCGGCGTTTTGGCTTTTTTCATCGGGCTGATTCCGGCGATTCTCGTCGTGGAAGCGGCCCTGCGGTTGCGGACCGAATATCCCTACGCGACCGACCCCTACGTGTATCACCGCCCGCCCAGGGCGGTCTATCACCTGCCGTATGAGGACGTGCCGCCGACCAGACGATCCTATCCAACGACGCCGGCGGGCTACGGGCGGGTCGATTGCGTCATGACCTTTGACTCGCAGGGGTTTCGCAACTCGACCGATATGGCCACGTATGACATCGTCGCCGTGGGCGATTCGTTCACCGAAGGGTCGCGGGTCTCGGACGACCAGCCCTGGCCGGTGCAGCTCGCGCGAATGAGCGGCCTGAGCATCTGCAATCTCGGGATTTCCGGCTACGGGCCGCCGGAGTATCTCGCGGCGATGGAGCATTACGGGCTCAACAAGAAGCCGAAGTTTGTCATCTGCATGTTTTACGAGGGAAATGATTTTCGTTCGTCAAAGATGACGGCGAAAGCCGGGCTGACGCTGACGCAGATCGTGGCAAGTTCACCGCTGGTGGTGCGAATCAACGATTTTCTTTGTGAGCGGCTGGGGGAGATCGGGTCAAAGAGTCCGGTGAAGCATGCCGAAGCGCTTTCGTGGTTGCCGGTGCGCATTCTGAATAATGACAGCGGAAGAAATTACGGTTTCCCGTCGAAGCAGTTGACGGATTTGTCGAGTCCGAAGGACAAGTTGGAGTTGGAGGGCTCGTGGTACGTCACGACGGAAGTGCTGAAGAAGGTGAACGCGGCGTGCGAAGCGGCGGGCGCGAAGCTCATCGTCGCCTACGCGCCGTCGAAGGCGCACGTTGTGTTTCCATTGGTGGCGCGCTCGGTAAACCCGGAATATGTGCGGAAGTACATGCTCTACAAGAAGTCGCCGCTGGATTTGCCGGAGGGGGACAAGTTCATCCCGGAGCTTCTGGCGAGAATGCCGAGTCAGGAATTGCTGATGCGCGAATGGTGTGAGCGGCGCTCGGTGGGCTTCATCAGCCTGACGGAGCCGCTCCGGGAGGACGTCGCCAAGGGGCGGCAGACCTATTATACCTACGATCAACACTGGACGCCGCTGGGTCACGAGACCGCGGCACGAACCGTTCATTCCTATCTCAGCCAGGCGCTGAAAGTCGTGTCGGGGAAATAGTGGTATAACCAGCGCGATGAATCGCGCGGAATACGATGTCGTCGTGATCGGATCGGGCTTTGGCGGCTCGGTCTGCGCAATGCGCGCGGCGGAGGCGGGGATGCGCGTCTGCGTCCTGGAGCGAGGGGCGCGGCTCACGGCGGAGATGCGCGAGGCGATGGCGGAGGGTCGGCGGCCGATCCTTCACGAGCGCGGGGGCGTGGGATTTGTTGAGAAAGCCCGCGTGCGCGGACTGATGGCGGTGACCGGATCGGCGGTCGGCGGGGGTTCGCAGGTCTATACGGCGGTGACGATTCCGGCGGCGGACGAGATCTTTGTCGACGGGTGGCCGGCGGATATTTCGGCGACCTCCATGCGGCCGTATTACGAGCGCGTCCGTGAGATCATCGCTCCGACTGTTCTTCCGTCTGAATTGGCTCGGACCACGGCGCTGGAGATGGCGGGGCACATGATGGGCGCCGCCGTCACGAGGCTGCCCGTGGCCATTGATTGGCCGAGCGACTCGAAAAACATGGATGCCGTGCCGAAGGCGTTATCCATACGACAAGAAGCAATGCGCTGGTTGGGGGGCGGCGCCGCGACGCGCAAGCGGACGCTGGACCGAACATACTTGGCGCGGGCGGCGCAGCGCGGCGCCGAGTTGCGCGAATTGCACGAAGCCACGATGATCGCTCCCAAAGTCGATGGATACCTCGTGGGTTTTCGGCGGCACATCCAGGGGCAGATCGAGGAAGGAACAATCCAGGGGCGGCGGGTGGTGCTGGCGGCAGGTACATTGGGGACGGTTCGTTTGCTTTTCAAGTGCCGAAATTCCTTCAAAACACTCCCGCGGGTCAGCCGCGCGCTGGGCGAACGATTCTTCACGAACGGGGATTTCGGCGGGCTGGTCCTGGGCGGGCGGGAGGCGCTGGACCGTGATTCGGGACCTCCGGTCACGGCGTGGGTGGATTGGTGGAAGAGCGATCGACTTTATTTGATGGAGACGGGAGTTCTGCCGGCTCTGCCGCGGCTCCTGGCAAAGGCATTGGGCTTGTGGTCCGGCGCGGCGAACGGGACGGTATGGTCATTCGGAGTAATGGGATTTGAATACCGGCCGGACCGTCTAGTTTACAACCGTGGCGAGCTGAACCATGTGCGAGGATCACGGGAGGAGAATCCGTTTCATGAGCGTACCCTCGCAAGAATGCGCGAATTGGCGGAGGCCTTCGGCGGAAAATTGATCGTGCCGCCGAAAGGGATGGCGCCGCCCGGGAGCGTGACCGTGCATCCGCTCGGCGGCGCGGCGATGGCAGGCTCGCCGGAGCGCGGGGTCGTCGATGCAAACGGGGAAGTGTTCGGGTATCCGGGTCTGTTCGTCGCGGATGGGAGCCTTTTGCCGACGCCGATCGGACGGGCGCCGTCGATGACGATTGCGGCGCTGGCGGAACGAATTGCGGACGGAATGTCGAATAGCGAATAGCGAATGGCGAAGGGAGCCCCATCAGCACTGGCCTTATTTGAGTCTTATCCGCGGTTGGCGGAGCGCGCGCCGTGGATATCGCTTGGGCAGTGGCCGACGCCCATTCAGGAGGCGAGGAGTTTCGCCGATCGCCATGGGTTGAAGGCGTTTTATGTGAAGCGCGAGGATTTGTCGCACCCAAAGATGGCAGGGAACAAGGTGCGCGGGCTGGAGTTTCTGTTGGGGGAGGCTGTGCGACGAGGCGTGCGGCGGATTGTGACATTCAGTTCGGATGGAAGCCACCACATCTGCCGAACGGCGTGGCATGCGCGGCAACTGGGAATCGAAACCACGGCGGTGACCGTGCCGCAGCCGGACGCGCCATACGTCAAAGAGAATCAGCGGATCGGGGTATCGGTGGGAACGCGATACGTCCGCGCGTCGTATTTGACCGTCATACCGAAAGTGATCGGCCACCTTCTCTCTCGCGACGCAAGCGGGCGGCCGTACTACGTTCCACCGGGAGGGACGTCGCCGCTGGCGTGTCTGGGGCACGTCAGCGCGACGATGGAGTTGAAAAAGCAGATCGACGCGGGAGAGATGCCGGAGCCGGATTTCTTATTCGTCGCGCTGGGCAGTCTCGGCACGGCCGCGGGACTGGCCGTGGGTTGCAAGCTCGCGGGCTTGCGGACGCGGCTCGTCGGCATCGTGACCTCTTATCGGTGGTATTGCACGCGCGGGCGTTGGGCGCGGATGGCGCGGCGGGTGAATCGATTGATGCGGCGGATGGATAAGAACGTGCCAATGGTGGAGATTCGCCCAGCGGATCTGACGGTCGTAGGGACGGCGCTGGGCCAAGGCTATGCGCATCCGACGGAGAAGGCGACGGCGCTGGCGCGGGAGTTTCGCGATCTGGAGGGAGTCGCTCTCGATCAAACCTATACAAGCAAGACGATGGACGGGACGATGCAATTCATCGAAGCCAATGACGCCCGTGATCGGGTGCATCTGTTTTGGCACACGTATCAGAAAATCGGTCAGTGAAGATTTACATCGCGGCGGGGACCGTCAGCGTGAAGGTCGCGCCCTGACCGGGTTTCGAGGCGACGGTAATCGTGCCGCCGAGATCGACCATGAGTTGCTTGCAGACGTAAAGGCCGAGTCCGACGCCGCCGCGGTCGAGTTGTGATTCGTGGCGCTTGGTGGAGAAAAAGGGCTCGAAGATTTTTTCGAGGTTCTCCGGATTGATTCCGGGCCCGGTGTCGGCGACGGCGATTTCGACGCGCTCGACGACCTGCCGCGCGGTGACGGTAAGACGGCCGGGTCGGCCGAGCATGGCCTGACGGGCATTCAGCAGAAGATTGAAGAGGACTTGTTGCAGCGTCGCGGGCTGGAAGCGGGCCTTGAGGTCGGCGGCGACGTCGACGGTGAGGACGATGTCGTCCTTGGCAAGGTCGCGGGTCAGGCAATCGACAGCTTCGGCAACGACGGGAGCGATGAGCGTATCGGCCGGGCCGGACGCGTCGTCGGTGGCCATGCCGAGAATCTTGGTGCAAAGCTCGGCAAGACGCTTGGACGAAGCGAGGGTTTTCTCCAGGGCGCTACGCGTCAGTTCAGGGTCATTTCGTTGCAGGGCGTATTGCGAATAGCTCACAATCGGCGCAAGCATGTTGTTGAATTCGTGGGCGAGCACGGAGGAGAGCGTGCCCAGACCGGCGAGTCGCTGGAGCTGTTTGACCTGTTCGCGCAACTCGGTGAACTGGCGCTCGAGGCCGTCGAGTTGGCGCTCGACGTCGTGATCGACGTGGGAGAGACCGGCGGGCATGGCGTTATCGTCCTGGGTCATGGGGGTTCCCGGCGCGCAATGGCGTCGTCGAAAATATCGGCAGGGGCCGTCGGAAACGTCAAAAAGTCAAAACGTCAAATTGCAGAATTGAAGCCGCGAAGCGCTGGAATTGGCGGGTGGGCGGCAGAAGCTGCGCTCTGGGCAGGCATTGAAATCACACCTGCCGCGCGAACGGGCCGGGCCGGAGGCTTGCGGGATCTCCTGAAATAACACTCCGGAAATGCTGTTTGGAGGGCCACTTACAAATCGTCCAAATTTTTTCATTCTTCTCGTGACAGAACTCTCCTCCCGGCCGCGAAGGGTGAGTGAAGAGGGAGTCCTGGTTTGGATTCCCTGAATTTGCTTCATTTCCTGGAGGACCCGTGATGTTTCGACAGTCTTGGAATCGAAAATGGTTATTTGGCGTTTTGGTGTCAATCTGCAACGTGGCGGTTGCGGGAAGTCTCACCCCGCCGGCGGGGCCCGTCGCGCCGACGCAGCGGCGGCTGATCACGGCCCTTCCTTTTACGATCAGCGTGCCGGGCTCCTACGTGGTCACCGGGGATTTGACCGGTGTGGCAGGACAAAACGGCATTACCATCAATTCGCATGACGTGACGATTGATCTCAACGGCTTCACGCTGCGCGGGGTGCCGGGTTCGCTCACCGGTATCGCGGTCGTCTCCGGTCCCGCCTGGAAGAACATCGTGATTCTCAATGGCACGGTGCGCAATTGGGGCGGCGACGGAATCAATCTCGTTCCTTCGAATAACACGCGCCTGGAAGGGGTGAACGCGACGGGCAATTCCAATTATGGAATCGCCGGCCATCTTGGCTTCCGGGCGGAAAAGTGTGGCGCGAACGAAAACGGGATATGGGGCATCGGGGTGTTCGGGGCCAACGGGAGCCTGTCAGACTGCACGGCCTCTTCTAACGGCGGTCATGGAATGTCCGGCGCGCAGGTCGTTCGACATTGCACGGCAAGCTTCAACGGCGGCGACGGCATCAGCGCGGGATCCGGCGGAACGATTGTCAGCTCGGAGGCGAATTCCAACAGCGGGTACGGATTTTCGTTGGGCGGGGCGACGCGAATTTCCGACAGCGCGGCACAAAACAATTCTTACGGCGGCATTTCCGCCTATCTCGGCGACTCCATCGCCCAATGCACGGCCAGTTACAATAATGGACCCGGGATCGTTGGTTACGGCGCGGACTTGACGATCTCGAATACCGCGGCGTCCAACAACAACGGCTCCGGAATTCTCATCGACAGCGGCGAGGTGTCGCACTGCACCGCGTCCAACAACCAGATCAACGGGATCGAAATCCTGTTGGGAAACTCGGCTATCGAAAGTTGCACCGCCTGCCGGAACAAGGGCGACGGGATTCTTCTGGCCGATCGATCGACGGCGACATCGAACACATGCAGCGAGAACGGCGCGCTGATGGGCGGTTACGGCGCGGGCATCTATTGTTACGGATTTCAATCGCGCATCGACAGCAATCACGTCAGCGGCAACGACGTGGGGATCGACGCCTCGCTCCCGGTGCGGAACACGATCATGCGCAATTCCGCCACGACGAACACGTTTGATTACAACATTCATCCCATGAACGATTTCGCGCCGATCAGCACCGCGGCGTTCAGCACCAATCCATGGGCCAACATTTCGTATTAATGGGACCGACCGGTTCAAACCATAACGAGGGACTTATGCGCACCAAGCTGATTTGCACAATCGTGATCCTGGGCGGGATGGTCGGAATCGCCGCGGCCCAATCGAATATCGATAGCAGCGTGTCGGACAAGTACGCCTGGAGCGAAAACGCCGGATGGATGAACTGGCGTGACGCGAACGGCGGCCTCCAGGGAGTAAACGTGGGCGGGAAATTCCTGTCCGGTTACATCTGGGGCGAAAACATCGGCTGGATCAACGTCGGCGACGGAACGCCCACCAACGGCATCGCCTACGCCAATGTCGATGGAAGCGATTTCGGCGTGAACATCGATCCGGACGGCACGTTGCACGGTCTGGCCTGGGGCGAGAACGTCGGTTGGATCAACTTCGACGGCGGGGCCATGGCGATGCCGCCTCAGCCCGCGAGGATCAACTGTGGGAGTCCGCCGGGGATGCCGTTGGCCCGCCTCACCGGTTTCGTCTGGGGCGAGAACATCGGCTGGGTCAATCTCAGTATCATCACAACGGGAAAGTTCGTGGCCGTCGATTTGGTCTCGACGCCGGTCACATGTGATCTGAACCACGACGGCGTTCCGAACGGTCTGGACGTTCAAGCTTTCACTCGTCTCGTGTTGCTTGGCGGCGCGGACTGGCGGGATGTTTGTTCCGGCGATCTCGAAGCAGTGCCGGACGGCATGTTGGATTACGATGACGTCAGCTCGTTTGTGGCATGCCTGCTCTCGCAACCGTAGGGCAGGCCGGCGCGGAGAGTAGGACAGGCGCGGGGCGAGCGGCTATCATGTCTCGAATCGGGGCGGGTTCGAGGCAATCGTGGAATCAATTTCAGACAAATCGGCGGGCGACTGGCAGCACCGGCTGCACCTGATCGTCGAGACCATGCGCGAGATGAGCGGGCAGAGCGACCCGAAGGCGATGGTCGCGG
>CAYPXR010000098.1:0-15553 GCA_964414585.1 uncultured Planctomycetaceae bacterium
TTCTCCGTTCGGACGGTCCCGCCGTCGCCCTGGATGGCAACATTGTTTTTATGGACATCAGCGCGGCGCAGCACTTCGCCGGCCGCCCCGGCCGCTTCGATCGCATTGAAATCTCGCTCGATACCCCGGATCGACTTGAAACACTTCGCAAGACTCTGGGCGATTCCGCCGCCCTCGAGCCCCTCAAAGGCCGCAATGCCACTTTCGACTACATCACCAGCCAGTTCCAAACCATTCTCGTCTGCTTCAGCCTCCTCGCGTCCGTCATCGGGCTCTTCATTGTCTATAACACGATGTCCCTCTCCGTCGTCCAGCGCGCCAAGGAAATCGGAACGCTCCGCGCCCTTGGGGCCAGCCGTGGAGAAATTCTCGCCGTCATCACCGGCGAAGCGGCGCTCGTCGGTCTCATCGCTTCGGTTTTCGGCGCGATCGGAGGCCGGGCCATCGCCGAATACGCCATCGAACAGACGGCCAAGACGCTGACCATCATGCTGGAATTGGCGGCGCCGAAACTGGTCGTGCCGCTCGACGCATGGATTCTCGCACCGGTCGTGGGAATGCTTGCGGCGATCCTCGGCGCATTCGCGCCGGCGCGGGCCGCGGCCATGCTCCCGCCGACCGCCGCGATGAAACCGGGCGAAGTCGAACTCAGAATGCGGCAACGCACCGGCCTCTGGTTTTTCCTCGGACTGGCCCTGATTGCGTTCTGTCTGTTTATTGTCCGCCATCCGCGAACCGACTGGCAACCTACCGTCGCGGGTCTCATGGCTGGTCTTTTCGGCATCGCCCTGATCGGGCCGGAACTCCTGATCGCCACGGGCCCGCTCGTTCGGCGACTTGCAAGCCGCTTTTCCAATGTCCCGGTCTTTCTCGCGCTCCACAACATTATCCAGAATCCTTCTCGAACCTCGCTCACGACCATTGCCCTCGGCGGCAGCCTCAGCCTGGTCATCGCGATGGCCTCGATGATCGGCGGTCTCGATCGGGAAATCGCCCGCTGGATGAACGACGTTCTGGTTTTCGACCTGACGCTTCAAACCAACGACATGGCGTCGACCGCGTATCCAATCACCAGTTTCCCCGCCGAACTCCTCGACGAGATTCGCCGCGATCCCGAATGCGCCGAGGCTTACGGCGTCCGCTCGCGTCTCGTTTCCTATCACGGCGACGAGGTCATGCTCATTACCTACGACGCCGCCGCGGTGCAAAAAGGCCGCATTGATCGCGGCCGATCGACAAACGCCGACGTCGATCTCGCCCGATCCGCCGCCCTTCGCGCCGGCACGGTCGAAATCTCCGCGAATCTCGCGCGGATTCAAAATCTCCACGCCGGAGATCGCATCTCCTTCGAGACGCCGCAAGGTCCGAAGTCGTTCGATATTCACAGCGTCCAGACGGACTACACCTGGTTCCGCGGTTGTATTTTCATGGACCTCGATGTCTATCGTTCGCTGTGGAATGACACGTCGCTTTCCTATCTTGATATCCGCGTCCGCCCTCCGGCCGGTCGGACGACCGCGTCGAGGGACGACATCGCCCGCTATCAGGCAAAATTGACCGACCGTTTGAAGGGGCGACACGGCCTCTATGTTTACCGCGTCGACGAAATCATGGGTTTTGCCCGACGCTTTACCCGCGACTGGTTTGAATTGGCGAACATGCAGCTCCTCCTCTCCGTCGTCGTCGGCGGCGTCGGCGTCGCCAACACACTTCTCGTTTCGCTGCTCACGCAGGTGCGTCAGATCGGCCTGCTCCGCGCCATCGGCGCGACCGTCCGGCAAATCCAACATCTCCTCACCATTGAGGCCGCGCTGCTCGGCACGATCGGCGGCCTCGCGGGTTGCGCGATCGGATTGGCCGCATCGCGGTTTCTTCTCGTTCCGATGGCCCTCAAAGCCGCCGGCCATGAGACCCCTGTCGTCATCCCCTATCAGGCCTTGGCCTATGCGGTGTTGGCGGCCGTCGTCATCGCCCTCGGCTCGGCCATCCTCCCGCTTCGCGCCGTGCGACGCGTCGATGTCATTCAGGCGATCGGATACGAATGAAACGCCGTCACTCCTTAGCATTCTGCATTGCAGTCGCGCTGACCATCCAATCCGGTTGCGGCCGGCAGCCCATTCGCCTGAATCTCGATCCGCAGGTCGAACGGCCTGACAAGGCTGTGGTTCTATTCTTCGTCGACGGCATGGACCGAGGGCGATTGAACGAACTGCTTGCCAAGGGCAAACTTCCGACGATCCAGCGTCTTTTCGTCGACGGCGGCGTGGGCGTGGAAAATGCCGTCACCAGCATTCCCGCGATGACCTACCCCAACACGGTCAGCCTCTTTACCGGCAAATTTCCCGGCCATCACGGCATCGTCGGCAATGAATGGTTCGACCGCCGGTCGCTCGATTCGACGGATTACATCCGCCCGACGCTCTACCAGAAAGACAATATCGATTTTCACTGCCCGACGATCTATGAAATGTTGACCGACCTTTTCACGATCAGCGTTCAGTGCCACACCTTTCGCGGAGCCAACATCTCTCACACGAACGAAGTCGCGACCGGTCTCGCGTGGTCGGTCGGTTTGTTCAACAGCGTCAATCAACTCGCCGCCGGCACGCTGGAAGAGGTCGGTGGAGACGTAAACAGCGTGCAAAGATGGCCCAGCCTGCTGACCTTCTATTTCCCGGGCGTCGATGAAATCGCTCACCACAACGGTTCTGACTCGTCGGCATACACGGCGGCGATGGAGGACATCGATTTTCAAATCAAACGTATCACCGACGCCCTGGAACGGAACAAATTGCTGGATCGACTGACCCTGATTCTCGTCGCCGACCACGGACACCCGCCGGCTCATGCCAAGAAGACTTTCGACTTGGTGAACTGGCTCCGGCGAACGCGGCGCCTTCGCGTCCACCGCGGCGTTCACTTCGCCTCGAATTACCTTGAGACTTTCAACTACTTTCGAAAATTCGACGCCGTCGTCATCGACGGTTCCTATCGGCGGCTCTATGTCCACCTCAGGGGTTCCCGCGGCTGGAGCCGGCCGGCCAGTCCGGAAGACGTGGCGAAACTCCTGACCGGAAGCGCCGACGAAACTTTTTCGCCGATCTGGAAGTTGCCCGCCGTCGAAGTTGTCTGCACGTCCCCCTCGCCGGGCGCCGTTCACGTCTATTCGCGGCGCGGCGAGGCGACCGTAGAGCGAAAAACCGAGAACAACCAATTGTGTTACCGCATCGTTCCCTGGCCGCAGGAACCCAACGACCCGCTGGGGTTTGCCGATGAACCGGCACTCGATGCCTTCGCCAAAGCGGGCTGGCACACGTCCCGTGAATGGCTCGCCGCAACGGCGGCGTCGAAACATCCGGACTTTGTCCCGCAGATCATCGAACTCTTCGATTCTCCGCGCATGGGTGATCTCGTGGTCTTTGCGGCGTCCGACTGGGTCTTCGCCGGTCACGAACAGGGTGAACACGGTTCATGTTTGCCGGAGGACATGCTTATCCCGCTCTATTTCGCCGGTCCCGGGCTGCCCAACGGGGCGTCGATCCCATGTGGCCGCCTGGTCGATGTGACCCCCACGATTCTCGACCTGCTGGGCGAAGAAGATCGAATCCCAACGCTCGCGCTCGACGGCGAGAGCCTGGCCCCGCAGCTACGATCCGCCAACGCAAAATCGCCATGAGCACTCTGATTCGGATCGCCGTTCATCTTGCTTTCTATCCCGCCCTCTGGTTCAACCGCCTGATGTGCGCGCTCGGCCTTTGGCAACAATCCGACTGGATCGACGATCACGTCGCCGTCGGATCGCTTCCCTCCAAAAAAGATTTGCGCCGCCTTGCCGCTGAAGGCGTCGGCGCCGTGGTGAATATGTGCGAAGAATATTCCGGCGACGCAAATGCGCTCCGCGCCTGCGGACTGACGCAACTGCATCTGCCGACGCTCGATTATCACTGCCCCCGCCAAAAATATTTATGGGATGGATTGCAATTCATACGCGAACAAATCGCGGAAAATAAAAAAATTTTCATCCACTGCAAGGCCGGACGCGGACGCAGCGCGATTCTTGCGCTATGCTATGTTATGGCGACGCGCGGCGCCACGGCTTCCGAAGCCTTTACGATTCTGAAATCGCGCCGCAAACAATTGGCGCACGGACTGGACCGCCATCCCGCGGTCCGGCGAATCGAAGCACAACTACAGAAAACGAGAAGCGATAATGCGACGGAGACCTCTGCATAAGAATATTTGTCGAACCGCCCCGATCCTGGCCCTCTTGCTTCCGGCCTCCTGTCAGGTCGGCCCCAACGCCCTTCGTGTCAGCCAAACCGAATACAGCGACGCGATCCAACAGGCGTCGGCCGAACAGCTTCTCCTCAACCTCGTCCGCTTGAAATACCGAGAGTTGCCGCTCATCCTCGATATTGGCACCGTCTCGGCGCAGTTCGAAATCACCCACACCGGCGGCGTTTCCGGAACCCTCAACGAAAACGTCGGCCAGGCCGTCAGCCATACCGCCGCCACCGTCGGCTCCGGCGCGACCGGCAGCTTCAGCAGCACCGCCGGTCGAATCTCCGGCAGCAACCCCGATTCCCTCAACCTCTTCGGTCAGTTCGCCTACTCGGAACGCCCCACGCTGACCTTTTCCCCACTTCGAGGCGAGGACTTCGTCAAACGGATGATGTCGCCCATCAGCCTCGACACGATCGTCCTGCTGTCGAACGCCGGTTGGCGCATCGACCGCGTCTTTCGCGTCGTCATTCAGGAACTCAATGGCATCGACAATGCCGGAGCGGCCTCGGGCCCGACGCCCGACATCGGCCCCGACTTCAAGAATTTCGTGCAGGCGTGCGATGCCATGCGCAGCCTCCAGCTCGATCGCGCGATCTGGCTTGAGCGGATGTCCGTTCCGAAGGAAATGTCCGATCCAATTTCCGCCGACAAAATCACGCCCGAAGCGTTGGTCGATGCCGCCGCCGCGGGGGAGAGCTTTCGTCGAACAAGCGACGGAACGAATTACGTTCTTACCAAGGACGAAATAAGATATTACCTGCGAATCGCCGAACGCGAGACCAGCGCCGAAGCCTTGCGGACGTTTCGGTCCATCCTGAAATTGGCGCCGGATCAGACGGAGTACGAGCTTGAACCGACCCGCAAGGCAGGCCATGTGAATGCGGCCGGCCTTCACACGAAGATCGCCGTGGATACCCGATCGCTGCTGGGCGTCATGTTCTTTCTCTCGCAGGCTATTCATTCGCCGCCGTCAGACCGGGAGGCGGGAATTATCACGAAGACCATGACCAAATCGGGCGAGCCCTACGACTGGTCGCGGGCAATCGGCGACTTCATGGACATCCGGTTTGACCAATGGCCGCCGCGCGGCGCAGCCGTCGCCGTCCGCCATCGCGGCTACTGGTTCTACATCGCCGACGACGACCTCACCTCCAAATCCACCTTCATGCTCCTCTCACAGGTCTTCCGCCTTCAGGCCGGCTCCGGAAAGGCGACATCACCCGTTCTAACTCTCCCCGTCGGACGGTAATCCGCCATCCGTTGTCGTGGGACAACTCGATAGGACCGGTCAATCCCTCGAGATCTGTGGCGATATTATTTGCTGTGCGATCGATGTGCCGGGGCGCACGACGGATCAAAAAAATTCACGATGAGATTGTAGTAGTATCCCTTCGCATAAGGCGCAAAGCCGATATGGCCGCCGCCGGGCAGTACAATCGCACCGGCGTTGGGATTTGACGTCTTGGCCATGAGATCAGCCACGTCTTGCGACTTCGACAGCGGATCGTTTGCGGCGAAAACGATGAGCGTCGGTATTCGTACGTTGGCGAGTTTCTCGTGGTCCGGCAAATCTCCGTACGGCAGGAGGCGGAGAAATTTCACCGCATCGTTGAACCCCTCCGGGTAGCGCAAGGCATTGTGCGAAAACTCGTAGTCAATGCACCGTCGCAGGCTCCCGCTGGTGTCGTCGGTTTTTCGATATTTCATGCGGGTGCGGATGTTGTTTTGCAAACCCGAAAGCACCGGATGCTTGAACTTCGACCAGGGCGTCTCCAGCGCCGCGATCAATTCCTCAAAGCGAAGTACCGGCGAAAGCGCCATGACGCCCGCCGAATAGTGCCGATGCTCCGGAACACCCGGCAGCACCGCCGCCAGCGCGGGATTCACACTGGGGTGCTTCTCGTGACTCGCGTCGTACCGAGCCGCCATCAACGCGTGGTTCGCTCCCCAGCAAAAACCGATCAGCCCCGTTCGGCGAACGTGAGGCTGCGCCTCCAGCCAGCGCGAAACCGCCAGCAGGTCAATCGTCTCCAACACGGCGAATCCGTAAAAAAGCTCCGGCCGGCCGATCAGCGTTCGCCCGTGTCCGCGAAATTCGAGGGCCAGCGCATGAAATCCGCAGGAACGCAGGGCGTCGCAAAGATCGCGCGTCCGCAGAACGTTGTTGTCGCCCAATAGCCCAGGCAGGACGACCATGCAGTCGGCGTCACGGACGACGTTGCCGTCCAGTGCATATCCGATGCGACCCGAAACCTCGACGCCCTCGCCGACCGGAATCCAGATATCCTCATACCCCGGCCAAGGCGGCGTTGGAACGCCCGGCTCCGAGTCCGCCCCCGTCGCCTGGGCGGTATGAGCCAGCCCATCCCAGTTCCCGCGAAGCGTCGCCAAACGGTCGGGCTTGATCCCGAAATGCCCAAAGACGTCCACCGGCCCGCCCGCCCGATCGACCAGGTCCTCTGTCAAAAGCGCCGGAGCACGGGAGGGCGGCAACAATGACCCCAGCCGTTCGTGGACCCTCCGCAGCCACGGCCGGACGCCGATCCCTGGGTGTGCCGGAATCCGCACCTGGTCGGCGGCGTCGAATGGAAACGACTGCTCGGAAAATTGCCCAAGGATCATCGCCAGACCACCCTCATCTCTGTTAACTTTGCCGTAAGCCCTTGGGGCGGTCAACGAGACGCCGCGGGCCCGAAAAACCCTCTAGTTACCGGGCGTTGGTTGGGATATGTATCCATAGGCATCCTTTGGACAGGCATGGAGAACTACGATAAAAAGACTTGCGTTAGGGGCGTTCACCCCCCAAGATGCTGCGTCCGTTGCGCGGGACGAGACACGGAAAACAGATGGCAGAACATCAACCGACCACGTTACTGACCGGGGCGACCGGCTTCCTGGGCCAATACATCCTACGCGACCTCCTGCACCGAAAGCGGCGAGTCGTCGCCCTGCTACGCGCGCCGCTCCAGGAGACGCAGCACCGACTGGCCGGACTTCTCCGCCAGCTCGCTGTCGAAATCGATGACTACGTCAAGAGCGGTCAGTTGGTCCTCCGCGAGGGCGCTCTGCCGGAGAGCCTTC
Organism: uncultured Planctomycetaceae bacterium; assembly: GCA_964414585.1. Lineage (GTDB taxonomy): Bacteria > Planctomycetota > Phycisphaerae > UBA1845 > UTPLA1 > DATEMU01. The sequence continues at coordinate 7,366 of CAYPXR010000098.1, forward strand.
CCGACGGTCAATGGGGACCGACCGACGACATCGTCGCCTGCGCGGCCAGCCTTCAGTTGTACTCCAACGGCAACGGAGAGCCCTTCAAGACCAACGTCGAAGGCACCGCCGTTCTGATCGACTGGGCCCGCCGGCATCATGTGCACCGCATCCACGCCGTCAGCACGGCGTACGTCTGCGGCACCAGGGGCCAGCGCGTCCTCGAACAGATCCACCAGGAGCGTCCGCCGTCGTTCCAGACGCAGTACGAAGAGAGCAAGTGGATCGCTGAAGGCAGCCTCGCCGAGTGGGCTCGGGAAAATGGCAACGTCCTGACGATCCTCCGGCCGAGCTTCCTTGTCGGCGATTCGACGACCGGCTACACGACGCAGTTCGGCGGCTTCTATCAGTTTGCCCGCCTGATCAGCCTGATGAAGAGCGAGTGCGGCGGCGGCTCGAACGGCGAAGTCTCCCATATTCCGCATCGCATCCCCGGCAATCCGGAAGACCCTATTCAGAACTTCGTGCCGGTCGATTACGCGGCCCGGATGATCGCCGAAGTCGTCCTCAACCCGCAGCATCACGGAAAGATCTATCACCTGACGGACCCGGCTCCGCCGAATTGGGACGATTTCAAGAAGTGGATGGAAACCTACTTCGGCATTTCCGGCGGCTATTTTGTCGACCCCCACGGCGACGGCCAATTGCCCGACAAATCCGAGGCTGAATCGCTCCTCTGGGAGAAGTATGATCTGCTCGTGCCGCGCATCCGCCACCAGCCTGTCTTCGACGACAGAAACACGCGCCAAGTGCGCGAATCGGTCGGCGTGAACTTCCCGGGCTTCTCCCGCGAGCGCGTCTTTACCTTCCTCGACTACGCCGTCGCCCAGCGCTGGGGCCAAAAAGCCAGCCGCCGCCACGCTCGCTAACGATTTGACATTTTGACGTTTTGATTTCCTGGCGTTTGATCGAACGGCACGCCGAGTTTCACCAGTTCCGCATGAAGGTCTGCGATTCGAAGCACCGGCGGGACCCTTCCCAAAGTTGACATAACGAACCCCCCGGATGAATCGTGCCGGAGGTTGCCGTGCGTCGCCGCCATCTGTAGAAAAATCGCCAGCGTTGAACTGCCGCAATGCCAGCCGTCCTTCACCGAGACGAGGACGTCGGGCTGATTCTCCACGAGACCGTGAAAGGACCGCCAGAGCCGGTGAATGGCGTCCGGATAAGTGTGATCGACCGTCGCTTCAAAAAGTGCACGATCGTCGACAAACCCATTCGGATCGACCGCCCCTTTCGCGCGGAGCCCTTCAATCACCGGGAGCATCTCCAGCGGGTCGCCATACTCGCAATCGTATCGATAGCCGTTCGCGTCCGACGTGATCCTCGCCCGGCCATTCGGGCTGCTGACCACGACTTCGCCGGTGTCGGCGAGATAAGCAGTCTGGTCGACGCCTTCGACTCCCACGATGTCGCGCGCGACGGACGAAGCACTGTGCGTGTACACCGACGCACAATTCACCATCCCAAACTCTGGAACCGCGACGTCCTGTGGGCCCCTCACGCTTCGCACCACGTGGTACCCCATGTTCCTGAGAATGTCGCGCAACGGGATTCGCCGGCTTCGGACCATCTTGTGTCCGTGATCCGACATGAGCGTGATCTGCACGCGGCCCCGAAAGTGCTGCATCACTTTCTGACAAAACCGGTCGAGCCGGATCAACCCGCCCAGATGACCGTTGCCCCCGTAGAACGATCCCAGGCAGGACGGGCTGACGGAATACCCGATGAGCAACCTCGAGTTCCCTTTGAAAAACATCCTCTGGATATTGCCCATCTCGTGATCAAACCAGGTGTACGGCCACAGGTAGGCAACGCTATGGACGAGGAACGGCATGTGATAATCGACCTTCGGCAACCAATTGGCGTTTCGCTCGTGGGTATAGGTCGAAAAACCATCGGTGAGCCTGGCTTGATCGCTGAACTGCGCTTCGACGCCGGGGGACGGCGACGTGCCGAAAAATTCCGCCAAAGCCAGGTCCGTCATCACTGGAAATGGCGGGATCGTCCGGCTCGGCGGATAGAACAGGCGAAACCGGCCTTGCTCGTAAAGATCATGGACCATCCCGTAGGGGATGCTGTCCAGAATCACCAGTAACTGTCGATCCGGACTGCTCGAAGAATCCAGTTGCGCGACGGTTGGGTCGACCTCCAGGTCGATTTTTTCGTCGCCGTCCAAATCGAAACGCAGCAAGACGACGCGGCCATTCTGACCGAGCCGTTCGAAATAATCCGCCTTGCCGTCACCCTTCGAATCGTATGCCCGCTCTTCCGCGCCGTTGATCGCGCGATCCACGCGAATCGGCGCCGCCGGCATCATCTCCGGTGCAGGATCGGCGCAGCCGGGCATGGAGATCAACGCGGGGATGATGAACGCAAAGAAAACGGCCGAGCGAAAATCTTTCACGTGAATAGAAGCTCTCGTTATTTTTTTGAACAAAAGCCCCGGGCAAGCATGCCCGGGGCTTTATCACAGGCGTATCATACGTCCGGTCTCCAAAGCCGCCAGCATCCTCGATCTCGCCGATTTCAAAGCCAACGCCTACAATCCGGACATGATCGAATACGGCATCGTCGGTCTTTTCCTCTTGCTGGCCGTGCTCCACGTTTTGCGGAGGATCGCCCGGAGCGCTCGCGGATGTGGCGCGGGCTGCGGATGCCACGGCTCGTCACCACGAACGGAGGACCGGCTCGGCAAGCGAATCGACCTTATCCAGTTGGGCGCCACGCCGGAGCGAAACAGCGAGAAAGCGACCTAATCCTTTGATGGATGCCGCCTATCAACTGAAAGGGAAATCCGCGATCGTGACCGGCGCGGGGCGCGGCATCGGCCGGGCCATCGCCCGGCGGCTTGCTTCGTCCGGCGCGAACGTCGCCATCGCCTCCCGAACCCACGAACAGCTCAGTGAAACAAAGATGTTGATCGACCGCGCCGGCGGACATGCCCTCGCGGTGGTGGCCGACGTCACCCGGCTGGAGGACGTCGAGCGCCTCGTGGCGGAAACTCGCCTGGCCTTCGGCGGCGTAAACATCCTCGTCAACAACGCCGGCGTCGCGCCGCTGGCCATGATCGAGCAGATGGAGCCGCAGGTCTTTGATCGACTCCTCGCGACAAACGCCCGCTCCGTTTTTCTATGCTGTCGCGCCGTCTGGCCGATCCTTTCGGCCACCGGCGGCGGAACGATCGTCAATATCTCGTCGGTGGCCGCGTACGATCCTTTCCCCGGCTTCGCCGCCTACGGCGCTGCCAAAGCGTTTGTGAACACCTACACCCTGGCCCTTGCGGCGGAAGGCAAAGACCGCGGCATTCGCGTGTTCGGCGTCGCGCCCGGCGCGGTCGAGACCGATATGCTTCGTAGCGCCTTCCCGGATTTCCCGTCCAACCAGACGTTGAGCCCGGACGATATCGCCGGGTTGGTGGAGGAACTGCTTTCTCCGAATTGCGCGCGGACCAGCGGCGAGACCATCACCATTCAGAAACAATAATCCTGTGGGTGACGGCGTCAGCGCTGCTGAGCACCGAGGCGATAGCTGCGGAATTGTCGCTGAGGGTTGTTCAACTCCTGCCAGTTGTTCCCGCCGAAGTAATCCCGGTAGTACTCCAGGTACACCGTGTCCTCGACGCTCTCGACGCGGCCGGCCGTCGCGGGCCAGGGCTCACGGCCGATCCGCGTGGCAAAGGCCGCGGACGGCTCCTTTCCGAACAGTAGCGTCGGAGTCCTTGCAAACGACGTGGGAACGTTTCGATTCGACGCGCATCCGACGATGGCACAGTACAACCAGGCAATCAATAACACACAGAGTGTCTTTGGGATTCGGCGACCCATTGGATTTTCCCCCTTCTCTCGCTGTTGCGATTATACCGCAACGCGCGTGCCGAAATGGGAACGGAACAAGGTGAAAGGGGTGGTCGGAGACCGAAACCATGTTATCGACGGGGCGAAGCGAGCATTCGCGGACTCGGCCGTCTGTATCGATTGTGACGGAAACGCCGGGCTAGCATGCCCCGGCCAAAAGCAGCATCAACGCCTTCTGTGCGTGCAGACGGTTTTCGGCCTCGTCGAAGATCGCCGAATTCTTCGTCCGCGTCACGTCGTAGGTGATCTCGTCGCCGTAATGCGCCGGGAGACAATGCAAGAGCACGCAATCCGGCGAGGCGAGCGACAGCACTTTCATGTCGATCGTGTACCCGGCGAAGATTTTCTTGCGGGCGACCGCCTCGGCCTCCTGTCCCATGCTCGCCCAGACGTCGGTGTAAAGCACGTCCGCGCCCTTCGCCGCGCCGGGCATGTCGTCGCTGACGGTGACGCTGCCGCCGGTCTTCCTGGCGATTTGCTGGCTATCTTCGAGGACGGCGGGCTTCGGTTGATACCCCTTGGGAGCGATGATCGTGACGTGCATTCCGGCGAGCGCGCCGCCGAGCATGATCGAGTGGGCCACGTTGTTGCCGTCGCCGCAATAGACCCAGCGAAGCCCCGCGAGCTTGCCACGGCGCTCCTGAATCGCCTGTAAGTCGGCAAGAATCTGGCACGGGTGCTCGTGCTCAGAGAGACCGTTAATGACCGGTACGCGCGAGTGCTTGGCGAGGTCCGTGACGATGTCGTGGCCGAAGGTGCGGGCCATGATGAGGTCGACCATGCGCGACAGGACGATGGCAATGTCCTCGGTCGTTTCGCGCTGGCCGATGCTAATGTCGTTGGGCGAAAGGTAGATCGCGTGTCCGCCCATCTGCGTCATCCCGGCCTCGAAGCTGACGCGCGTGCGCAGCGACGGCTTCTGGAAAATCATGGCCAGCGTCTGACCGGCGAGTTTCTGTCGGTATTCGGCGGGATTCTTCTTGACCGCCGCGGCGGTGGAAAGGACGAGGGCCAACTCGTCCGGGCTGAGGTCTTTCATCGATGCAAGGCTTCGGCCTTTGAGGCTGCTCATGGCTTCTTGCTCCTTTGTCCTTCGAACAGCCGGACATGGTACGGTCCGCAAGGACCCATCGTCAAAGCAGTGCGTCTTTGTAACAAAAACCGCTTCGCCCAGAATTGGTCACACACAAGCGTTCAGGAGTTTGTTAACGGCTTTGAGCTGATGCGACTTGATAAGCGCGCGGCAGGCGGGGGGTTTCTGGCGGATGCGATATCCCTTTTCGTCGAGGTCCAGGGTAATTCCGATTTTTTCCAATTCCCTGAAATCGCGGAAAAGTGTCCGCCGAGAGGCGCGGGTTTTCCGTTGAAGCTGCTGAAAGGTCGCGGGGCGACCGCCGCCGATGAAGCGGCAAATTTGCATCAGTCGACGTAGTTGATCGCCGTCAATGGTCAAACTGCGGGACATCTTCGGCCCTCCGTAACTGGCGCCAAGTCCGGTCGTCACCATATCCTTTCTTGCGAGGAGTGACTTCAATGCATCCTAACCACCTGCGAAGTTGAATCCAAGCGATTTGAAGAAAAAAGTACCTAGCGGCCCGGAGTCCGCGAGGGCGGACTGGGACGGCTCGTCGAATCGAGACCGCCGTAACGCTGCCGCCACCAATCGCGGACGCGATCCGGGTCATAGGCGCGGGCCCGCGCGAGGAGATCGGTCAGGTAAGGCCCGAGGTCGGTTTCGCCCGACGGCTCTTTCACGACGCCGAAATCCATGCCGGCGATCTTAATGGTGAGGATCGTGTCGCCACCGTCGCCGTGGGTACCGAGGATGCGAAGCTGATTATCCCGCACGAGGAGCCTCATGCCGAACGCCGTGTACTCCACTTTCTCCGGCAGCACGCTTTGCGGAACCGATTTGGGCCAGGCAAAGTGGAACGCGTGCTCGGCCGCGGAGAGCAGCAACTCGCGATCGATCGTGCCCCTTCCGCCGGGCGGCGGAATTGCGGAAATCTCGATGTCGGCGGACTTGATGTTGTCGTCAACGACCTCGACATTGTTGACGCGAATGCTGAGTTGACCGGTCGCCGATCCGCGGCCCCAGGGGGCGAGGAGCGATTCCAGCGACAAGCCCTGGATGACGCCGCCGAAGCGAAGCCGATTGACATGGCCGAGGGCCAGGTCGACGACGTCGACGTCGAAAGACGCGTGTCCGCCGAGTTCATTCGTCCCGACGAGCGGTGCGAAGGACGACAGCGACAAATCGCGGATTCGTCCCCGGCCGCGCAGATGCGTCACGATTGAATCGGCCACCCGGGCGCCGTCCACGCTGACGGAAAAGCGACCCGAGACCGGTCCGAGCGGGACATTACGCGTCAGTTCGGCCAACTCGGCGTCGTCCAACTCGCCGCGGATCCAGACTTCCGGCTCGGGCTCTTTTTGTAGGAACTGCACGCTGCCGGAAAACCGCCCTCCGGTGATCGGGCCGCCCAGAAGTGAATCGAGACCGATCGCCTCGAGCGGGACCGTCGGCAAGCTCAACACCAGTTCGTTGATTTGCACCCCATTCTTGGGGAGGAAGCGGGCGTAGATCTGCGCCCCCTGCGCGATCGGCTGACCGTTCAACACATACGCGTTCAGGTGGGCGACGCCGTTCCTGGGGTCGCTCATGTCGATGGTGCCGGACGTCTCGCGGCAGCGGAGCGCGAAATCGCGACGGTGAAAAGAGACTTCGAACTGCGAGAGACCGACTCGGGAGAGACGAAGATCCTCGAAATCGTGACCGAGGCCGGATTGAAGCACATGCTTATAGTCTTCCTTGACCCACCGATCGCTTCCGAGAGCGAGGACACCGCGATTCAAATCGAGTTCGTGAATCTCCTCGCCATTGTTCTTGATCTCGTGCCAGACCGCCTCGTTGCAGGAGAAGATTTGATCGCGGCGGCCGGGCAGCCAGATGGCGACATTTTCAAAGGCCCGGCTGGAAAACGTCCGTCCGCGGATTTGCCCGACCTCGCAGGGCAACTCAAAGAAGTTGCTGAGTTCCGTTTCGATATGCTTGCGATAGGAATCGCTGCGGAGATGAATGGCATACCCCGTCGTCCACGAAAGGGAACCGCCGACCAGCAGGACGGTAAGGGTGAGGAGGATTCGACGTTGCGGAGGCATGGGAATAAAAAACGGATTAGGCGTTCGCGTCGCACGCCGGATCTTTAACGGCGATGTCGGAATCGGCGAGAAACGACGTTAGTGGATGGAAAAGGCACTGTCCAGCTTCAGGCCTGAGGAAGCTTTCGGGCCGCATCGAGATAGAACCGATAACTCTCGCGAATCTCCTCGATCGTGTCGCCGCCAAACTTCTCCATGAAAGCACGGGCCACCTCGAAGGCGACCACGTTTTCAGCGACGACGCTCGCGGCGGGGACGGCGCAGATGTCGCTTCTCTCGTAGTCGCTTCGCTCCGGAGAAAGCGTCCGGAGATTCACACTGTCCAGCCCCTTGAGCAGCGTGCTGATCGGCTTCATGACGCCGCGCACGACAAGCGGCATCCCGTTGGTCATGCCGCCTTCCAGACCGCCGGCGTTGTTGGTTCGACGGACAAAGCCAATATGGGCCTGATCGCGCTGAGCCGCAACAAAATCGATTTCATCGTGAACACGACTGCCGGGCCGCTCGGCACAACCAAAGCCCAGACCGATCTCCACCCCTTTGAACGCCTGGATGGAACCGACCGCGGCCATGAGCCGCCCGTCGAGCTTGTCCTGCCATCGCGCGCAGCTTCCAATGCCCGGCGGAAGATGGAAGACGCGGACTTCGACGATGCCGCCGAGCGTATCCTTGTCCTGCTTGGCCTGTTGAATCGCCGCAATCATCGCGGCGGCCGCCGAAGCGTCGGGGCAATAGGCCTCGTTGGAATCGCGCGCCGTCCGAAGGTCTACCACCGATCGACCTTCGGACGAACCAGCCTTCACCGTACCGATTTGCACGACGTATCCGACAGCTTCGATGCCGAATTCCCGTAGGAGGCATGCAGCAACCGCCCCCGCCGCCGTCCGTGAAGCCGTCTCCCGCGCGCTGGCGCGTTCGAGCGTTCCACGGCAATCGGTCGTCAGCCATTTCATCGCACCGGGAAAATCGGCATGGCCGGGCCGCGGTCGATGGATCGACGGCGCCGTATCGATTCGGGCATCCTTGTTGGCAATCTGAATGGCCAGCGGCGAACCGAGCGTAACGCCCGATCGCAGACCCGACAGGATCGTGGCCTGATCATGCTCGATCTTCATCCGCCCGCCGCGGCC
>CAYPXR010000099.1:0-35794 GCA_964414585.1 uncultured Planctomycetaceae bacterium
CCTGGAGGTCGGCTACTGCTCCGGCATCGAAAACTATTCCCGCCATCTCGTCGGCGCACCGCCGGGGGCCAAGCCCTACACCCTCGTCGACTACTTCCCCAAGGATTTTCTGCTCATCGTGGACGAGTCGCACGCGACGGTCCCGCAGATCGGCGCGATGTACAACGGCGACCGCGCCCGCAAGGAGGTCCTCGTCGAACACGGCTTCCGCCTGCCCAGCGCGCTCGACAACCGCCCGATGAAATTTGAGGAGTTCGCGTCAATGTGGGACCAGGTGCTCTTCGTCTCCGCGACACCCGGGCCTTATGAACTTAAACAATCCGGCGGCGAAGTCATCGAGCAGGTCATCCGCCCGACCGGCCTGCTCGACCCCGTCATCACCGTCAAACCGGCCCGCGGGCAGGTACCCGATCTGTTGCACCAAATCCAGGCCCGCGCGGCGGCCGGTGAACGAACGCTCGTGACCACGCTGACCAAGCGCCTCGCCGAAGACCTCGCCGCCTACATTCAGCAGACGGGCATCAAAGGGGCCTATCTGCACAGCGAGATCGACACCATCGAGCGCGTCCAACTGCTCCGCGAGCTGCGCGATGGAAAATACGACGTGATGGTCGGCGTCAATCTGCTTCGCGAAGGGCTCGACCTTCCGGAAGTTTCCCTCGTCGCCATCCTCGACGCCGACAAGGAGGGATTTTTGCGCAGCGCGACCAGCCTGATCCAGACCATCGGCCGCTGTGCGCGCAATGTCAACGCCGAGGTCTATTTCTACGCCGACAAAGTGACGGAGGCGATGCAGCAAACCATCGACGAAACCCTCCGGCGTCGCGCGCTTCAGGAGGCCTACAACAAGGAACACGGAATCACCCCGGAGACCGTTAAGAAAGCGATTCGCCGCGGACTGGAAGATCAAATCTCCGCCCGAAAAACGGCCCGCGAGGCGATCAAGGCCTCGGAGGAGGTCTACGACATGACCGAATCCATTGCCGATCTGGAGCGGCAGATGTTTGAAGCGGCGGAGGCGCTGGAATTCGAAAAGGCCGCGCAAATCCGCGACCGGATACAGAAACTCAAGGATTCGCCGACGTTATTTTCAGTGGGCGCCCCTGCGGTGTCCGCGAGTCCGCCGGCCTCTCCTCCTGCCGCGAAGAGAGCCCGTGGAAGCCGCACTTAGCCTCTGATGGAGCGATCTCCTTGTCACAAGCCTTGAAGGCCGATATCGATTTCCTCGACGAGCTGCTGGCGGACGTCGTTCAAGCGTTCGAGGGCCGGACGGCCTACGATCTCGCTTTCGAACTCCGGGCACAATGCGAACGCGCCGCAACGTCGACGGACACGGCGCCCTACGAGCCCGTTGCACAGCGGATCCGCACCCTGAGCCTGGAACAAATCGGCGCCATCATCCGTTCGCTGACCTTGCTTTTCCATCTGCATAATCAAGCCGAAAAGCTGGAGATCATTCGCATCAACCGCCGCCGGGAGCGGGAGGCGACATCGGATCGACCCCGCACCGAGTCCATTTCCGAAGCCGTGCACTTGCTCAAGTCGGCCGGCGTGGACGAGCCGCGGCTCATCGACTTGCTTTCGCGAATCGACATCCAGCCGACGCTGACGGCGCACCCGACGGAGGCGCGCCGCCGTTCCATCCTGCTCAAGCAGAAGCAGATCGCCCTTTTGATGCAGCGCCTGCGCGATGCGAACGCGACACCGGCGGAGCGAAATCGCCTTCGTTCGGAACTCCATCAACTCGTTCTGCTGATGTACGCCACCCGGGAAGTCCGCGCCGAACGCCTGAAGGTCTTGCAGGAAGTGAGAAACGGCCTGCATTTCCTCGTCACTTCCATCTGGCAATCCGTGCCGCTGCTCTACCGCGACCTCACCGAAGCGATCGAAGCCGCCTATCAGACGCGTATCGATCTGCCGATCTTTCTGCGCTACCGATCGTGGATCGGCGGCGATCGTGACGGCAATCCCCTGGTTACGCCGGAGGTCACGCGCCGCACTTTCGACATCATGCGCCAGGCCGCGCTTCGCCAGCATCGCCGGGCCCTTCAGTCGATGCGGCGGCTCCTGAGCATTTCGAGCCAGCAGGTCACGGTTTCATCGGAACTGGAAGCCTCCAACGCCGCGGATGCAATGTGGGGGCTCGTCGACGGTTCCGAGGTCGCGCGTCTCCGGCACGAGCCATTCAGACTGAAGCTCGAGTTCATGATCGCCCGACTCAATGCCGCCCGGCGCGACGCGAACGCCTACACGGCCGATGGCTTTGTCGATGATCTCCGTCTTCTGAATCGCGCGCTGGAAGCCTCTGGATTGACGCTGGTCGCTCGCGAAGGAAGGCTCGCGGACCTGCTCATCCAGGCTCGCACGTTCGGCTTTCATCTCGCCGCCCTGGATGTCCGCCAGCACAGCGACGTTCACGAATCCGCCGTGGCCGAGCTGTTTCGCGTTGCAGGGATCGCAACGGATTATGCCTCGTTGCCCGAGGAACGCCGCGTCGAACTGCTGGAACGCGAACTGGCCGGACCCCGCCCGCTCCTGCCGCGCGACACCCACGTCTCCGAACAAACGAAACAAACGCTTGACGTGCTGACCATCCTTCGCGATGCGTTGCGCCGGGATCGAAGCTCGGTCGGCAGCTACGTCGTCAGCATGACCCACACCGTCAGCGATGTGCTGGAAGTGTTTGTCCTGATGAAAGAGACGGGGCTTTGGCACGTCGACGGCGGCGAGTCGAAGGGCGACCTCGATGTCGTCCCGCTCCTTGAAACGATCGAGGATCTCAATACGGGCGCTCAGCGGACGGCCGCGCTGCTGGGAAACAACGTCTACCGGTCTCATCTGCGCCATCGGGGGAATTTCCAGGAGATCATGCTCGGTTATTCGGACAGCAACAAGGACGGCGGATATGTCCAATCCAACTGGGCCTTGCATAAAGCTCAAGCGGCGCTCGCCGTCGCCTGCAGGAGCGCCGGCATCGAGCTGCGATTCTTTCACGGTCGCGGCGGAACCGTCGGCCGGGGAGGCGGTCGCGCCAACCGCGCGATCCTTTCCGCCCCGCCGGAAACTCGAAACGGCCGAATCCGCTTCACCGAGCAGGGAGAGGTCATCTCCTTCCGGTATGCACTGCCCGCCATTGCGCGGCGTCATCTGGAACAAATCGTGAACGCCATGCTCCTGTCGGTGGCCGGTGCGCCGGTCGGCCGTCCCGAAAAATCGGCGGCCTCTTTCGATCGCGGAAAAGTCGAAGCCTTGATGGATCGCCTCGCGGAAGCCTCCATGCAATCCTACCGCGGGTTAATTAATGATCCCGGGTTCTGGACGTGGTACGTCAACGTCTCTCCCATCGAACAAATCAGCGGCCTGCCGATCGCGTCGCGGCCCGTGTCGCGCGGGGCCGGCCGCGCCGATCTTGAAAACCTCCGCGCGATCCCCTGGGTCTTTGCCTGGACTCAAATGCGCTACAACGTCCCGGGTTGGTACGGCCTGGGCACGGCACTGGCAGCCGAAGACTCATCGGATCGCGAAAACCCGCGTGAGATGTACAAGAAATGGCAGTTCTTCCGAACGCTGATCGACAACGCCCAACAAGAGATGGCCCGGGCCAGACTTGAAATCGCCGGAATCTATGCCGCGAGTTCCGATGGAGATTTCCACCGGCGCATCTCTGAAGAATTCTGCCGGACCAGACAATGGATTCTTGAAATTACGGGCCAAAGAGAACTCCTGGACAATCAACCCACGATTCAGGCGTCGATCCAGGCTCGAAACCGATGGACCGATGTCTTGAACGTGCTTCAAGTGGAATTACTCGATCGGAAACGATCAGGCCGGGAGAAAAAGAGCGAACTGCCAGAATCCCTCCTCTATGCAAGCGTGGATGCCATCGCCGCGGCGATGCAGAGTACGGGGTGATTCCTAAAAAGGGGATCGAAAAACCCCATGTTTCGTGTCCTTTCGTTCCAACTTCCTGTTGCGCAGGCGGTTAGGCGCCAGAAAGCATCTTGACAGGTCGTCACTCCGCCTCTACAGTGCCTGTTTCGACAGAGGTATGGTGTATCGCGGAGTCGGGTCCGCGCGGGCGCGGCGAAAGTGACCTGCCCTGTAGCCGCCGAAGTCGTTCGACACAAGACAGGTGATCCTATGGTTCCGGCTAGACGTTGCAGCAAATCCATGACACGCTCGCGCCGCGCACATCACGCGCTGCGGGCCTTGAATCTCTCGGCGTGTCCGCGATGCGGCACGGCCAAGCGGCCCCATCGCGCCTGTGGCAATTGCGGTTATCACACCGCTAAAGTGTCCATTCCGATCGAGACCGAGGAGAAGTAACCCCGATCATGCGGATCGCGATCGATGCCATGGGAGGCGATCATGCGCCCGCCCAAATCGTGCGTGGCGCCGTGGAGGGTCTCGCCTTTCTGGGCTCCGGGGACGAATTGGTCCTGTTGGGACGCGAAGAGGCCATCGCCGCGCATCTGCCCGGCGATTCCGCCATGCGGCGGCGTATCACGGTTCATCACTGCTCTGAAGTCATCGAGATGGATGATTCGCCGGTCGAGGCGCTTCGCCAAAAAAAAGATTCTTCCATTGTGGTGATGGCCAAATTGGCCGCCGAGAAACAAGTCGACGCCGTCATCAGCGCCGGTAACACCGGGGCCTGCGCCGCCGCTTGCCAGCTCAAGATGCGCACGCTGGGCAACGTCCAGCGTCCCGGCATTGCCGTCATTATCCCTTCTTTTTCCGGCCCATTGACCATGTGCGATGTCGGCGCCAACGTCGCGCCCAAGCCGCATCACCTCCTGCAATACGCGCAGATGGCCAGTTGCTACGCCGAAACCATCCTGAAGATTCATCATCCTCGTGTCGGCCTGCTCTCCATCGGCAGCGAGGAAGTTAAGGGAAACCCGCTCGTCAAACAGACGCGCGATCTGATCAAGCAGGACGCGTCGATCAACTTCATCGGCAACGTCGAAGGCCGCGATCTCTTCGCCGGCGCCTGCGAGGTGGCGATCTGCGACGGCTTCGTCGGCAACGTCGTTCTCAAGCTCACCGAAGGCCTCGCCGACGGTCTCTTCAAAACCATCCGCCGCGAGATCGGCGCGGAGCGGCCCGACCTCGTGGAGAATTTCGACCCCGTCATCAAGGCCGTCTGGGCGCGCCACGACTACAGCGAATACGGCGGCGCGCCCCTGCTCGGTGTCGACGGCATCTGCATCATCTGCCACGGCAGCAGTGATCATCGCGCGATTAAGAACGCCGTCCGCGTCGCCGTGGAATACGTCAAAGCCGATCTCAACAGGATCATGGCCGATCGCCTCACGGAGGAGGCCGCGAATGTCTAGCCGACTGGGTGTGAGGATCAGTGGAACGGGCCGGGCCCTGCCGGAAAAGGTCCTCCCCAATCAGTTCTTCATCGATCGGCTGGATACGACGGACGAATGGATCCGCGAACGCACCGGCATTCTCGAACGCCGCATCGTCGTCGAAGGCGAGTCCACCGCGACGCTGGCCGCGGCGGCCGCAAAGAAAGCCATTGCCGATGCCCGGCTCTCCCCCGCCGATATCGACATGATCATCGTGGCCACGATCACGCCGGAATGCTTCTTTCCATCAACCGCCTGCTTTGTTCAACAGGCCCTGGGTGTCCCCCCCATTCCGTCCTTCGATCTGGCCGCGGCCTGTTCGGGCTTTATTTATGCGTTCATGAACGCCACGTTTCTGCTCCAGGGCGGTCATTACCGCAACATCCTGATCATCGGCGCCGAGACGATGTCCCGCATCACGGATTACGAAGACCGCAGCACCTGCATTCTGTTCGGCGACGGCGCCGCGGCGGCCGTCCTTTCCGCGACCAGCGATCCCGACGGCCCCGCCGTCCTTCACTACCAGTTGAAAGCCGAAGGCTCGGGAACCACGATGCTGACCGTCCCCGCCGGTGGTTCACGCGTTCCTGCTTCAACCATGACCGTCAACGAGCGGCTCCACTACATCAAAATGCAGGGCCGCGAAGTCTACAAGCTCGCCGTCAAACGAAATCTGGAGCTCATCGACTCCGCCCTTTCGGAATCGGGCGTCTCCGCCGAGGAGATTTCCCTCGTCATTCCCCATCAATCCAACTTGCGCATCATCGAATCCGCCCGACTGCGGCTTGGGCTTCCGCCCGAGCGGGTCTTTACGAATATCCAACGATACGGCAACACGTCCGCCGCATCGATCCCGCTGGGACTCGACGAATGTCGAGAGTCCGGACGGATCAAGGCCGGCGATTTGGTTCTTTTGGTCGCGTTCGGCGCCGGCCTGACGTGGGGCTCCATTCTGATACGAATCTGATTTCTTGCTGGCCTGCGGAAGACAATCCGCATCTTTCGATCTTAGAGGTGACAGACTTGGGTAAGACTGCAATCATTTTTCCGGGACAGGGCGCTCAACACCCGGGCATGGGCAAGGATGTCGCGGAGACGTCGGAAGCGGCGCGATCGGTTTTTGCCCGCGCCAATGAAATCCTGGGCTGGGATCTCACGGCGCTTTGCTTCAACGGTCCCGCCGAAAAACTCAACGGCACCGACGTCCAGCAGCCGGCCATCTTCGTCACCGCAGTGGCCCTGTGGAAAGCCCTCGAAGCAAAAGGGATCGCGCAGGCGCTCGCCCCCCAGGCGATGGCGGGTTTGAGCCTCGGCGAATACACCGCCCTGCATCTGGCCGGCTGGCTCAGCTTCGATGACGCCCTTCGCTTGGTCGCTGAGCGCGGTCGCCTCATGCAATCCGCGGCCACGAAATCCGCCGGCGGAATGGTTTCCGTAATGGGCCTCGATGAACCTCAAATCGTCGCTTTTTGCCGGGAAGCCTCTCAAGGCGAGCCCCTCGGCCCCGCAAACTTCAATTGCTCCGGTCAGATCGTCATTTCCGGTGCTAAGTCGGCCTGCCAAAGGGCTTTGGAGCTGGCCGAAAAGCACGGCGGAAAAGCCGTCGCACTCGACGTTGCCGGGGCCTTCCATTCCGACCTTATGGGACCGGCGGTGGAGGGACTCCATAAGGCTCTCGAATCCGCAAAAATCGACCCTGGAAGGATACCTGTGGTTTCAAACGTCTCGGCCCGCTATCATGGCGACCCCGACAGCGTTCGGACCCTGCTACGAGAGCAGGTGGCCAAACCCGTCCGATGGCAGGCCTCTATCGAGGGGCTGATCGAACAAGGGTTCGATCGGTTTATCGAGGTAGGCCCCGGTCGCGTGTTGACGGGCTTGATGCGAAGGATTAACCGGTCGGTGGCGACCCAGAATTTCTCCACCGCCGCCTCGATTGAAAAAGGAATCGGATAACGCATGGCGGACCTCGTAGAAAAAGTGGCGATCGTCACCGGCGGTTCGCGCGGCATCGGCCGCGCCACCAGCCTGGCCCTCGCCAAAGCCGGCGCGACGGTCATTGCATGTGCGCGAAACACCGAACGTTTGTCCGCCTTGTCGTCGGAGGCCGCCGACCAGCGATGCCTGGGCAAGATCATGGCCCGCACGCTCGATGTCACTGACAGCGCCAAGATCGAAAAATGGGTGGATGACATCGCCGCGGATTTCGGACGTCTCGACATCCTCGTGAACAATGCCGGCATCACCCGCGACGGCCTGGTCATGAACATGTCTGACGAACAATTCGACGAAGTAATCGACACCAATCTTCGCGGCGTCTTTCACATGACGCGCGCCGCCGCCAAGCACATGGTCCGCGCCCGATGGGGCCGGATCGTCAATATCACCAGCATCTCCGGAATGATGGGCAATGGCGGCCAGTCGAATTACGCCGCCAGCAAGGCCGGCGTCATCGGACTGACCAAGTCCGTCGCCAAGGAATTGTCCCGTCGGGGAGTGACCTGCAACGCCGTGGCTCCGGGATTCATCAATACGGACATGACCAATGTCCTGTCCGAGAAGGTCAAGGAACAGGTTCGCCCGTTGATTCCGCTCCAGCGCTTCGGAGAGCCGGAGGAAGTGGCCGCCGCGATCGCGTTTCTGGCTTCGCCGGCGGCGGGTTACATTAACGGTCACGTCCTTGTCGTGGACGGCGGCCTGCACATGTAGTGCGGGGGATGGAGTCTTTTTCGCCGCGCCGGCATGAGGCGGGCGCACCGGGGTCGCCGCGGCGACCATGACAAGATTGAAAATGGTTTTTTAGGGAGACGCGAGTGGCAGTGGCAACATCTGAAGAGATTAAAGAAAAAGTCATCAAGATCGTCAGCGACCAGATGGGCGTCGAAAAGTCCGAGATCAGCATGGAGACCTCGTTCGTCAACGATCTCAATGCCGATTCCCTGGACACCGTCGAACTGGTGATGGAGTTTGAAGACGAATTCGAACTCTCCATTCCCGACGAGGAAGCCGAGAAGATCCAGACCGTCGGCGCCGCCGTCGAATACATCACCAAGGCGCAGGGATCCAAGGGGCAATAGCGGGCCCCGGACAACGGTCCCGCCGCCGAGAGGTTTCTTTCAATGTCCAGTCGCCGACGTGTCGTCATCACCGGTATGGGCGTGGTGTCCCCCCTGGGCACCGCCGTGGACACCTTTTGGGAACGGCTCGTGGCCGGCGAGAGCGGCATCGCGCCGGTCCAAAGCTTCGACACCACCAATTTCGATGTCCGCTTCGGCGGCGAATGCCGGGAGTTCGATCCGCTCCAGCGGCTCGATCGCAAGGAAATCAAACGGCTCGACCGCTTCGCCCAGATGGCCCTCGTCGCCGCGCTTGACGCTTTCAAGGACAGCGGCCTGGAAAAAGGCGCCGGCGACCCTTCCAAGTTCGGCGTCATCACCGGCTCCGGCATCGGCGGTCTCCTGGAGTTGGAGGAACAATGCCTCCGCCTTCATAACAAAGGACCCGACAAGGTCTCCGCTTTCACCATTCCCAAGTTGATGGTCAACGCAGCGAGTGGAAATATCTCAATCGCCCTCGGCGCAAAGGGCCCCAATACCGCCGTCGGCACCGCCTGTGCCTCGGCGACGAACGCGATGGGCGACGCCCTTTTTGCACTGCGCCGCGGCGACGCCGACGTCATGATCACCGGCGGCTCCGAAGCCGCGCTCACCGGCCTGGGTCTGGCCGCCTTCGCTTCCATGAAAGCGCTCTCGACGCGTAACGACGCCCCGACCAAGGCCTCGCGCCCCTTCGATCGGGACCGCGACGGCTTCGTCATGGGCGAGGGCGCCGGCATCTTCGTCTTCGAAGAGTATGAGCACGCGAAGAAGCGCGGTGCAAGAATATACTGCGAAGTGCTTGGCTTCGGCATGAGCGGGGACGCCAACCACATCACCCAGCCCGACGAACAGGGCCGGGGCGGCGCGGCCGCCATGCGTCATGCCATGGAAGACGCCGGCGTCACGCCCGAAAAAGTCGACTACATCAACGCCCACGGCACCGGCACGCCGCTGGGCGACGTGGCCGAAACCGTCGCGATCAAATCCGTCCTCGGCGCTCACGCGAAAAACGTCCGCATCAGCAGCACTAAGAGTTCGATCGGCCACCTCCTCGGCGCCAGCGGCGGCGTCGAATTGATCGCCACCATCATGGCCATCCGCAACGGCGTCATCTCGCCGACCATCAACCTTGAAAACCCCGGTGAAGGCTGTGATCTCAACTACACGGCCCTCAAGCCGCAGGACGCCCGCGTGAGCATTGCCATGAGCAATTCCTTCGGTTTCGGCGGCCACAACGCCTGCATCGTGGTCGGCAAAATCTAAGCGGGCGTGCTCGTTTCAAATGCCCCCTTGGACTTCAAGTTTGCCCCCGCCCGGGTCGATAACTAGCACATGAATTCCCTGCGCGCTCGACCCGCAACTTCTGCCGACTTGATCCGGGTGTCTCGGACGGAAATGTGATTCCATGCTCGCTTCGGAAGACATCGATGCGGTACTCGCCGACGCCAAGCAGGCCGTCGACACCCTTGCCGGCGACGTCGGCCGGCTGACGGGCGCGCCGCCGACTGATCACGCACCGGCCTCCGTCGCGGACATCGACGACGTCGCGCCCGCCCCCCTTCCCACGAATCTTCCGCCGCACCTGCGGCGCATTTTACGTTTGTGCGTCCCCGTTCGCGTGCGAGTGGCGGAGCGGACCATTCCCGTCGGCGAAGTTCTCAAATTCGCCCCCGGCATCATCCTGGAGTTCGATCGTCCGGTCGATTCCGAGCTGGACCTCATGGTCGCCAATCGCCAAATCGGCACCGGCGTCGCCGTGAAGTACAATGAGCATTTTGGAATTCGCGTGAATTACATCGGCGACGTCCGCCAGCGAATAGAATCCCTGACCACCTAGCGCCGCCTCCACGGTGGCGCGCGGGGCTGTCCGAGCGCATTTCCCATGAAGACCATCGTCACCGGCGCTGCCGGGTTTCTCGGCTACCACCTTTCCCGTCGCCTCCTCGACGCCGGCCACCTAGTCGTGGGCGTTGACAGCATGACGACCGGCAGCCGGTCCAACGCCGACGCCCTGTCCAAACTGCCCGGCTTCACCTTCATCCAACAGGACATCGTCGAGCCGCTGCGGATCGACGGCGCCGTCAACCGCATTTTCAACATGGCTTGCCCCGCGTCGCCCGTCGATTTTCACGACAAGGCGGTCGAGATCATGCTGACGTGCAGCGTCGGCGTGAAGAACCTGCTCGACTTGGCGCGCGCGAAATCCGCCGTCATTCTGCAGGCCTCCACCAGCGAGTGTTATGGCGACCCGCTCGTCCATCCCCAGCCGGAAACGTATCGTGGAAACGTCAATCCGCTCGGCCCGCGCGCGCCGTACGACGAAGGAAAGCGATTCGCCGAGGCGATGATGATGACCTACCATCGCAACTTCGGCGTCTCCACACGGATCGTCCGCATCTTTAACACCTACGGCCCGCGCATGCGCGCCGACGACGGCCGCGCCCTGCCCACCTTTATCCAGCAGGCCCTCGCGGGGCAGCCGGTGACGATTCACGGCGACGGTTCGCAGACGCGATCGTTTTGTTACATGGACGATCTCATCGAGGCCATCCTCCGCGCCGCGGACGGTGACTTCCACGAACCGATCAACATCGGCAACGACGTCGAAATAACCGTCCGTCAGGCCGCCGAGAAGGTCGTCGAACTCACGGGCGCAAGGAGCCCCATCGTCTGCGTCGGCCGCCCGGTCAATGACCCCGAACGCCGCCGCCCCGATTTGACCCGTGCCCGCGAACTGCTCGGCTGGTCGCCAAAAGTCGACTGGCAGACCGGCTTCGCCAAAACGGTCGATTATTTCCGATCACTGCTCGGTCCGTCGGCCTGACGCTGCCATAGCGGCGATTGGACGGGAAAGGCGACATCTTCTCAGCCGGGCGCAGCTCAGCTACACTGCCGCACATGGCATGGCAGGCAATCGATCGACGAACGGCGGTGGTGGACGAAGCGGCGCCAGCGGTCCTCTCCGAGGCGGTGCGTGAAAAGATTCGAAGCTTTTTCCCCCGGTACGAAACCAAGCGGGCGGCCTTGCTGCCCGCTCTGCATGTCGTACAGGACGCGCTGGGGCACGTAAGCTATGCGGCGATGAAAGAAGTCGCCGAAGTGCTCGAACTGCCGCCAAGCCAGGTCATTGACACGCTCAGCTTCTACACCCATTTCTGGGACCACGACAAGGGCAAGAAGGTGATCGTCGTCTGCCGGAGCCTTTCGTGTCAGGTCATGGGCGCCGACGGCGTCCTCGACGCGATTAAGGACGAATTGAAGATCGAAGAGCACGGGACGACGAAAGACGGCCAGTACAGTCTCATCACCGAAGAATGCCTCGCGGCGTGCGATCATGCGCCCTGCCTGCTCGTCAACGAGAAACTGCACAAATGCGTCAAGGCGGACAACATCCCCAAGCTGCTCAAAGACCCGAAGAATGCTGAGATCACCATGCCGCGATCGACGCTCTTCGACAAGCCGCAAGCCGCCGAACCTCCCAAGTCCAGGCCCGCGGCGGACGTCGTCGGCAAGACCTCTGACGTTCAAGAGATGAAGGAAGCCTGACGTCTGGGGACCAGGGACCGGAGACTGGGAACTAGACCAGACGTGAACGACCAAACGCCAAAACCTGTTGAGTCCCCAAGCCTTCAACCTTCGTCCCCGGGCCTGAACGAACCGCGATGGTATCCATGGGCCTGTTTCCTCCTCACCCTGACGTCGATCCAACTCGCCCTCGGCCCAAAGATCCAACTGTCTCAATGGAACGTTCAGGCGTCTTCAAACGCCGGAGTCGCCGAAGGCGTCGCGTGGCTGAACGGCCGGCTTGACATCCCCACTCCGAAGGACGATCCCGTTCACGACCGAATGCACGACACGGCCCTTTACCAAGGCAAGGTTTACAACGTCTTTCCGCCGCTGATGGGCTTTCTGACCGTCGCGCTCGCGCCGTTGCACAAGCTCCTGCTCCCGGAGCGACCGGATTTCTGGTTGCCATGGCCCTACCTCGCACTGGTCTTCTGGCCTTTGCCGATCACTGCGTTCCTGGTCCTTCGTCGACAAGCCCGCGACAGCGCGTGGGCGGGTCTCTTGACGCTTTATCTCCTCGGTGGCACCGCCGTGCTTCCTAATCTCAATTATTGCGTGGGGGGAAATCTCGCGCAAATCAACCATGTTGTTTCGCAAGTCGGACTGCTGATCTTTCTCGGCGATATGCTCGGTCGCCGCCGAGTGTGGCCTTCCCTGTTCGGCCTGATGCTCTCGACATGGACCCGGCAGTTGACGTTGCTGTACGCCCTCCCGTTGCTCTGGGTCGCGGCCAAACAACGACGGCTCGCCCTGTGCATCGCCGGACTGGCGGTCATCGTCGCACCGTTGATGACGCTGAACTATCTGAAGTTCGGTCGCCCCTGGGATTTTGGCTATCGGCATATCTATGTCGGCCGCGAATCGGAGTTTCTCGCCAAACGGTGCCTTCAATACGGGCAATTCTCAACGCATTTCATCCCGGAAAACGCGTATTACATGCACGTCGCTCCGCCGCAAATACAACCCTCGCTGACGGAATTGAAAATCAGCGAATCCAACACCATGGGCACCAGCATGTGGATCACCACGCCGATCCTGCTCTTCGTTGTCATCGCCGCCCGATCTTGGCTCCGCGACTCCTGGCGCCGGATGCTCATGCTTTCGACCTTGCCCGTCATGTTCGGGCTGTTGTGTTATCATGGCCCCGGTTTTCTCCAGCGGGGATACAATCGTTTCGCGCTGGATTTCATCCCCATCTGGCTGGCGGTCATCGCCGGGCAGACGCGCGGAGGATGGCGGACGTGGTTGACCCTGGCTTGCGCCGCCTGGAGCCTGTTGTATTTTCAGGCCATTGTGCCGAATGTTTAGTCTTGCGAGTGAGTGATGGCCAAATTCGAACCGGTCCTGATGAAAAATGTCGGCGTGGCGAACATCCGCGCGCTGGAGACCTACCGTTCACGCGGCGGTTACGCGGCGGCGGAAAAGGTCATCAAGGAATGGACGCCGGACCAGACGATTGAATGCGTCAAGTCCAGCGGCCTGAGAGGTCGCGGCGGCGCGGGCTTTCCCGCCGGCATGAAGTGGTCCTTCCTGCCGCCGGACCGCAAAGTGACCTACCTCTGCGTCAATGCCGACGAATCCGAACCCGGCACGTTCAGCAACCGGGTCTTGATGGAGGAAGATCCGCACCAACTACTCGAAGGCGTCCTGATCGCAAGCTTCGCGACCAGGACGACGGTTGCCTATATCTACATGCGCGGCGAATTCCAGGAACAATTCCATGTCCTGCAAAAAGCGCTCGACGAAGCTTACGCCGCCGGCTATTTCGGCAAAAAGGTCTTCGGCAGCGAATACAGCGTGGAGTGCTACATCCATCGCGGCGCAGGCGCCTACGTCTGCGGCGAGGAGACCGGATTGATCGAGAGCCTCGAAGGCAAACGCGGCTGGCCAAGGATCAAGCCCCCCTTCCCTGCGATCGAAGGCCTATTTCACAAGCCGACCGTCGTGAATAACGTCGAGACGCTCTGCTGCCTGCCACACATCATCAATCGCGGCGCGGACTGGTTCAAATCCATCGGAACCGAAGGCTCGAGCGGTCCGAAACTCTACACGCTCAGCGGCCCGGTCAAGCGGCCCGGCTGCTACGAAGCGCCGCTGGGGCTTTGCTGCCGCGACCTCATCTTCGGAGACGACTTCGGTCGCGGCATGGCGGACGGGAAAAAGCTCAAGGGCTGCATCCCCGGCGGCCTGTCGATGGGCATCCTCACCGAAGCGGAGCTTGAGTGTAAGCTTGATTTCGACGACGTGCGGAAGTACGGCTTGCTTGGTCTCGGTACGGCCGGCGCGATCGTCATCCCCCACGACGCCGACATTCGCCAGGTCCTCGCCAACATCACCCGATTCTATTCTCACGAGAGCTGCGGTCAGTGTACGCAGTGTCGCGAGGGCACGAACTGGATGTACAAAATCGCCCTGCGGATTGCCCTCGGCGCCGGCCGCATCGCCGACCTCGATCTGCTGCTCGAAATCTCCAGAAACATGGGAATGATGGGCGGGCTTTCCATCTGCGGTCTCCCTGATGGGGCCGCCTACCCGGTCAAGACAATCGTCGAAAAATTCCGCGACGAATTCGAAATGCACATCCGCCGGCAGGAGCCCGGACGCGTGGAGCATGTTTTGAGACGGCTTAATCCGTCGGCCTACGAATTGCCCATCCTCGGATCCGTGTGATGATTCGCATCAGGATGGCTGGCTCGCTGAAGAGGGTTGGGTCGAGGTGGCCGGTTTTTGGCCGGCAATAAACGGCACCTTCTTTTCAAAGAGCTTCAATCGTTCCCGATATTCCGACAACGATTCGCGGTTGGTGGTTTCGCGCGAAACCTTGATGGCTTCCTGTTCGTACCGCACCGCCGCCTCAAAATTTCCCAACGACGCATAGGCGACCGCGAGCGTGTCCAACACCCCCGGGTTCTTGTCGTTGGCCTTCGCGGACGCCGATTTCGCCAGTTCGACGGCCCGAGCCGGATCGCGCATCTGCGGATCCGGCGCCGTCGCCAGGACCCACGCCAGCGCGTTGTCCAGCAAGGGGGAATCTGAAATATGCTTATTACTTTCTTCGAGCACCCGACGGGCCCCGGCATAATCCTCCCGACCCACCAATTCGATCGTCCAGGAAAGGTAGGCGGGGAGAAATTTGGGGTTGTCGGCAAGGACCTGCGCCCACTGCACCTGGGCCGCCTTCATATCTCCGATGTCCGCCAGCACCAGGGCCCACAGATGTCGGATGTTGAGTTCTTTCGGATGGGAATCCAAATATCTCTTGAACCGCTCGGCCAGGCCGGCATTGGCGTCTCCGCCCTTATCCGCCAAACCCAGGCGAACGAATTCCAGTCCGTCCTTGAATTCGCCAAGCCGCGCCAACCCGACGGCCTGTTCGAAGAGCACCTCCATATAGGCGCGGGCCGCTTTCGCTTCCGCAATCATCCCTTTGCTCTCGAAGGCGGCGGCGAGCGGCTCAAAGCATTTCGGCAACGCCACCTGGGCGCGGCGATCCGTAACCGCGTTTCGATGCTGCTCCATCATCACTCGAAGCACGTTCGGAACGAACTCCTTCATCAAATCTTTGCCCGCCGGCTGTTGCGCGCCGGCGCGCTGGTAGTGTTCCGCCGCCGATTCAAACCGAAGCAGACAAACCTGTGCGATCGCCACGGCATAATTGCTGTCGGCGTCGCGCGGGTCGTCCTTCATCAATCGGTCAAAGTATATGAGCGAATTCTTTGGCCGACCGCTGCGAAGCTGGGCCCATCCACAAACCGCCGCCGCCCGGGGGTTGTTCGGTTCGCTGCCGAGAACATCGAGCCCCAATTGATAGGCCTCGGGATACTCGCCGATGTTCATCAAGGCCCATGCCAGATTCAGCGCGGTGTCAAAGTCCTGCGGTTGGCGATTGAGAATGATCCGAAGGTGGCCGACGGCTTCCCGGGAATGACCCGTTCGGTCGAGAAGCCGGGCCAGCTCTTCGCGGGCCAACAGGTCGGTTTCATCCTTCTTGACCGCCGCTTGAAGCGCCGTCAGCGCCTGGTCGATCTGTCCGGACTCCGCCAGCGCCTCACCCAACTGGGCGAGTTGACGACCGGCAGTGGCGCGTTTCAGAAGTTCGAAATAGAGCGGGTCATCGGCCATCACCGGAGGCGCATCCTTGCGGATTCGAGATCGTTGAGCGGAGGCGTGTTCGTGTTTTCCGACGGTATCCAGACACCGGGCCAGCGCTTCCCGCGCTTCGGAGTAGTTCGGGGCCAGATCGACGGCCTTTTCAAAATGCGGAATCGCCCCGGCCGGATCATTGCTCAGCAGGGCGCACTCGCCCAATCCAAAATGCGCCATGGGGTTTTTCGGCGCCAGTTGGACAGCCTTTTCGTACAACGATCGTGCCGCGGCCACATCGCTCTTCTGGCGCAGCCTTGCCAACTTGACCAGGATCGGTCCGTAGTCGGGTTTCAACGATCGCGCCGCTTCGTACGCTTCGATCGACTCGGCCGTGTCATACAAGTCATCGTGGCACAATCCAATGTAATAGCGCCACTGGACGGACTTGCCATCAAGCGATGAGGCGTACTCAAAGCAATTCATCGCCGCCTGCGGGAACGAGGCATTGAAGAGCACCATGCCCAATTCCCCGGCCTTCGTCGGATCCTTGGGTGCGGCTCGAAGCTGATCGGCCGCGGCTTGGATCGCCGTTAACGTTGGCGACGACAAACCGACTTGATCCAGTTCCGGAATCTGGAACGGAAGCCCGGAAAGGTGCGGATCTGAACTCGCGCTGCGACCAGGTTCACGGGGCGACGGCACCTTGGCGGGCGATGGCTCCGCGCGCGGTTCGACCTTTTCTCGATCGCCGCCCGCAGGCGGTTCGACCGTCACCGCCTTGGGTACGGACGGCTGCGTGGTCGGTGCCGCTGATGGCGGGTGGTCCCGATCGCGGCACCCGCAGGCAAAAAGCAGCAGACCGGCCGCCGCGCTGAATAGGGTTGGTGCTCGTCGAATCAAGGGGGAATCGGCCTTTCCGAATAATCCACACACTGCGATAGGTAGGAGGTCCTTGTTTTTCCTGGATTGGAATTATCCCGGATTCAACAACGCCATGCAATCGTGGGCCCCTCATTGCGGAGTCATTTTCACGGATGTTGGCCGCGGGACTGCACATACGGCTGCTGGTTCTCGTAGAGATCCATGCGCCCGCGATAGACCGCCACGGCGGCTTTTTGACCGACGTCGTCGGCGATTCTCATGGCCTCCTGTTCGAGGCGTTCGGCCTTCGCAAAGTCTCCAGCGGCGGCATGCGCGGCGGCCAGCGTGTCGAGCAGGACGTGGTTTTTGTGGTTCGTGGCGGCGCACGCCTTCGTCGCTAATTCGACCGCCCGCGGACCGTCTCGCTGCGCGGCGTCCGGTGACGTGGCCAGCACCCAGGCAAGGGCATTGGCCAGCCACGGTGAATCCGGAGTCTCCCGTAATCCGTCCTCCATGATGCGTCGCGCGTCTGAGTAGGCGCCCTCGCGAATCATCTCAATGGCCCAGCCGATGTAGGCCGGCTCATATTTGGGGTTCTCTTTGACGAGACTCCCCCATTCATTCTTTGCTCCCGTTGCATCGCCGATGTCCAACAGCACCATCGCCAGCAGGTGCTCGACGGCGGAATCTTTCGGCGCTTCATGCAAAACCTTGCGGAGCCTGGCGATGGTGTCGGAGTCGCCCTTTTTGCCTTCGTCCGCGAGCCCCAATCGAATGAACGACATAGCATCGGAATGCTGGTTGCTTCGTGCCTCCGCCACGGCGCGCCGAATCAAAAGGTCGCGATAGGCCCGGGCCTGGCCCGCCTCGGATTTCAGGCCGTTGGCGTCCAGGACGTCGGCCAATCCGTTCAGCGTCGAGGGCGGCGCGGTAAGGGTGTTCTGCTCGGGAGTTGCGGTCCGATGCTGGTCCTTCATCACGCCGAGAATCGCCGAAAGAAAAACTTCAAACGTGTTCGTGGAGTCCGGCCGCATCGCCGTGACCCGTTTATATTGGTTGACGGCCGCCTCGTTCTGTTGAAGACAAACCAGGGCCACCGCCGACTCAAACAGACCCTCGGGGTCGTTCGGATTGAGCTGAACGAGTTTTTCGAAATACTGACGGGCTTCCTCACGTTGCCCTTGAAGAAGAAGATGCCGCGAATAGAGCGATATCGCCCGGCGATTGTTCGCCTCGCGATTGAGCGCCTCGACATAAAGGGGTTCCGCTTCTGCGTACTCGCCCGCGTTGGTCAACGCACCGGCCAGGTTCAGCACCGACTGGAAATCGTTCGGCCGTCGGTTCAGGACAGCGCGAAATTGAATGACCGCCTCCTGCTTTTGCCCCGTCATCCCGTACAAGAGCCCCAGGGCCGCCCGCGCCGAGGGGTCGGTGTCGTCCTTTTCCAACGCCGCCTGAAGCGTTTCAATCGCCTGCACGACTTGTCCCGCCTCCGTCAGCGCGCTGGCGAGATCGAAGAGCTGCCGCCCGGCGGTCGCCCGACGCAACAAGTCCAACAGAAGCGGGTCCTCGCGCGTCACCGGAGATCGTCCCGTGGAACGCACGTTGCGATGGAGGGAAGCTTCCGACTCACGTCCGAGGGCCTTGAGGCTTTGCGTCATGGATTGGTGCACATCCGAATAGCCGGGGGCCAGAGCCAGCGCCTTTCGATATTGCCGGATCGCTTCCTCATGGTCGCCGCGAAGGCGCGCGCACTCTCCCAATCCAAAATAAACACGGGGCTCCTTCGGGTTGAGCTGCTCGGCCTTCTTAAACAACTCCTCGGCCGCGGCAGGGTCGGTCTTGACGATCATGCCCCCTAATTCCGCCTGGACCGGGGCATATTGCGGATCCAGTTTTTGCGCCGCCTCAAAGGCTTTGATGGATTCGGACGTGTTGTAAGCATCCTTAAAGGCCAGCCCGAGGTAGTACTGCCAGCGCATGGCGCCGGGTTCAAGTTTCGACGCGTACCGAAAGCAACTCGCAGCGGCCAGCGGACAGCCCGCATTAAAGTAGTACATGCCCAGCTCACCAACCTTGGACGAATCCGACGGATTCGAAAGAACCGCCTGCTCCGCATGAGTCAGTGCCGTTTGAACGACGGGGGCCAGTCCGACGAACTCCAGGCTCGGAATCTCAAAGGGTAATTTCGCGCGGGCCGTCGACGTTGCGGATAGCGACTTGGCAGAGTTCTTGGCGTCCTGCCCTTGCGGCGGGAACATCGTCCCAGGATCCGAAGGTCGCGAGCCCTCTTGCAATTGGTCTCTGGTTTTCGCATCCGGCTGGACGCTGGAATCCGTGCCCTGTACCCGGGCCGAATCCGGGGCCGATGTCGCCGAGGGACCCGTTGGAGCCGCCGTGGGAGCGCTCGGTTTGCAACCCATTCCTCCCAGCGCGAGAAGTACCCCCGCCCCCATCGCCATGAACCTCTGTAAGGACATAGGGTTATTTATCTCAACAGGAGCCCGATTGTGCAATGGGTCCCATGCTGAAACACGAAACCAACCGTACAGGCCGCCATTCTCGTTGCCGAAACCCATGGGTTCATTTCCACAAAACTGTGCAAAATAGCACGTTCAAACTATTGACGTTGGGTTAGAATTTTGTTAATATCAGCCCAGAGTGTTGGGAAAGTCTACAGGCCCAATGGGGCGGAAAGAAGGCAACCCCAGCAATTCATGATCGAGCCGTCTCCAGGCGGTGGACGGGCTGCAGCAAGGTTTGAATACGCATCTGCTGATTTCCAGCGGATGCCAGGAGGCTTGAAAGATGCGTAAGATTTTGGCCAGTCTAGTCGTTTTGGCGATCGCGGCGCCTGCCATGGCCTTTCCGTTCACCATGACCGGTGCAGGCCCGTATGACTCCGTCAACACGACGCCGGGTGCACCGAATGGGTCTTACACCTTTGCCTACGGCGGCCCCTCCTTCACGGTCGGAAACGTTTCGTTCTCCGGAACGTTAACCGAAGTGAACACAGGCACATACGCCAGCGAGGCCCGCTTTTGCCTTACGAATCCGGGCGGAACGCGATATTGCTCGAGTGCCCTGACGAGCACCACGAACTTTACCGGTACGATTGCGGTTAGTAATGCAAACGTTCCGTTCACGACCAGTTCGCCAACCAGCCCGAGTGGCTCGGTCTTTGCCGGAAGCACGGCCAATGCCGGACTTTGGACGGCTGGCTTCTATGAGTCTTTCGACGATTCTGGCACCGATTCTCGGTGGACGGACGTCAGTATCACCGTTAATGACTTCGTTCCCCCAACTCCCCCGGTGGCCGTCGATCTTGGATCGATTGACCCCACCAACGGTTATATTCATACGAAAGACCTCTTGGCCGCCGGCGGTGTCAACTGGTACAAATTCACGACCACCGGCGTGATTTCCAGCCCGAACTGGCTCATCGCCGAAACCCTTGGCTCGACATTGACCGGCGGGTCGTTCCCGGACGACACCGAGATTGGCCTCTATAACTCATTAGGTTCACTCTTGGTGACCAACGACGACATTAATTTCGGTGGTGCCGTCTATATGAGTCGCGTCTGGGCCGGTGCCACTCCTCCTGCCCAGGTTCCGGCGGGCGGTACCGCTGGACCGGCCTCCCTTCCGGCCGGTACCTATTATGTGGCGGTCGGCGGATTCAACACGACGTTTGGTGCTGCCTTTGCTGTAACCAGCACATCGCTCGAAACCGGTAGCTTGGCTGTCACGATCCGAACGCCTGAGCCGGCTACGATTGGACTCCTGGTTCTCGGCGGGTTGACCCTTATTCGACGACGGCGGTAAGACCAGACCGCTGTTTCGACCAAATTTGAAACACAAAAGCCCCAGGCGATCTTCGCTTGGGGCTTTTTTTTGCGGTCTCAGATATTTGGGACCGACACCTGATATCACTCGTCATCGCGGAATGGCTTCTTCGACTTGTATAAATCGAGGCGATGGCCGTAGGCGGTGGCATCTGACTCCCCACCCTTGGTCGCCTTCGCCAGCTTGATGGCCAGTTCCTCGGCCCCGATGGCCTCCGCAAACCGCCCGGCCTCGGCGTAGGCAGCGGCCAGCGTATCCAGGCAACCGGCATTTTGATGTTCCGTCTGTTGGCATGCCGAGGAAGCCCAGCGAATCGCCTCGGCTGCATTTCGATGCCCGCTGTCCGGGCAGGTCGCGAGGGTCCATGCCAATGCGTTGGCCAATACCGCGGATTCGTCCGTGTGGCTGAGACCATCACGCAGGATTCGGACGACCTCGCCATGATCACGTCGTGACCGCGCCGCCATGGACAATTTCATGCACGCTTGACCATAGGCCTCAGCCAGGGCAGCGGAATCGCCCTTCCCAATCGCCGCAGCCTTTTGCAACCATTTGATTGCATCTGCGGGCCGTTCTGCCCGAACGAGGACGATTCCCAAATGCAGAAGGACGTCGCCATCCTGAGGAGCCAGCGCTGCCGCTTTTTCCAAATGGGAAACGGCATCAGCCAGTTTTCCGCGCCGAAGCGCGACGTCGCCCAGGCCGTCCCAGGCCTTCGCCTCTGCGGCCCTATTCTGCACGAGTTTGCGATAGGTTTGTTCCGCGTCGTCGAGGCGCTGGAGACCCGCAAGCGCCAACCCCAGGTTCAACTGGGCGTCGACATACTGCGGGTCGTCCTTCAACGCCGTTTCAAGCACCTTTACGGCTTCTTCATTCCGCTTCATGGCCACCAGGGCCGCGCCCAGATTGGCATTCGCGGCGGCCGAATGAGGATCCGCCTTCA
Organism: uncultured Planctomycetaceae bacterium; assembly: GCA_964414585.1. Lineage (GTDB taxonomy): Bacteria > Planctomycetota > Phycisphaerae > UBA1845 > UTPLA1 > DATEMU01. The sequence goes on from CAYPXR010000099.1 coordinate 21,762, forward strand.
GCGCCTCGGAAAACCAATGTTCCGCCTCGGGATAGCGCTGTTGCAGAGCGAAAATGCTTCCTTTGGCGATGGCCAGTTGTCCGCGTTCATCGATCGGCAAAATGCCGTCCAAGGCACTCAGGGCCCGCTGGTATTCGCCCTTCCTGGCCCACGCCATCACGATCTCCACCGCTGCGGACAGTGGCGATTTGAACGCGTTGGCCTCCGCGCCCTTCTGATTGGTTCGGAATCGGTCGCTCAGCCCGGACAACTCTGAAAACGTGAGCCTCTTTGCATCTGTTCGTTCGCCGATGGCTCTTCGTTGAAATGACATGAGCCTCAATAGTTCGAATAAGAACGACGAAAGTGCCTCGTCCGGATTGGGCATCAGACCCTGCGCGAATTTGTAACCCGCGATCGCTTGGCCATAATCCCTTTTGCAAACCAACAAGACCGCGAGGTCCATCTGCGCCGAGGCATCGTTGGGTCTCAACGTTGCCAGCCGCTCAAACAACGGCGTTGCGGCGTCACGATGACCCAGCGCCAATTGCAACATCCCCGCCGGCGCCAGAATCTCCGAATCCTCCGGACGATAGGATAATACGTCCTCGTAGATCTTGGCCGCCTCGTCATACTGGCCCATATCCACCAGAACGCGGGCCAGTTGCGTCTGCGCCCGGGAGTCCGACCGATCTTGTTTCAAGAGAGCTCGAAAATGGTCCGCGGCTTCCTGAAGTCGGCCCGCCATCGCCAGGACGACGCCGATTTGTTCCCGCGCAATGTGATTCTTGGGAGATTCTTCAAGGGCCCGGCGAAAAATACGGAGCGCAGTATCGTAATCGCCGGCCGACACGAGCCGCCGCCCAACCGAGATGAGATAGTCAGGATTTCGGTTGCGAAGGAGCAGGTCGATCAAGAGCGGATCGTTCACCAGCGGCGACGATTGGCCCGATTGGGCCTCGCGCTTGTGAGTTTCCGCCTCCCGATGTTTCCCGTCCGATTCGAGGGCTTCGGCCAGCGCGAGGTGGGCCTGCCCAAAGCGCGGCGCGATGTCCAACGCCTCCCGGAACAAGCGAATCGCATCGGAATTCCGCGTCGCCTTCGCGGCCAACCGTCCGAGCCCGACATAAGCACGCGCGTCGCGGGGACAAAGCGAGATGGAGCGGCGGTACAGGGAAATGGCACGGGCGGGCTCTTTCTCCTGGATGACGCTGGCGAGCGCCACCATGATCGGCGCATATTGCGGGTCGATGGAAAGGGCTTGTTGATAAGCCCCGGCCGCTTTTTCGTCGTCGTAAAGGCCCTGATAGGCCAGGCCCAGGTAATAGGGCCACGCCGCCGATTTCGGATCGAGGCGAGCCGCGCGCCTAAAGCATTCTGAGGCCGCCATGGGCTCCTGGACGCAGGAGTAGTAGGCCATCCCCAATTCACCGACCTTTTTCGCATCATTCGGCGCGCCTCGTGCCGCGGCATACGCCGTTTCCACGTCTTTCACGGTGCTTTCTGCAATCCCGACCAATCGAACCTTCGGTGGAAACTCCCCCGCCTTCGGCTCCTGCGTCGAGCCGAGGTCCACGAAACCCGACGGCGATGGGACGGCGGAATTCTGAGGCGCTGCCGGCCGTGCGGAAGGAGCTGGGGTAATGCCATCCGGTTGGGCGTGGTTCTTCACCGCCGGTGCCGCGGCGGATGGAGTCGGCATGGGAGGCGATTTTTTCTCCTCCTCCTTGCATCCGAATCCGGCCAGGCAAATCGGCAGAAATACGGCCCCAATGCTTGTGATATGAAGTCGATTCAAACGCCCTGCGCTCATTCGGCTGATTCTACTCACGTTGACGGAGTCTCCAAAGGTCAAGACGGCCGACCGGACTCGCACGGGGTTTACCCGTAGCATACCCAAAAGGATCGTGATATCCTTCACAAACTCGTCGGTCTGACTGACCGCGAGCCTTGAGGTATTGTCGGAAGCCCCATGCCCAAGATCCTCGTCGACGGCAAGCCAATTGAATGTCGGGACAGAATCCCGGTCCTCCAGGCTGTCCTGGAGGCCGGCTGGGATGTCCCACATTATTGTTATCACCCCGGCCTCACGGTCGTCGCCTCCTGCCGCCTCTGTTTGATGGAAATGAAGATGCCCAATCCCAAGACCAAGGAGATGGACTGGGCGCCGCGACTCTTTCCAAGCTGCCAGACGCCGGTCAAAGACGGCCTCGAAGTCCGCTTCGATTCCGACAAGGTCCGCGAAAACCAGCGGTCTTGCATGGAATACTTCCTCATCAACCACCCGCTGGATTGCCCGGTCTGCGATCAGGCCGGCGAATGCTACCTGCAGGATTACAGCCTCGCCTTCGGCCAGCCCAAGAGCCGCATGGTCGAGGCGAAGAATAAGAACCCCAAAAAGGACATCGGAAGCAAGACGCTGCTCTATCAGGACCGTTGCGTTATGTGTTCCCGGTGCGTGCGGTTCTGCGATGAAGTGGCCGGCACCAACGAGCTTTGCATCGTGAATCGCGGCAGCAAGGCGGAGATCGACGTCTTCCCCGGGATGCCGCTCGAAAACGGCCTGCAAGGCAATGTCGTCGACATCTGCCCCGTCGGCTCCCTGCTCGACAAAGACTTCCTCATGAAGCAGCGCGTCTGGTTCCTCAAGGATACGCCGAGCATCTGCCCCGGCTGTTCCACCGGCTGCGCCATCACGGTCGATCAAAACGAAGATCAGGTCTGGCGGCTCAAGCCTCGGTACAACCCCGGCGTCAACGATTGGTGGATGTGCGACGAGGGCCGGTTCGGCTGGAAATACGTTCACGATCCGAAGCGGTTGAATCGATTGATCGTTCGGCGCGGCGCAGAGACGGAATCACCGGACTGGAGTCAATTGCCCGAGATTGCCCGCTTTCGATTCAGTGAGGTCGTCAAGGCAGATGGCCCGGCGAAGATCGGCGCACTGCTCTCGCCGTTCATGAGCTGCGAAGAGGCATGGTTGCTGGTGAAGTTCATCCGCGACGTCGCGCCGCAAGCAACGATTGCCATGGGGCCGATCCCCATGAGTGGTGAAGATGAGACCTTCCCCAAGCGCAACGGCCGCTCCGTTCGCTTCACCATCCGCTCCGAGAAATGCCCGAACAAGCGCGGCATCGAGAAAATCCTCTCGTCCGCGGGCGGATCGACGTGCAACTTTGGCGATTTCACCAGAAAGGCCGGCGAAGGCGCCTTCTCCGCGGCATGGATCACCGGTGGATATCCGACCGATTGGGTCACGCCCGAGCTGACCAAGGCCCTCGCCAAGATTCCATTGATTTTTGCCCAGGACATCTTTCCGAACGCCGTCACCGAAGCGGCGACCGTCATCGTCCCAAGCGTCTCCTGGGCCGAGCGGGCGGGATCGTTCATGAATTTCGACGGAAAGATCCAGCCCTTCGAAGCCGCGATGGCCCCTTTGGAGGGCTGCCAACGGGACGGACAATACCTCGCGTTGATCGCGGGACTGCCCGGCCTGTACAACGCCGCGAGAGTTCGAGAGATGATGGCCAAGACGATGCCGGAATTCGCGAATCCGCACGTGCCGCCGCCGATGCCGGTACATGCTCACTAGGAAAACGAAGGAATGGGCTTCATCAAAGCACATCCGATCTTGACTGTCCTGCTCGCTTTGATCGTCATCGGCGGTGGCGGGATCGCCGTCGCCGTGTGGATGTGGGCTCATTACCGGGAGCCCATTCAGTCTTTTCTGGCGGATCAGTTCTATTTCAGCCTCTTACTGATGCTCGTAGTTTTCGGGCTTATCATGGGCGCGGTCGCCTATTCCATCTGGCTCGAACGCAAGATTTCCGCGTGGATTCAGGATCGCTACGGCCCCAACCGTGTCGGTCGCTGGGGTCTCTTGCAGCCCATCGCCGACGGCCTCAAGTTCCTTTTGAAGGAAGACATCATTCCGGCCAACGTCGACCGGGCGCTATTTCTCCTCGCGCCGTGGATGATCTTCGTCGTTGCCGCCGTCGGTTTCGCGGTCATCCCCTGGGGCGGCGAGTTCCGATGGCCGTGGATGGCCCCCGACGCGCCGGCCCTGACCGCGCAGGTCGCCAGCGTGGACATCGGCCTGCTCTACATCGTCGCCGTCGCCTCGCTCGGCGTGTACGGCGTCGTCCTCGGCGGCTGGGCCAGCAACAACAAATACTCCTTCTACGGCGGCATGCGCGCCGCCGCGCAGATGCTCTCCTACGAAGTCCCGATGGGCATGGCCCTGCTCATCGCCATCCTGACGACCGGCAGCCTCCGGCTCGAAGACATGATTGCCTATCAGGCCCACCATGCGTGGACCGTGGCCTATCATCCCCTCGCCGCGCTTATCCTCTTTACGACCGCGCTGGCCGAGGCCAATCGGATGCCCTTCGACCTCGCCGAGTCGGAACAGGAACTCGTCGGCGGCTATCACACCGAATACAGCGCGATGAAGCTCGCCCTCTTCTTCCTCGCGGAATACGCTCACATGATCACCGCCAGTGCCTTGATGGTCGCGATTTATTTCGGCGGCTATCTCGTCCCCGGCTGGGATTGGCTCAACAACGACGGTTCCGCGTTCGCCATGCTCTGCCGCATGGGCGTCACGGCCTTCAAGGTCTTTCTCGTCATCTGCGTTTACATGATCATCCGCTGGACGTTGCCGCGCTTCCGCTTCGACCAGCTCATGCGACTGGCGTGGAAAGCCCTTGTTCCCATGACGATGATCATGGTCGCCGTGCAAGGCATCATCATCTACACCGGCTGGTCGCAATGGGTATCCCTGGCCGCCAACGTCGCCATCCTGGTCTTCGGCGCATTGCTCGGCGCGGCCAGCGGCCGGCCCATCACCGGTCGCCAGCTCAGCCTGCAATCACGGCGAAGGGCGGTGCAACATGCCTGACACGACAAACTGGAAAGAGACGGACATCGTCTACGTCGATCAACCCGAATTGACGATGTCGGAGCGGCTCTATCTCCCGCAGATTTTCGGCGGTCTCAAGACCACATTGCGCCACATGTTCAAACAGCGCCTCCGCGACGAAACCGTCGTGCAATACCCCGAACAGAAACGCGTGCTCCGCAAGGAAAACTATCGCGGCGTCCATCGGCTCAATCGCGACGAACAGGGTCGCGTCGCCTGTGTCGCCTGCTTCATGTGCGAGACGGCCTGCCCGGCGCACTGTATCCACATTGAAGGCGCCGACAGCCCCTGGCCCGACCGCGAGAAGTATCCGATCAAATTCGACATCGACGAACTGCGCTGCATCTACTGCGGCATGTGCGAAGAGGCCTGCCCCGTCGATGCCATCGAACTGACGCCGGAATACAGCCTGGTCGGATCGAGCCGCGACGAGATGATCTTCGACAAGGAAAAGCTCTTGATGATTTTCGACCAGACCAAAACGGATAAGCCGCGGAAGAACCCCGCGATCACAGGATACTGATGAATAGCGAAGGGCAAATAGCGAATAGCGAATTACAGAAAACACGCCGGCCGAGTGTAGCACTGACTCTTCAGCCGAGTGTGGCACCGACTCTTGGCCGGTGCAAACCCGCCTTTCGCTATTCGCCATTCGCCATTCGACATTACGCACGGAGTTAGCTTTGGACCAGGCTCTTGTTTACGTCGCCTACGCCGTCGCCGCCATCGGGGCGATCGCGATCTTTGTGACGCTGCCCAAGGAGGGCCGGACGTCGCATTGGAGCCTGACGATGATGGTCCTCGCTCTGGCAATCGGCGCATTCCTCTTGTTGCTCGGTAATCTGCTCGGCGAGACGGGACAGAAGATTTATTTCTACCTGCTCGCACTGCTCGCCGTCGGCGGCGCGGTTCGAGTCGTCACCCATCCTCGACCGGTCTATTCCGCTTTGTTCTTCGTGCTCGTCGTGCTCAGCACGGCGGGGCTCATGGTCCTCGTCGGCGCGGAATTTCTCGGCGCGGCCCTGGTCATCGTCTATGCCGGGGCCATCCTCGTGACCTACGTCTTCGTCATCATGCTCGCGCAGCAATCCGCCCCCGCCACCGGCGGCGCGTTCGCCGCGGCGATGAGCTACGACAAGAATGCCCGCGAACCGCTCGCGGCAGTCCTCGCCGGGTTTGTCCTCGTTGGCACGCTCGCCGGCGTGATCGTCAGCCGAAAATGGGAATCGCTCGGCGCACTCGACGTCGCCGCCAGATCGAGCGGTAACACGCTTTCGCTCGGCCGCGTCCTGCTGACCGATTTCGCCGTCAGCGTCGAACTGGCCGGCGTCCTGCTGATGGTCGCGATGATCGGCGCGATCGCCATTGCCCGGAAACAGTTGCCTCGCGCCGACCATGATGTGGAAGATTTGCCGCCCGGCGAGATCGGTCGGCATGTGAAGCCGTTTTAGGAACGCCGCCATGATGCCACAAACAACGGCTTTGATGGTTCTGGGCGCCGCCCTCTTCGGGCTGGGGCTCGTCGGCTTTCTGACGCGCCGCAACCTCATCATCATGTTCCTCTGCACCGAAGTGATGTTCCAGGGCGTGCTTTTGAATCTCGTCGGCATGGGACTGGCCCACGGAAATCTCCAGGGTCAAGCCTTCGGCCTCTTCGTTCTGGTCATCGCCGCCGTCGAGGCGGGACTGGGTTTGGCGATCGTGGTCATGCTCTACCGGCGGCGGGGAACGCTCGACGCCGAAAGTTGGCGCGGGATGCGCGGTTGACGCGCATGGGTTGCGAGTGGATGAATTCCGTTGGACGTTAAGACGCTGGCGATCTTGATCCCCCTGCTGCCGCTGAGCGGCGCAGTGCTCGTGGGCCTCATCGGCCTCCGGGGCCTGCGTTCGCGCTCGCATTGGATCGTGCTCATCACGGTCGCCGCCGCGCTGGTCGCCGCCGCAAGGCTGACCGGCAATATCTGGGCGCTCACCGACCGCGTGTGCTTGCCGGGATTGGCGACCGTCACAAAGTCCATGAGCCTCTATCACTGGTTCGGCACTGGCGGAGCTTCGTGGCTCGACGTCTCGCTCCGCGTCGACCCGCTCACCTGCACGATGCTCATTGTTGTGCTGAGCGTGTCGCTGCTCGTCATCATGTACTCCGTCGGCTACATGCGCGACCACCACGGTCACCCCGAACGCGGTTACGAACGGTTCTTCGCCTTCCTGGCGATCTTTGTCTTTTCGATGTCCACGCTCGTCCTCGCCGGCAACTTCCTGCTGCTTTATCTCGGCTGGGAACTTGTCGGCCTGTCGAGTTACCTGCTCATCGGCTTTTATTACCAGCGACCCTCGGCCGCCGCCGCCGCTAAGAAAGCGTTTATCGTCAACCGCATCGGCGACTTCGGCTTCGGCCTCGGCATCTTCCTGATTTACTACACATTCAAGTCGCTCGACTATCAGACCGTCTTCGACATGATCCGCCACATGAAGGACGCCGGCGGCACGGACCTTGACCCGTCACGGATTACCGCAATCGCCCTGCTGCTCTTCTGCGGCGCGATGGGCAAAAGCGCCCAATTGCCCCTGCACGTCTGGCTGCCTGACGCGATGGAAGGCCCGACCCCCGTCAGCGCGCTCATTCACGCGGCGACGATGGTCACCGCCGGCGTCTATATGGTCGCCCGTTGCAACATCATCTTCGCGAGCAGCCCATACGCCATGTGGATCGTGGCGACGATCGGCGCGGCGACGGCGATCTTTGCGGCGACGATCGCCCTGACGCAGTTCGACATGAAGCGGATCCTCGCCTATTCGACACTGAGCCAGCTCGGCTACATGTTCCTCGGCCTCGGCGTCGGGGCCTTCGACTCCGCAATCTTTCATCTCTACACCCACGCCTTTTTCAAGGCCCTGCTCTTCCTCGGCGCCGGCAGCGTGATGCACGCCATGGCCGGCACCATCGACATCCGCCGTTTCGGGGGTCTCGCCCGGGCGATGCCCATCACCGCGACGACCTTCTGGATCGGCGGTCTCGCCCTCTCTGGCTTCCCGCTCCTCGCGGGCTTCTGGAGCAAGGACGAAATCGTCCACGCCGCGCTGAACAGCGAAATGCCCTGGCTCGGCTGGGTCGCGATCCTCACGGCATGGCTCACCGCCTTCTATACCTTCCGCATGATCTTCCTCGCCTTCCACGGCAAGGAGCGCTTGCCCCACGGCGTCGAACACGCCCACGAATCCGGCCCCTGGATGTCCGCCCCGTTGCTGCTGCTTTCCATCGGCGCATTGGTCGCCGGTTACGCCGGCGTCACGATCCACGGCGGCGGCTTCCTCGGTATCTTCGAACCCCACGGCCGCTTCCACCATTTCCTCTCCTCGGTTCTTCCTCAACAACATGCAGCCGAACACGCCGGACCCGAAAGCCACTGGCTGATGTACGTCTCCGCCGGCATCGCGATCTGGGGTATCTTTACGGCGTGGTTCTTCTACCGCCGCCGCCCGACGATTCCGATGGCCTTCGCGATCGCCTTCTCGCCGATCTACAAGCTGCTCTACAACAAATACTACGTCGACGAAGCTTACGACCTCGTCTTCGTCCGCCCGCTCCGCTGGTTCGGCGAGTTCTGCTACGGCCTCGACCGCTTCTTCATTAACGGAATCCTGTGGCTCATCGCCGCCGTCCCGCGCGCGATCGGCTACGGTCTCAAACGCTGGCAGCAAGGCGCGCTGCAAGGCTACGCCCTGGCGATGGTCGCCGGAATCCTGGTCATCTTGTGGTGGATGTTGGTGGCGACGTGATAACCGATCACATTTTATCCATCATCATCTTGCTCCCGATCGCCGGCGCGGCGGTCCTGTTTTCCCGCACCGCCTGGGACGCCGTCGCCATCCGCCGCTATGCCTTGCTGATCTCGCTGGCGACGCTTGCCTTCGCGGGCTGCGCCAAATGGATGTACATCTATCCGGCCAATCCCAACGTCGAGCCCGGCGCCTATCAGCTCGTCGAGCGCGCCGATTGGGTCATGGGCGGCAACGCGGCCACGCCGATTCACGTGCAATACCACGTCGGCGTCGACGGCATCAGTTTGCCGCTCCTCCTGCTCACGGCTTTCCTCACTCCGCTGGCCATCTGGGCCAGCTTCACGGGCATTCAAAGCCGGCACCGCGAATACTATTCGCTGATGCTTCTCTTGCAGGGAGCAATGCTCGGCGTTTTCTGTGCGCGCGACCTGCTGCTTTTCTACGTTTTCTTCGAATTCACGCTGATCCCGCTGTACTTCCTGATCGGCATCTGGGGCGGCTCGCAACGCCAGAAAGCCGCCGACATGTTCTTCATCTACACTCTGACCGGCAGCATGCTCACCTTCGCGGCCGTCCTCTACCTCGGTTGGAAGGCCTCGACGATCGCACTCGGCCCGGGCGGCACATACGAGTTCTCATTTGAACTCGATCGCCTCTATCAACTTGCCGCAACCGGCGGGCTGGCGGCGTCGACGCAATGGTGGCTCTTCCTCGCTTTCTTCGCCGGCTTCGCCATTAAGGTGCCGCTCTTCCCGATGCACACCTGGTTGCCGCTCGCGCACACCGAAGCGCCGACCGCCGGCTCCGTCATCCTCGCCGCCGTCCTGCTCAAGCTCGGCACCTATGGCTTCCTCCGCTTGAGCCTGCCGATGCTCCCTTCGGCCGCGATCGAACTGGCCCCCCTCATCGGCACCCTCGCCGTCATGGGCATTATCTACGGCGCCGTCGCCGCATGGGTCCAGACCGACGTCAAAAAGCTCGTCGCCTATTCCTCCGTCTCACACCTCGGCTTCTGTCTGCTCGGGATGTTCAGCCTCAAAATGGCCGGTCTCACCGGCTCGCTGCTCTACATGGTCAACCACGGTCTCTCCACCGGCGCGCTCTTCCTCATCGTCGGCATGATTTACGAGCGCTATCACACCCGCGAAATGGCCAAGATCGGCGGTCTCGCCCGCAAGATGCCCGTCATGGCCTTCTTCCTCATTGTCTTCACCATGTCGAGCATCGGCCTGCCCGGTCTCAACGGCTTCGTCAGCGAGTTCCTCGTCCTGCTCGGCACGTTCACCTCTGGTCAGTCGACCGCAAGCGGAAGCACCGGCCCCTTGGGCATTTGGTACGCCGTTCCCGCCGCGACCGGCATTCTTCTCGGCGCGATCTACATGCTGCACATGGCCGGTCGCGTGCTCTTCGGACCGTTGAAGGAACCGGACCACGGCTTCGACGGCTCGACCGGCCTGACACAGGACCTCACCCGCCGCGAAGTGTCGATCCTCGCCCCCATCGCGCTGGCCTGCCTGTTTCTCGGCGTCTATCCAAAATCGGCCATCGACGTCATGGAACCCTCGTTGCAGAAAAACGTCCTGGCGCATGTCGATACACCGTCAACGCACGCCAAGATGCTGGCGAATAGCGAATCGTCAATCGCGCCATCGGAGGCCAAACGATGACCTCCTCCTCGCTTAGTCCATTAATCGCCGCCCTGCTCCCGGAGTTGATCCTCATCCTCGGTGCGTCGCTCATCCTCCTCGTCGGTCTGGCCGGTCAGAAGTCGCAGTCCAATCTGACGGGCCATCTGTCGATGATCGCCCTTCTCGGCGCTCTGTGGGCGACGTGGCAACCCCTCGACGCCTCCGCCGGAGCAACGTCCTCGCTCAACATCGACTCGCTCGTCTGGTACGCGCGAATGGCGACGCTCGCCGTCGGTCTCGTCATCCTCTTCGCCGCGCGTCACGTCCCCGAGCCAGGCGAGCGCGGCGAGTTCCACGCCCTCATCCTGTTCTCCCTCGCGGGCGTCCTCCTCGTCACCGCCGCCAACGATCTCATCCTGCTCTTCCTCGCCCTTGAGCTGGTCAGCGTCCCGACCTACATCCTCGTCGGTCTCTCCCGCCGCGACATCCGCGCCCAGGAAGCGACCGGCAAGTACTTCTTCCTAGGCGCGCTGGCCGCCGCGATGACGCTTTACGGATTCTCCTTCCTCTACGGAACCTCCGGCACGACCCAGCTCTTCTCGACATCCGCCGCGCCGACGTCGATCGCATCCTACCTCGCCCTTCCCTCCAACGCCGCCGACCGACTGGTCACGCTCGGCCTCTTGCTCGCGATGGTCGGCCTCGCCTTCAAGATCGCCGCCGTCCCGATGCATTTCTACGTCGCCGACGTCTACCAGGGCGCGGCCTCGCCCGTCACCGGCATGCTCGGCTTCGTTCCCAAGTTCGCCGGTCTGCTGGCGATCGTTCGTCTCTTGTCGCTTCGCGGTTGGGAATTCGGTGACGCCCTCTTCTGGCTCCTTTGGGCGATCGCCGCGTTGACCATGACCGCCGGAAACACGCTTGCTCTGATGCAAAACAGCGTCAAGCGAATGCTCGCCTATTCCAGCGTCGCCCACTCCGGCTACATGCTCATCGGCCTGCTCGCCGGACCCGGCCGCGCGGATGGCACGCCTCGCTCGCCGCTGGCCAATGGCATCGGCGCCATGATCTTCTACATGACCGTCTACGGCGTGATGAACCTTGGCGCATTCGCCTGTCTCTCTTTCTTCCGCAAGCCCGGCATCGATGACGAAGACGATTCCGCCGATTCGCTGGACGATCTCGCCGGCGCCGCCGCGCGAAATCCCTGGGCCTGCCTCGCCCTGGCTATCTTTGTCCTGAGTCTCATGGGCCTGCCTCCCACCGGCGGCTTTTTCGGCAAGCTGTACGTCTTTAGCGCCGCCCTCTCGGCGTCGGCCGGAACCGAACATCACACCGCGATGATCCTCCTCGTGGTGATCGGCGCGCTCAATTCGGCGGTCGCCGCCGCTTATTACCTGCGAATCGTCGGCGCGTGTTACCTGCGAAAGCCTTCGACCGATCGGCCCCCGCTAAGGGCCTCCGCCTGTCCCGCGCTGCGGATGGCGCTCTTAATGTGTGCGGCATTCATCCTCGCCGTCTTCTGGCGGCCGGGTCGTCTCTTCGAACAGACCAGGCTCGCCACCTCGCAATTTCGCTCCGTCGCCGCCGCGAGTTCGGCCACGTCCGCGACCGCAGAATCTGCCGATCCCCACGCGGCCGCCGGACCTTGACACGCGTGGCGCCAAATCGACAATAATGAAAACGTCCGCCCCTGACGGGCGGTGACACGATTCATTTTCACAGGAGAAACTGACATGCGTATTCGAACGACCCTCTTGACGGTGGCGCTAATGGCCATGATCTCCGCAGGTTGCGCGAGCCCGATCTGCGGCACCTGGACCGGCAATGGCCAACCCAGCGCCGAAAATCCCATCGGCAGCGTCAGCTTCTGCGGCGACGGCACCTTCACCGCCGCGGCGGACTATGGCAGCGGCAAGACTCACGGCATCTCGGGCTGTTACAAGCTCAACGGCGACAAGCTCATGCTCTGCATGAAAGATGAAATGCGCGAGTACGGCGCCAAGGTCCAGGGCGACTGCCTGGAGATCACCCACAAGGACAAGACCCAGAAGCTCTGCCGCATGAAGGGCTGTGGCAGTTGCAGCAAGTGCTGCGCCGGCGCCAGCGCCTGTCCGATGAAGAAATAGCGCCGCAACCTAGGATGGTGTCTTCAATAATAAAGCCCCCGGCAAGCTTGCCGGGGGCTGTTCTTTTTTGCGATCACAATGTTCAGCGCTGCATCACGGCGGAAGAACGCGCTGGATCATCGCCGGCCCGTTCTGTTTGCCGGTCGGGAAGATCTGGCTCACCAGCACCGACGTCTTGAAGGTCTGATTCGCCAGCAGCGTGCTGGCCGTCCCGGTTGAATCCATCAGGTCGAGGACATCCGCGACGTGATTGAGGCCGAGCAGGTGCCCTGCCTCGTGCGCCGCGACATTGCCGATGGCGATGCCGATTCCTTCCGTCGTCGGCTGCGGGAAAAACGGCTTGTCAAAATCGTCCGTGAAGACGATCCCGTCGTCGCACCGGTCACGATTGCCCTGATCCACGCTTTGGGCCACGCCGAATTTGAGCGAGTTCGAGCTGCCGAAATAGATCGTGCTCTTGCAATTCGCCGGCGGCGACGGATCGTCGCTCGTCACGATCTGGATGTGGAATCGCGAATAGTCTTTTTTCACCGTCTCGACGATCTTGGCCTTGATCACCGCCGTCTGGCCCGCGTAGGTGGCGTCGATGTCCGCCGCATCGAACGGCGGCACCGAAATCGGGCCGCCTTCGCTCGGGATGGTCACCGTCCCGCCGGCAAAATTGAGCATGAGATATTGCGTTTCCGGCGTCGGCACCGGCTGACCCCGGGTGATCTGCACCGAGCCTTCATACGCCCCCGATTCCTGGTACTTCGAAACCCCCAGGTAATATCGCGGGCTGGCCTCCCGGACGACTTCGTCGATCGCCGAATCGAGCCGGGTGGGATAGTTAACGTCGTCGTTCAGCGCAAACAATTCTTCGTTGGCGTCAAAGATCGCGAGGATCGGGTCCAGCGTGCTTCCGGCGGCCGGCGCGACCGCTGCAACAATGCGATCGCCGACCTCCACCGGACCCAGATCATAGATGTCGTATTTCGCGCCCGAGAGCGACGAGGAAAGTTTGACCTTCCCCTCGGCGTCCAGCTTCACCTGCGTCGCCGTCGAAAAGCTCCCGCCGATCGGACCCATCGGTATTCCGCCGCCGGTCAGGCCCGGAACGGATGGGCATCCGACCGCCGCCAGGGCCGTCGAGAGCAGCACCCACCGAATCGAGGTACGAACGAACCTGCCGCGATGAATTCTCATCAGTTCTTCCACGGGCGAGGAGGTCTCGGGCATAAGAGAAGATCGGCCGATCGTGCGGGCAGATGTCGTCTTCCCCCCTTTGGAATAAGTATTGGTCATGGGGCCCGTTTCGTCAAGTTTCCGCGACCCGATAAGCGTGCGGCCGTCCCACCCGCGGCAGCGATATCCCCTTTTTTTCCATGAGGTTGCGGATCGGCCCCGTCGCATCGGACCTCATCTTGACAAGCCCCCGAAGGCGGGAATAATCATCCCGGGTCCGGAAATCATAAGGACGTTGATCGGCTCCCCTGTGGCGAGCAGGATCAGACAAGCGCCCATAGCCGGGCGGCAAGACCGCCCCATATTGAAAGGAAGAGAGCAGGATGGACATCAAGAAACTTGCGTTCAACGGGATCAAGACCGCCGCCG
>CAYPXR010000100.1:0-38359 GCA_964414585.1 uncultured Planctomycetaceae bacterium
CCTTCTGGGGGCAAGCGTTGATTCAACCAGGGCGGGTTCGACGACGTTGGCGTTCGAAGGGTCGCTGCTCACATTAGCTCCATCGATAAAAATCGCGATCGTCCATCAACCGCGAGACATGACGCGCACAGCGGGATTAGGTAGTTGAGCGGCAATTCCAGGATAATCCGCTCGGCGCATGAGGATACGGGGCTTTCTTCCACTGTGAGACGAGTCATACCGGATTTCGACACTTGAAGTCTCTGGGACCTCACCCTCTGCTCCGCGCCTGCCGAGGGTGTGACCGGCATCCTAACGGCGATTCGGCGGCCGCGCCAACCCGCCGAATCGGTGATTCATGGGCGTTACAGGACTTGAACCTGTGACCTCCTGCATGTCGAGCAGGCGCTCTAGCCAACTGAGCTAAACGCCCGAAGCTTTTCGAATTCCCCCGTTGGGGGAGCCAACGAACAGCTCGGATTGTAGCACGGAATGGTGTCCGCACCTGCTGGATTTGTCAAGACGGCCTTGCGGCAGCCCTTTGTGCCTTCGGGGGTTGCGTTACTTGACCGACCCCGATGAGAGGGCTATAAAACCGGTCCAAGCCCTCCATGGGCACCACGAGCGCGACTAGCTCAATTGGCAGAGCAGCTGACTCTTAATCAGCGGGTTCTGGGTTCAAGTCCCGGGTCGCGCAGTTTGTCTTGCCGAAGGGGAGGGATTGCCTTCGGCCCGCCCGACGGCGGTTCGTTGGCCCTACAACCTCTGGCGGCCCTTGCCCCATTCCAATCACAAACTCGGTCTTTGGCTGATCGGCGCCGGCGGTAACGTGGCAACGACCGTGGGAGTCGGTTTGGCGGCCATGCGCCAAAACCTTCACGATGGCACGGGTCTTTTGACTCAAACAGCCTCCTTTTCGCGGCTTCCGCTCGTCAAGCTGTCCAACATTGTTTTGGGCGGCCACGAGATCGGATCGGCACGCCCCATGAAAACCGCCGCCGAGTTATGCCGGGAGAGCGGGCTCTTCGGCGAAGGGCTCTTAAGGAAAATCGCTCCCACCCTGCGCGCCTGGCAGGCCAACATTCGCCAAGGCACCGCGATCCAATGCGGGACGGCGATCGAGCGGATCGCCGGATTGAAAGCACGCCGAGGATCGCGAAGTCCCCGTCAGGCGGTGGCCCGATTGCGCACCGACTTGCGGTCTTTTGCCAAGCGGCATCGCCTCCGCCGGGTCGTGGTGATTAACGTGGCGTCGACAGAGCCGCCGTTTCGGTTGACGGCGAAACACCGCTCGTGGGATAGCCTCCAATCCTTGCTCAAGCGAGGCAGCTCTAACGCCTTGCCCGCCAGCAGCCTTTATGCCCTGGCGGCGATTGAAGAAGGCATGCCGTACATCAATTTCACGCCCTCGCTTGGGGCCGATGTGCCGGCGCTGCGGGAACGTGCGAATCAGAATCGCGTTCCTATCATGGGCAGCGACGGGAAGACCGGCGAGACGTTGATTCGCAGCGTCCTTGCGCCGATGTTTCGCGAGCGGAACCTCGAAGTGCTCAGTTGGGCAGGCTACAACATCCTCGGCAATCGCGATGGCCAGGTTCTGGCATCTCCCCGAAACCGGGCATCGAAACTGGAGGGGAAAAACAGCGCGATCACGGCGCTGGTGGGGACGTCGCCGGAAACGACCACCGCCATCGAGTATCTTTCCAGTCTGCACGATTGGAAGACCGCGTGGGATCACGTTCATTTCCGCGGGTTTCTCGGCGTGAAGATGAGCCTGCAATTCACCTGGCAGGGTTGTGATTCGATCCTCGCGGCGCCGCTCGTCATCGACCTGGCGCGGCTGGCGGATTTTCATGCGAATCTGGGACTGGCCGGCGTCATGACCCATCTGGCCAGCTACTTCAAGGCGCCGATGGACGTAAAAGAGCAGAGTTTCACCGGACAGATGCAGATGCTCCGCCGTTATCTCACACATGCCGCCCGATACAAAGGTGGGACTTGAATCTCCGCCTGGCCTACAGCGCGAACGCCTACATGCGATTTGACCTGTTCGATTCGCTGCGGCGGATCGCGGCGTTGGGTTATCGCGGCGTCGAGTTGATGGCCGACGTGCCGCATCTGTGGCCCGCCGATACCACTTCCAAACGAATCGAGGACATCCGTGCGGAGTTGGATCGTCTCGGACTCGCCATTTCCAACATCAACGCCTTCATGATGAACAAGATCGGCGATAAGCGTCAGCCCTATTGGCACCCGAGCTGGATCGAGCCGGATGCGAACGATCGGCAGATCCGCATCGACCACACGAAAGCGGCATTGACGATGGCGAAAGCACTTCAGGCCCCCAACATCACGACGGAGCCGGGTGGGCCGATCAGCGACGATCAATCCTATCAACAAGCAATGAATCTGTTCGTCGAAATGATCAAGCCCGTCGTGGAGCACGCGGAAAAATGCGGCGTTCGATTGCTCGTCGAACCCGAGCCGGGGTTGCTCGTCGAACGATTTGAGCAATACGAAGAACTGGCCGCCCGAATCGACTCGCCCTATCTCGGAATGAATTTTGACGTGGGACATTCCTATTGCGTCCATCAGGAGCCCGCGGAATGGGTCGGTCGAATGGCCCGGCATACCCGGCATTACCATTTCGAGGACATCGCCGCGACTCGCGTTCACCAGCACCTTGTACCCGGCACCGGGGCGATAGATTTCGCCGCGACGCTTCGGGCAATTCAAGCGAGCGGTTACAGCGGCTGGTTGACAGTCGAGCTTTACCCTTATGTAGACGATCCCGACGCCGCCGGTCGCGAGGCGAAGCGCCATCTCGAAAAAATCGCCGCGTCACTATGAGCAAGATCAGGGCTTACTGCGAGTTGGTTCGCCTGCCAAACGTCTTCACGGCGATGGCGGACATCTTTGCCGGCTATTGGCTGCTGAGCCATCACCTGGAATTCACGCCGACGCTGGCATGGCTCCTTCTGTCTTCCGCCGCGCTCTACAGTGCGGGAATAGTCTTCAATGACGCTCACGATCTCGAAATCGACCGTGTGGAGCGACCGGCACGACCGCTACCGTCCGGGCGCATTTCCCTGCGAACGGCAATTGTCTTCGGGGTGATCTTGTCAGCGTTTGGTGTCATCGGGGCCGGCTTCGCCGGGCGCGAAATGGAACTGAGTTTTCGCCACCCCGTCATCGTCTCCCTGATTCTTCTGGTTATGATTCTCATGTATGACTTCGTATCAAAGCAAACACCGCTCGGCCCGCTGAACATGGGCGCTTGTCGAGCGCTCAACCTGTTGCTCGGCGCCTCCGCGGGCTCCGCCGCCCAGGCGGGCGAGGCACCCTCGCTTCTCGCTTTTCTCGCGGTGGGTACTCTGCTTTTCGTCGCGTCTTTGACTTTGATTTCCCGTGGGGAAGTCGGCGGTCTGCGCCAATGGCGGTCGATTGCAGGAATGAGCGGGATCGCCCTGGCCACGGTGCTGATCGGCGGATTGAGCATTACCGCGAGCAACAACAGCGATTTCACCATGGTGCTCTGGCTGGCGCTGGCGGTTCATCTGGCTCGCGTTTCACTGCGAGTGCTTCGCTACCCCACGCCCGTCTTTGTTCGATATGCCGTCAAAACCTATGTCATGAGCATCGTCGTCCTCGACGCGATCATGGCCTCGGCGGCTCACGGTTGGCGCGCCGGGCTGGTCATCCTCGCGCTAATGGTACCTGCACTATTCTTAGGCCGATGGGTCTATTCCACCTAGAATAACCGCATGGCACTCAGGCTCGGCTATAACACCAACGGTTTCGAGCATCATGCGCTTGACGACGCGATCGAAATGATCGCCGAGATCGGCTACAAATCCGTTGCCATTACCCTCGAGATCGACAAGCTCAATCCATACGGCGAAGCCATCCAGGAAGAAATTCGCCATATCCGCGGGCGTCTCGAGAAGTGGGGCTTGGCCTGCGTCATCGAAACGGGCGCGAGGTACCTGCTTGATCCGCAAAAGAAACACGAGCCATCCCTGATCTCCGAAGAGGAAGCAGGCCGGGCGCTGCGGCTCGATTTTCTGATCCGTGCCGTCGATGTTGCGGCGAATCTCGGCGCGAACGTCGTAAGCTTTTGGTCGGGTCGGAAACCGCCAGAGATGCCGGAAGACGTCGCCAACGGTTACTTGCTGGAAGGCTGTCGCGTGCTTTCCGATCATGCGGTGACGCTCGGCGTGAACCTGGCTTTTGAGCCAGAGCCGGGAATGTTTATCGAAACGATGACTCAATTCGACCGGTTGTGGAAGGAACTTGACAGCCCGGTATTTTTCCTGACGCTCGACGTCGGTCACGTTCACTGCCTGAACGACGGCGATCCCGCGGCGTGGATTCACCACTACCGCGACATGCTGTTGAATGTTCACATCGAAGACATGCGCCGCGGTGTGCACGAGCATCTGATGTTCGGCGACGGCGAGATGCACTTCGGGCCGATCATGGCCGCGCTCCGCGAGACCGGTTACACTGCCGGGGTCCACGTGGAACTGAGTCGCCACAGCAAGGACGCGGTCGCGGCGGCGAGGAAGGCTTTCGATTTTCTCTCACCCATGTGCGAATAGGACTCTATGCCGGCTGATTTCCTGTTTCTTGTCTCGATGCCCGGCCTGCGGATGCGCGACCTCGCGCACATGCCGCGACTGAAGGCCGTCGCCGACGCCGGTTGTTCATGTGAACTCGTTCCGTCGTTTCCGTGCGTCACGTCATCCGTTCAGGCGAATATGCTGACCGGGCGATTTCCGAACGAACACGGGATCATCGGTAACGGGTTTTATCATCGCGATCGCGGCGAAGTGGAGCTGTGGGTCGGCCGTAACGGACTTGTCCAAGGCGAGCAACTCTGGGATCGGCTGGCCGCGAGCGGCATCACGCAGGCCGTCTGGATGGCGCAAAACATCAAGGACGCCGCGGCGGATTTCATCGTCACACCGGAGCCGATCCATCGACCCGACGGGGGCATGGATCTCTGGTGTTACTCCAAACCGGACGGGCTCTATAAAGACCTGCTCGCGGATCTCGGCCACTTCCCACTGATGAATTACTGGGGGCCGATGGCGAATATCAAATCGACCGAATGGATCGTGAACGCGAGCTTGTGGCTTCTGCAGCGCCAACGGCCGCGCTTCAATTTCGTATACGTCCCCCACCTGGACTATGCCGCCCAGAAGTTTGGCCCCAACAGCCCGCAACAGGTGACTGCGTGCCAGGAAGCCGATGCTCAGCTTGGTCGCCTATTCGACGGCGTCGCGGCGTTACGACTCGGCAACGTCGCGTACATGGTTGTCAGCGAATATGCGATCACCGAAGTCTCGGGCGTCATCTATCCGAATCGCGTGCTTCGTGAGGCGGGCTTGCTGGCGATCGACGAACGTGACGGCCGCGAATTTCTGAATGTCCGGCAGAGCAAGGCCTTCGCCGTCGTCGATCACCAATTCGCGCATGTCTATGTGCAGGACCCGTCCGACATCGACGGCGTCGCCGGACTCTTTGAAGGCGTCGATGGTATTGCCGAGGCATTGTACGGCGACGGCCGCGCG
Source organism: uncultured Planctomycetaceae bacterium (assembly GCA_964414585.1). GTDB lineage: Bacteria > Planctomycetota > Phycisphaerae > UBA1845 > UTPLA1 > DATEMU01. The sequence goes on from CAYPXR010000100.1 coordinate 5,556, forward strand.
AAATATCACATCGATCACCCGAAAAGCGGCGAGGTCGTGCTGATCTGCGAGCCGGATTCGTGGCTCGCGTACTACTGGTGGCGCGACGACGCCAAAGCCCCGCCGTTCGCCCGGACGGTCGACATTCACGCAAAACCGGGCTATGATCCCGTCGAACTCTTCTTCGATCCCGCGACGAAGTCGATACCGTTGAATGCTTCGCTCGTCAAAGGCAGCCACGGGGCCCCCGCGACAAAGTCGGAACAGCACGGAGTCTGCCTATCAAACCCAATGCACGCCAGTTATTACGGTGGCTTGCCCTGCGATACTAATCTGATGGATTTAATTTTGACGAGCTTTGGCTAGCAAGCGCACGCCGCTGATCTCGACAGGATTCCAAGATTATTCCTATCAATAAGAGATTAACCACGGAAAAAACACCTCCCCAAATCGCGTTGTTTCGTTCCGATTCAAGTGCAGGTGCCGCGATAAATCTTCCCACAAGAAAGCGATCGTTGCTGGCAAACTGTGGGAAGGATTCCCGTAACTTGCCTTGATTAATCACCTGTGCGCGATCAAGTTCTGTGTATCGCATCGATGCGGCAGAAGGACTCAGCCATTCCGATTGCAGAGCAAATGCCACAAACAGCAGCAACGCCAAAAAGTTCAAGGTGACCAACCATTTTGCTGGCTCAGCGATTCGGTTTATTGTCGAGTCGACAGGTGTCGAAGATGGTGAGTCGTCATTGAGTGGCGGCATCGTGAATCACCCCTATCAGCGATTGTTAGTCCTTGAAACGCCGGCATTGCTTGAAAAACGCCAGCGGGTTGTCGTGTACGATTTTTGAAATCGCCGCGTCCGTGTGGCCGCGTAGGCGGAGTTCCAGAATCAATTCCGGCACGGCCATGGGATTGCTCGGCCCCCAGTCGCCCGCCGAGTTTGCCATCATTCGATCCGGCCCGAAACGTTCGATCATGTCGGCCGCGCGTTGCGGCGTGCATTTCGTAATCGGATAAAGCGTCATCCCGCACCAATACCCCGCATCCAAAACCAGCTTGATGGTGTGCTCCTCGACGTGATCGACGCAGACCCGCTCCGGTCGCAGGCGACTTTCGTTCTTAAGCATGTCGAGGATCATCCGCGTGCCTTTGTACTTGTCCTCCAGGTGCGGTGTGTGAATCAGGATGAGTTCGTCGTGCTTCGCGGCCAGGTCCAAATGCTCGCAGAAGACTGTGCATTCGTTCGAAGTGTTCTTGTTGAGACCGATCTCGCCGATGCCCAGGACGTTGGGCTTTTCGAGGAACTCGGGGATCAGGGCGATCACCTCGCGGGACAGCGCCACGTTTTCCGCCTCCTTGGCGTTGATGCAGAGCCACGAATAATGGCGAATGCCGTACTGTGCCGCCCTCTTCGGCTCCACCTCCGTCAGGTGCCGGAAGTAATCGCGAAACGATGCCGCGCTTCCCCGGTCGAACCCCGCCCAGAAGGCCGGCTCACTGACGGCCATGCACCCGGCCGTCGCCAGGCGGTGATAGTCGTCGGTGATTCGCGAGATCATGTGGATGTGGGGGTCGATGTATCGCATGGCAATCCCCTACCGCACATTCGGCGCGGGCCATTTAGAATCGAACGGCAGTGAAAAAATCATCTGACATCGCCGTGTTCGATCGGGCTTCCCATCGGTGAGTGCGGAGATCGCCTCATGAATTTTGGCAAGGCGTTGGTCACCATGAACGGACGCCGCGCCGGCCCCGCTATCAATGCGGTCCAGATTCGCGGCAATTTCGAGAATTTTGCAGCGCGTTTCCAGGTAGTATCGATCCAATGCGGCCGTGGCAGTCAGTGTCAGGTTCATGGTGGGACCTCGTGAATACGTTCATTATGACCCACTGGATCGACGGCGGCAACGCCGGCCCTATTTGACTTGCAACCCCTTGCGAGATTCACGACAATCATGCGTCAAGGAGCGCGGCGACATGCAAATCCACGACAGCGTATTGGAATTGATCGGCAAAACGCCCCTCGTGCGGCTTCGCAAGGTGGCGGCGGACGTCAAGTGCACCGTCGCCGCAAAGGTCGAGTACTTCAACCCCGGCGGTTCCGTCAAAGACCGCGCGGCCATCCGGATGCTCGAAAAGGCCGAAAAGGAAGGCAAGCTTAAACCCGGCGGAACGATCATTGAGCCGACCAGCGGCAACACCGGCTCGGCCCTGGCCATGGCGGCGGCGATCAAGGGCTACCGTTGCATCCTCGTCATGCCCGACAAGATGGCACCGGAGAAATTCGCCCTCCTGCGGGCTTATGGCGCGGAGACGGTGACGGTCCCGACCGTTGCGGCCAACAGCCCTGAGAGCTATTACAGCGTCGCGAACCGATTGACCGCGGAAATCAACGGGGCGTATCAACCGAATCAGTTTGAAAACCCCAACAATCCCGAGGCCCACTATTGCTCGACCGGCCCCGAGATCTGGGAGCAGACGGACGGCAAAATCGATTACTTCGTCGCCGGCATCGGCACTGGCGGCACGATCAGCGGCACGGCGCGATATCTGAAAGAAAAGAACCCCAATATCAAAATCATCGGCGCAGACCCCGAAGGGTCGATCTATACGCCCGGCAACATGCCGAAGTCCTACAAGGTCGAAGGGATCGGCGAAGACTTCGTCCCGAATACGGTCAACCTCAAGATCGTCGACCAGGTCATCAACGTCAGCGACAAGGACTCCTTTTTGATGGCCCGGCGACTTTCCTCTGAGGAAGGTTTGCTCGTCGGCGGCTCGTCCGGCACAGCGGTTTGCGCTGCGCTGAAGGCCGCCGCGGACCTGCCCAAGGACAAGCTCGTCGTCGTGCTGCTCCCGGACAGCGGCCGTGGCTATCTGAGCAAGATCTTCAACGACGAGTGGATGCAGAACATGGGCTTCCTCGCGTCGCCCGGCCATGGAACGACCCTCGGCGATGTCCTTGCATCCAAGGGCGACCGCGCCCCGCTGCTGACCGTGCACAAGAACGACTCCGTGCGCAAGGCGATCGACCTCATGCGCAAAAATGACATCTCCCAATTGCCCGTCGCGGACGATAACGGCGTCATTGTCGGATCGATTCAGGAAGTCACCGCCATGCAGCTGGTCTTCGATCATGTCGATATCGCCCACAAGAAGATCGGCGATGTCATGGGCACGCCCTTTCCTAAGATGGATCGAACGACCGAAATTGAAAAGGGGTTCAAAGCCCTGTCGCTGGGTGCGCAGGCGATCATCGTCCGCGACAACGACAAGTCCGTCGGGCTGCTCACCAAGAGCGATTTCATCGCCTATCTCAGCGGTGATTCCGACTCATCAGAGGAATAATCTTCGAGAAGGCATCGCTCAGGCCGGCGGGGCCAGTCCATCGAAGACCAGGTCCGACAACGCGACATCGACCTGCATCATTCCCAGATCGACGGCGACTTGCTGCTTGTCCAGCTTGACGCGGACGATCCGGCCCGGCTTGTCGAACGAACGCACATGCACCGATTCACCGGGCTGGAGCCTCATGACACGCTCGACCCATGCCGCATAATTTTTGTGCTGCACTTCAAGGGCCTTTGCTTTGTCAATTGCGGCGAGCGTCGCCCGCGCAGCATCCTGGCGGGCCATGTCCGCATCGCGGCGGGCGCGCTCGGCGTCGCGGCGGGAATCCAGCGTTCGTGAAATCGCCTTGTTGAGCGCGCGATATTGACCGGCAAGGTGCTTGCGCGCGGAATCGACAAGCTTTTTGGGCATGCCGAGGCGCGAGGCAATGGCCAGTGCGTTGCTGTTGCCGGGTTCGCCGATTCGAAGCACGTAGGTGGGTCGCAAGGACTCCACATCAAATTGGACGGAGGCGTTATCCACGCGCTTGGCTTCGTAGCCGAGCGCCTTGAGCGCGCCGAGGTGCGTGGTGATCATCGCGAGGCAGTGCGATTCGAGCAGATGACCGACAATCGCCCGACCGATGGCGGCGCCTTCTTCCGGATCGGTCCCGGCCCCCAGTTCATCGAGCAAGATCAGCGTCGAACGCCGCGCACGATGGAGGATATCGAGGATTCGCCGCAAGTGGGCGCTGAAAGTGCTGAGCGACTGGACAAGGCTCTGCTCGTCGCCCACATCGATCCAGATTCCGTCAAAGACCGGGAGCGTCGAACCCGGTCCGGCAGGGATGGGCAGACCCGCCTGCATCATGAGCGTCAAAAGCCCCACCGTCTTGAGCGTCGCGGTCTTCCCGCCGGTGTTGGGCCCGGTGATCATCATGATGTCAAAGTCATCGCCAAGGCGAACGTCGATCGGCACAACGTGGTGGTTGGCGTGCTCCTTGCCATGATGCGTCTCAAATTCAGCCATCAGGATCGGGTTGCGGGCCCGATGCAGGATCAGCCGATGATCGGGGCTAAGCTGCGGAAGTGTCAGGTGAAACCGTTTTGCCAGTTTTGACTTCGCCGTCAGCAGGTCCACCACCGCGACGGTTTCCAGCGTCCGCAAAAGTTCCCTTTGATTGAGATGAACGAGGTGGGTCAGCTCCCAGAGAATCCGACCGATCTCCTCGCTCTCCTGTTGCAGGAGATTGATCCGCGTATTGTTCAGCTCAACGGCCTCGGCCGGCTCGACGAAGAGCGTCTGTCCCGTGTCGCTGCTTCGATGAATGATGCCGGGCACCCGGCCGCGCTGATCGGCCTTGACCGGCAGGACCATGCGGTCGTCGTGAAAGGTCGCGCTGGCGTATTGCAAATACTTCGTGATGTGCGTCTGGCGCAGGAGCTTTTCGAACACCTCGCGAGTCTGTTGTCGGACCTCCTCGATCTGATGGCGAATGCGATAAAGCCGCTCGCTCGCCTCATCGCGCACCTGACCGCGGTTATCGATCACGCGGCCGATTCGCTCGGCAATCACCCGAAAGTCACCGATCCGTCCGGCAATCTTGGCGATCGAGTCGATGCCGTGCTCGCAGCCCTGGAAATAGGTGCGGACGGCGGCGATACCGACCAGTGTGTCAGCCAGTTCGGCGAATTCGCCCGGCTCCAGCTTCGCCGGCGGCACGGCCTTTTTCACTTGCGGCCGAACGTCGCGAACGCCGCCGAAGGGAGGAAGGCCGTGCTCGGCGGCCCACTTCATGAACTCTTCGGTCTGCCGCAGCCAGATGGCGACCTGTTCTTCACGTCGCGATGGGGAAATGCGCAGCGCAAGCTCTTTACCCAACCCGCAGGAGGCCTGCTCGGCGAGCAGTTCCCGAACACGTTGAAAATCGAGCTTGTCGAGGGTATGCGCGTCCACGCCGGCATTTTACCCGCGACGATACGATGCACCAAACCGGCGTCTTACGGCAAACCGTAGATCACGTCTACCCGCCATTCGCGGCTGCCACGTTGGACGGACGCAACTCGGAGTGATTCGTCGGACAGATTCGCGACCGGCCCGTAACCCTTGGCGCTGTAGGGATGACGCGGGCGACGAACTGGTTGTGCGGCCGAGTGGCCGTCAATGAACAAGACATTGGCGTTGCCGTTATGCCGGAAATGCGCGAAGCCGCCGTTCACGCCACCGTTGCTTTCAAAGGCGGAAGGGTCCTGCCACTGGATGTAGGCCGGTTCGTTGAAGGTCTGCTCAAGGCCTCCGGAGCCGGAGAATGACAACCGGTCAAAATGGATTCCGTCAGCGAAGACAAAAACATCCGATGCGCGTCCGCCGAAATGCTGAATGCGGCGAACTGTCGCATTCGGATCGAGCGAGTTGTACCCGCCGAGCGCGGCGGTGTTGTAGCCGTATCCGCCGGCGGGCGGTGAGAACTTCGGAAAGTATTTGCCACTCGCGTAGGGAAAGCTAGGGCAACGCAGCTCCTTCGTCTCGTCGCTGAGGTATTTTCCGAGCAGACCGGCCGGCTTGTCGATGAAGCGGTATTTCTGATTGGGGTTGGACGCGGGTCCGCCGGGCTCGAATCCGAACCACCAGCGTCGCCCCCCGCCCGCGCCCGGTACGTCCACGAAGTAGGGCCAGAACGAACCCTCGTGATCGTCCACGTACATGCTGGTCGCCAGGCCGGCGTTGTGCAGCAGGCCCATGCAATAAGAGCCCCGGCCGGCCTCACGGGCACGGCCGAGGACCGGAAGTACAACTCCGACGAGCAGCGAGATGGTTCCGATGACGACCAGCAACTCGATCAGCGAAAAGCCGCCGCGAATCCGTCGGTCACTGGCGATGCGATTTTTTTGTCGATTGGCCATGCTTCAGGGCGCCAAGAGCGCTGCCTCGAATTCGAGTATGTCGTCTGTTGTTGCGATGTTGTTTCCCGAAAAATCGGCCCGGGCCACCGCGCAGGGCTCGGACGAGGATGCCAACAACGTCTCGACGAATGGGCCGATGTCCAAACCATCGACCCGGCCGTCGTGATTCATGTCCCCTTTGATCATCGTGCGTGCAAAAAAAGTGATCTCCAGGATGTCCACGTCCGCCACTACGCTGGGGCTTTCGGGATCGATATCGTACGTGTCCTCCCACGCGGTCAGTGCAAACGTATCCACGACGAACGGCGACTCCAAAAAGATCGTGGTCTGAATGGTGTGGACATCGCTATCGGGGCCGCCGGGGCCGGTGGTGCCGTCCGCATTGATGGCGAGCGATCCTGACGGACCCTGTAACGTCAAGGTCGCTGTTTGCGTGTCCGAGTCGTAAGACACGCCTGCCGTATAAACCGTGTCGAGGGCCGGCGCTTCGTCCCCGAAGCCGGTGTTGATGTCGGATTCGGGCCCAAAGGGAAAGTCGAAGCTGGAAAAATAGCCGTCTCCGACGTCGCTGTGCCAGATTGTCGTTCCAAGCGTCGGACCGCCAAACGATGTGATGTTGGGGTAATAGTCGAATGTGACCGTGTCGTATGCATAAGGACCGAAGAGCGATCCGCCGGCACGATCTTCGCCGGTCGTGTGGGAATTGATGAGCCCCCAGCCGATTTGAGCGAAACTGTCCGGGTCGGCGACGTAGCCTGCGCTATGAATGAGAAACTTGACGGTGTACTCGAAATCCTCACAGCGGCCCAGGGAGCGGGGCTGATTGGCGTCAATCGGCCGGAGGTACCACGCCGTCGGCAGCGACGTATGATAATGAACGGTTAACGACGGTCCGCCAGAGCTGTAGCTGAACCGCCCGGCGTCGTGACCTGGCGGCACATTGAACCGGCCCGCGACGACGGGATCGTCGGCAAAATTCTCGGTCCAACTGATGTCATCGGCGTTCGCTGTTTTCGGCGCGGCCGATACCACGATCCAACAAATCACCATTCCCCGGCGGCAGAGTCCATTCCACATGACGGCGTACCCTTTCCGCGGCGATCTTTCGTCGCCACAAAAAAACCTCCGCACCCGGTGAGCCGGATACGGAGGTGGGAAAGCCGGTGTCGTGCGAAATCGAATCCGCGAGACGAAGGGCCGTCACTACTCCGCCCTGACTCCGGGGCGGTGCGAGCAACTTCGACGCGGGCAGGTCTTCTGGCTCTCGGATCGTCCTACTTGCCGCGCCTTCTCTCCGCATGGCGGAAATGGCTGTTGCGACGTTCGTCCCCGATTACAGCGGCGGGACCGCGATGGACTTTCACCATCTTCCCTCATGTCTCCTTACGCAGGAGACCCGCATCGAGACGTATTTACTTGTCAACTTCGTACGGCTTTCGACATGGGCCGAACGAGGTACGCAGCAGACTAACCCCGGGGCCATCCCCGCGTCAAGACGACATTGTAGAGTGACTCATGGCGATAAGATGGCCCGCTTGGCCAAACCAGTGGGTCCGATCATTCACAAAACGTCCCAATTTAGATTGCCACATTGGAACCCGACCGGCAGCTTATCTTCCGACCCGAGCAGTCCGATGTGAACCAACAAGCCGGTAAAGGAGGAAGGGCATGCCCCCTGCAACGAAAGAGGCCCCGGTCAGGGCATTCAAGCTCACCCCGGAGCAGATAGCCGAGCTGATGGGTCGATTGGACAGTGCCGCGACGGCCGGAGGACCGGAAAAAAACAACCGGGCACACGAACGGATTCAGCTCTGTGCGGATGCCGTGATCGTCAGGGTGGAACCCGGCGACGTCCCGCCAATGCAATTCGTCGTGGCCATCCGAAACATCAGCGAGGGCGGCGTGGCCTTTCTGCACAACGCCATGCTGAGTTTGGGAATGCACTGCACGATCTATGTCCTGCTGGAAAAAGGGCGCTCGTTCAAGACAACGGGAAAGGTGGTCCGCTGCCGGCATCTACAGGGCATGATTCACGAAGTGGGCCTGAAGTTCGACTCGATCATATCGCTGGATCGCACGCAAAGCGCCGGCGCTACGGGAAACTAAACATCGCCCGAAAGATCGGGCAGGCATCCCCCTCCCGGATGCCCGCCCAGCATGAATTGGATTTCCCCCGTAAGTCAAAAAAAAGAGCCGCGTCGACTCCCCTCGACGCGGCCCTCTGCTACAAACCGTAGCAACCCGCTGGGCGAAGCCCTTCGAAGCACCCACATCCCCTCTCCCTGGGGCATGGAGCTTCGACGGGCCTCCCCCACCAGGCTGCCGGGCGGTCCCATTGGCACGATCAGCGAGGCGAGCCCTTGCTAATCACTTCGCGTGCCAGCGGTGCAGGTCCGGCCCGCCATCGGCCGACGAATCTCATAACCTTCGGTGCGGTCAACGGCTGGATTGCTTGCTCGAATATGGATTCTTCATCGCTGGCCAATAGGCGATTGCGATTTGGGTACAACTGCCCATCATGGGTCACCCAATTGCCATGTTGTGTACCCCCCGACTTTGCGCGACTGGGGACACTGTTTGCGTATACGCAGTATGGCGAGAATCAGCAAAACCATTTTGCAACCGAGATCGAGGAGATGGAAATGGTCCGCCAGTTGCGGCCAATCATGTGAGTCCCCTGCCACCCTCCCGGCTTTTGAATTCGGAGCCGAGATCGAGTATCTTTATGTCTACCAAGTAGTTCCGCCCCGGAGAGGATTTCCTGAATGTACAAGCCGTCCATCGTCATTAGTCTCGTTGCGCTCTCAATTTTGCTTTCCGCGCCTCAGGATGTGTTCGGGTCCGGCTGTCCGGGGAGCCCCACTCAGTCGCAGGGCCCGGACGTTATGGTCATCAAGATTACAGGGCCCAGTAATTTTTCGTCCGTCAATGGTCGCGAAGCGCTGACGTTCGGCGCCGATGCCTGTAATCTCGGCAACCAACCCGTCCAGTGGTTTGCATGCCCTGCTACAACGCACCCTGTCTTTGGTGGGAATCTCTACAAGTGGTCCACGGTGAACGGCGCCACGCGTTTCGAACAAGTGGGCCAGAGCTGGCTCAAACACGGCTTTGGCGCGGACCAGCTTCATTCGTGCTGTATTAATTGCCAACCCTTCGGCAACAATACACAACTCGGGCGTGGTTGCAGCGACGCCTACATCTCCACTCAGTCCGCTCAACAGTCGAGTCTCGGCCCAAAGTACCTGGTCAACGCCCACACCGGCATCTATCCGGCCGGCGCGTGCAGCGCACATCCCACGGGCGGCAATACGGGCCGACTGGAAGTTGAAATCGCCGACCTCGCCGTGACTTCCGGCGGCCCGGGCGCGTCGGTTCGATTCTTCAGCCAGTTCCACTATATCACCGCGGATGACGCCGCCGCCCACAATCAAAACAACAATGCTTCGTCGCGTGAACTTACCGTCAGCGGCGGCGGAACCGCCTGGACCTTTGCGCTGCCGGCGGCATTTCTCACGCAACCAGAAACGCCCGCCCTCCGTCTGTGGAAAACAATCGACTCCGACGTCAGTGAGACCGACGTCGATACGCCCGAAGACGACGGGTTTCCGGGGTTGGTCATCCTCGCGGCCAAGGCAACCGACCTGGACAACGGGTTCTGGCATTATGAGTACGCGGTCGGCAATCTGAATTCGGACCGTTCGATCGGGGCATTCAGTGTGCCGTGCAGTCCCTACGCGACCGTGCAGAACATCGGATTCCGCGATGTCGACTATCACGGCCCCGACGGATTCGGCGGCGTCACCTACGAGAGAACGGACTGGCTCGGGATCTTCGCGGGCGGGACCGTCAGTTGGGCCACGACGCCCTACGACGTGAGCTATAACGCCAACGCTATTCGCTGGGGGACGCAATACAACTTCCGATTCGACGCGGACATTCCCCCGGCGCCGACGAGTGGAACCGTCACGCTTCAGGAATTCAAAGTCATTATCGATGTCCCGGCCCTGACGATCGTGCCCTCATCCGTGAGCTGCATGAAAGGCGATGTCAACGGCGACGGAATCGTGAACGGCGCCGACATCGAGTTGTTCGAGCAATTTCTGGTCAGCGGAGGCGCGACCCCTCTTCAAAAGTGCGCCGGAGACGTGCAGGCCGTTCCCAATGGGTCCATCGACGATACGGATGTCGATCCGTTTGTCGATTGCGTCCTCAACGACGGTTGCCCATAATCGAATCGCGGATCAGGCGGGTCCGGGGAAAAGCTGATACAACATCAGATAGACGACGACGCCGGTCACGCTGACATAGAGCCAGATTGGGAATGTCCAGCGGGCGATTCGGCGGTGTCGCACGAAGTCACCCTTTGCGGCCCGCCAAAGCGTGATGCCGACGAGAAATGGCACCGTCAGTGCCAGCAGCGTGTGAGACATCAAGATCGTCAGGTAGATTGTCCGCAGGCCCCCCGTTTGGGAAAAGCGGACGCTACCGACCGAAAAATGGTAGATCAAGTAGCACGCCAGAAACGCCGTCGAAACGAGGGTCGCGGCGACCATGCAGGCCCGATGCGCCGCGATTCTTTTCTTGCGAATCTGCACGAATCCGACGCAGAGCAAGACCGCACTGGTCAGATTCAACGCGGCGTTGATGTGCGGCAAATCGCCGACCGTCACCGGGCTTCCTCCTTGCGAAGCGCGGTGATATCCGCCAGGAGGCGCCTCTTGATGTCCCTGGGCAGTCCGCGGCTCGGCGTCGCCAGGGACGGGTCCAATTCCTCGTCGTCGGCCAGGGCCTTGTAATAACCCCGGATTCGACCGACACGATCCACCAGCACGAACCGGGTCGAGTGCAGGATCTGATCCTGGGCCTGGCTTTCATCGGCGACGGCCACTTTGAATCCCTTGACGGCCAGATCAAAGATCTGCGGCTTTTCGCCCGTCATGAAGAGCCATTTGCCCTGTTCGGCCTGCATCATCTGCCCGTATTCCTGGAGCACCCTGGGTGTATCGCGCGCGGGATCGACGCTGATGGAAACGCAAATGACATCCTCCATCTTCTCGCCGTGGAGAATCTGCCGAAGCTCTTTCATCCGCCGCGACATGACGGGACAGGGGCCGGCGCAATAGGTGAAAAAGAAATCCGCCACCCACACGCGGCCGCGAAGGTCGTTTAGCGAAACGCGCTGGCCGCTTGATTCGATCAAGGTGAAATCGGGCAGCGTGGCGATGACCGGCAGCGGCTCGGGCTTGGCGTTCAACTGCTCCCGGGCAGAATCTCGCAATCGAGCCCGATCGACTCGGGAGTATTGCAGAAACGCCACCATGCCGACGGCCGCGAGGGACAGGAGAATCAGTATCCAAAATCCCGTACCGGGCCGGCTGTGCGGACTTTCGGCGGACTCCGGCGAACTTGCGGGCGTTGGATGGGAAGCATCGGGTTTCATTGGAGGACTCTCGCGGCGTCCTTGTTCACCGCCGACATCGACACCCCAAACATCGCCGCGGCAAACAGGATCGAGACGATGCCCGCGATCGGCAAATCGCCGTTCGTCAGGGAATGTGAAGCTGGCGCGTCTAAATAAATCGACCAGCGAAGGAGCGTAACGCCGTACGTCACGGGGTTCAAAAGCATAATCCATCGTAGCCAGGATGCCGCGCCTCCGACGGGGAAAAACGCGCCGGAGATGACCAGCATTGGCATGAGCAGCAGGTTCATAATCGCGTGAAAACCCTGGGTCGATTCCATCCGCCAGGCGATCACGAAGCCCAGGCCGCTCAGCGCAAAGGCGACCAGCGTCATGACCGCCAAAGCGGTCATCACCGAAACGAGACCCATGCGAATGCCGGCGGTCGGGGCCAAGGCGAGAAATGCCAACGATTGACCGACCGCCAACGTCGTTGCGCCCAAAATTTTGCCCAGGGCAATTGAGGCGCGAGAGACCGGAGCGACGAGCACGGCCTGAAGGAACCCCTCTTTTCGATCGTCAATGATCGAAATCATCGAAAAGATCGCGGTGAACAACAAAATGGCGACGATCGCGCCGGGAAAGGAATACTCCAGATAACTCATCTTCGCATCCACGCCGGGCAGCTTGAAAGACTGCTTCAGCCCCCCACCGACGAGCAGCCAGAAGACGAGCGGCGTGCCGAGGGCTCCGATGACGCGGCTTCTTTGTCGCAAAAACCGCACCATCTCGCGCCGCCAAAGCGTCGAGCAAGGTTGCCAGAGGCCAATGTTGACAGAGGTACGTGGGGTCATGATCGTGGCGATTGCTTTCTTGCTCCGACTCACGCCGCGTTCGACTGAATATCGAAGCGATGGCCCGTTTCGCGCACGAATACGTCTTCCAGCGTCGGGCGGCCGAGCGTGATGGATCGAATTTCCCCGGAATAGTCCTTCAGCAACCGAGCCATGGTCGCAGGCCCATCCGATGTTTCTATCCGCACCGCTCCATCGACGACGGACGCTCTCAAACCGAGCAAATGAGCCGCGCGCTGTCCGAGCGAATCGGGCTCGTCGCAATCAATGGTAATGCAGTCCCCGCCGATGCGGTGTTTCAACTCCATGGGGCTGCCGTAAGCCACGAGCCGGCCGCGATCGAGGATGGCCAGGCGATCGCAACGATCCGCTTCCTCCATGAAATGTGTCGTCAAGAGAATGGTGACGCCGGTCGATTGTCGAAGCTCCTGCAAGACGAGCCAAAGTTCCCGCCTTGCCACCGGGTCCAGACCCGTACTCGGTTCGTCAAGGATCAAGAGCGCCGGCTCATGCAGAAGACCCTTGGCGATCTCCACGCGGCGGCGCTGACCGCCGGACAGTTTCTTGACAAGATCGTCCTCTCGGCCGGCAAGACCGAGACGGCCAAGAAATCCGACAATGCGATCCTCCAATTCGCGGCCGGACAGGCCATAGAGGTGGCCGGCGTGGCGGAGGTTCTCGCGGGCCGTGAGATAAATATCCAGACTGGGCGATTGAAAGACGATTCCCATACGCCGTCGCGCCGCTCCGCGGTCTCGAATAACGTCAGAGTCCCCGATGCGCGCCGTACCGGCTGTCGGCGTTAGCAGCGTCGTCAGGATGCGGAACAGCGTCGTTTTGCCGCCGCCGTTGGGCCCGAGCAGGCCAAAGCACTCGCCTTGCCCCACCGTGAAGCTGACGCCGTCGAGCGCAACGCGGGAGCCGTATTGGTGTCGGAGCGCGTCAACCTGGACGACGTCGGTCATGGCTCAGGTGCCGGAACGATCGAAGAGTAACAGCATCATCAACAACGGCAGGTAGGCCAACGTGGCAAAGAGCATGGACCGGGCGCTGGCGGACGTGCGCTGGCGGGCAAATCTCGCGGCCACGATCGCCAGGAAAAGCCCCAATGCCAACGCTCCCCCGGCATAGTACGCCCCGGCATAGCCGGCCATCGATGGAATCAAACTAACGCCGAGCAATACGATCGTAAGAAGAACGGTCTGCCGCCCCGTGGCGACTCCAGTCGCGTCGACCACCGAAAGCATGCGGTATCCGCCGGCGCGATAGTCCTCTCGATACATCCATGCGATGGCGAAAAAGTGCGGAAGTTGCCAGACGAACAGGATGGCGAAGAGCATCCAGGCCTGCGGGCCGAGATGACCGGCGGCGGCGGCATATCCGATCATCGGAGGCAGCGCGCCGGGAATCGCGCCGATCGCGGTGTTCCAGACCGTTTTGCGCTTGAGCGGCGTATAGATCGTCAGGTAGAGCAATACCGTCGCCAAAGCCAGCGAAGCCGCCAACGGATTCACGATGGCCGCGAGATAGAGGACACCGGCGACGGAAGTCGTCAGACCAAAGGCCAGCGCCTCGCGCGGAGCGATACGTCCGGCGGGCAACGGACGATGCGCCGTTCGACGCATCTTCCGATCGAAATCACGTTCGATGTATTGGTTCAACGAATTGGCGCCGAAGGCCGCGAGCGCTGTACCGACAATGGCATGGGCCAGCAAAACGAGATTGACGGGTCCGGACCCGGCCAGGCAGAAGCCAACGGCCGTTACAACGAGCACCAGAAGCGATAGACGCACTTTGGCCAACTCGCAGTAGTCCGCCACGCGGCCGCGGACCGCCAGCGTCGGCGTCAGCGCGGTCGCAGGCGTCAGGCTCGCTCCCATCGAAGTCGATGCCACACCGCCATCTCCTTGCTCGAAGGGCGTCTTCATGCCGTGGACCTCGCCAGGCCTAATTCCATTGTTTCATCGAGGTGGACGGGAGCGATATCACGATAACAACGCAAGGTCAGAAGCCATGCTGTCGCCAACATGGACGCGCCGATCGCGACATGCGCCGTCGCCACCACAGCGGCCTTCTCCGACCAGACGGTCCACGCACCCAAGGCGATCTGGCCCGCCAGCAGAAACAGCAACAGGATCGCTGGATTTCGCAAAGATGAATGGCGGCCGTAATCGCGGAGAATTCGACCCGCCGCACCCAGCACGAGAATCGTCACCGCGATCGCTCCGAGACGATGGGCGAGATGATAAATGATCTGCTCCTTGGTGACGACCGGCAGCAACAGATCGAAGCGGCGCTGCTGGTTGTATTGGTCAATCGCCGAGGCGCTGAGGTCGGGCACCCATTGTCCGTAAGCCCGGGGAAAATCGGGAACCGCAAGGCCCGATTGGGTATGACGCATGACCGCGCCGAGGATGAGCTGGCCGAAGATTCCCAGCGTCAGCAAGAGCACCCAGCGATGCGGCGCCGCGCCTGTTGAGGCTTGTGACCGGCCGGATCGCGAGATCCATCGCGGCGATGTAAAAACGGCGATGGAGACGACCATGCAGAGAAAGGTCTGCGCCAGGCAGGCGTGGAGGACCGAGATTGGCGTTGGCAACAGGTAAAGCACCGTGAGCCCGCCGAGAACGCCCTGGGCGATTACGGCAAGCAAGGCAGCGGTCCCCAGCCAACAGAGCCAGCGTCGTTTTTCCCGCCGCCAAAGCCAAAAGCACAGGATGATCGTGAGGAACCCGACCGTCGAGGCGATGAGCCGGTGGCTATGTTCGAAACGGATGCCGCCGACCCACTGCGACAACGGAAAAGTGAACATGTTGTGGCCGTAGGTCGTCGGCCAATCGGGCACGGACAGGCCGCTGCCGGTGCTGGTGACGAGGCCGCCGGCGACGATCAGGAGCATTGTGCAGGCGGCCATGATGACGGCGAAACGGTGCAACCACGGATTGTCAGGTCGCGGTGCGGGTCGGTTCGCATATTCAACGGTAGGGATCATTTCGACAGCCGCGGATTACTGGTCCTCGATCACCGGCGGTCCCGCGGGGCGGCGCAATCGTCTCGATCGAATAAAACAAGCCACCACCATCGCACCGAAACACATCAGGACGCCGTAGGTGATCAGCACCATGGTGAACACCCCCGCCTCCGCGCCTTTGACGAGGTCGGAATCTTTGTTCCCCTGACAAACGGCACAAGCCCAGGCCGGCGCGGCCGAGAGCCCAATGGCGAGCGCGCCAAGGACGATCGCCATCACGCGGTCCCGAATCTTCCGATTTCGAAAGGGTCTGTTCATACGTAGCTGACGTTCTTGAGCTTTCGAAGAAACCAGACGCCGTACACGGAGAGGGCCAGTGACGCGGCCCACGAGCCGATTCCCAGATAAAGCGAACCGCTGCCGCCGCCGTCGCGGTAGTCACGAATTCCCCACCATCCGCAGCCCAATAGTAAAATCAGGCAAATGGCGATGAAGAACACGTGAAACGCCTTCAGCGACATTAGTGATGAATCCCCACCGATTCTCCGATTTCCACGACCGGAATCAACAAGATCACGATGAAAAAGAAGGCACAGATCCCGAGGATCCAGAAGACCATACCACGCTCACTGATCAGGTGCATGAAATAGCACGCGACCAGGGAGGCCTTGACCGTTGCGACAATCAGCGCTACGCAGATCGCCTGGGGCACCGTCAGAAAGTGAAGCTCGGCGACCGCGACGGTCACGACGGTCAAGACGGCCAGAGCCCCAAAGACCATGTAATAGACCTTCAGGTGTTTGCGAATGTCTTCAGCGGAAGAGGCGCTCATGGGGCCGATGCTCCTACAAGAGGTACAGAACCGGGAACAGGAAAATCCAGACGAGATCGACGAAGTGCCAATAGAGACCGGTGCATTCCACACGGTTGGTGAACTTGTCCGGCATCTTGGCCCATTTTGCATTTGCCGAGTAAATCAAATACGCAATGACCACCATGCCGCCGATGACGTGCAGGCCGTGCAAGCCGGTCAAGGTAAAGTAGATTGCGAGGAAGGGGCTGTGCCACGGGCCGAAATTGGAAAGCCGCTTGATGTTGGCGGCCTCGATCGTCACCGGCGCTTCGTGGGCTTCGGCCGCGGCTTCGTGGCCTTTCACGGCGTCGGGAAGGATGATCACGCGCTCTTCGGATCGTTCTTCCAGGTGGCCGCGAATGCTCATGACTTCATGGTCATGCAACATCACCGGCTTGTTCAAAAAGACCTCGAAGTGGGACGCCTTGGACTTATACTCAAAAAACTTGACGACGAGGAATGTTCCCGCGAGGAGGAAGGTAATCGTCAGAAGCATCTTGCCCTTGGCAAGGTCGTGCATCTTTAACGCCGCCCAGGCCATGACCATCGTCACGCTGGAGGTGATCAGTACGAAGGTGTTGATCATCGCCATCCAGACGTTGAGGATCTCGTCGCCGCGATGGGGCCACATCCCCGTCGGCGCGCCGACGCGAAGCAACACGTACGACGAGAAGAGCGCTCCGAAGAGCATCACTTCCGACGCCAGAAAGAGCCAGATGCCGAACTTACCGTTGTACATCCCGGTATCGGGATGCGGATCCATATCGTGAGGAATTGCGACGGCGGACAAGGGCTAGGCCTCCAATGCGACGTTTTGCGGGCAGAAGTCCCGATCCTTGCCGGGAACGCTGTATTCGTACGGGCCGCAATACACAACGGGCACGCGTTCGAAGTTGCCGTGCGGCGGCGGCGACGGGGCGGCCCATTCGAGCGTGGTCGCCTCCCAGGGATTCGCGCTAACCTTCTTCCCGGCGAACGCGCTCCAGAAGAAATTGATGATGAAGGGAATCTGCGAAATCGCCAGACACCACGCCGACCATGAAACCATCACGGACAAGCCCTGGGCGCTGGCACCGTGGAGTTGCTCGCTCTGGTCATATTGGCGGCGAAGGATGCCCGCCATGCCCTGGAAGAGCATGGGCATGAACACGCCGTTGATGAAGATGAACGACGGCCAAAAATGCAGCTTCCCGAGGAAGTCGTTCATCTTCCGGCCGGTCACCTTGGGGAACCAATAGTAGATGCCGGCGAAGACCGCGAAGATCGTCCCCGGGGCAACGACGTAGTGGAAGTGCCCGATGACGTAATACGTGTCATGCAGGTGGATGTCCGACGCCGTCAGGCCCAGCGGAAGTCCGGTGAGTCCGCCAATCGCAAACATCGGCAGGAACGCAAGGGCGAACAGCATCGGCACCGTAAAGCGGATCGACGCTCCATAAAGGCTGATGATCAGGCAGGTGAGAATGACCACGGACGGCACGGAGATGATCATCGTCGTCGCCTGGAAGAACGTGCTGAGCGTGGTGCCCATGCCGGTCATGAACATGTGGTGCGCCCAGACGATGAAGGACATGAATCCGAGAAAGATCGCCGAGCCGACCAGCGAGCGATAGCCCCAGAGCGGCTTGCGCGTGTTGTTGGCGATGACTTCGGAGACGATGCCCATCGCGGGCAGGATCAAGACGTACACCTCGGGGTGGGCCAGAAACCAGAACAAGTGCTGCCAGAGCAACGCGCTGCCGCCGCCGGCGAATTGCGTCTGCGGGACACCGCTGACGACGAGGCCCGCGGGCGTGAAGAAGCTCGTGTCGGCGACACGATCCATCAGTTGCATAATGCCGGCGGCCTCCAACGGGGGAAACGCCAGCAAGAGCAGAAACGACGTCACCAACTGTGCCCAGACAAAAAAGGGCAGTCGGAAAAACGAAAGACCCTTGGCCCGAAGTTGCACGGTCGTTGCGATGAAATTGACGGAACCGAGCAGCGACGACGTTATCAAAAAGATCATGCCAATCAGCCAAAGCGACTGACCGGATAACAATTTCATCAGAAACGTGTTCGCGGGCTGTGCGATGACCGAGAGCGGTGCATACGAGGTCCAGCCGGACGCCGCCGGTCCGCCGGGGACGAAGAAGCTGCCGAGCATCACCAGGCCGCCGGGCAGGTAAACCCAGTAGCTGGCCATGTTCAATCGGGGAAACGCCATGTCCGGCGCGCCGATTTGAAGCGGCAGTACATAATTACCAAATCCGCCGACGCCGAGTGGCACGATCGCCAAAAACACCATGATCGTGCCGTGCATCGCGCCGAACGCGTTATACCCGTCGCCGCTGAGGATGCCCTTATCCGCGACGTAGCTCGGGAGGAATTTGCCGATGAACGGAATCGCCTGGCCGGGGTAGGCTAACTGCCAGCGCATGATCATCATCAAGGAGAAACCAAAGAAGAGAAACAGAAGCGCGGTCACGGCGTATTGGCAGCCGATGACCTTGTGGTCGACGGAAAAGACCCATTTGCGCAGGAACCCCAGTTCTTCGTGATGGTGATCGTCGTGGGCGTGGTGCCCGCCGCCGTGATGATCGTGGCCGCTCATTTTTTAGAAGTCCTCTTTGATCTCGACCTTCTTGGATTTCTCTTCGGCCCACTTGTCGAAACCGGCCTCGTCGTGGGTCACGAGCTGGGCCTTCATTTTGAAGTGGCTGTTGCCGCAAAGCTGGGCACAGACGATTTCCAGCGGGTTTCGTGGTTGGAGCCTGAGTTCCGTGATGCCGGCCTTCTTCAACCTGGAAATCAACTCCTCGCCGGCCTTGTAGCTCTCGCCCATTCCGGCGCCCTTGGCGAGCAGGACGTTTCCATCCTGGTCTTTGACGTCCACAGCGGCGATATGGTGCCGCACGCGATACCACGTCAGGCGTTCGGTCGAAAACGTCTGAGTCATTTCCTCGCGGACATGCTCCGTCACGGCAGCCGGCTCCACTGTAAACCAGATCGGGATCTCCATGCCCGGAATGACGTCCTGCTTGACGCGCATCGTCGGGATGTCAAACGAGTGGATGACGTCCTTCGACGTCAGGCTCACAAAGATCGGCTTGCCGACCGGAATGTGAAAGTCGTTGACGGACACAAAGTCGTCGGCGCCCTCGGGATCGGCATCCTTGTTCTCCAGGCCCACGACGCCGAGCGGATTGCTCGCCGAGATCAGCTTCGCGTCGCGCTTGCCGAACTTGCCGTCTTTGCCGGGATAATGGAAATCCCATTGGAACTGCTCGCCGACGACGTGAACTTCGAACCGCTTTCCTGCTTCCGGGGGATGGTTTTTGTATTCCGCCCACACCGGCATCGAAAAGGCCAGCAACAAGATCGCCTCGAAAATAATGACGCCGACTTCGGCGTATTTGGTGACTTTGGCCTTGACGAGGTTGTAATTGGCGGCATGGCCGGCGCGCTGACGGAAGTTGACCAGGCAATAGACGAAGAAAATTCCCCAACCGACAAAGAGAATCCCCATGAAAACGTGAAGCACATCGATAATGCGGTCAATCTTATCGCCGTGCTCCGAAAGCATCGGCGGAAGCCAATTCCCGTAGTGCAAGGCCGCCAGCATCATCGAACATTCTCCCATCGGGTCGGACAAATCGTCCGCCGTCACGCTTCGGAGTAGGGTAGCTGACTTGATCTGAGAATGAAAGAGATCCTTCCGTGGCGGGCTGCCCGCGATCCGCGCCTTTTCGCGAGCAGCCGTTTCCGAACGATCCGTCAGACCGCGTCCCGCGGCGACCGTGCCGCGGTCCACCCGTTGTCTATCCTCGCGGAGCCATTCGGCCCCGAAACACTACTTCTTGCCGAACTTGAACTCGATTTCCTTGGTCTCGCCGTCCTTGACGGTAACCTTCTGGGTCATCGTGCCGAAGTTCTCGTGCCAGGCTTCGATTTCATAATCACCGGCCGGCAGGTTCTTGATCTCAAAGGTGCCGCGCTTGGACTTGTCGCCGCCGTCCGTCTCGTGCGATTTCGTCGTGTCAAAGAACGGATGGGGCAGGACGCCGACGTAAGAAGACATCCAGGCGTGAACGTCGCATTTGACCTTCACCATGATTTCTTCCTTGGTGAAAGTGTCCTTGCCGGTCAGGTTCTTGACCATGCCCTGCTGGGACTGAGCGAAGTTGAACGTCGGGTTCTTCTTGGCCAGCGAGTGGATGTTGTGGTTCGTGGAGTCGCTGTTCTTGATGTCGATCCCCTGCCCGGTCATCATCCCAAAAACGTGCGGATGGTACATGCAGTCCTTTTGATCGATCACGACGGGCTCTTTCGGCGGATCGTATTTGCCCTTGATGCCTTTCTTCACATAGACAAAGACATACGGAATGGTGTTGCCGTCTTTGGTGTAAACGATGGTGTCCTGATCGATTTTCGACTTGTCCGTCGGGTGCGCCTGAACGCAGTGATTGTCGCCGGCGATGGGAAGCACTTTCATGGCCGGTGGCGTCCCTTCAAAGACGGCTTTTCCCTTGATCGTGGCCGTTCCCTTTTCGTTGTCCGCCAGCGCTCGACCTGACGCCATTGCAACCGCGAACAAACCGGTCAGCATCCACATCCCGAGTGTTTTCTTCGTCATCGAATACTCCTTGTGAAAGATTTCACTAATACTGTTATCGAACAAGCACGAAAATTTCATGGAACCCGGCAACATACGGATCGCTGGTAGTTTAGACCAATCAAGAGATTTGTGCGATAGGTTGACTTCGCCCAAGAGCGGTCCGTTGTAATCCATTGTCTCTTAGCACTTTACGATTGGTCCAAACTCCCTGTCAAAAGTCAATGTCTTTTGGCGCCGGTTTCGAGGTCGCGCCGCCTTCGTCAAAATCGAAATCCGCGCTCGGCGCTTTTTGTTCGGGTGGCGCGGGCGCCGGTTGCGCCCCGCCCGGCTGAATCGCGGTATATCCGCGCTCGCCCAAGTTGTATAGGAAATCCACGAGGAGCGTCGACTGTTCTGCGACCGTTGTGCCGAACTTCGCTTCCAGTTGATTCTTTGTCTCCTCCGGGACGCCGGCAAATGCGCTGCCACCCTGGAAGATCTGCGGCATGTTCGCGCCCGGCTGAATCGCCTGGGGATCCTGCAACCAATTCAACACCCAATCGTATCGCAGGCGTTTGTGCGCCAGGGCAAAGTTCGGCGCCTTGATATCCGTCGTCGTGCCCTTGACCGAAGGGTCGCCGGCGACGTGACACGCCAGGCATTTCTGATTGTAGAGAAACTCTTCGCCGAGCTTGAATCGCGCATCGTCGACCGAGTGCAACCGGGAGTCGGTGAAAGGGAATTCAACGTTAAACAGATTTGAGAGAAACGTCGTTCGGTGAACGATTTTGTCATACGTCGGTCCCAGCGTTTCCGCGATCTTGACCGGGTCGTTCGTATCGCCGGGGTTGAGGTCATATTTTCCGATCTGGGAGTGATCCTGTGCGTACTCCGAGAGATCACCGGCCTCCTGGGCATACTTGTCCTCAAGGAACCAGGTGGCCGAGTCCTCCTTCGCCGACTTTTCGTTTCCTTCGACGACCGAATGGGCCTCTTGAAGATATTTGATGACGGGATCAAGGTCTTTTTTCAGGAAGGCGGATTCAGATTGGCTCAAGCCTGCAAAATACTCCACGAGCGTCGTCGCTTCATCGCGAGTCAGATGAAAGCTCGGCATCCGCGCCTTCAGCCAGGGCCGTAACATCTCGACATTGTTCAAAAACGAGAAGAGCCAGTCGTATTGAATCTTGGCGCCTTCGCCCCAGAGCAGCGGCGGTTTGAATCGAATGCTGAAGGGAACGGTGTCCGGCAGACTCGTATCCGGCGAATAATACTGGTGGATGATGGGTTCGGCTTTCTCGAGATATTCGATCTTGTGGCAGCCGATGCAGTTCAACTCGCGCACGAGGGCCCGGCCTTTCGCAATCTTCCCATTCGGCGTGGTGTTGTAGGAAACCTGAACGTCCTTGGTCACGTGCGGCTCGCGCATGCTCAAAAGGAAAGTCGTCAACGATCGGGCCTCTTCCTCGTCGAGGTAGAAGTTCGGCATTTTCAACTTTTCATAGGGTTTCTTGATCTTCCTGCGATCCCAGATTCGCGGATTGCGCAGTTTGTGGTAGGCGAAGGACGCGTGATTGTGCAGGATCTCCGTCGGCGGGTCCTCGCCGACGTCGCGAATCAGGTGCGCATATTCCGGCTTGTCGATGTACAGCTTGCCGAAAACGTCGGACTGCTCTTCGATCTCGCTTTCGAACGCGGGCGAGTAGAAAGCGAAGTCGAGTTGGCTCATGAACTTCTGCGCCCACAGGGAAAGATCGGTGCCCGGGCGGGTCGCGTCTTCAAAGCCGGGAATGGTATGGCATGCCGAACAGCCGTAATGGCTGATCATCTTCATCCCGAAAAACAACTGCTGGCGGAACACGAGGCCCTTTTCGGGCGATAGGCCCCTGATGGATTTGTCGATCAACGCGGCGACGGCCTTCTTGCCGTCCTCGCCGCCGCCGAAAGACTTGTAGGCCTGTGCAACGATCGCACTGGTCAATCGACCATACGGGTCGGCGGGATCGATTTTTTCGTCCTGCAGGATTTTCTGCGATACGCCCTCGGTGTTCTGTCCGCCGAGGATGCCCAGGATCTGGCGCTGCATCTCCTCGACATGCGCGTCGTCCTCCGGAAACGGCTCCGGCTTGAAATCGTCGTTTCGCAGCGTCAACAAAAACGCCGAAACGTCCATAATGTCCTGGTCGTTCTTCTTCCGCTGCTCTTCCGGACTGTCGTATTGGTAATAATGGTCGCGGAACAGTTGCGGCATCCGCGTGTACGAGGAGTAATGGCGAGGATCGAGAAGCCAGTTGTACAGCCAAATCTTGCCCCTCTCGACTTGCTGGGGGTCGTTCGAATCGTTAACAAGCTTGGTGCCGATGCCGGAGAGTTCCGGCGCATTGCGAGTGAACGCCGCGGGAATGTGCATCAATTTGGCATCGGGATCGCGCCCTTCGCGATCGGCTGCGATTTCTTCCTCAAAGGCCCGCGCCAACGCTTTCTCGCGCTCGTGTGGCGTCAGCTTTCGCATCGCATATCGAGCCCGTTCGTCCTTCGACATCGCGTCATAACGTTTCTTTGCATCCTCGGCGGAAATTCCCTCCCGGAAAACGAGGTCGTCTGTAATCCATCGCTCTCCCACCGTCTGCCCGGACTCCGAGAGCGGATCCTTGGCATCGAGGTTGGCGTGACAGGCGAAGCACCCGATCGAGGCGAAGAGTTCCTCGCCTCGCTTCGGGTCACCGGTGATCCCTTTGGGAAGGGGTTCAAACTTGAGCGGTTTGGAAAACGTCTTGAGATAATGAGTGATCGCTTCGATTTCCGCCTGCGTTCGCACGACAGGGTCCGTGTCGAATTCGTTCGCGCTGGCCGCCACATTGTTTTCCTGATGAAAGAAGTGCGGCATTCGGGTGCTCGGGCGGAAGTTTGACGGATAATCCACCCAGCGCTGAATGAACCCGGTGGAGAGCTTTTCGCCCACGTGCGTCAAATCCGTTCCGACGCGGCGAGAGTCCGTCAGTCCGTCCACCGCGTGGCAATTGATGCAGCCCAACGAGGTAAACAAATCGCGCCCTTCCACCAGGGGCCGCGCGGATGCCAACCGCTCCGTCTTGTACCGCTCGATGTCAAATGTCTGCTGATGACACTTTCGACAACTCGCCGAGGTGTAGCCCGGCAGGAGCATGGGTCGCTCCCAGAATTCCTCAACGAGCGTAAACGTCGCCAGGGGAATTCCCATCTCGCGGACGTAGTACTCCCGCTTCCAGTCTTTCTCTTCGTCGTGGGTTTTGGGGGTGTGCGCCGCAAGGATGAAATCGGTATCCTGGCCGGCGCCTTCGTGGCACACCGTGCATCCCATGATCTTCATGGGGTGCGCCGAATTCGGCGACAGGTAAAGGTCCAGATGCGGGTGCGCTCGAACCTCTTCCCGAAAGTTGATCTTGGGCCGCCCCTGATCCGTCAGATAGGTGTTCATGGCGGCCGTCAAGCTGCCGACGTACGCCATCTTCTGCGACTCGCTCATCTGCCCGAAAGTCAACGGACCTTTGCCGCCCTGCGCCATCGGTGGCGCCGCGGTCAAGACTCGATCGAAGGCCTGGGTGATTTCGTCGTCGAGCTTCCCGCGAGTCACGTCCTTGGCTTCCGCCCACTTGGAAACGATGGGAGCGGCACTGATCGGTGGCCGTGAGGCGCCCCTCAAGTATTCGTTGACCGTCGCCACGAGGGTCTTGATGAACTTCTCGCGGATCGCCCGGTCCATGCTCGCGACGTCTTGATGGGCAAATTCGCTATCGTAGCCGGCGCCGGCCAGGCGTTCGGACATTTCCTGGCGCATTCGGACGTTTTCGCGCCGCAGGACGTCGCGGACGTCGTCACTGAGCATCGCCTTTTCGGTGCGACGGACAAAGCTTTCCAAACTCAAGTTCGGGTCGTCGATCCCCATGTGACAGGTGATGCACCGATCGGTCGTGTAGGAATCGACGAAGTTGTAATCAAATCGAATCGCCTTGGTGTAAACCTGCCGGACCTCTTCGTGGCCCGGCGTGTCCTTCGGGGCGAGGTAGTCGAGCAGGGGAATGTTGAACGCCATCCGCTTGAAACCGGGGCCGTACATCGAATCCAGTCGTTTGGCGTCGTTGAGACCCTTGTCGTAGGCGGCGAGGGCCTTCTGCGCCACCGTGCGGTTTCGATACAACTCCTTAATCTGTGATTTCACGCCTTTAAGGGCGTCTTCAACATGGTCTTTTCGAGTCTTCACCTCGGACAGCGCTTTTTCCGCTCGTTCGTTTTCTTCCTTGATGGCCAACGTCTTCGGGTCGTTTTCGCCACTCAGCGTCCTGGCTTCTTCGTAATTAAAATCGCGTACCTGCATCTCGGCGTTCATATTGCCGTAGGTCAGCGAAACGCCCTGCAACTGGCCGGTCAGGACCTTCTCCCGCTCCAGAAGTTCCCGCTCTTCTTCCCGATGGTCGCCGAGTTCCAACTGCGCCTTGTCGACCGCGTCCACGAGCGCCGCTCGCCTGGCTTTCTCTTCGGGGCTGGCATAGCCTAGGACGTCGAAGCGCGCCATCGCAGAGCGAACGTTGAAATAGTTCGTCTGCATGTGTCGCCAGGGCCGGTTGTAGTCGTGCCAGAACATCCACCCGGTCGAGGCCAGGGTGATCAAGGCGGTCACCGCAAAGACGACGTTGAGTCGTTTGATGTTGTTAAAAGTTTCGGTAGGTACCGGCATAGTCAGTCGTCAGGCTCGCCGCGCGGCGTTTAGATGTTGAAGAAAAATTCCGTAATCGCCACAAAATACTTCATGTTCACCAGCCAGCGCAAGACCATCTTGATCGGCACGATGAACATCCACGACAGTAGCAACCAAAAAACGCAAAACCGCAGAAAACCGATCTGCAGGAAAATCTTCTTGAAGACGGTTCGGGCCAGAATGACCGGAAAGATGAAAAAGTACCACCCGACCAGGACGAGCCCTGGCGCCTCGCGAATGAGATAGGCCGGTATGCCGAAAGCCGATTGCGTCGGAAGCCCCGGCTTCCACCATGTTAATCCGAGTTTTTCGGGCAGGATCACCCAGAAAACGTCCGAAACGTTGATATTAAGCAAGGCCGCCGGTCGGTGCGGGTCCCATGTCTCATAGGGGCCAAACAGGTTCCAATTGGGCCCGCGAAGAAAAGTGCCGAGCACAATCAAGACGACCCACATGATGACAAAACCGAACATGTAAATCGAGATCACGAACGGCCGCTCTTTCAACGTGTAGTATCCGTTGCCTCGCGGATTCTTATCCAGATAAGGCAGCGCAATGAGCCCGACGATAATCAGGCCCGGCAACAGGACGCCCGCGATCCACGGATCGAAATAAACGAGCAACTCCTGCAAGCCCAGGAAATACCACGGGGCCTTGGAGGGATTGGGAATGTTGGTCGGATTGGCCGGAGGTTCCAACGGCGCTTTGAGGAGAATGGCCCAGACGATCAGGAAAACGGTGCAAAGCACCAGACAGATCATCTCGGTATAGACCAGATCGGGCCAGACGAGCACCTTGTCATCCGCGCCGCTTTCAATCAGCGGCTCGCCGCGGTCGATTCGCTCGTCGTTAACCGCCGCCTGGCGAAGGCCCAGCCACGAGCAGAAGCCCGTAAAGTAGATCATCATCGTGATCGGGACGTTGTCCGGCTTCTTGATGATCTTGAAGAAGTCCGGATCCAGCATGCTGACGCCGTAAAAGGTGGTAAAGAGAATCAGCAGCGTCAGCGCCGCCTTTGGCTGGGTCCACTTCCGGTAGGTGGCCAACGCGACGATCAGGATGGCCGCGGTCAGCGGTACAAAATAATACGGAGCGCAAAGCCCATCGATAAAGTTCTTGACGCCGTCAATCAGCCCGGTTTCGGCGGCCGGCGCCTCCGAAGAGGCCAGTAAGGTGTGAAGAATCGCGTGCATCTCGTCCTTTGTTTGTCTCGTTCGTGCTAAAGCGGTCCTGAGATGCCGCCATCCTTGCGCACGCGCCAGAAGTGTACGGCGATCAACACGGTCACAACCAGGGGGATGAAGATACAGTGAAGCACGTAAAAGCGCAAGAGCGCCCCGGGTCCGACGACCGTTCCACCCAGGAGCAGGAACCGCGCGTCAGACCCCCCGTGAATCAGGGGCACATCGCCGACGGCCAGCAACGCCGCTCCCGGCCCCTCATGCCCGGCAAAGGGCGTCGCCCGGGCCATGTTCGACCCGACCGTGATCGCCCAAATCGCCAACTGATCCCATGGCAGAAGATATCCGGTGAAGGAAAGCAGCAGCGTCAACGTCAGCAGGACGACGCCGACGCCCCAATTGAATTCCCGTGGAGGCTTATAACTGCCGGTGAGGAAGACACGAAGCATGTGAAGCCAGATCGCGATGACCATCGCGTGAGCCCCCCACCGGTGAATCTCCCGCATCAAACCGAGCGTCACATGGGCCCGCAAGCCGACGATATCGGCATAGGCATATTCCACGACGGGACGGTAGTAAAACATGAGCAAAACACCGGTGATCGTCTCGGCGAGAAACAAGAAGAAGGTCAGTCCTCCCATGCACCAGGTAAAGGAAAGGCGAATTCCACTTTTCCGCACGGCCACGGGGTGCAGGTGCAAAAAGACGTTGCTCAAAATAGCCATGGCCCGGGTGCGGCGATCCTTGGGGACACCGTGCCGAAAGATGGAACCCCAGACCTGGCTCTCGCGGATATAGTCGCCAAAGGAGTTAAAAAGGCTCATGTCTCAACTCATCATGCAATAATACGTCGTGAATGTTAACGGGATGGATCACACCGGTATCGACGCGTCCGGATCGTTCCAGACGGCGGTATCGTTCGGCCCCATGGCCAGGAACTTCTTCGAACGATCGACGATGACTTCATCGCCGTCTAGATAAATCTTGAATCGCTCCAATGGGCGCGGCGCGGGACCCTCAAAGTTCGTTCCATCCTGCTTGTAGCCGCTTCCGTGGCAGGGACACTTGAACTTGCGGTCGTTCGGCAGCCAGGACGGAATGCACCCCAGGTGCGTGCAGATGATCGACAGCGCCGCAATTCGCTCTTCCTCGCGGATGAGCCAGAAACCGCTGGGCTTTACGGGCTTGTAATCCTCGTTGACATCGCCCGGGGCCATGGAAAGATATTTTGAAAAAGAGCCGCAGCGGACTTTGGGGTCTTCCATTTCGAGTACGTTCGGGGCCATGAAACGGTTGAATGCCACGAGCGGCGCGGCACCGAACGACAGCGCGATCGCCGTCCAACCGGCGCCGAGAATCAGATCACGCCGCGTCGGCTCATCCTTGCCCGGCTTGGATTTTTCCAACACCTTTTGAAATCGCGCGTCCGGCGGGAGCTGGTCCGGCGAGAGTTTGGCGATCTGTTTGACGGCGTCTGGCATGTCTTTGACGTCGCGATGAATGACGACGTTTCCGCCGCGAACCGTCGTCGCCGCGAGAAGCGCCTGGATGGCCGGGTCCATCACCTTCGGTTTGGGAGGCGCGGCCGGTTTCGCGGGCGGCGCTTTGGCCGTCGCCGCAGAGGGCGCGGCCTCCGCCGCCGCCGCGGCGTGCTCAGGTTTGGCGGCTGCCGGGGCCGCCGCCGCGGCCGCTTCCGCATCACTGACTTCAACAGGGACCAGATCGAACTTGATCACGTCGACCGGGCATTCTTCCGCCGCCTCGATAATGTTCTTGGTCCGGGGCTTGGTGAACTCCATGTTCAAGGCATCCGGACGAATCACGCACGTCTCGTTGTCGTGCTGAACTTCAAAGACGTCCGGCGCGGTCGTCTCACAAGCGTCGCAAACAATGCAACCGGGTGCGATCCAGACCTTTGTGACTTGTTCCATGGTTGCCATTACGCGGCCTCCGATCGACCAAAACCCGATCGACACGATACCGACGCCGTCGCGCCGGCCGTTCGATCCATCGTAACCGAGCCCGTCCCTTCCATGGCCGCTCTGGCGGCGTCCCGCACCGTCACCGACGGGTCTTTTTGAAGCACTGAAATCAACCCGGCAAGCTCAGGATCATTCAAATGTCGGGCCGCGTCAATTGTCGAAGCCAGATTGCGCGCCACCTCCAAATCGGAGTATTTGCGGTGGACCGGTGCGCCATTCTCGATGTACTCCAGGTCGAGGCCCTCCCAGTACGATCGTTGCAGCATGTTCATCAACACTAACTTTCCGCCACGACTGCCCAGGCGGGCCATGGTCATCGCCGCATTCCATTGAATTTCGCGGTCGGCGTCGAGAAGGGGCGACAACGCGCGAATCGCCGACGTATCGCCGGTATCGGCCAGACAAGCCACGGTCGCACAAGCGACAATGCGGACCGCCGGATTCTTATCCTCAAGCAGGGGCAGCACATCAGGCAGAGCATGGCGGGCCTCCGGCACACGCCTCAAATCGCCCAGCGATTGCAGGGCCGCCCGTCGGGTCATCGCGTTCGGATCGCGTAGCAATTTCACCAGCGGCGCCACCGCCGAAGGCATTTCCAGCTTGGCCAGTGCCATCATGAGAAAATACTGTTGCGCCGGACCCGGCTCGTCTACATCCCGGCCGGGCTCGTACTTGTTCAGAATCGCGACGATTCGGTCGGCTGTCGGAGCCAACTCCACGGGCTTGAGAAACTTCTCTTTTTGCTCGAATCGCCGCGCCAGCTCTTGCGCCGCCTGCCAGGACTCGCGGGCGTGCGGCAGGAGCATGAATTCCATTGTGCGTTCGCCGCGATCCGCCTCGATTTGTGCCAAGAGGTCTTCCGTCGTGACCTGCTTTTCCAGGCTGGTACTGCCGAAGAGAACAACGACGACCGCGACAGCCAAAAGAAGACAGACGATCAGGGCCGGCACAATGAACAGCCGGGCCATGAGGCGTCCGTTCATGGGTTCATTGGAGCCCTCCGGATCCGGACCTGTCGGCTTCGTGGTTGCCGAAGTATCGATAGGCATTTCGTGGTCGGCAGACATATATCGCCATCTGGGCTGGGCCCAGAGATCAAACTGTGAAAAAATTCACAAAACCCGGCTCAAAAATACGGCGGTTCCGGCCCGCCGTCGGTTTCGGCTACCATCCGCCGATGGTCGCATAATATGCTATGCGGCTCTCGTATGGAGGGATTATTTGTTCGTTTTTGAACCCTGTCAAGGAGATTCACAGCATCCCGCGAACCGATCTAGACCCTGTTCGTCCTCCTTGGGAGGATGCGGTTCGCGATTCGCATTATTCTGCGGTCTCTGACGCCCGAAACGGGACAATCGCCCGACTGGCAGGACCGCGGGTCGCCGAACCCACCGGGGAAAGAATATCGCACATGAACATCGAACTATCCGGACCGGACATCACGCAGGCCGAGATTGACGCCGTCGCCGCCGTCATGCGTAGTGGCAGGCTCTCGCTCGGACCCGCCGTTCCCAAGTTTGAAGAGGCGGTCGCCAAGTACGTCGGCGTCAAGCATGCCGTGGCCGTGTCCAGCGGGACCTGTGGGTTGCATCTGTTGATCCGCGCGCTCGAAATTACCCATGGCCACGAGGTCATCACGACGCCCTTTTCATTCGTGGCCTCGTCGAACTGCGTCATGTTTGAACACGCCAAGCCGGTCTTCGTTGACATCGATCCCCACACATGGAACATCGACGTGACCAGGATCGAGTCTGCCATTACGCCGAAAACCAAGGCGTTGATTCCGGTCGACGTCTTCGGACAAATCGCCGACATGGCGGCGGTCAACGCGATCGCCAAAATGCACAGTCTCCGAGTCATTGAAGATTCCTGCGAGGCGTTAGGCGCGAAGTACAAAGGTAAGATGGCCGGCAGCCTGGGTGATGCCGGCGTTTTCGGCTTTTACCCCAACAAACAGATCACCACCGGCGAAGGCGGCATGATCGTTACGAACGACGACGAACTCGCCCGGCTCTGCATGTCAATGCGCAACCAGGGCCGCGACACCGGCATGAGCTGGCTCTCTCACGAACGCCTCGGTTACAACTATCGCCTTTCGGACATTGCGTCCGCGATCGGCGCCGTGCAAATGCAGCGGATCAGTGAGATCCTTGGAAAGCGGACCAAGGTTGCCAATTGGTATCGCCAGCGTCTGTCCGATGAAAAGCGCGTCAGCCTTCAGAAGGTCCTCCCCGATTGCGAAATCAGTTGGTTCGTCTTCGTCATCAAGCTCGACGACAATTACTCCGAGCAGGACCGCGCCAATACGATCGCCGCCCTTCGCGAGCGCGGCATCGGTTGCAGCAACTACTTCAGCCCGATCCACCTCCAGCCCTTCTACCGCGAAAAATACGGCCTGAAGATCGGCGATTTCCCCGTCTGCGAACGCGTCGCCGCCCGCACGATCGCCCTGCCGTTCCACAATGCCCTGACGGAGCAGCAGGTGGATCACGTCTGCAAGACTCTTTGCTCGTTGCTATAGGACGGCGAGAAAAGAATCCTCTTCTCACTTCCAATAAATCGGGCACTTTCTCGCTTACCAGACCTTGAGCCCGGCCATCCGTCGGAATAAAGTGGATATACATCGCCGCTGATCATTTGCGTCATGGGCGTTCCGCCCGGACCGACGGCACTC
Source organism: uncultured Planctomycetaceae bacterium (assembly GCA_964414585.1). Lineage (GTDB taxonomy): Bacteria > Planctomycetota > Phycisphaerae > UBA1845 > UTPLA1 > DATEMU01. Next base: position 36,995 of record CAYPXR010000100.1, read on the forward strand.
GAGCCATTGGTGCTCGATTTTGTGTTTGGGGCAGTTGGGGGCAAGGGAAATCCGCATGTTTCATCGGCCTGACGCCATCGGGCGTCGGGCACTCGCGGCGACCCTTTAGCAAGAATAGGGGAAATTGCCATGTGGGCCTCTCGAAAATCCGGCTTCATCCGAAGCGCGACTTCCGTTTTGTGCATCCTGCTAATGCTGAATCTATGTCTGATGACCCACGGATGCGGCTGGGGATCGGGTTTGATTCCCCCGCAGGACGGAGTCTTCGTCATTCCGCTGACACCGGACCATCCCGTCTCTGAGTCCCTGAGAGATACGGCGTTCAACGGCGCTCAGTCGCTCGTGATTGACCGCACCAATGGCTCGTTTCGCCTGATCTTTCCTGACGAAAACCGGTCGTTGACCGGCCAATTCGTGCGGGTCGGCGATTCCTGGGAAATGACCAACCTTTATTTCGAATCGAACGGCCAAGCCGGCCAAATGATGCTGGATCCGAATACCCGCCAGGTGACGGCAATCAAAACGGCAGAAGGCGCGACGTGGCGTCCGTCCAAACCCGCGACGACGGCGTCTCGATTGCAAGCAGAGAATCGACTCGAGAGTTACAAGTCCAGCAACGAGGAGCTCCTCTCGATCGCCCGACACGACCCGAAAAAGAACGACGCGGCATTCGGCTTCATCCCGATCATTTTCATCACGGTGATGATCATTTGGATGCTCTGCGCCGACCCGATCCTGATCGTCTGTCCGGGCTTCCTGCCGATCTTCATCTTCATCGCCGCGGTTTTGGGTGCCGTTCCACCGCCGGCGGGCGCGGCCGCACCGAACAATCCGCCGGACGCCCGCGACGATGCGTTCACCATTATCGCAGGCACTACCCTCAACTCGGAAGTGCTGACCGATCATGGCAGCGGCCCGGATTCCGATCCGGACGGCAATCTCCTATCAACGTCACTCGTCACCGGTCCGACGAATGGAACCGTTATGCTGGGAATGGATGGCTCCTTTACCTACACGCCCAACGCGGGCTTTGTTGGAACCGATTCATTCGTCTATCAGCTCAGCGATGGAAATGGCGGCACGGACAATGCCACGGTCACGATCACGATGACCAACCGGCCGCCGGACGCGCGGGATGACAACTTTACCTTCTTTGCGGAGTCGATGCCTCCAATTCACACTGGAAACCTCTTCGCGGATAACGGCTCGGGCGTGGACAGCGATCCAGATGGTCAGACGTTTACCCTCATTGCGGTCAATGGCTCGGCGGCGAACGTAGGTGTTCCGATTCTAACGGTCCCGGGGACGTTCACGGTCTTTGCCGACGGGTCCTTCACCTATGACGATTCCGGCTTCGATCCGACT
>CAYPXR010000101.1:0-24524 GCA_964414585.1 uncultured Planctomycetaceae bacterium
CTCTTGTTGGAGGCCGCCAATCACATCAACAATCAGGAGTATGATTCCGCCGTGATCAGCGCCCAGAAGGCGCTCGAACTCGATTCAGACAATTACGGCGCCCTGGTGGACCTCGCAATTGTCGAGCGGCACTATTATGAGAGGAGCGACAAGAATGATGTTTCCCATTGGGATGCGGGGGTTCGATTTGTCGAGCGGGCGATCGCAAAAAATCCCAACCGAGTGAATGCCTGGAACGTCAAAGGCGTTTTGATGCGCCTGGGCGGCCGTCTGAAAGAGGCGGCGGAGGCGCATCAACGGTGTGTCGAAATCGATCCGACTTATTATGCGAATTGGACGAGCCTGGCAAACATCTACATTCTCCAGGACGACTACAGGAACGCGGAGGATTGTCTCCTTAAGGGGACGAAGTGGGCGAACGAGAATTCGGGAGGGCTGCCGTGGTGCAACCTCGCCGCCGTGCAGCTTCACTTGCGAAAGCCCGAGGCGCTGGCGTCATGCGAGGAAGGAATCATCAAGAACAAAGCGCCGAATTCGGCTTCCATGTTGACTTACGCAAAAGTGTTGCTGACTTTGCCTCACCATGAAAATCCGAAGAAAGCCCTCGAAAAGGCCATCACGGCGAGTAATCTGCCGGGCGGTGACAAGAATGCCCGCGTGAAACTGATGCAGGCCCTCGCCGAATTGCGAATGGGTCAATTTGACAGTGCGATTGGCCACGCCGAAGAAGCAATTGCCATGAAAGATTGTCTTCCCTATTCGTACCTGATCTCCTCGATCGCTTGCGCTAGATCCAAAAAGTCTGAAGACGCCAGGAAGAATTACGAACGTGCGGCGGCGCTCTTTCCCGACAAATCCAACGGAAAAGTCGATTTTGGCGGCATGATCTGGATCGACAGCATGGACGACCTGCTGGCGCTTCAAACTGAGGCCGAACAGCTCCTGGGCATCACGTCCACAAGCAAACCCTCCCACTGACAGGGTTCCCTTACGGGATAATACCTATCGAACGATCCGAATCCGGGCCTCAGGATCGTGACAGATCGCACGCCCACCCCCGAAGGATGGTCGGAGAAGGCAGATCAGCCCTGGCCGCAAAGGCTTGGTTTGTCCGGGCCCGGCCAGGGCGGTCTGAACCGACTCCGCCTCGAACACAACCGAGGACGGCAAAAGGAGAGTTCCCATGACCCCGCGAAACGGACATCTCGAACGAGCGGAAATGAGCAAGCGCGGTTTGATCAGCGCCGCCGTCTTGGCAGTCCTTTCCTGGAACGTCACGGCCGTGCGGGCCGGCGAGCCCCTCCGAGTGAACAACCTGGTCAACGCATTGGCGTCCAACCATGCGCCCGAAGCCGCGAGCGCCTTTGAGACGGGTCGCTATGAAGTCTTCGAGAGCGACGATTCCCGCCTGGTTCCCGGCGATACGAATGAATCAACGGACATCTACGTCCGAGACACGAAGACCGGGCGCATCGAACGCGTCAGCATGGGCGACTTTGGTGTTCAAACCAATGGCCCGAGCCGTCACGGCTTCATCTCCGCCAACGGCCGATTCGTCGCCTTCGAAAGCGATGCGACCAACCTGGTCAAAGGCGACTCCAACGGACTCCGCGACGTCTTCCTCCACGATCGCCGCGAGCACACCACGATCCGCATCAGCCTCCGCGGTCTCGAAGGCCAGGCCGACCGGGCGTGTCGGATACGCGGCATCGCCGCCGACGGCAAGACCGTGCTCTTCGAGAGCGACGCGACGAATCTGGTCAAGGGCGACACCAACGGCGCGTGCGACGTGTTTGTGCGGGAATGGAAGCGCGATCAAACTCGCCGCGTGAGCATCAGCTCGACCGGTGCGCAGGGCGACGGGGCCAGCTACAACGCGTCGATGTCGGCGGACGGCCGCAACATCACCTTCGACAGCAAGGCCGCCAATCTCCTGGCCGATGCGTCGTCGCACACGGATACCACGATGGTCCGAGACCTCCGGCTCGGCTCGACCGCTCCGCTCCACGCCGACGTTCCGACCATGATGCTCGCCGACACACCGGCGCCCAAGTTCGATCGACCGATCGTGCCGGCGACAGCGCTGGTGATGGTCTCGCACATGGTCATCGAAGGCAGAAAAGCGGATTCTATGAAACGGGCGAGTAGGTAATGTCCCTTAGCGAAACGATCGACGAACGCCCCCTTGTGCCGACATTCGCAGTCGGCAGAAAGGGGGCGTTTTCGCAGGCGCCGGGTCGGGTCGCGAATGGAATTGGGGGGCAAATTGTGGTAAGCTGTGCTTGCGGAGCGACTCGTTCGGGTCAAGATCATAACAACTGCAATGGGAAGAGGGCGCTCATGACGTTCACACGATCTGCGTTTGCGCGAACGGAATACTTGAAATCAGGTTCGATGCCAAATACGAAAAGTCACAAGGTGGAACGGAGGTAATCCTGTGAGTCCAGAATGGACGGGAAATAGCCGGGACGTCTTTAGGAAGTGTCAACAGGTGTTGGTGTGTTTCGCGGCCCTCCTGGCCTGGGCCGTGATTCCCTCCGCGAAAGCGCAATGCAACCGTCCCGGGCCGGACTTGATCTCAGGCGATATACAGGGAGCCGCGAATTACAACATCGTCGGATCGACGGACGCATTCATCTTCGCCACAACGGTCTGTAACGTCGGCGCTCAAAACATCTCCGTGGTCGCCAATAGCACCGATCACCCCGTCATTACTCAGAACATGTACCGCATGATGACCGTGAACGGCTCGGTCCGATTCGAACAGATCGGCATGAGCTGGGCCACTCACATGTTTTTCGTATTGGCGGGAAATCTCTGTTGTGTTTGCAACGGGCAAAGCGGCACGGTCTTGGGAGCAGGTTGCTCGGACCCGTACTCCGCCGCCACGAACGGAGTCCAGCTCGCCACGACCGGCGGTCTCGGACCCCGCTTTGAAATCAACGCGCATACCGGAGGTTTCATCTGGCCTTACACATTTCGAAACGACAACGGCGCCGTGCCCGTTACCTCCGTCACGCGTCGACTTCAGGTGAATGTCGCTGATCTCGATCCGGCCTTGAATCCCGGCGCTGCGTACTTTGTCGAGATCATCCACGTCTCGCCGGACGACGCCGGAAACGTGAGCCAGAACGACAATGCGTCCTATCGACCGGTTCTCATCGCCTATCCGGGCGGCGCCTCCGGCGCCACTGTTTCGACCAGCGGTGCCGCCGTGCGCGAAAAAGCGGCGCTTCAAGCATGGGTGACGAACGATGCCTCGGTCACCGAGACGCTGGTTACGACGAGTGAGAGCACTGCCGGAACCAGTGGAAACAACGACAGCGGCCGGGCGATCCTGTCCGCCAAGGCGACCAACCTCGGCGGTGGCATGTTCCACTACGAGTATGCCCTGTACAACGCGAATTCGCATCGATCTTTTGATTCCTTCCGTGTACCCGTGTCCGACGGCTTTTCCGCCAGCAACCTGGGATTCCATGATGTGTCCTATCACAGTGGCGACGGATTCAACAGCACCCCGGGCGCGCCGGTGACATTTGACGGGACCGACTGGACTGCATCGACGGGTTGCGACAACGTCCAATGGGACATGGCGTTAGCCTCGCCGGTTGAAAACTCGAACGCGCTCCGCTGGGGAACGCTTTACAACTTTCGGTTTGACGTGCCCGCCGCTCCGACGACGGGAAGCGTGACCATCGGATATTTTCGCAATCTCAACGGCTCGATTCCATCGTCTGACACCCTGGATGCCGAGACCATCGTTCCGACCTTCTCCGACGTCGACACCGACGGCATCCCCGATTCGTGCGACAACTGCGTCAACGTTTTTAACCCGACTCAGCAGGATGACGACGCGGACGGCGTGGGCAACGAATGCGATAACTGCCCGAACGACGACAACTCCAATCAGTTGGATTCCGATACCGACGGCTTTGGTGATGCGTGCGATAACTGTGTCAGCTTTTACAATCCGTCGCAAAGCGATTGTGATACCGACGGTGTCGGCGACGTTTGCGATGGGTCGCCCGGCTGCACCGATCCGATTGTCAATGGCGACTTGGTGGACGCGCTGACGACTTTTTACTGTGCGCCGCGCGCCGTTCAGAATAATCAAACGAGCTTCGGCGACAACAGCCTCGGGGTCACCGACCTCGCCAATGGGAATGAACTCGATACGGTGTACGGCCTCATCAAAGACAATTATCTCTATTTGTTTCTGGCGGGAAATCTCGCGCATGACCGTACCAAGCTCGATGTCTTTATTGACAGTAAGGGCGGGGGCCAGAATCGATTGCTTGCCGGTAATTCGGGTCATCCACTTTATGTTCCGCTGGCTCGAATGGGCGACGACGGGTCGGGCAATGGATTGACGTTCGACTCGGGGTTTGCCCCCGACTACTTCGTTCAAATCAACGCCGATACACAGAACGGGTACAGCCTCTATTTCGATTATGTCGAATTGGGCGTCGGCGGGCCTTATTACTGGCTCGGCACCGGCCATGCGGCGTCCGATGGGACGCTCTCCGGCGGCAACTCACCGTTTTCGGGCATCCTCGGTACGGTCAACAACTCCAACACCGGCGGCGTCTCAAGCGGACAAGGAGCCGACTCCGGCGCATCGGTTTTCACCGGGGTTGAATTCCGAATTCCCTTGTCGGCCATCGGCAACCCACCGGGGTCGGTAAAGGTCTGCGCTCTTATTAACGGAATTGGTCAGGAATATATGTCCAACCAGGTGTTGGGCGGCCTGGGCGGCATGAATTCCTTAGGCGAACCGCGCAACGTCAATTTCGCCGGCATTCCCGGCAATCAATACTTTGTTGTTTATCCTTGGGGGCAACCGATTCCACCGGCGCGACTTTATGTTGACCGCGACGCGACGGGTGCAAACGACGGCACGAGTTGGGCGGACGCGTACACAGAGCTTCGCGATGCGCTGGCGGTATCGAATTGCTATCCCGGCGACGGCATCGTGACGGAAGTCTGGGTCGCTGAAGGAACCTACAGGCCGGAACCGGCACCCGGCACCCGATTGGCGCTCTTTGCCATGCGCAGCGGATTGGCCATTTACGGAGGTTTCGCGGGCACGGAGACGACCTTGAGCCAGCGCGATCCGGTCCTGCATCCGACCATCCTCAGCGGCGATCTCAACGGTGACGATGGGCCGAACTTCGCCAACAACGCGGAAAACAGCAGGAAGGTCGTAGTCGGAGCTTCCGTCGATTCGACCGCGATACTGGACGGCTTCACGATCACCGGCGGAAACGGCGATCTCGATATGGGCTTCCAGGGCGGGGCGGGGCTCACTCTTAGCGGTAGTAGTGCACAGATTCGCAAATGTGTTTTCGTCGGTAATCGTACAAATGGAAGCGGGGGGGCGATCAACATCGGCGCAAGCGCCCCCGCGCCGCTTTTGATCAATTGCTTTATGGGAGGAAATTTTGCGCAGCTTCGAGGCGGCGCTGTCTATGGCCAGGGCGTGACGATGGTCAATTGCGTGGTGAGTGGCAATACCGCCGCCGGAATCACCGGTGGAGGCGTGTGCGGCCACGGCGCGCTATTTAACTGTACGATCAGTCGCAACTCCGCAACCGGGACGGGGTCCCATGGTGGCGGACTTCAAACGGACGGGGCGACCACGGTCGCCAATTGCGTCATTTATGGAAATACCGCAGCGACCGAAATGCAAATTTCGGGGACGGTCTCGATTAGTTACAGCGACGTTCAAGGCGGATTTGCGGGGACCGGCAACATCAACGCCGACCCGATCTTTGCCAACGACATAGGTCTAGACGGTGTCGCCGGTACGTTAGACGACGATCTTCACGTCCTTGCCGGTTCGCCTTGCATTGACGCCGGCAATACACCGGCCGTGCCCGCCGACGTCGCCGATCTCGATGGCGACAGCGATACGCTGGAGCGAACCCCCCTGGATTTGGGGAACACGAACCGCCTGGTTGACGATCCGCAGACCGTCGATACCGGCATCCCCGGCTCGCCCGTCGTCGACATGGGCGCCTACGAATACTTCCCGGATTGCAACAACAACGGCATCGACGATGCTGACGACATTCTCAACGACCCTTCCATCGACGTGAATCCCACCGACGGAATTCCCGATAGTTGCTGCTTCTGCGCTGCCGCCGGCGTCTGGAGCAACGCGTCGACCTGGAATTGCGGAAATGTGCCTGTCAACGGCACTCCGAATCCGGGCGATCGGTACAACGTCAATATCACCTGCCCCATTCCGGCGGTGACCCTCGATATCCCGGCGACCGTCGATTCCGTCGTGGTCGCGCCGGGACAAACGCTGAACGTGACCGGCGGCGATTTGACCATCGACTCCGTGAACGGAATCAACAATGACGGAATGCTCATCGTCGGCGGGACCAATCACAGTATCATCGCCAATACGTCCTGTGCGCTGAAAGGATCGTCGACGATCAAGCTGGCTGCTCCGACCTCGTCGTTGACGTCGAGTTCGGGTGCCGCCGTCGTGACGAACAAGACGAGAATCGCCGGACAAGGCGTGATCGACGCGGCGATCACGAGCAACGTTGGCGGCGTTATCCGCGCTGACATCAACGGCGGCACGCTGAGCATCACCGGCGCGAATCCAAAGACCAGCAACGGCCTCCTGCTGGCGATTGGCGGCGGGACTCTGGACATCGTCGACACAAGCGTCTCCGGAACCGGCCGATATCGAGCCGATGGCGGGACCCTTCGTTTGATCAACGCAGGACCGTTCCGTGGAGGCGATCCCACCGCAGTGGGCACAAGCCTCGACGCGAGGAATGGTGGAACGGTCGAAGAAGACGGGGCCGTGGTGATCGATCTGACCGGTCCCGTCACCATCGATTCAGGGGGGACCTATCAGGGTGACCCGGCAGCGAGCGGCGCGTTGATCGCGGACAGCATCACGATCAGCTCGGACGGCGTCGGCGGGACCATGCTGCTCCATCAGTCGATGTCGGTCCAGGTGACCAACGTCTACGTGGTCGGCTGTGTCGCCTTTTTGCGGGGGTGCACACCGCCGGTCCTGGGGATCAGCGGCAATTCCACCATGGATGTGAACGGCCTGATGAGGCTCGAAGGTCAACCGGACTTGACGGTCGATTCGACACAGCCGGTGACGCTGGGCGGAGATTTCGAAAATCAATCGACCGAACCCGTGAACTTCCATTGGAACGGTCAATTGACGATGGACGGCGCCACGCAGAACCTCGAGCTGGCCGGACTCGACCTCGGTCCGAACAATCCCGCGGGCTTCGTGAACAACTTCTCCATGGGCACGCTGCGGATCGAACCCGGTCGGACGGTCGATTTCGTCAACAACTTCGACAACCAGGGAGGTCCCGGCTGCGAAGCGCTCTATGTCCATACGCTCAGCCTCGGCGCCGGTTCCACGATCCGCCTGCACGGCTGCTACGTCTATTACGAATCGATCGTCATGGAACCCGGCGCCGTGGTGCAGCCTCAGGGGGGGGCCTTGATGAGCACCCATGCCGGCGACCTTGATAACAATGGCAGCGTGAATCTGACCGATGTCGCGCTTCTGGCGAATTTTCTGGTCGGCAACGCAGGCGGCTGCAACGGTACATGCCAGGCCCGCGCCGATGTGAACGGCGATGGCGTGGCAAATGGGTTAGACATCCAATTCATGACCCGCCTTTTGACCGGCTGGTAGTCATCCGGGCATTGTCACAGTCTTCGTAGACAATGTCACTCGCGACGATTCGAAGTTAATGCCACGCCACGACAAGGACCGTCAAGATTCGGAGAAGGAGAAAAGCAATAACCTGCGAGATAAGGATCACCCAGACCGACCGCGGAAAGCGAAGATACGAACGATAGGCGACGATCAAGCGGAACCCGAAGACGAGCATCGCAACGGCGCAAGCGTGCAACTCCCAGCCGCCCACCTGCAAATAGGCCCAGGGCATCCTCGCAGGCTGACGAAAGGCGAAGAAAAGGGCGGGCGGGATGATGACGAGCCCCAGCCAGAAGCTGATGTCGGCGCTGTAACACAAGCACCGAAGCACGTGAATTCGTCGGACGCGCGCTCGATTCATCGAAATCGGAAAAAGCAACAGCGCGAACATCGTGAGCCACGGCCAGGCCAGGACAAAAATCGCGGGCAAGAACAGGGAATCCGTCAGGCTTCCACATGTGCGTACGCAATTGAACACTTCGCCCCATTCCACGGGATAGGTCGTATCGAGGTAGTTGTCGAGCGAACCAAATTGCTGGACCGCGGATTGGAGAACCGCGGCGTTTTGGGGCAGAGAGATGTACGACTTTTCAAAGGATCGCGCCCTTTGGTTCTCCAGGCGGACGGCGATGGCCAGCCCTCCCACATTGGCTCCGGTCGCAAGAATCATGGGCAGGATCGAAATCGCCCAATAAAGGATCAATCGATTCCGCGAAGATGGCTGCGACGGATGGAGGGCCCTCCAGAATCGCCGCGGCCACAACGTCGCCGTCAACGTGCGCCAGAAGGACCACGCGCCACGCTCCGAATGATGCTCAAAGAGATACGGATGCCGCCGCCGCGACGGATCGATCAGGTCTTCCCAGACAAATCGAAAGCCACACTCCGGACAGCGCGGTTCCACCAGCCCGCGCAGGTGATAATCACAAAGCGGGCAGAGGATGTCCTCCTCGACCGTCTCCCAGTTCGGTGCTGCCGAATCCGGCGTCATTTCTAAAGGCCGTAGATGGGTAGGAACTTTTCGCGAAGGTAGTTCATGAACGGCTCGATGGAAAGCGGTTCTCCGGTGACCCGCTCGACGAGTTCGGTGGCGCGATAACGCTGCCCGTGCTGATGAATGTGGGTCCGCAGCCAGTCGAGCAGGGGGCGAAACTCGCCCCGGCGAATCCGTTCCTTCAAATCGGGAATGGCGCGTCGCGCGGCGTCGAAGAATTGGGCGGCGTACAAATTGCCCAGGGCATACGTGGGGAAATAACCGAAGGCCCCCATCGACCAGTGGATGTCCTGCAAACAGCCCTCGGCGTCTTTCGGCGGCGTGATCCCCAGAAGCTCGCGCATCTTCGCGTTCCACGTCTCAGGGACGTCGCGCGTCTCAAGTCTTCCGGCGATCAACTCGCGCTCCAGTTCGAAACGAAGAATAATGTGCAGGTTATAGGTGACCTCATCGGCCTCGACGCGAATCAACGACGGTTCGACGAAATTGATCGCGCCAAAAAATGCGTCGAGCGAAACGTCGCCGAGCGATTCCTTGAACATCGCCTGACATCGATCGTACATCCCTTCTGTGAATTCCCGGCTCCGCCCGACGAAATTCTCCCACATCCGGGATTGCGATTCATGAATGCCGAGGCTCACCGCGCTGCCCGCGGGGGTGAACTGATGTTCGATGGGCAGGCCTTGCTCGTACAGGCCGTGCCCGGCTTCGTGCAGGACGCCGTAGAGCGACGGCGAAAGAAAATCTTCGTAGTAACGCGTCGTCAATCGCACGTCACCGGGGCCGGTCCCGCTGCAAAAAGGGTGTTTGGAAACATCGAGCCGGCCGCGGGCAAAATCAAATCCGATCGCCGCCGCCCACTCGCGACAGATCGCCTCCTGCGCCGCGCGTGGAAATTTGCGGTGCAGAATGGACACGTCGGGCTTGCGCTTGGATTGGGCGATTTGTTTGACGAACGCCGAGAGCGGCCCGCGCAGTGCGGTGAAGACCTTTTCAACGCCCGTGGCGGTCATTCCCGGTTCGTATTCATCCAGCAACGCGTCGTAACGCTCGCCCTTGAAGCCGACGAGATCGGCGACCTGTCTCTTGAGTTCCAGCATCTCCGCCAGGTGCGGGGCGAACACGTCAAACGTCGATTCGGCGCGAGCCTTCCCCCAGGCATCTTTGGCCAGGGTCGACGCCTTGGCGATTTTGCGAACCAGATCGGCCGGGATCTTGGTGGCTCGATCGTAGTTGCGCCGCGTCTCGCGCACATTCGTTTGTGCAATCGAATCGAGCGTTTGTCCTTCGAGAGCCCCGAGCAATTCGCCAAGGCGCGGGTTCGTCCGCCGCTCATGAGCCAATCCGGCGATATACGCGATCTGCTCCGCCCTTGTCGCCAATCCGCCGGACGGCATGACCGTCTCACTGTCCCAATCGAGCAAGGCCTCGACGGAGCCGAGGATTCCGGCTTCGCGCAAAAGCGAAACGAACGATGCGTAGTTAGAATGACCCAAGGCAGGCTCCTCTGGTGGATGACGTCCTTTCCAAAAAGTCTATCAGATCGGCATCCTCCCCGCGCGGCCGGCGTCAGGAACCAAAATCAAAGGTCCCTTGTCCGGCGGACGGCAAAGACAACGGCAGCGCGGAGCCTCCAGGACGCGCCGGCGACTCACCGCGAGGTCGGTGCAAGCCGTAACGCTGCACCGAGAGCCGAAAGAGCGATCGGATGCTCTCCCAGTAAACGCCGTCACCGCCCATTCGTTTGCCGAAGCGCGAATCATTGAGGCGACCGCCGCGCATCTCGCGGATGCGCGATTCCACGCGCTGGGCCCGCATCGGCATCGCCGCTTTCAACCGCTCCATGAACACCGGGGCGACGCTGCCCGGCAGATGCAACGCGGTGTAATGCGCGGTCGTGGCGCCGCACTCGGCCGCGCGGCGAATCACCTCCGGAATCTCCTGGTCGTTCAAGCCGGGAATGATCGGCGCCACCATGACGCCGACGCGAACCCCAGCGTCGGTCAATCGCCGCATGGCCTCAAAGCGTTTGGTCGGCGGCGGGGCCTGCGGTTCGATCAGCCGCGCGAGCTTATCATCCGAAAACGGGATGCTCTGATAGACCTCCGCTCCCACCGCGCGGCCAATCTGCGAGAGAAGCTGTGCGTCACGCATGACCAGAAAGCTCTTGGTGATGACGGTGACGGGATTGCCCATCTCCAGGCAAACGCGAAGGCACTGCTGCGTCAGTTGGTAGGTCACTTCGATCGGCTGATAGCAATCCGTCACGCCGGAAAAATTGAGCGGCTGCCCGCGAAGTTTCGGCTTGGCGGCCTCGTGGCGAAGCAGCTCGGCGGCATTGACTTTGGCGATAAGCTTGGTGTCGAAGTCCGTCCCCGCCCCCATGCCGAGATACTCGTGATAAGGCCTCGCATAACAATACGCACAAGCATGTTGACAGCCGCGATAGGGATTGACCGACCAGCGAAAGGGGATGTCCGGGCTGTCGTTTTCGGTCACGAGTGTCTTGGCCCGTTCCTCATACACCTCGACTTTGACCGGCGGCGGGGGACCCAGCCATTCGCGGTACTCGCTGAGATAAGGATTGGGCGGGTTCTCGACCAGCTTGAGGGCCATGCCCGGAAGCTTATTCGGTTTATGTTAGGTATGCAAGGGAAATCCGGTGATGGTACGGTTCGATGGGCCGCGGCCAATGTCCCTCGCGGGCGGTACAACGGCGTTCGATGGGACCGTTGGCATGGATTTATTGACCGGCGGGACCGTCAACTCTCGTCTGATAGACCATATGGAGGCAGATCAATGAAGAAATTTGGTATGGGGTTGTCGGCGGCTTTAATTGCGGTCATGGCGAACGCGGGATGCGGGAATAAGCAGGCCTCCGGTAGGTCCATGGGAGAATTGCCGAAAGCCGCAAGCGGTGATGCTGGTCAATCGTCTGCCGGTAGTTGGAAGGCGGATACCTCGTCGGCCCCGCCCGAGGTTGGCAAAAGCGACCCATCGTCCATCAAGAGTCCTCCACTCACCATGTCAGAACAGAAACGGTATGACCGCGTGGCGCTGAGGCTGGTCCAAGCGATCAACGGCCGTGACCAGCGGGCCTATCGGAGCCTGTTCACGGATGAGGCCTGGTCCGACGCCATCGACTGGTGGCGGGAAATGTTTGTCAAGCAGGTCTTGAAATTCGGGAAAATCGAACGCGCCTATCCGCCGCAACGGGGAACCATTCGCTTCGGCAAGATGGGCATGGGCGGAGACGAGCGAAACGGCGCCAGCTTTGTCGCGATCTTTGGCAACAAAGCCGGCGGTCTATTTTCTTTCGAACTCAACGACAAGGACAAAATCGTCTACACGTCCGTATTCATCAAGGAGGAACTTGCGCAATATGACAAATGGAACGCGAAGCCGATTTTCGAGAAGGGGGGTTGAGACGATCTCCCCAACAACCCCTATTTCACCTTGCACGAAATCGTCTTGGACTTCTGATCCTCAATGTCCAGCGCGAATCCGTCGAACTTTGCATCCGCCAGATGCTCGACGAAGGTGTCGGTGGTCATGTTGGTCTGAATCGTGAACTTGACCACGCCTTTGACACCGTCTTTGACGACTTCCTCGACGCCGGGGATGGCGGCCAACGCCTTTTTGATTTGCAGACTTTGCTTGATGTCCGCGACGCCCGACACCTCGACGACAATATCGCCGACGCCGCCGGCCGTTCCGCGCGTCCACGCTTCAAGCAGGTCATAGACGCTGGCATCGGCCAGTTTCACGCCGGTCTTCTCCAGCGCCTGCCGCCCACCGACCGGGCCCGGCGCGCGCGAACCGCCGCGCACGCCCGTCATGGTGTTCGTGAAGATGGCGTCGGCCGTTTCCGTCCAGAACCCCTGAATCGTCACGTCCGTCTCCCACATATTCAGATTGATCCCCGCGGCGGTGGTCTGTTCGGGACCGGATGCCCGGGAGACGCCTTTGATATAGATCTGTGCGCCGTAGCTGCTGGCCAGCGCCTTTAATGCGGCGGCGTCGCCCTCCTGGGTGGCGACCTCGGCCTTCTTTCGGTCGATCTCTTTCATCTGCCCGGGGTTGACGATTTTGAATCCGAGCTTGATCAGCTTGCGTTCGATCGCCGCGCCGAGGATGCTGTCCAATTGAATCACTTCGCGGCCTTCCTCCGTTCGCATCACGTCGTGGATGATCTCCGTGAAGATGATCATGATCTTGGGCCGGCCGAGTTGCTTGAGCAGAATGGCGACTTCGCCCCACGTCGCGTCAAGGAGCTTCTTGCTGACCTTGGCCTCGATTTCGACGGTCGTCACGCCCTGGGCGCTCGACTTGTTGAGGATTTTGAAGTCCTTGACGATGCCATTCGCCCGTGAAAGGACGACATCGTACTCCAGGGCGTAGTCCTTGGATTGCGACTTGCTGAAAATTTCGTTCTTCCCACCCTTCTCGATTGCATGGCGAAGGGCGTCCCGGACCGCACTGTCCTCATCGATGCCCTGGCCCTGGACCTTGACGATGACAATGTCGTCATCGGCGTAGGCGGCTACCGAGTAGAAGAGAGACACAAACACGCCAAGACCGAATGCGAAGCGAAATGGAGCCTTCATGGAAATCCTCCGTTGGGCCGGGCGAGAGTGCTCGCCGGTGCGATGTAAAGAAAAGATTTTGCGTGGTCGGGGAGCAGAGGTCAAGTGATGGCGCATTCAAGGATATCTCGCTGCCGCCGGGAGACCGCGACGGACCAAGCGTCACCTCATTTACGGTGGGCGAAGGGAAGTTTTCGCTAATCGTCGTGGTCGTGCCAATCGCCATGGTCATCCCCGTGGCCATGATGTCCATCATGACCGCCATGGGACCCATTTCCCACTTGAATGGTACCCGAACCGGTGATATCCAGGTTGCTGATGACGTCGCCGAGTTGCTGCAACGCGGCATCATCGACGTTGACGGTGCAGGTCGTGCCCTCAAACGCACAAGCGACCAGCCCGGCGGCCATGGCGGTAGAGATGAGACGCCGCTTTCCAGCGAACTTGTTCATGGACATTTGCGAGCTCTCCTTTTTGATGGACCCATCTCGGAAACGGGGCACTTCACATTGCGCGCGGAAGGCCCCTTCGGATTGACGAATCCTACTTCATGATTCAGACAGGTCAATTGAAACAACGTTAGTGTGCAAAAAGGAAGAGGCCGTGCGGCGCCGGTGAATTGATCACCGAAGCGGCACGGCCGGGGAGGAAGCCTGTGGGTCCTTTGGCTTTTGATTAGCTGTTCAAATCACCGTCGTTTTCTTGCGGATCGCCGGTCGTAGGGGGATGGTCGCCGCCGTGTCTCGGGCCTTCGTTCACATGAGGCCCGTAACCGGGTCCGAATGGCAGCCCGCCGGCATGGTCAAGGAGGCTGCTGAGCGAATTCAATAGATTCTGGTCGACATTGATCGTGCAGCCGCCGGCTTGGAAGGCCCCGGCGAGCAGGGTCGTGGCCGCGACGGCCAGGATCGACTTGCGTGCATGGGCAAACTTTCGAATAAGCATGGCCAAGGTACTCCGTTGCGAGGGAACGTTCAGGATCGGCAAGCCGCTCCTCATGGCGTGCTCGCATCGAGGCAATGGAAGAAACCTAAGATTCGACCGGGCCTCGTGCAAATGACGGAGCCTGTTATTGTGAGCGGATCCGTTAACGGACGACCCGATGCTGGAATCCGCGGCGGCGGGGGATAAGATATCGGCCGACAATATTTGGAGACCAGAACCATGCCCTATGATGAGATCGAATTGGAAGCCGAAGACGCCATGGACAAGGCGGTGAAGTTCCTAAAAAACGAGTATCGCGGCGTGCGCACCGGTCGAGCCTCGCCGGGTCTCGTCGAAAACGTGAAGGTCAAGGTCGCGGCCTATGGCGACAGCGCAATGGAATTGAAGGCGCTGGCCACGATCACAACGCCCGACGCCAGCATGCTTCTGGTCAAGCCCTTTGACCCGACCACGCTCAAAGACATCGAGCGGGCGATACAGGAAGCCGCCATCGGCATCAACCCGCAATCCGACGGGAAGGTCATTCGCCTGCCCGTTCCTCCGCTGTCAGGCGAACGTCGTCAGCAGATCGCCGGTCAGGTAAAAAAAATGGCCGAGGCGCAAAAAGTCGCGCTTCGAAATGCCCGTCGGGATGCGATTCAAAAGATCGACGCGGAAAAAAAGGCGGGCGACATGCCGGAAGACGCGGCCAAGAAGGGCCACGAAGACATGGATAAGTTGACGAAGAAATACGAGGCCATGCTCGACGAGCTGATGAACGCCAAGACCAAGGAAGTCACGGCCGTATGACGATTTTCGCCGATTACAAAACTCGCGCGATCTTCTACAGCGTCCCGATCGTCAGGTGACTATAATGTGCTTTGAAATAGCGGTCCGATTCGGGAGCTTGCCATGTTCTTCTTCGATCCGAACTATCTGCTTTTCATGATCCCCGGCCTCCTTCTGGCCCTTTGGGCCCAGGCCAAGGTGAAATCGGCCTATGAACACGCCCGGCAGGTGCGTTCTCGGAGCGGCATGTCCGGCGCCGAATGCGCCGAACGAATCCTCGAGTCCAACGGCATTCACGACGTTACGATCGAGCAGACGCCGTCCATGTTGGGCGACCATTACGACCCGCGAAGCCGAGTCTTGAGGCTCAGCCCTGATGTGTACGAAGGGCGTTCCCTGGCGTCGCTGGGGATCGCCGCCCACGAGGTGGGCCATGCGATTCAACATGCCAGACATTATTCACCCCTGGCCCTCCGCTCCGGGTTGGTCCCCGTGGCCGCCTTTGGATCCCAGATTTCCTACTTGCTGATCATTGCCGGGCTATTCATCGCCGCCTTTCGCCCCCTGGCGATCGTCGGACTATTGCTCTTCGGTGTTACCGTGCTTTGCCAGCTCGTAACGCTCCCGGTGGAGTTCGACGCCTCGCGCCGCGCACGGGCGATCCTGACGACGCAGGGAATGGTCACTCAGGAGGAAGACGCGGTCGTCGGCAAGGTGCTCAATGCCGCGGCGCTCACCTACATCGCCGCCGCCATCACGGCGCTATTTCAATTCCTTTATTTCGCCTCGCTCGTTCTCGGTCGTCGTAACAACTGACGCGCCAAACGGCAGAGGCGAGTTATCGGCGTCGGCGAAAGTCCGATTCGACGATGAAACCGATATTCACCCGCGCCCAGGCATCGCCATCGCAATTATTTCAGATTTGAATTTTCATTTGACCGTCGAAAAAACGCGGTGTAGAGTTCTTCGCAGTATTGCGGCGGTCTCGCTCGCACGAACGCGACAGCCGCAACGTTGGGGGGATCGTGGGGCTGGCATCCACTGCGACGGACGTCGCGGCCTTTTGTCCTTTCCATCACGCCGATTTCGGGCTGTTACTGCGAGTCAGTATTGGGCTATTGTTTCTTAGGGGGAAAGATCATGAAGGCTTTTCGTTTATTCGTCGCTGTGATCGTGGTCGGTGTTTCCGGAGCCGCCGCCAAGGCGGACATCATCACGCAGACGTTGCCGTTCGGTCCGGAAATACCGAACTTCGACCAGTCTCTTACGTTTCAACAGTTTCACGGAAATCTGGCGGACCTGGTCTCGGTCCATGTCCAACTCGACATGTCCATCTCCGGCGGTTTGCTCATCGTTGACAACGACGCGCCCTTGCCGGCCCATGTCCATGTCGAATTGGGCGCCCACGGCAGTCTGTCCTCGATCGACGTCGCCCTGTTGGATATTGCGTTTCAACCGGTGACGGGTACCGTCAATTTGTCGACCGGCGAGACCTTCGACCTCGCGCCCAATGTCGGCGACGGCCCGAACGATTTTGACCCGTCGCCTCCTGACGGCGCAACTCACATCGGAGGCGTCGACAGCGACTCCGGTGCCGGCTTTATCAACCCGGTTTTTTTCGCGGGATATGTCGGGGCCGGAACATTCAACATCCTGGCTCATACGACGCAGCTTTTGGATTACGGCGGAGTCAGCGGCGTGGAACTGGCCTATGTTCCAGTAACGGCTGAAGGGAGCGTCACGGTGACGTACACTTATGTGCCCGAACCCGCTTCCGCCTGCCTTTTGGGGATCGCCTTGTTGGCGGCGCGAAAACGAAGAAATCGGATTCGCTGATCTTCTGACCAGTTCAACCTGTAAAAACAAAGGGCTGCCGTTCTACGGCGGCCCTTTTTTCTTGCGCCCAAGTAGATTGATAAAGAACTGTAAAATAATGACTTATAGCATGATGGCATGTGGAGGACCGCACATGTCCCGTTTGAATGCATACCCTTCCCGGACTTGACATTTGCTGTCGTTTTCGGTTATTATGGTTCGCTGTGAGCGGAAACAGGGTCTATCCCTGCGTTCGCACGTAAGAGGAGCGAAGCAACCGCACTCGCAACTGCGGTACTTCACAGAGTCGAGGAAGGGAATTCATGAAACCTGCCCTGCGAATCGGACTCGTCGCCCTAGCGCTCTTGAGTTGGTCGAGTGCCGCTCAAGCGTTTCCGACGATCACCCAGACGATACCGTTTGGTCCGCAAATCCCGGACTACAACGCCACGTTAACCTTCGATCAATTCCACGGACTGATTGGCGACCTGCTTTCAATTGAAGTGTCGTTGGATATGGAAACCAGCGGCGGCGTTTTGATCATGGACAACGACTCGCCGAATCCGGCGCATGTAAACGCCCACATCGGTGCCCATGGTGATATTTCTTCGGTCGACGTCGCATTGCTCAAGTGCCCGTTCATTCCGGTCGTCGGTACGGTCACGGCTGAAACGATCCAGGCTTACGATCTGGCCCCGAATGTCGGCGATGGCGCCAACGATTTTGATCCCTCGGCTCCCGATGGGGCACAGCTCAACGGTGGCCTCGCCTCGGACAGTGACAACGGTTTCGTTTGCAATACGTTCTGGGCCGGCTACGTCGGTCCGGGTACTTTCGATGTCCTTGCTGAAGTTTCGCAGTTCTTTGACTACGGTGCGGTCAGCGGCGTCGAAATCGGCTATACACCTGTCTCCGCCAGCGGCCAGGTGACCGTGGTTTACAACTACGTCCCCGAGCCGGGCACCCTCAGCCTCTTGGCCATCGGAGCCTTCGGATTGATTCGACGAAGAAAGTAGGCGTTTTCAAGCAAACGTCGCCCGAATGTGAAAAACCTCAAGCCCCTTACCGGTAATCACGGTAAGGGGTTTTTTTGTCACCTATTTGGAGATTTCCTCCCGGTCCTCTGGCCCCCCGAGACTTCCCCAAACAGATTTGTTTTCCGTAAGTACAGCGATTCCGGGGCTTGCCGGAACTTATATGTTATGATGGAAGGGTCGAGAGCAGGTGTTCGGCGGCAGTTTCATTGCGAGACTTAGGTTTTCACGGCGGAGCCCATGGATCATCATCCTCCAGAATTGCCCTGATATTGCTTCTCAAATTTGATCGACAAGGGGATCACGACGTGCCGGCCATCGAAGTTCACACAGGCGTCCTGGCCTCAGGGCCGAATCCTCGGCGTTGGCTGTGCGGTATTCTGATGCTGGCGGAGTTGGCGGCCACGACGAGTACGCCCGTGCGGGGCCAATGTACCGGCGTCTGGTCCAACGCGCCGGCGCCTGCGCCCTCTGCCCGACATGACCATGCGATGGTTTTCGACTCCTTGCGCGGGCGCACTGTCCTGTTCGGCGGTGCGGATGCCGGCGGCAACAAGGGAGACACATGGGAATGGAACGGCACATCGTGGTTGCTGGTGGCCAACAGCGGGCCGGCGGCCCGGTCGCTTCATACCATGGCCTATGACAGCATCCGCGGCGTGACGGTTCTTTTCGGCGGATTTGGCGTTTCCTTCCGACGCGATACGTGGGAGTGGGACGGCGTAAACTGGGTCTACAAATCAAATACAGGGCCGACCGCCCGCTTTCTACACGGCATGGCATTTGATGCCGCACGAGGCAAAGTCGTCCTTTTCGGCGGTTTCGACGGAATCTCAAAAGGCGATACCTGGGAATGGAACGGGACAACCTGGACCCAAATCGTAACGCCCGGCCCCAGCCCGCGCTACGCACTTCCCTTGGCCTATGACGAGTCTCGTTCTCGTATCGTCCTCTTCGGCGGCCTGGAAGGGGGATTCACGCCGCGCAACGACACTTGGGAATATAACGGAATCTCCTGGATACAAGTTTGCGGAACCGGACCCAGCCCCCGTTACAGCCACGTCATGGCCTTCGATTCTCATCGAAACCGTTTGATCCTGTTCGGTGGAACCGACGGCACGCCAAAAGGCGATACCTGGGAGGCTCAGGGCGCGGCCTGGAGTCCGGTCATCAGCCCGGGACCGGCGGCGCGATTTTCGTTGGGCATGGTTTATGACCCCATTCAGCGCGAAGCAGTCGCCTTCGGTGGCAATCCCGGAGCGGGATATCTCGGCGATACCTGGCGATACAAGGGACCCGGCCCGCCGACCATCCTTTCAAGCCCGGCAAGCGTGGCCGTAAACGTCGGTCAAATGGCCATGTTTTCGGCATCCGCGACGGGGAGCGGACCCTTGTCGTGGCAATGGCGGGCAAACGGCGTCAACCTGACCAACGTCGGTCCCTACTCCGGCGTTACGACGCATACCTTGACCATCAACCCCATCAGCCTCGCCGAGGTGGCGGCCTACGATTGCGTCGTGGGCAACGCCTGCGGAAGCGTGCGCAGCGATCCCGCCGCGCCAAGAGTCACGCCCTGCGTCGGCGACCTCAACGGCGACTCGCTTATTAACGGCCTGGATACCCAAATCCTGGTGGACACAATGCTGCTAACGAACGGCGTCTGCCCGTGATGACGTTCGCCCTTCCCCGTCGTCCTCTGAATCTACGCGCCTCTGTGGTTTGATTCTACTTTGGTGTTTAGGGAAAGATGCCGCGCTCTTTATACACCGTCTCGATATGCGTGATCGCCACGATATACGCCGCGGTCCGCCAATCCGTGCGCAGATCGGCGGCCTTGTCACGGACCTTGCGGTAGGCCGCGAGTACCTTCTTGCGGAGCTTCGTATCGACCTCGTCTACATCCCAGTACTCGCTTCGTTTGTTTTGTAGCCACTCGAAATAGCTGACGATCACGCCGCCGGAGTTGCACAGAAAGTCGGGGATCAGATCGATCCCGCGCGCCTGCAACACCGCGTCGCCCTCCGGCTCGGTCGGGCCGTTCGCCCCTTCGGCGACCAGTCGCACGTTGAGCCACTGCGCCGTCTCGCCGGTGATCTGCCGCTCGAGCGCCGCGGGAATGAAGATGTCCGCTTTCGTCTTGAGAAACGTCTCGTGGTCGATCGCCGTCGAGCCGGGGAAGCCCGCGACGCCGCCCGCCTTCCGGCAATGCTCGGCCAACCGCTCCGGATGCAGGCCGTCCTCGCAATAGATCGCACCGGTATGGTCCTCAACCGCCAATAGCGTTGCATCGTGCGGCGCAAGCAGCCGCGCCGCCCACGACCCGACGTTGCCAAAGCCCTGAACGATATAGGACGCCTTTGACAAATCGACGTCGTGATCCTTGGCCCATTGCTCGATGAGAAAAACGACCCCCTGGCCGGTCGCCTTGTCGCGGCCCTGGCTCCCGCCGGAGACGATCGGCTTGCCGGTCACGACGTGCGTGCAGCGCTGCCGGTCGTGCGCGGGCACCGTCGAAAGATACGTATCCAGAATCCACGCCATGATCTGCGGGTTCGTGTTTACGTCCGGCGCGGGAATGTCGTAGTCCGGGCCGATGTTTTCGCCGAGGGCGAAGGTGAAACGCCGCGTGATCCGCTGTAGCTCAGTCGTGCTGAATTGCGAAGGGTTGCATTGGATACCGCCCTTGGCCCCGCCGAACGGGATGTTGGCCAGCGCCGTCTTCCATGTCATCCACGCGGCCAAGGCCCGAACCTCGTCGATATCGACGGAAGGGTGATAGCGCAGCCCGCCCTTGTAGGGCCCGAGCGCGTTGTTGTGCTGCACGCGGTAGCCCGTGAACATCTCGACCCGCCCGTCCTCCATTTTGACGGGGAAGTTGACCGTGATCTCGTTGGACGTCTTGGCCAGGATCTTGCGGATGTTGACATCCAACTGCATCAGATCGGCGGCCTTGTTGAACTGCGTGATGACGTTGTCGAAAAGCGTCGGCTTATGATGCCGCCGCTCGCCCGACGCCACGCCCGTGGCGGGCTCGCCTTGAACCTTGGCATGATGAGTTGGGGCCTCAACGGTCTTAACGGTCATGGTGCGTTTCCTATGTACTGCAGCTCGGAGATTCGCCTCAGGAGACCGCCCTCGGCTGCTATTTCAACTGGAGACCAGCCGCCCTCGGCTGTTCTTTTTGCGATCCCATCCAGAAGGGCAAGGCTCCTGTCAAGCCATCCCGGCCAAACGGCCAAAGGCCCCGAACAAGGGGCATTATAAGCGAAAAGGGGCGTGTCCATGAAGCCCAGCGGACGACGTCGATGGATCTCTAGATTTGCATAGATTTCGTCGGGAGTTTGGCAAGAGCGGTATTTGGAGAATGAGCCTGCCCTACGGTACGATAAAGGCCGTTGAACGAGCCGATTTTTCTTGACCCGTCGTCGCCCGATTTTGTGGCCCGCGATCGAGCATCGCTCAAATTCCGATGAAAACTGGATATTGGATTGTCATTTCAGGAGTGGTTCTCTTCATCGGACTAATAGTCCTTGCTGCATGTCTCAATCTACAAGGAACTTTGGGCGAATTAGTCGCTTTTGGAAGCGTCGGTGCTCTTCTTCTCGGATTCATCGTTGGGACGACCGTCATCACATGTCAAAAAGGATATTCGCCCGTGCTTGGAATGTTTCTGGGTGTCTTTTCACCGTTAGGACTTTTGATCTTGACGTTTGTGCCGGATCGAGCAAAGAAGTCCTGAGCCGCCACCTGTGGCTGCGGCTCGGATGACGATACCTTAGGGCCAACGATCTGGAATCCGCGTTGCGCCCCCAAGGGCGTGCGAGCTAATTATTCTAACAGCGGGACTTGCCTTTTTGGGTTTCCGTGATATATTAGTTAGGTAACTGTTTGGTCGTCTTGGTGGCGGCATTATCGGCTCAGGGCTTTCCTGCGCGGGAGGTGGCAGATGCGCGAACGCGGTTATTCAGTCAATTCCTGTCCGCTCGTTTTCCGATCGGTGTCACCTTGTTCCCAGCGAAACACCTGCGCCGACGGCGGGCTTTTTGCGCTTAAGTGCGCTTAATTGCGCCAAAAAAGATAACTGCACGATGAAAGTGCATCTCCCGACCTTGGCCGCTGGGCTCCTCGAATCCTGAGCCCCTGGAATCCTGGACCCCTGAAATGCCTCACCCTACCCCTAACCCCGTGTTCTCCCACAGAACCGTCAGGTTCGGCTCCTTCTCCAGCCACGCATACTCCTGCCGGAACCAGTCCTTAATCCCCTCGTCCATCAACCCCGCGCTGAGCCGATTCTCGCTGAACATGTTGATGAAGCCATATTTGAACTTGGCCAACAGCAGATCCACGTCGCGGCGGATGATCTCGCGCGTCTGCCCGCGAAAACCGATCATCAGGCAGATCGAATCCGTCGCGGCGGCGACGTCGTCCACGCTCTTCCAGTGCATCGCCTTGTTGAGCACGCCGTTGCGCAGCGCGTCGTCAAACGTCTCCACGCCGAGGAACAGATACGTCGGCACGCCGAAGAACGCCCGCGTGGCGTCGTAGTCCTTGCGGTACGCCCAATAAGATTCGGTCCAGAATTCGTTAATCTTTTTTGCCGCCAGCAGGCCGCGGATTTGTTCACGAACGGTTAAGGGCAGCTCCTGAATCGACCCGCTGTTAATGATCTGCAATCGACCAAACTCGCCGGTCACCTTGGCCAGTTCAACATCCGCGACGCGGGCAATGGCCGCCTCGTCCGTCGTATTGTCGTCGATGTAATCGCAAAACGTGCATCGGCTCCAGATGCACGGCAGCCCCCTGAGCAGCACGACCTCGCGCGGCAGGTGGCCGGTGTACCGCGCATAGCGGACGAGTTCCTTCGGTGGCGAGTGGCCGAGCAGGTCCATTCGTGCTATGATAGGCAACGCTCGTAAACACGTCGCGGCCGCCCCCAAAACGCGGAATAGTTCAACGTCGAAGCGTTCTAAAGTGGGGGAGATGTACGCGGTGATTTCGAGCGTCGGAAAGTGACAACCGGGGGGTTGAAGGAAAGCACGGTTTGAGCGAGCAGGATCAACAACCAGCCATCCGCCTGACGGATTTCGTCGATTTGGAGACGCTCCAGTCGCTCCAGGACGGCTTTGCGCGCCTGACCGGTCTGTCCACGTCGATCCGCGACCCGGCGGGGCAGCACATTACTCGTCCGCACGAAGGCAACGGGGACGTCTCGCGCTTCGAGGCGCCGATCGTCGTACAGGGGGCGCAGCTCGGCGCGATCGTGCTGGGCGACCACATTCCGGTGCCGCCCAGCCCGGACGATCCGACCATCCCGGCGACGGGCTTCCTCTTGGACCTCGCCGACACGATCGCGCAACTCTGCCATCATGCCTTGCAGCTTCGCAACCGCGTCGACGAACTGGCGGTGGTCTACGAAATCTCCTCAGTCCTCGCCAAACGGGCGAAGCTTCAGGAGGTGCTCGACACGGCGACGCGGCAACTCGTCGAGACGATGGGCCTGCGCGCGGCCTCGCTGCGCCTCTTCGACGAAGAGAGCGGCGAATTGAAGATGGCCTCCGTCGCGAACCTGTCCCCGAGCTATCTCAACAAGGGTCAAATCCTGGCGATGGACAACCCGATCGATCAGGACGCCTTGGCCGGCAAGACCGTCTATATCGAAGACCTGCGCACCGATCCGCGTGTCCGCCACCATCAAAAGGCCCGCGAGGAAGGGCTGGTCAGTTGTCTGGTGACGAGCCTGTCGTCGCGCGGCAAGCAAATCGGCACGCTGCGGATCTATACGGACCATCGTCACGAATTTACGCCGTTCGAGGTCTCGCTGCTGCGGGCCATTGCTTCACAGGTGGCGGCTGCGATCGTCAATGCGCGGTTGCGGCGCGACGCCCTCGAAGCCGAGCGTTTGGAGCGGCAGGTCAAGCTGGCCGCGGACGTTCAGCGTCGGATGATCCCGGCGCGGGTTCCGGCCAATCCGCGCTATCAGTTCGGTTGCCTATACGAGCCGGCCTCCAATCTGGGAGGCGACTTCTATGACTTTATCGGCTTCGAGAACGGCGACATCGGGCTCGTCATCGCGGATGTCGTTGGAAAAGGTGTTCCGGCTTCGCTGCTCATGGCCAGCGCGCGGTCGGCGCTGCGCTCGAATGCCCGTCGCGTCGACGACATCAGCGACATCATGCGCTCCGTCAATCGCCGGCTCTATTTTGACACGTTGCCCAGCGAATTCGCCACGCTGTACTACGCCGAATTGAGCCAGGACGGGCGCAAGCTCAAATATTGCAACGGCGGCCACGAGCCGCTCATGTTGCTGCGGCGGGGGGAAATCATCGACCTCGACGTCGGCGGCCTGGCGCTTGGAATCGACGCCGACTTTCATTATGAGTGGGCCGAAGAAGCGCTGGAGCCGGATGATCTGCTGATTCTCATCACGGACGGCGTGACCGAAGCCCTGAATTACGACGGTGAAAGTTACGGGCGCGATCGACTGCACGCGTCCATCAAGAAACACGGATCGAAGGCGGCGAATCTAACGGCGGACCTGATCGCCAAGCAACTCTTCTGGGATGTCCGCCGATTCGTCGGGCTCGCGCCGCGCTCCGACGACATCACCCTTGTTGTGATACGTGTCGGTGGCGGCTGAGGATCGATCCCATCCGGGATGGATCAAGGAAGGT
>CAYPXR010000102.1:0-88817 GCA_964414585.1 uncultured Planctomycetaceae bacterium
AATCCCGTTCTCGTTGCAATCGCCGCAAGCCGGCTCGCTCTCGCAAGACGCGATGTCGCACTCGTCCGGTATCCCGTTCGTGTTGCAATCGAGACTGCCAACCGCGAAGCCCGGCGGAATCGCCAGGTCGCACTCGTCCGGCCAGCCGTTCCCATTGCAGTCCGGGCTCACCCACTCGTCGCCGTCCGGGTCCTCCGGGTCCACGTCGCAATCATCCGGGACGCCGTTGGAATTGCAGTCCTGCTCGCATTCGTCGGGGATGCCGTTGGAATTACAGTCCGCGCTGGTCGCCTGCGCGATGTCCTAATCATCCGGCACTTCGTTGGCATTACAATCCGCCTCGCATTCGTCGGGAACGCCGTTCGTGTTCACATCATCGCTGGTCGTCTGCGAAATGTCCCACGCATCGGGCACGCCGTTGGCATTACAATCGAGCTCGCACTCGTCGGGCACTCCGTTGGTGTTCACGTCGTTGCTGACCAGTTCGTTTCCATCAGGGTCGCTTTCGTCGATGTCGCATTCGTCCGGAACGCCGTTGGCGTTGCAGTTCAAACTTGTTCCATTAGCGAGGTCGTTAAAGTCGGGAATGCCGTTTGTGTTACAGTCGGGGGAGCCGAGTAGGTAACTGCCGCAATTGGGCGCGCAGGAACTTGCCTCGTCCAACAGGCGGTTGGCAAAACAGACCACGTCGTAGTAATCAGTGATATTGTCCTGATTGAAATCGGCGCACGGGCAAAAGATGGGAGAGTTCATGACGCACTCGATGAATGGCCGGATATCCAAACCGTCCACTTCCGAATCCTCGTTGAGATCGCCAAATATGGAACAAGCCGGCGCGACGTACTCGTACGCGCCCATATCGGCAAAGTTGTAGTCGCCACCGTTGTCATTACCGCTATTCGCGAGATTGTCGTTGTCGACCCAACGGTCGCCGTTGTCCAAGTCAAAAGGCGTCGGCTCAGTGAAATCGTGGTCCCCGTTAAGGTCACCGGGGTCCTCAGCCGCTTCAACGGCATCATGGTCGGCCGAATCACTCGCGGGGCTGCAAGGCTGAAGCCGGAAATTTCCGTGAGCGGTGTCCACAAATAGTGGATCGCTCGAGATGTTTCCGGTCCCCGAGTATCCGCCTGCCACGTCGCTGTAGCGGGACTGACCTGCCCCCAATTTATGTACCAGTTGCTATGAGAGTCGAACCAACTTTTCGATCCTGCGCAGGCGCTGGCAGCGCACCCGCAGGAGGGGAAGAAGCCGGGGTCCAGGGACAGAGCCCTTGGCGGGGGTTTGGGGGCAGAGCCCCCAAGGCTTCCCCACGGCATATCGCCGCGAACGTCGCGGGCGTCTGATAGCCCAGCGACGAATGCGGCCGGCGATGGTTGTAATCATTCCGCCAGTTCGCGCCCAGGCGCTTGGCCTCCCGGAGATCGGCGAACGACTCGGCGTTGAGCAGTTCATCGCGGAGTTTGCCGTTGAAGCTTTCGTTGTAGCCGTTCTCCCACGGCGCGCCCGGCGCGATGTACAGGGTGCCCGCCCTGGCGGCTTCCAGGTAAGAGCGCAGCGCCCGGGCGATGAACTCTGGGCCGTTGTCACTGCGGAGGAACCGCGGTGCCCCGCGAATCAGGATCACCTGGGCGACGATGTCGATGATCTCCGAGGCGGTCAGGCCGCGCTCGACTTCCAACGCCAGGCACTCCCGGGTGTACTCGTCGACCAGGGTCAGCCACTTCAGCGGCCGGTTTCCCTCATCCCGGTCATGGATGAAATCCCAGGCCCATACATGGTTGGGGTGCTCCGGGCGATGACGCAGAATCCCCCCGTCGCTACTGCCGATTCTCCGCTTCTTGTGCTGCCTTCGGGGCACTCGAAAACCTTCTTTCCGCCACAGTCGATAAACCCGCTTGCGGTTCACCTTCCAGCCCTCCATTCTGAGAAGCGCCCAGACCCGCCGGTAGCCGTAACGGGGGTGACGCCGAACCTCTTCGTGCATCTGCTTCACCAAGGCGGCTTCATCCTCCGCTACGAGGGGCTCGTACCGCTGCGTACTCCGCGGCTGATCCATGACCTTGCAAGCCCGACGCTCCGACACTTCGCATGTCGTCTGCGCCTGCTTCACCGCCTCCCTGCGGCGCGCCGGGCTGCCTATTTTCCCTTCAGCACTTCCTCCAGGATCTGCTTGTCCAAAATCAGGTCGGCCACGGCCTTCTTCAGACGGCGGTTCTCGATCTCCAGCTCCTTGAGCTGCTTGGCCGCCTCGGCCTTCATCCCGCCGAACTGGTTCCGCCAGCGATGGAAGGTCGCTTCCGTTACTTCCAGCCGCTGACACACCTGACCAATACTCGCCCCGGCATTGAGCATCGCGTCCGCCTCACGCAGCTTGGCGATGATCTGGTCCGGGCCATGTCTCGTTCGCTTCATCGAGAATCTCCTTGCCCATCCGGGCAGTTAAGACTCTCACAAGAACTGGATCAAGTTTCGGGGAGCAGGTCACATAAAGACCGCCCCCATTCCCCGCCAAATTGTCGGTCAACGCACAGTTTGAAAGCGTGACTTTTCTGTTATTCGCCGCGGTCTGGGTAATGGAAAAGCCTCCGCCAGTCTTATCCGCCGTGAAGGTGGTCGTAGAGTTCGACTCGATGACACAGTCAGTGAAATCAGCAGCGGCATCGTAGATATACACTCCGCCTCCGCCAGCGGGTACGTTCACAGAATCCGATCGATTGCCAATGATGGTGCAGTGATCAAACGTCGGCCCAGGTGTTCCGATCTCCCGCAAGAATACGCCGCCACCACTATAGAGCGCCAAATTGTACGAAATCAAACAGCTCTTGACCTGGGCGCGGCCGCTGGACTCGCCACCGGGCCAATCGTAGACCCCGGCCCCGTATCCCTGCCCAGTTTCGACGCTGCTGCTGGCGTGGCCGTGTGTAATGGTGAAGCCCTCAACGAGCGTAAACTCATCGGATATGCTGAGATCGAGGACATGGTAGGCGTTTTCAAAGTAGTTGCCGAAGTCGGGCGTATCATCTTGCGCCAAGTCGCCGCTGAGGACCGTGGCGTATACCCCGATGTCGCGCGTGTCCGGATTGGGGTTGTCGTAGCCGATGTAGCCGCCTAATAACCAGACTCCCGCTTTCTGCCTGAATGTCTCAGATTGCAAATAGCCGGTATGTCCGGCCCCGTCGTCTGGATAATAGGTTCCTTTGGCGACTTTAATTATGTCGCCGGATGCCGAGGCGTCTATGGCATCTTGAAGATATCGAAACGCGGTCGACCAGCCTTGCCCGTTCCATGTGGGACCAGGCTGGCTTTCGTCCACGTACCAAGTACTCGCCCGCGCTGCAGGGCAAATGGCGCAGACGCTAGCCAAAAATGCAACCAATCCAATCTCCGCTGTGGCTTTCATGGTGCGGCTCCTTCGCTGAGAATTGAGGACGGCGCGGGCGTGAAACAAAACCATTCCGATAACCGCGCCTTGGATTTGCATTTGCAATTACCGTGCCAAAAGAGATAAAAAGAGCGTTATTTCTTCAGAAACCCCGACGAATTTCTGCTATTCCAAGAGAGTAATGATTGCAGAATCCCCTTTTGATTCCTTGGCACGTTGCCAATACTCGCTTAAGATTTTGAGGGAGAAGTTGTTATGATCAGGACCAAGTTGGCGATCGCAATCGGCATGGCCCTGCTATTGTCTCAAGCGAATCACGTCAACGCGGACTTGGTCGTTTCTCAATGGTCGCTTCTTTCAAGCGTCTCTGCTGAAAGCGGTGGCGACTTGGAAGGCACTAATTTAGTTCAGAACCCGTACAATAACGTCATCCACGCACAATCAGGAAACTCGTATGCGGATACCCTTTACGACATGTCCTGGTCCGGTGACTTTGCGGCCTTCAACATCTTCGCGGATCATTACATGGCTCAGCTCGATGGACGCGTCGGCAGCGGCGGTCAAATCTACTTTACACCCGGGATCGACTCGACGTTGACGCTTTCCGCGCGATACAACTACGATTGGCCAACCTCGGTCTTAGGCCAGGCCGCTCTGGCCATCTTTATCTATGACTTCATGGCCAACGTGCGAATATACGATCAGGGGCTTGAGGGAGACAACATCGGCCTCGATCCACCCCACGGTACGTTGACCCTGCCTGCCACTACACTGGACCTCTTTGCAGGACACAACTATAAGATCAATTACGCTGCTTTCACCGATCAATTCAACGCCGGCCCGCCCGGCACTTCCGGCGCATCCTCCGGCGAAATCCATTTTAACATCACCCCCGTCCCCGAACCCGCCACGCTCGCCTTGTTCGCCCTGTCCCTGCTGATCCCCCGCCGCCGCTATTGATCGCTCTCCTCCTCAAGTCTCAAGCCTCAAGCCTGTTGCCGCCCCCAGCCCCCAAATTCCCCTTGCCTTTTCCCATTCGCGCGCTATATTAGGTAACGGTTTGGTATCGTAGGGCTGGCGATGGGCGACTGACCACGGCCTGCGGAGTTTTTCCGCCCATGAACACAAATGAAAAAATCGCCAAATGAAAAAATCGAAACCAAGTGCAGTTCACCCGCCGCGGCGGGTGCCGTCATCCCCTCCGTGCCGGAGTTTAGTCGCCGAGGCGACTGCCTTTTTGCCTTCGTGCCTGACCCCTGCTTTTTTCACCTTTTTCGCTTTTTTCCGGTATTTTCCGGCCTCAAAAAAATTTTCCGCGGCCCGCCGCCGCCGACCAAGGTAAATACTCGGTCCGTTTTTTCGCTCACTCGCGGCGAAGTTGCCAGGAATCGTCAGCGACGCGGTACAGCTCGAACGAACCGGACAGGCGCTGCCCATGAAAAAGTACCTGCCAACGATCGGCCGATGGCGTCATCGCCTCGCACGTTCCGCGGTCGTGCCGCCGAACCTTACCTCTATCGCCCGAGATCGGCCCTTCATATTCAAGATAAACGCGCCGGTGATCCCCGATGCGGCGGCAGGCGATCGGCGATTCCTGCGCCGTCTCCGGCGGTCGGGCGCATTTCCAAGTGGCGAGGGTGACCCCAAGGTCGATCATCAAATCGTAATGCGTCCCTTCGCGGTCCTCATGGCGAAGCACCACGAACTCCACCACGGTCCGGTTGGCTTGTGCCGGTCCTTTGTGCGTACCGTCCTTGTCCATCTCTTGCATCGCCTGATTCCGGCCAGTAGCATCATACCCCTGTATGACCATCCTGAAATCCCTGACCCCGTTGGTTTTGGCCTGTTCTTGCGTCGTCGCCGGCTGCGGAAAACCGCAGGCGGGCTTTGACGAGATCATGGCCGAAGGCATGAAAGAATACGACGCCCACAATTACCGCGATGCCCTGGGCGTCTTCAAACAGGCCGCGGAGGCCGACCGCGAAAGGCCCGAGCCGAGTTATTACAAGGGCCTGTGTTACCTGGGGATGGCCGACCGGCAATTCAAGGATGACAACCTTCCCGCCGCGCTTCGGCAGTGCGATGCCGCCATTGCGGCCTTCGACGCCTCGATCGGCGCCTTTCCGGGCTATAGTCGTTCCGTGCAGGCCAAGGCCGACGCGCTGAAGCTCAAGGGCAAGCACACCGCCGCGCTGGACATCGCCAACTGGGCCGCCCGCAATTGCGGTCCCCAAGCCAAGATGCTGATCCTCAAGGGCCGCCAATACGCGCAGGCCGGCGATCTCGACCAGGCCCAACTCGCCTTCAAGCAGGCCACGACCGTCGAACCGAATAACGCCGCCGCCTTCGCCGAGATGGGCCTGTTTTTCATGCGCTGCGGCAACGATCGGGAAGCCATAACGTACCTGCGAAAGGCCTACGAACTGGACCCCGGCGCGCCCGGCGTCGTCGCGGCCCTCGCCCGACTGGGCGCGGCCCCCGAGCCGGCGCCGGCACAAACGCCCGCGCCCTGACGTCGTCCGGTTTTCGGTCGGCCCCCTTCGTCGCTGCTAGGATTCAGTGCGTTCGTTTGTGTCCGTTCAACTCACTCGCCGAAACGACGCATGACTTCTCTGGACCAGGATTTTCGACGGCAACTTGTGGCGATCGCCCGCTCGGCGATCGCGGTCGATCTGTTCGGCGCCAAAGAAGAACCGCCCGGCGTCCCCGTCGACGACGTGCCGACCAGCGGGGTGTTTGTCACACTTCGAAAATTCGGCCACCTTCGAGGCTGCATCGGCACGTTTACACCGGTCGGCGGCCTGGTCGAAACCATCCGGCGCATGGCCCCCTCGGCGGCGCGCGATCCGCGATTTCTTCACCAACCGATCAGCGCTAAAGAGTTGAAAGACCTCTCGATCGAAATATCGATCCTCTCGCCGCTTCAACCCATCGCCCATCCGCTTGAATTGGACCTCGGCCGTCACGGCATCTATATCCGGCGCGGCCCTTTGAGCGGATGCTTCCTCCCCGATGTCGCCACCGAGCGCGGTTGGGACGCCGCCACCTTTCTCTCGACTTGCTGCGAACAGAAGGCCGGGTTGGAACCCGAGGCCTGGCGAATGCCCGGCACGGAGGTCTTCGTTTTCACGGTGGAAAAAGTCCGTGATTTTTGACTCTTCCAAGGCGGCTTGTCCCTTTGCAACCCCCTCGATACCATTGAAGCGGTTGACGAATCGGCCCCCTGGGCCCTGTTTTTCGAGCCTGGCGAGGTCGAAATCGACGCCCGGCGAACTGGCACGCGAATTGCTAACTCCCTTTAAGGTGACTTTGTAATCGCGTGACCGCCACACGGCCGGCGGGAGGCCGGGGGTTAACGCACTCATACAACGTCGTTTCAACTCAAGGAGCCTTTCGATGTCGGAGATGAACCCCTTCAAGATCGCACAGCAGCAGTTGGATGAAGCCGCCAGGAAACTCGGCCTCGATTCCGCCACGCACGAGCTTCTCCGCTGGCCCATGAAGGAATACCACTTCACCATTCCGGTGAAGATGGACAACGGCCAAATGCGGATCTTCAAAGGCTTTCGCGTGCAATACAACAACGCCCGCGGTCCGACCAAGGGCGGCATCCGCTGGCACCCGGATGAGACGGTCGACACGGTTCGCGCGCTCGCAGCCTGGATGACATGGAAATGCGCGGTGGCGAATATTCCGCTGGGCGGCGGCAAGGGCGGCATCATCTGCAATCCCAAGGAGATGTCCGAAGGCGAAAAGGAGCGACTGGCCCGCGGTTACATTCGCGCAGTCGGCCGCGAACTTGGCGTCCATCGCGACGTTCCCGCGCCGGACGTTTATACGACGCCGCAGATCATGGCCTGGATGATGGATGAGTTTGAAATTCTTTACGGCGAGAGCCATCCCGGCGTGATCACCGGAAAGCCGTTGCCGCTGGGCGGTTCGGAAGGCCGCGGCGACGCGACGGCGCGCGGCGGTGTCTATTGCGTCCGCGAAGCGGCGAAGAAGCTCAAGATCGACCCCAGCAAATCCACCTACGCGATTCAGGGATTCGGCAACGCGGGGCAGTTCGCCGCAACGCTGCACAAGGAGATTCTCAAGGGCGGCACGCTCGTCGCGGTCAGCGATTCGCGCGGCGGCGTCATGAGCAAGAAGGGCATCGACGCGGCGGCCATCGTCAAATACAAGCTGGAGACCGGCAAAGTCGAGGGCTTCCCCGGCACGACGCCGATCAGCAACCAGGACCTGCTCGAACTGGACGTGGACATCCTCTATCCGGCAGCCCTCGAAGGGGTCATCACCGGGGCGAACGCCGGCAACATCAAGGCCAAGCTCATCTGCGAACTGGCCAACGGCCCGACGACGCCGGACGCGGATGAAATCCTGCACAAGAAGGGCGTGATGGTCCTTCCGGACTTCATGGCCAACGGCGGCGGCGTCACGGTCAGCTACTTCGAGCAGGTACAGAACACCTCCAACTACTATTGGTCGCTGGACGCCGTGCAGGTCCAGCTCGACCGGCACATGACCGACGCTTTCGAAGCGGTTTATTCGACGCGCGAGAGGGCCAAGGTGCACATGCGTCTGGCCGCGTACATGGTCGGCGTCACTCGGGTCGCCGAGGCCTGCAAGCTCCGCGGCTGGGTCTAATCGCAAATGCGGAATTCGGAATCGGAAATGCCCGCCACGTCGGGTAAGCTCCATGTGGAATGAGAAACGCCGATTCCGAATTCTGCTTGCGGCGGGGTTCATCGTTACCGTTTCCTTGTCGCGGCGCGCGCCAGGGCATGAAGGCTCCTTCGTTGTCAGCCGGGATGACGCGACGCCGCCGCGACTCTACGTCAATGGTCCCCATCAACTGCTCGACGGAAGTGACTGCATCGGACTGATCCGCGGCGATGATCGGCTGACCGGCTTCTGGATCAACGACGTTCCGCAATTCCAGACGCTCCCCGAAGACGGCGCCGTCCGCGGCCGGCGCCGACTTCTCTCCGGCCATCGCCTCGCACTGCGACTTTTGCATTCTGACAAGGGCTTTTGCCTGCTGGAGCCGTCCTCCTTCAAGCCCGTGCTGGCGAAGGATGGCGACACCTATCCCTTCTTCACCGAGGAACGCGGCGATTTCATGATCAACATGATCCCCCGGGTCGACCACAGCGGAATCGCCCGGGCGACCTTTCAATTCGTCGATCTGGCAGGTCTTCATGCCGATTCCGCCCCCTTTTCACTCTGCTTTCGCGCGGATTTCGCACAGGAGATCGTCCGAAGCGTCGCGGCGCTCAACAGCGGTTTGCAAAGCCCCTCGCTCAGAATGACGATCGCCGCGGCGGGCTGGATGGCGGTGCGAAAGGCCGCGCCCGCCAAGTCGTCAGGGGCGCGGGACGCCGACGGACATCTTCATGGAGCGTCGCGGCCGCTGGTCGCGCCAAAAACATACCGGGAGGCGGTGGAGGAATACTACTCCCGGCTTCACGCGATCGACACCTGGATCGGCGTCAATCAATACAACTTTGTCCCGGCGGATGCGGACGCGTTGGGAGAATTGGCATTGCTGATCCCAGACTTAACCGCCGCTCCCACGTCCGGCGTCCCCGTCGGCGAGCGCGAACGATTGAATCAATCCGCCGCCGACGTCGCGGCGGCGTGCCGCGCCTTGACGATCTCCGCCAATTGGAGTGATTCGATTGCCGTTCGAGAGCACTACGACACGCTGTCAAAGCTCTTCACGCAATTCGACGCATTCGTCCCGCGCCTCTTCCGATGCCCGATGGGCTGCGAAGGTCAGAAGACCTACCCGAAGGCGGACCCGTGTCCGGTCTGTGGGATGAAGCTCGCCGACACCCGCGCGCACATGGACCACAAGCCCAGGCACGGCGGCACGTTCTTCATGGCGCCGGATTACCGCCATCACCTGGAGGGGGTTCTCGCCGCGCCGCGAGAGTTCCGAGTGTACTTTTACGACGAGTTCACAAAGGCGATCAGCGCCGAGGGACTTGATGCCCGGGCGGAGGCGTGGAAGAGCGGAGCCAACGAGTCGCAGGCCCTGGTTCTGCGCCCGACCGATTCCAAGGAATATCAAACGGTGATCGTGCCGGCGTCGATCGGCTTTCCCTTGCGCATTAAGCTCTTCGTTGACTTTCAGGACGGTCAAGGGCCGCAGGTCTTTGATTTTGAGTTCAACGAAATACGGCCGTAGCGACACGGGTCGCTACCGCGTGGCCTGAGTGCGGGGATCAAAAAATGGGGCGGGTTCTCGACCCGCCCCCGATTCAACGAGATTCTACTGAAGCGTTTGACCGGTATTAACCGAGCCCGAAGTGCTCGCCGCCGGCGATTGCCAGGTAAAACTGGAATACACGTGACCGGTACCCGTCAGGCGCAATGAGTAATTCGACGGCGTCGCATCGTCCTCGCTCACTCCGATATTCGACGAACTAAGGCCCGACGCGGGGCCGTCGAGGGCGACAAAGGCGCCTTCATAGCTTAGAAACTGAAGAACGACACCGCTTGGGTTGACCAAGGCCAATCCATCCGGCGCACCGTTTTGAAAGCCGGTGAACGCAAAAGAAAGCGTTCCAAATCCGTTTTGTTGATTCGGAATCGAACCGGAAAGCGTCACGGTCTTGTATTGCAGGCCGTCGCTGCCGTTGTAGCCGATCAGTTTCCAACTCGCGAGATTAAGCCCGGCCGGTCCGGCCACTTCAATGAACTCATTTACATCGGTGCCGGAGTTGTCGTAGTGAAGTTCGTTGACCCATGGATCGCCGCTCGGTCCGCCGCCGCCGGCACAGTACCCCACAAGGGACTGACCTGAATTCGCCGAGCCGCTCGACGCCGGCGCTGAGGTCTGCCAGGCCATGTGATTGTAAGCATCGCCG
Source organism: uncultured Planctomycetaceae bacterium (assembly GCA_964414585.1). Lineage (GTDB taxonomy): Bacteria > Planctomycetota > Phycisphaerae > UBA1845 > UTPLA1 > DATEMU01. The sequence goes on from CAYPXR010000102.1 coordinate 10,258, forward strand.
CTGCCGGTCACGCGGAGCGAGTAGCCGACGGGCGAAGTGGCGGACTCGCTCACGCCGACATCCGCGGAGATCATGCCCGAGGCGGGACCGTTGGTGGCCGTGAACGACCCCTCGTAGCTCAGGAATTGTACGACGGAATTGTCCGCGGCGACGAGCGCGATGCCGTCGGGGCTGCCGTTTTGAAGGCCCGTGAACGAGACGCTGACGACACCCATGCACGCGCCAAGATCCGGGATGCTTCCGGAGAGATTGACGGTCTGATATTGGGCACCGGTGGCGCCGTCGTAGCCGATGATCTTCCAGCCGGTCAGGTCCGTACCCGCATAACCGGCAACCTCAACGAATTCACCAGTATCGGCACCGTTATTGTCATAGTGAAATTCGTTGATCCAGGGTCTGGCACACTTGCCTTCGAAGATGCAATCGACCCATTCCGGGTGGTCAATGAACGGATTGCGATTGCCCTGGAAACCAAAGACGACTTCGTGGCGGACCTGTTCGAAGGCGTCCACTTTGTCTTTCTTATGCCACGCCAGAATGTCCGTCAACATTCCCATGTATGCGACGGACTTGTTCTGAGTGGTGTCCGAAACGATCAGCGATTGATTATTCGTCAAGATCAGATCCGGCTCTGGCGCGCCGGTGATTCCGTGCGTTCCACCCTCATAGCGGACGTCCATATAGAGAAGCGCGCGGGCGACGTCGCCCTGCCGTCCGATCCAGGTTTCCCATGTGCCGGTCGCGCCGCTTCCGCTGGTCCAATTCGAATTTCCGGGATAGGACCCGCTTCCGCCGCCTTGACCGTCATTGACGAGGGTCGTTTTCTCCGTGCAGCCCGAATTGCAATAGCGATAGGGCTTGTTGCCACGCGCGGAGTTGTAATTGCTGTCGCCGAGCATTAGATGATGACAGTCCGTGTAGGGGTAGTTCGTGGAGATGTCGAGGGGGAACCCATACGACTTGGGCCAGGCGTGCTCACGGTTGTAAAAGGAATTCCCGCCGCCGGCTTTTGCGTAGGAAGCGTTCTTGTAAACGTCGAGGATGTTCGCGCCGTTGTTGGGATCCTGCTGCGCCAAATCGAGAATGTCCCAGGTGTCCGTCGAACTTGACGTGTAGGGGTATCGCGTATGGTCGTCGATGACGGAATGTACGGTCTGACGAAGGGCCAATGGCGTTCGTGCATCAACAGACGCGTAATATCCCGGCGGCGGATCCGCCCAGGCTGGATCAATCCTCGCGCCCGCCAGTGCGCAGCCGCCCAGGCAAAGGGTGATCATCAGTTTTGACGTTCGCCGATCCCATCTCGTCATCACAACAACTCCTTTTGTCGGAATAGCTCAAACTATGTCTCGCGCCCGGCGGACGCGTACAAGAACTGACCCCAGGCCCAAACAGGCCGAGAAATGCCACGGCGCGCGAATTGTGACTCTACCGGACGGAGAGTGCAAGTTAATTGTGGGTTAAGAAACGAGCAGGGGTTGTCCAAAAGCGCTCCCCCATTTTGAATTAAGATGGCAATTAAGCATAGAATTCAGCGTTTGGCTCCACGGGCGATTCCAATCATTGGACGACGGAGACCCTGCGTTGCGTGGAAATACGCTTTACCTAGGGAAATGGGCCTTCGCGGTCGGTTGCTTTTTGGTTGCGGGGGCAGCCTGGGCCGGCCACGCGCCGGATGAGCGAGTGCCAGATTTTTCCTACTCCCGGCCCGAGGGTCCGCAGAAGATTCTGCCCCCCCTGCCGAAGGAGCGGCCCAAACCGCCGGAGATCAAATTCGGCGTGTTCAAGCCGTTCAACGCCATCGACAACTTCATCCTCAAGGAACTTCAGGATCGCAAGATTCGCCCATCGGAGCTGTGCAACGACTGGGACTTCGCGCGGCGGGCGAGCCTCGATCTGGTCGGCGTCATTCCCACGGCGATCGACCTGCAGACGTACCTGGACTGGCCGGCGAAGGAGCGGCGAAGGAAGTGGGTCGATTTCCTGCTGGCACAAACGCAATACGCGGATCATTGGACGATCTTCTGGGGCGATCTTCTGCGCGAACAAGGACGCGTCCGCGGCGCGCCGCCGAACTCGCTCAAAGACTTCCTTCACAAATGCGTCGCGGAGAACCGGCCGTACGATCAATGGGTCCGGGAGTTGATCACGGCGAGCGGGCCCTCCGAACAGAACCCCGCGACGGCCTTCATCCTTCGCGACCGCGCCGATCCCGATTTCATGACGATCTCCGTGACGCAGAGCTTCATGGGCATCCAACTCAAGTGCGCCCAATGCCACGATCACCCTTTCGAGTGGTGGACGAATGCGCAGTTCAAAGGCATGAACGGCTTTTGGTCGGGAACTCGCCCGCGGCCCTATCGAATGGAGAGCCGGGAAACGCCCAAGGGAATGATCGAGCGGCCGCTGCTTGAGATTTTCTCGCGCGAACGGCGGGCGGCCGGTCAATTCGTCACGGGGGCGACGTCGGACAAGGGCGACGGCCGGGACGGGCTCGCCGACCTGCTGACGCGCCGCGACAACCCGTTTTTCGCGCGCGTCGCGGTGAACCGCCTGTGGGAAAAACTCATGGGCGTGGGACTCGTGAACCCGGCGGACAATTTCAGCGTGCTGAATCCTCCTTCGCACCCGCAACTTCTCGACTGGCTCGCGCTGGAATTCGTGGACAACGGCTACGACCTCAGGCACATGCTTCGCGTGATCGCGTTGTCGCGGACGTATCAGCAGACCTCGCGGCGCGACATCAAACGACTGCCGCCGGCCAAGTCCGCCAAGAAGGGAGAGGATCAAAAGGAGGAGGTGCCCGGCGCGCTTTACGATTGCATGTTACTGCGGCGGATGACGGCCGAGCAGATTCACGACTCGATTCTGGCGGCAACGGGCCGGTATTTCAGCGATCGGCGCGCTTTTCAACCGGCGATTGAAAAGGTCTATCCGCCGGACCCCCGCGATTTCCTGCGCATCTTCGGCACGACCGATCGCGACACGCTCCTGCCGCGATCGCAGACACCGACGATTCAACAATCGCTGACGCTCCTGAACGGCGATTTTCTCGATCGTTGCGTTCGAATCCACCCGGATCATCCGCTGGTCTATTGGCGCAAGAATCGAAACATGAATGTCAAACAGATGGTGGATACTTTGTTCCTGCAAATCCTGACGCGACCGCCGACGTCGCAGGAGCGCGACTGGGCCCAGTCTTACGTCGGCAGCGGGGCGGAGGAATCGGCGTGGGAAGACCTGCAATGGGCGCTCTTCAATACGAGGGAGTTTCAGTTCATCCGATGAGGAACGTGCGGTCATGAATTGTGAAGGATGCGAAAGCTATTGGCGAATGACCCGCCGGCAACTGCTCGGTCGCGCGATCGGCGCGGGCGGCGCGGCGTTCCTGGGGCTTCTCGACCCGGCGATCCTCTATGCCGCGCCGAAAAAGGGAAAACGCACGGCGGATTCCGTCATTCTCCTGTGGATGGGCGGCGGCATGAGCCACATCGACACCTTCGACCCGCAACCCGGCACGGACGTCGGCGGTCCCTTCGAAGCGATCGGCACGACCGCCAGGGACATTCGCATCTCGCAGTACCTGCCCCGCCTCGCGAAGGAGTTCAAACAGCTATCGCTCATCCGCAGCATGACCGGCAGCGAATTTGACCATGACCGCGCGACGTATGTGATGCACACGGGCTATCCGCCGCTGTCGAGCATGAAGCATTCGACGCTGGGTTCGGTGGTAGCCAAGTACAAGGGACCGCCGCGGGATGAATGCCTGCCGCCCTATGTCTCGATTGGCATCGACTGGGCGGCGGGATATCTGGGTCCGAAGTACGCCCCCTATTACGTCGGCGCGGCCCAGCAGGCCAATGCGAACCTGGTCGCGCCGCGCGGCATCGGCCAGGCGCGGTTCAATGACCGGCTCAAGCTTCTGAAGGAATTCGACAAGAGCTTCAACCGGCTGCACCCGGGAGACGCGGCGATCGCCGCCTATGCGCAAAGTTACAACGCGGCGCTGCTCATGATGCGACCGAAGACGGCCAAAATCTTTGACCTGGACGACGAACCGCAGGCGGTCCGCGAGGCGTATGGCGCGAAGTCGGGCTTCGGGCAAGGCTGTTTGCTCGCGCGTCGGCTCGTCCAGTCGGGCGTGCGATTCGCGGAAGTCGCGCTGGGCGGCTGGGATACCCATCAGGATAACTTCGACCGCGTGCAGCAGTTGTCCGGCGAACTCGATGTCGCCGTGAGCACGTTGCTGCAAGACCTTCAGTCGAAACACCTTCTGGAGCGGACCGTCGTTCTGCTGACCAGCGAATTCGGGCGAACGCCGAACATCAACGGCAACAATGGTCGCGATCACTGGCCGCGCGTCTGGAGCGCCGCCATCGGCGGCGGCGGTCTGCAAACCGGCCGCGTCATCGGCCGAAGCGACCAGGGTCAGGAAGTGGCCGATCAACCCATCCGCGTGGGCGATTTGCACGCGACGATTTGCGAGGCCCTGGGGATCGATTTCACGCAATCCAACTACTCCCCCGACAAACGGCCGTTCCGGATCGTCAAGGATGAGTCGGCGGCCCCGATCAGGGAGTTGCTGGCCTAGCCGGGCCCGCCGCTCTTTCCACGACTATGATCCACTGATATCATCCGAGGTGCGACTCGCCCGCCGCGTCGTTGGAGTTCTCCTCGTTGCACCACGATCTCACCAAGCTCATCGCCGCGGCGATCTCCATCGCTTTCTTGCATACGATCATGGGGCCGGATCATTACATCCCCTTTGTGGCGATGGCGCGGATCGGAAAATGGTCGACCCCTAAGACGATCGTCATCACGATCCTCTGCGGAATCGGCCACGTCGGCAGCTCCATTATCCTGGGGCTCGTCGGCATCGCCTGCGGCACGGCGATTTTCAAGTTGAATTCGATTGAGGAGTTTCGCGGCGACGTCGCGGGATGGCTGCTGCTCGGATTCGGCCTGGTCTACACGGTCTGGGGAATCCGGCGGGCCATCCGCAACCGCCCTCATACCCACTTGCACATGCACGAAGACGGGACCGTTCATCATCATGAACATATGCATACCGGCGAACACCTTCACGTTCATGAGCATGCCGCTCATGGGCATGATTCCCATCCGCAATCGGAGCGCGACCGACTGACGCCGTGGGTGCTCTTCACGATCTTTCTATTCGGTCCATGCGAGCCGCTCATTCCGCTGCTGATGTATCCGGCGGCAAGCGGCGATTATCGCGGGGTGACGTGGGTGGCGGTGCTCTTCTCGCTGGTCACGCTGGTGACGATGACGACGATCGTCGTCGCGCTGCGCGCCGGCGTCTCGCTGATTCCCGCCTCACGGCTGGAGCGATACAGCCATGCCCTTGCCGGCTTTGTCATTCTCTGTTGCGGGGTCGCGGTGAAGGCGGGAATGTAGGGTAATAGAGAATTGCGAATTGCGAATCGCGAATGGCGAATTCCAGGCCTGAAGCAGCAACTCGCCGCCGTCACTTCTTTTCCTGTGCCTCAACTTCGTCGAGATATTTCTGAAAATCGCCCATCTTGTAGGAAATGAAGCAAAACGCGTGGTGCAGGGCCAGCCACTCGACGTCGGTCTTGTCGTCTTCGACCTCGTGGCGTAATTCGTTCAGTTTGGCAAGCAGCGGCTCGGCTCTCATGGGTCGTCCTTTCGATGATTGCGCCAATTATAGCCCGAGACTATCGGTTGCAGACTGTAGACGATTAGGGTCAAAACGAACGTATCAACCCGCCGTCGGGTAAACGATTCATAACGAGTTTCCCATCGGCGAGGCAGCTACGGGTTCAAAATCTCGTCGGCGATGCATTGGACGTCCGCGCCGTTGAGGACGCAGTCGTTGTTGCAATCGCGGAGCGGGCGACCGTCAGCGCCGGCGGGCCAACCGGTCGGCGTATTCGGGCAATCGTCGTATTCATCGTCCACGCCGTCACCGTCGGAATCACAGTTGAGTGCGAAGACGTACGCCGAACCGGCAAACGTGCCACCGGCGTGCGTGTCGCCGTCGGCCCCGATGAGGGCCGTCCCGGCGGACAGGCCGAGCCCCCTGCTGAAGATGTCGTCCGCGGCGGCATCCGACGCGGTCAGCTTGGCGCGCTGCGTCCAAGTGCTCCCAAGACGTGTGTACACGTAGGCCGAGCCGTCCGACGTACCGCCGACGTGATCGTCTCCGGGCGCACCAATGAGCGCCACATCGCCGGAGAGGGCGACGGACTGTCCCAGGCCGTCGTTCACCGCTCCGTCGGAGGCGAGCAGTTTGGCCTGCTGCGTCCAAACCGCGCCCGATCGAGTAAAGACATAAGCGGAACCGGCATCGCTTCCGCCGGTATTGTTGTCCTTGTACGCGCCGACAACGGCGGTGTCGCTCTCGATCGCGACGCTGATGCCAAACTGATCGCTCGATGCGGCGTCGGAGGCGTTGAGCTTTTGCTGCTGGCTCCAGACCGTGCCGCTGCGCGTGAAGACGTAGGCCGACCCCGTGGTATCGCCGTTGCGGCCGATGATGGCCGAATCGGCGGACAGTCCGACCGAGATGCCAAAAAACGAACCCGCCATCGGATCGGCGGGTGTAAGCTTGGCCTGCTGGGTCCAGACCGTGCCGCTCCGGACAAACACATAGGCGGCACCGGTATCGCTGCCGACAAAGGTGTCATCCTCTCCGTTCGCGCCCACGATGATCGTGTCGTCCGAAATGGCGACGCTCACGCCGAAAAAATCCAATGCGGCGGCGTCCGAGGCGATGAGCTTGGCCTGCTGCGACCAGACCGTACCACTGCGGACAAACACATAGGCGGCGCCGGCATCCGTGCCGGCGAAATGATCGTCGAGCGACGCGCCGACGACGGCCGTATTGCCGGAGACGGAAACATCGGCGCCAAACCGATCCGAGGCGGCGGCGTCCGAGGCAATGAGCTTGGCCTGCTGCGTCCAGGTACCGCTGCGAAAATAGACATAGGCGGCGCCCGCATCAACGCCGCCCGCGTTGTCGTCGCCCGTGGCGCCCACGATGGAAGTGTCGCCTTCGATCGCGGCCGACGTACCAAGAAAATCGCCGGTCGCGGCATCGGACGCCGTGAGTTTCTGCAACTCCTGTGGTGAACACTGGCCATGGGCACGCGACGGAAGTACGAGGACCACGGCCGCGAAACTGGAAATTGCCAGGGTACGGAAGATCGATTGAGAATCGGAAATCGTCATTTTCACACACTCCTCGAATGCAGGCCCGCCGTTCGATCATGTGGTTGCCATCACCCCAACTGCGAATGCATGGGTGATGCGCCAACTCTCTATCCTACGAACCCCCGGTGGGGCAAATCAATGGCGATGGGTCGAGAATTCGTCCTGACTATCGCGTCGTCGGTCAAATTCTCGATGGCAAGGGCTTCAGCCTCCCAAGTCCGCGGCCACCTGGGCGGCGACGTCGCGGCCGTCCACGTTGTTGTCCGCATTCATGTCCGCAATGCACAGGTCGGCCGCGTCCGTGTGATTGCCCAGGAGCACCTCGACAAAGGTGTCGTCGGAGAGTCGTGGTGTGTAACCGGAGCTGTTTTGAAACGCGGATTTGAAGCCGGGCCAGTCCTTGCAATCCACGTCGCCATCGCGGTCGCGGTCAAAGGCCCTGCACGTCGGGCTCATGGGCGATCCATAGCACGAGCGAAAGGCGGCGAAGTCGGCTTCATCCACGTCGGCATCGTTGTCGCTGTCATCCCATAGAGCGACGGGCACCGTGTCCACGAGGTATCCGACGACCGACTTCACCACGCCGGTCGCCAGCGGATAGGAGATGTAGCCCGGGGCGATATCGACCGCATCATTCTGAGTGTGGTAATTGGCGTTGCAGGTGTAGCAGCGCTCGATGGCGACCACGCTGGGGATGCCGACGGACTCGAAGGACCAATGATCGCTGAAGCTGTAGTTGCCGAGGTTGACGAATGGATTGACACCGCCGCCGTAGGTCGTGATCGCCGACGCGACGCCGTTGACCACGGCGGAGGACGTCGTCTTGCCGTACAGGTCCGTCCCGTACGCGCCGCTGTCGTGGCCGATCATGTCGGCGGTGACCGCCATGACGGTCGTCTCGCCGGAGTGGGCGGCGACGTAGGCGATGCTCCCGCGACGGCCTTGTTCCTCGCGGTCAAAGAGGCAATAGCGAATGGTGCGCGTGGCGCGGTGCTGCGTCAGAATCCGCGCTGTTTCCATGACCATCGCCGTGCCGGTGGCGTTGTCGTCCGCTCCGGGGTTGTTCACGCTGTCGAAGTGCGCGCCGACGACGATGATCTGGCCGGGTGTATCGGTGCCGGTTTGCGTCGCGACGACGTTGTAATAGGTGACGGAATTGTAGACGAACGGCTCAAGCGTGACCGTCAGGCCGAACGATTGCAGCGTGCTGACGATGTTGGCCCGGGCTAGATCGTGCTGCGGTCCGTTGCCGCGGTTGTTCCCGAAGTGCGTATAGAGCAGGTCTTCCAGGTAGTGCTGATAGGTGGCTGTATCGACCTGACTGGAAATGAGCGTGCCGGGCGGAGAGGCCCTGCCGAGGGGCGTGCCCGCTGAGAGACAAAGAATCGCCAGCACGGCTTGATAATTCTTCTTCGGTCGATACCGCACAGAGTTTCCCGGCGTGAATCGAAAAAACCAGAACCAGATATCCAATTTAACAAATCGTGAACAGAAACTCAATGTATCGAAGGACCGTTGCCTCACATTTTCAGCTTGTCACGCAGAAAGTCGAGGCACTTCGTCTTGTCGATGCGATCCTGCGCCCCCGTATCGCGATCTCGCACCGTCACCGTGCCGTCTTCCTTCGTCTGGCCGTCGATCGTAAAACAGAATGGCGTTCCTGCTTCGTCCATGCGGGCGTAGCGCTTGCCGATGGAGGCCTTCGCGTCGAACTGGCAGGTGAATTGCTTCTTGATTTCACGAAAGATCGGCTCGGCGATCTCCGGCAGACCGTCCTTGTTTACCAGCGGAAAGACCGCGGCCTTGATCGGGGCGAGACGCGGGTGGAATTTCATCCACTCGGGCGACGGGCGAGACTCATCGACCGAGTAGGCCTCGCAGATGAAGGCGAGCGTGCTGCGATCGGCTCCGGCGGACGGCTCGATGACGGTCGGCAGGAATCGTTCTTTCGTCTCGTCGTCGAAATAGGAGAGGTCCTTGCCGCTGTGCTCTTTGTGCTGCGTCAGATCGAAGCAGCCGCGGTGGGCGACGCCCTCCAACTCCTGCGGCTCGTCAGCGAAGGGGAAGTAATATTCGATGTCGGTACACGCCTTGCTGTAATGAGCCAGCTCCTTGCCTTCCTGATTGCGCGGCTTGAGGTTGTCGCCGGCCAGGCCGAGCGTCTTGTACCAGTTGATCCGCACGTCGCGCCACCACTCCCACCACTGCATCGCGTCGCGGTCGTGGCAGAAGAACTCGATCTCCATCTGCTCGAACTCGCGACTGCGGAAGGTGTAGTTGCGGGGGTTGATCTCGTTGCGAAAGGCCTTGCCGACCTGGGCAATGCCGAAGGGGATTTTGACGCGCGTCGAGTCGCAGACGTTTTTGAAGTTGGCAAAGATGCCCTGGGCGGTCTCGGGGCGGAGAAAGGCCGTATTCTCGGCGTCGCGCAACGCCCCGATGAATGTCTCAAACATCAGGTTGAACGCTCGCGGCTCCGTCAGCGTGCCAACAGCCCCACAGTTGGGGCAGCTCATCTTCGTGTAGGCGTCTTTGTTCGCACCCTGCCATTCAATCAATCCAACAGCATTTGCGGTGAAATCACCGCCTCCGTGCTTCTTCGAGAGTTTGACCGCCTGGGGCTGACATTCTTCGATCGCACTGACCGAGCTTTCAGCCTGGACCGCACAAGCGGCGAAAGGCGATGATTGGCCGGAACGATACAACGCGACATGAAAAACCTTGTCGGCGCGAAATCGACCTTTGCATTCTTTGCAATCCACCATCGGGTCCGCAAACCCAGTCGCATGGCCGCTGGCGACCCAGACTTTGGGGTTCATGATGATCGAGCAGTCCACGCCGACCATCGAAATTTCTTTGCCGTCGGGGCCGGTCGGCGGATTCCTGACCATGTCGTGCCACCAGGCTTCCTTGATGTTGCGCTTCAGTTCGACGCCGAGGGGGCCGTAGTCCCAGAAGCCGTTGATGCCGCCGTAGATCTCGCTGGATTGAAAGATGAAGCCTCGCCGCTTGCAGAGGGCGACGATCTTTTCCATTTTCGCTGCGTCTTTGGGCATGGGGGCCTTTCAAGAATCAAAAATTGCTCACACAGAGGCGCAGAGATCGCTGAAAAAAATCACAAATGATCCAAGGGGCATCCTGGCCCTGGTGCTGATGGATTGGCCGCATTCGAACATCGCTCGGCGCTCCCTTACAGTCGCGGCTCTGAGCGCGGCCGCGATCGGTAAAGTGTGCATCATAGGGTCCTTAACGCCCTTCGCAAAGCCGGCGGGCCGGACGATTGCGTCTGGAAACCATCGGATTAGAATTGATACAAGTCCAGTAACATCTTTCACTGGGAGGCGATTTCGACATGCGCAAAACACTTGCCATGACCGCTGTTCTTTTCCTTGCAGGCGCGGCGTGCCAACAACCGAGCCACGGCGAGAACAGGGATGACCGGCCGGTCCCCCTCTTCAAGGGGATGGGGGATCATCAGCGGGCGATTACGACGAAGTCCCTGGAGGCCCGGACCTATTTCAACCAGGGATTGAACTGGGCCTTTGCGTTCAACCACGACGAGGCGATCCGATCCTTCCAGGAAGCGGCGCGGCTCGATCCGACCTGCGCGATGGCGTATTGGGGGATTGCCCTGTGCAACGGGCCACACATCAACAACCCGAAGATGAGTCCCGAACAATCGCGCGCAGCGTGGGAGGCGATTCAGAAGGCCCTTTCGTTGCGGGCGGAGGCGAGTTATTTGGAGGCGAAGCTCATCGAGGCGCTTTCGGCGCGCTATGCCCAGAAGCCGCCGGACGATCGAACCAAGCTCGACGAGGCCTATGCCCACGCGATGGCAAAAGTCTACGAGCTGGACATCAACGACGCCGACATCGGCACGCTGTACGCCGAATCGCTCATGGATTTGCAACCGTGGGACCTGTGGACCCACGACAAAAGGCCCAAGGGACAGGCGACAAAGATCATCGCGCTATTGCAACACGCGTTGAAGATCGATCCGAATCATCCCGGCGCGAACCACCTGCTCATCCATGCGGTGGAGGCGTCGGCGCATCCCGAGCAGGCCGACGGCGCGGCGACGGTGTTGCGGACGCTGGTCCCGGCGTCAGGGCACCTGGTTCACATGCCGTCGCACATCGACATCCGAATGGGTCGATGGGCAATAGCCGAGGACCAGAATGTGGCGGCGATCAAGGTCGACGCGGCCTATCGAAAGCTCTCGCCCAAGCAGGGCTTCTACAGCGTCTATATGGCCCACAACCATCAATTTCTCGCCTTTGCGGCGATGATGGAGGGACGCAGTGAAGTCGCCCTAAAGGCGGCGAAGGCCATGATCGCCGACGTGCCGCCGGAATTCCTGCGCGATCAACCGCAATTCATCGATCCGTTCATGATGATCGTCCTCGACGCCCTGAAGCGCTTTGGGCGATGGGACGACATCCTGCGCGAACCGCCGCCGGCGAAAAATCTTCCCATCACGCTGGCCATGTATCACTTCACTCGCGGGTTGGCCTTCGCGGCGAAGGACCAAATCGACGACGCGGCCAAAGAACAACAACGGTTCAAGGAGTCCGCGGAGAAGGTTCCGCAGGACGCCCTGATGGCAATCAATCCGGCACACAAGGTGCTTTCGATCGCTGAGCACATGCTGGCCGGAGAGATCGCCTTTCGGCGGAAGAATATCGACGAAGCGGTGAAGGAGCTTCGCGCCGGCGTCGAGCTGGAAGACAGCCTCCTGTACATGGAGCCGCCGGAGTGGATGCAACCGGTCCGGCACACGCTGGGCGCGGTCCTGGTCTCCGCCAAGCGATACGACGAGGCCGAAAAAGTTTATCGAGAAGACCTGAAATTCTGGCCGGAGAATGCCTGGTCGCTCTTCGGCCTGGCCCAATGTCTTCGAGCCCAGAATCGGACGGCGGAGTTGTCCGGAGTAGAGAAGCAGTTCGAAAAGGCCTGGTCCCGCGCGGACGTGAAGATCGGAACGAGCTGCCTGTGCGTGCCGGGCAAGTAGCCCCCCCCTTATTCGTCATCAGTGGCCGGTGGATTCCAGACGACGCGCGATGCACCGCGTCACATTGACTGTCGCGCCGCGTCAACACGCCGTTACAGACCGTACTCCTGTCCAACAACATCGGGCCCGAGAATAGCCGCCCGGCGATGAATCCATGCGCGTTTCCGCGCCCAAACCGCGGTCGGAAGGCCCCCGGCACCCGTACTGCAACGCCATCGAGCGGAGTGAGAGAGGCACGCTACGCGACCCCATCGGGAGGGGCCGGCAAGGGGAACGAGGCATGGTCATCGTGGCCGCAGACTGGATCGTCGAGGCCTTTCGCCGAAGGGCAAAGATCATCATCCTCGCGTTTTTTACCTATCTGGCGCTCTGCTGATCACGGCGGCCCCTTCTTTGCCATAACGTCCGCCCGTCTCGGCGGACGTGTTCGTAGCGTCCGGGCCCTGTACCGGACGCATGACGCCGGGTGCATTCGCATCGCGCGCGGATTCGATCGCACCGGGTGCTCCACGTCCGACGCGGGGGTCGGACGCTACTGTACCGTCCGGGCCCTGCACCGGACGCATGACGGAAGGTGCGTTCGCATCGCGGGCGAACTCGATCGCACCGGGTGCTCCACGTCCGACACGGGGGTCGGACGCTACGGGCCGCCGAGGCGGTGACGAGGCAGTTACCGTCTTTTCGGTTTTAAGGCCGGCTCTCGCGACAGCGTCCTGGCCCTGATGCCGACGGGGCACGCCTTCACGCAGGCCTCGCAGAGTCCCGTGATCGAGAAGCGATGCGAGAGCGCGTGAAATTTCGCCTGCGCGGCGAGCGCCGCGCGGAGCCGCACGATCTCGCGGGCGTCGAACTCGATGATCCGGCCGCAGCGGCGGCAGACCATGTGATCGTGCGGGTCCTGGCCGTAGGTATGCTCGTAGTGGACCTGCTTATTGGAGAAATGCACCTCTTTGACGATGCCGCAGCCGACGAGAAGCTTGAGCGTGCGGTAGATCGTCGCTTTTCCGACGCGGGCGTCTACCTGGCGCATGTCGAGAAGGAGCTGCTCGGCCTCGAAGTGTTCGTCGTTGTGCATGACGGCGCGGAGAATGCGCCGGCGTTCGTCAGTGTACTTCAATCCGCGGTCGCGGAGATATTCGTGGAAGACGTTCTCCGCCGTCGCGATCACATCTTCACCGACTGCGCGGGCCATGAGAATCCCTCTTTCCGAACCGCCGTCGTACTTTAGTCCTTGTGCGAGAGCGCGTCCATCGACGGTCTCTGCGCCGTGACGAATCCCGCCAACTCCCGGGTCGCCTCGACGAGGGCCAGCAGCGGCGGTCCTTCAGGGCCGCCGGGTTCATAGCCGACGACCCAGCCGGGGAGAAACTCCCAGTTTCTTTCCTTGGGTTGGCGGCTTAACCACGATCCCCATTCTCCTTCAAGACGTGCTCGCCAACAGTCAGCGTCCTCCACGATCGCCATTCTTGTTGGAGACCGGGTGATCTCGCCGACGGGAAGCTGACGACGGGAGGGCGATCTGGCCGCGGCCAGCAACCAATCCTGCGAAGTGATTACCGCGCGACCGGGGCAAAAGGAAACTTCAATCGCCGCCACGATCCAGGCATGAAGATAGCGGTTTTGGTCGAAGCCCGTTTGGCAGTGGTAGCAAATGGCGTAGCCGCCCCGTGGCAGGGTGAAAGCCGCATCGATTCGGCGGCTGTGTCCGACCTGCAGAAGCATCAATCCGGCGAGACGTTGCATCAGCTCCTGAGGGCGCCCGGCGTCGAGTTGCATTCCGTGATCCATCGCCCAGGCGGTCCGGCCTGCTTTCTCGCGACGCCGCCGCCAAATGAGCGTCGTGGCCACGATGATGGCGAGTCCCCAACCGGCGATGATGAGACCGAGACTCAAGGGATCAGCGGGAAGAAGGGTCGGAGGGGTTGGGTTTCGAGTCCGGGTCCCCGGATTCGGCCGTGGTCGTGGGATTGGGAAGGAGCCGGACACCGTAATCGGGTTGCGGGTGTTTCAGGGAGGCAATCCATCGCTCAATCTTTCGGAAGGTCGGTGCGTTGGCCGTCTGAAATTGCGCCCGAATTTCCTCCTTGCCGGGATGACGCATCGGTACTTTCACGTCCTTGGCCGGGAGCATATAGGTCAAAAGCAGGGAGTTTTCCGGCTGCGTTCGGTTCAGGAGAGGATAGTCCCCCACGCCCAACTCGGTCAGGACGATGAAATTGGCGTAGGTCGTGGCGGCGGATTTCTTGGGATCCTTGTAAAGTGAAAAATGGGATTGCGCCTCGTTGCCGGGCGAGTGGCAGCCCGACGTCGCACAGCCCTTGAAGATGGTCGGGAGGACTTGCTTGCGGAATTCGACGAAGACCTCCGGATCGGTTTGGATGTCCACTTTGTCGGCGAACGCCTCACCGGTGCGTTTCGCCATGACGTGCAGTTTTTGTGGCGGCGTCAATTTTCGAAATTCCCGCCGACCGGCGTCCGTGGAAAAGTCCGGTTCGCCCTGCATTTCGGTCAGAAATTCATCGACCACGGCCGCGGGAATTTTGACGATCACGCGGTCCGGCTGATCGGCGGCGGACAGGCGCATGCCGCGAAGCTCCATGAATCGTATGCGGCTGATTTCCTTCTTGGTGAGCTTGCGGATGACGGCGGTATCGGGAAACTCTTCATCTCCACTGGAGGAATCGCCAGTCGGCGGCGGGTCGGTGGGTTGAAAACCGCCGGCTTGGCGCGACATCAGGGTCAAGGAACAGAAGACCAATCCCAATCCGGTGAACGCCCACGAAATACACATGTTTCTTCGTTGATTCATGTCCAACCTATCGCCCTATCGCGGCTTGAAGCGGCGTCCTGTCCATCCTACCCTAGCGGGCTGTTTGATGCACGAAGGAGTTCCGAGAAGCGAGCGATGGCCCAGAAATCTCCGAGCTTGAAATCCCTGATCGGCCGCAAGGTCGTCCTGGATACCGCCGGGCCGATCATGTTCCTGGGAACGCTCAAGGAAGTTCAGGCCGACGGCTTCTGGCTGGAGGACGCCGATCTTCGTGACCGAAACGAAGGCCACGTCACCAAGGAGAGTTATGCCTGCGAGGCCAAGCTCCACGGCATCCGGGCGAACCGTGCCCGGTTGTTCGTGGCCGCTCACGTGGTCATCAGCGCGTCGGCCCTGGACGACGTTGTTACGGACTTAGCAGACGATTGACCATTCCGTCGATGTCGTCCTCGGTGATGACGCCATCCTGCGAAAAGTCACCGTGGCAAACGTCGTACTCGTCCGTGGAAATTTCCAGCACGGCCTGCGTGAAGCGTTTCAGGTCGTGGCCGTTGGTCACGGCGTCGTCGCCGCTCACGTTTCCGTCCGGTGGATTGCAGCTCTCGCAGACGTCTGCGACCGTGTTGCCGTTGTTGTCGGAGCAGTCCGTGCCGGCGCCCATCCAGGTGTTGCCGAAACCTTCGCAGATGGATTGACCGGAAATCGAGCAACCGCCGGTCGTCAGACAACAAGCACCTTGCGGCTGAGGACAGGAGACTTGCGCGCACGTGGTGCCGGTTCCCTGATACGCCCCGCTCATCGCGGCGCATTCCACCGGCGTCTTGTTTTCGGCGCATTGACCATTCGGAAGACAGCAGGCCCCTTTCGGGCATTGGTTCAGACTGGGGCCGACACACGCCGTGCCCACACCCTGCGGCACGCCGCCAAATCCGGAACAGACGTTCGGATCAAGCATCGAGCAAAACCCGGTGGTGGGATTGCAGCACGCCTGGGCGGGTTGCGGACACGTGACCGAACCGCAGTTGGTCCCATTGCCCTGATAGGTGCCGCTCATGCCCTGACAGGTCGACATGGAAACGCTTCCGACGCAGCTTCCGTCGGGCTTGCAGCACGCGCCCAGAGTCACTGGACAACTGGGCGGGCAGTTGCTCCCGTTGCCTTGATAAGTGCCGCCGGAGGCGGCGCACTGGCTGCTGGTCACGCCCACGTTGCAAGTGCCGGCGGGCAGGCAACATGCTCCGGTCGCCTCCTGGCAATCGACGACGGCGCGGATCATGAAGTCGCCGCTGACACCCAGCAAACAACTGCTGATCCAACCGATGCCCTGGGCATTGATGGCATTCTTTCCATTCTGGCAACCGACGTCCGTCACAATGCTCGGACCGTTGCCTGGATCAGGAGTATTCTCAAATCGAAATGAAACAACGAAGACCTGCCCGGTCGTGACCGGCACGCTAATCGGGATCGTCTGCTCTTCGTTCAAATATCGGAATTCGTTGAGTACCCCGTCGGTCATGACGGGCCCTTCCAGAAAGGCCAGGGTAGTTCCAGGGACGGGAAAGCTCCCCTGTTGGGCGATCGTGATGCTTTGTTCCAGACTCGGCGGTTCGCCACCCGTTTGTGAACGCCAAAAAACCTGTACGGCGACGATCGTGCCCGTACACGGCGAAGTGAGCCAGACCGCCGCGCTCTCACCGCCGACGAAGCCGGCCTGGATCGTGGCGGAGCTCCCATTGATGATGCTGTCGTTCTTGACGACGACTTCGTTGGCTCGCACGGGCCCGCCCGAAACGGAGACCATCATCGAAAGAACGGTGATCGTCAGAATCGACGGGCGTTCCAGGTGAAATCGCCCCCAAAACGTGTTTGCCCCAATCATCTTTGGATGCCTCCGAATGATTCCAACAACAGGTCGGGCGTCTTCCGGCGAAATTGCGTTACGCGCAGGTCGCCACATGACCCCTTCGGATGTAGATAGTGTCTATTTTACCCGGCGGTTCATGGAAATTCGCCACCCGTCGATGGTTTTCTCCCGCCGACTGGAAATTTTACCCTGCCCCAATCTGTCCGAGGAGGGTGGAACGAGGTATTTTCAAGCCGCACAGGATGCCGGCTGTCAAAAAATTCCGGCACTAAAGGGGTCTTGAGGCCGATCCACGGGCCTGGGGGCCGGTTCTTTGGATGGCGAGGTCGGCCTTGGAGATGGCGGGGGTGGGGACGATTTCTTCACCGGTGGCGCTATCGGCGTCGCGGGTTCAGGCGGCGCTTCCTCCCTGGTCCGGCCGCCATCACGACGCGAACCCCGCTGCGCCGTGCTTTCCTTCAGTTCGTTGACCAGATCGTCGTATTCCGAGGGCCCGAAATCGTCGAAATCCACCTTTTGAGGTTCGTAGCCCGGCTCGCCGGCGCGCTCCAATTCCTGTTGAAAGGCGGCAATCACTTCGCGTTGGAGTTGTTCTCGCCCGGCCATGTTGATGGGGTGGGCCACGTCGGCGTGCAGTTTCACCCGGCCGTCCTGCTCCCGAGGCGCGCGATTTTCCCCGAGCTTTCCACCACAATCGTTGCAGAATCGCGCTCGAAAATGGTTTTTCGATCCGCACTTCGGACACCGGTCGGCCAGCTTACGCGACGGCATGGCGACGAACGGGCCATTCGTCCCTTCGATGATCTTCAGGTCGCGGATGACGATCGCGTCGTCCAGCGTAACGCTGCAAAACGCCTTGAGCCGTTCGGCGTTGCTGCCCACCAACTTAACGCGAATCTCAGTGATGTTCATCTCTTGAGCCTCCCGCCGACCGGCCCTCTGGGGCATGCCGGGGGATTCGCCGATCCGTCCGGGGAGGGAAATACTATACCACCTTGACGCGGTTCTGGGCAGGGCTTCCCAAACATTGGCAAAACGATAATCGAAAGCGAACCGGGCTTCCACTCTTTGCAGGTCACAACAACCGAGCCACTTCAATGCGCGTGGGCTCCTGCACAAGTTTCATGGCATCGTCGCGCCAGCGGTCGGCTTCCTCGCGACCCTCGAACAGGGCAAAAAGGCAGCTCCCGCTGCCGGTCATGTGAACGCGGCGACCGCCCTTGGCGTCCAGAGACTTCAATAGCGATCCCAAGCGAGGCTCGTGGGTCAGCGCCGCCGGCTCAAGATCGTTGAAGAGCAACATTTGTATTTCAGTCACGGAACGATGGGACTCCAACCAGAGCTTGATGGGAGCGCGATCGCCGAATCGGTCCCCCGTCAAGGCACCGTAGACCGACGCCGTCGATATCGAATAGGCCGGGACAATGATCGCCGCCCAGCCTTTTAACGACGACGGAAGTGGTTCGAGGCGCTCGCCTCGCCCGCGAATGACGACGGCCGGCGCACTCTCGACAAACAACGGAACATCGGAACCGATCCGTTGAGCGACAGCCTGAAGCCGATCGTCCGTCCAATGCAGTGCCCAAAATTCATTCAACCCGCGCAAGGTCGCGGCGGCGTCGCTGCTGCCGCCTCCGAGACCGGCGCCGATGGGGATCTTTTTCTCGAGCGTGATGGCCGCCTCCGCGGGGTGTCCGGATTCGTCGGCCAGGGCCCGTGCAGCGCGCAGGACGAGATTGGACTCATCGGCCGCCAGTCCGACGTTTTCACCGCGAATCAAAAGGGAAAGGGTTGACGCGGGCGTGATCGTCAGCACATCGGCCCAGTCGACTTTGACGACCCACGATTCAAGTTCATGGTAGCCGTCGGCGCGCTTGCCGAGGACCGCAAGGGTGAGATTCAGTTTTGCGTGGGCGAGCACCCGCAGAGGCGCTTCAAGCTTGGCCATAAAAAAACCACCGTTGCGGGACTGGATCAGTCCCGCAACGGTGGGATCATACGCGAAGTTGGATATGACGTCGCGCGGTTAGCGGCGTCGGCGATGAATCAGGAGAACCGAGCCCAGGCCGAGCAGCATCATCGTGGCCGGCTCCGGCACAACAACCTTGAAAAGGATGTCGGTCAGCTTGTTGGGCTGGGCATCGACCAGATTGAGGAAGTTCCCGCCGACATCGAAGCGATAAATCTCGCCGCTATTGAACGCCATGTAGATGTCGAAGTTGTCGGGATCGAAGGTGAAGCCGTGCGGGCCGCCGCCGGTCAGCGATTGCGTATCGATGTAATGGCTCCAGCTGGCGCTGCCGAAATCGTATCGCCAGAGACCTTCCGTGGGAGGGCCTTCATAGAGGGCCGTCGCATACAAGGCGCCGTCGGGGCCGAATCCGATTTCCTGGGGTGCAAATGGGGCCACGATGGGAGCGCCGGTCGGCAGGCCGGTGAAATAGTCGTATTGAGCAATGGGAACGGGACCGGAAAAGCCCCACTGCGTCACCCACATGGTGTTGCCGTTGAAGGCGTGCAAATTATAGCCATTGCCATAATTCACGACCGTTCCGAGAAAGCCTCCCGCCGGCGAAAACTTCTCAACACCGGTCGGACCGCCGACCACGATGTTTCCGTCCGGACCCTTGGCCGGTCCGAGACGCAATCCTCCGGCAATCGTCGCCAATTGCGCGCCGGTCGAGGAATCGATTTTCATGAGGCTGTTGAAGCCACCGACAAAAAAGTCTTGATTCGCACCGGCGACGGCACCAAGGTAAGGAGCGTTGCTGTTCAATTGAGTTGAATTGGAAAAAACGGGGTTCCAGGAGGGAGGCAGGCTGCCAACGTAGTTGCCCGGGACATAATTAAACGTCGTGCTGTCGTATTGATAGACTTCACTATACGCGTCGCTCAGTACGTAAATATCATCCGGATCGCCAATCACACCGCCCAACGCCGGTGAAGCCATGACGCACAAAGTGAGGGCGACCATCGAATATCTGAACATTGACTTCTCTCCTCTCGGGCCTCTTGGGCCCATGTTTTCTCAGGTCAGAACAATCGGGGAGCATCGTACTCGAAAAAGGGATCCAAAATCAAGATGGAAAAGGGACCCGGTAGCCTTTATGTCAGAGGTGTGGCACAGGGCTTTGTTGTATGCCCGTGGAAAGAACGGTAACTCCAGCCCCATCCATCAATTATGACAAGGGCGCGGAGGCGGTCCCTAACTAGCCCCAAGCATGGCGGCGATGAAGGGCTGAACGTCCCTGGCGTTGGTTTGACCCGAACCGTCCAAATCGGCCCTTTGGACGTGGTCGGGGATGGTATCTACTCCGAGCAGCACATTAATCATGATTTGAAGATCCGCCTGGTTCACCTGTCCGTCGAGGTCGAGATCGCCCGGCTTTCCGGGCGCCGCAATCGGGTCCGGTGGCTGGGCCAACGGGTTATTGAGATACTCCCGATAGCGGGTCAGCCAAAGCTGATAATCCACCAGGTTTACACAGCCGTCGTCATTCATGTCCGCCTCGGCGGCAAAAGCAAAGTCGGCTACACAGGTCCCATAGGCCTCCAGGAAAAACCAGAGGTCTTCTCCGTCTACGTCGCAATCCCCATCCAGATCGCCGGACTTGAAACAACCCGATCCGGCCCGCGGCGTCACCATGTAGGCCGAAACGGAAACGTCGGGTGTCCGAAAGAGTCCGAGGGTGATGCTTCCCTCGCACGTCGGAGGCGCGTCGGCATCGAAGCGAAAGTTGTACAAGGTTCCCCATCGCAGCGCGTTCGCGTTGACGTTCTGGGCGTATGTTTCCGTGGACCAGGTAATGAAACCTCCCGACACCGTCGCCGACCAATCCGCGCCGCCATAGGGTTCGCCGCTGTGATAATCCACGTCGTGAAATCCGATGTTGGTGGGGACGACGCCCGGCGGCAAGGGAACCGAAAAGGAACCGCCAGACTGATGAGAATTGATATTCTGGACGGCATACTCGTAATGCCACGAGCATCCCCCCAGAAACGTGGCGCGACCGGCCGCCCAGAAGAGACCGTTGTAGCCGGCGCCGCCGTCGTTTTGGACGACCATCGATGACAATTGAACGAGTTGATCGTTGGCGTTCCAGGCGAAGATCGCGGGAATGCGCTGGCGCGTCCCGCCGACGGGCGTCGCGAGATAGGGACTCGTGGGGGTCAATTCGATCTGTCGCCACGAACAATTGTTGGCCGCGTTTCCAAAAAACGCATCGTCCGGCGTGACATACTGGCCCTCAATAAAATAGAGCGCGCCGGGATTCAGCGTTGATTCCAGATCGTTGTTGTGGACCTGAAGGCGACGACCGATTCCCGGTTGGGCCGGCGGCGCGGTAAACGGATAGGGAAAATAGCCGGTGGAGGCGTTGACCTGCGACTTGGGACCCAGTCGCGCCTGAATGCCGTTTAGCACCGCAAAGTAGGTATCCGAACATCCGACGCCAAGAGTGGTCCCGTCGGTCGGGATGCAGGAGCCGCAAAGCTGTTCGTTTTCCGTGGCGAAGCCGTGCTTGACCCACGCCTGACCAATTTGTTCGAACCGGCCGTTCTTCAAACGAAACATGTTCTGACCGATGACGGGGTGCAAATTGCTCGTGCCATACCAGACCGCCTCCGACGTGCCGATGTTGCACGAGGTCGTCCCGAAGGCATAAGACGTGATACCGTCGGAGGTCGCGAATCGCGTGACGTCGTCGCCACCGGCAATCTCCCCGGCGATCACATCGGGACCGACCGCCGGCGCGGCCGCCGGGCAGGCGGTCAACGACAGGATCGCAGCGACCAACATCGCCGGCCGAAATCGCATAGAGGACTCCATGATATTCTCGGAGGTGCGGCTTCTCTCCCTACCGGTTAGAAACGGACGAGACATTAAGTATAATCCGGCGGGCCCGGCGATTTCCACCAAAAGCGGGTCCGGAACCGGGCGTGTGGCGGAATGGCAGACGCTGGGGATTTAAAATCCCTTGTCCGTAAGGACGTGCGGGTTCGAGTCCCGCCTCGCCCATCGCAATTTTCAGACGGCCGGACGACCCTTCATGGTGCGAAGAGGCACAAAGTCCGGCGATCGCCGCTTTTGGAATCGCGGCTTTCCGAGTGAACTTTACGGTCATGGACGACACGAACCGGATCCACCGCCGCGGCCTTGTCCTGATGGGACTCCTCGCAATCGTCGGCGCCGCGGTCCTGGTCACGCACTGGCCGGCGCTTTCGGCCCAGGCGATGTCGTGCGACGACCAACAGTATCTCGTCGACAACTATCTGGTGCGCAATCCGGGCTGGTCGTCGGCCGGGCGCGCCCTGCGCGAAGTGCTCGAGCCGTCGACGGTCGCCGGGTATTACCAACCGCTCTCGATGATCTCCCTCATGATCGATTACTCGATGGGCGGGCGCGTCGATCACCTGAGGCCCTTTCACCGGACCAGCCTGATTCTCCACGTCGCCAACACGCTTCTCGTTGTGATCCTCCTCTACCTGCTTTTCGGCGAACCGTGGCCGGCGGCCGTCGTCGGACTGCTCTTTGGCTTGCACCCGCTGACGGTCGAGCCGATTCCGTGGGTCGGGGAACGAAAGACCTTGCTCGCCGCGTTCTTCGCGCTGGCCGCGCTCATCGCCTACGTCAAGTTCGCACGGACGCGTCGATGGGATTATTTCGCCGCGGCGTTGATCGGCTATCTTCTCGCCCTCTTGTCCAAGCCGACCAGCACGCCGTTGCCGCTGGCGATGCTGCTGCTCGATTACTGGCCGTTGAACCGGCTCAACCGTCGGGCGGTGATCGAAAAGATCCCGCTGCTGGTGATCGGCGCCGGGTCCGCCGTCATCACCTTCATTTCGCAAAATCGCACGGCGGCCGCCGTCCTGCCGACCGACATGCCGTTTTATTATTCGCCGCTGCGGCTGTGCCACAACGTCGTCTTTTACTTAATGAAGATGGCCTGGCCGGCCAACCTGACTTCCTACTACCCCGTTCCTCAGCCATTCAATCTCTCCGACCCTTCGTTGTTGACCGGTCTGGTCGGCATGATGATTCTGGTCGCGGCGCTCGTCGCGTCGACTCGTTACTCCCGGGCGTTTCTGACCGGCGCGGCGATCTACTTCTTCATGCTCCTTCCCACGGTGCAGATCATCGGCTTCAGCGACGCTATGGCGTCGGACAAATACGTCTATCTTCCATCGATCGGCGTCCTCATCCTCCTGGCAGGGCTCCTGGCGCGATGGCGGATATTTTCGTGGCCCGAGCGGCGACGCATCGGGCTGGTCGTCGTCGAGTTGGCATTGATCGGCGCTGCGGCCGCAGAGGCCCTGGCCACCCGTCGTTATCTGGCGGAATGGAAAAACACCGAAACGCTTTGTCGCCACATGCTCAACCTGACGCCCAGGGCCGCCGCCGTTCATAACCATCTTGGACTCTATCTCGCCGGCCAGGGCCGCATCGACGATGCCATCGCACAATACCAGGAGGCGCTTCAATATCAGCCCGCGTCCGTCGAAGCCCGAAACAACCTGGGCCTCGCCTACTCCAACAAAGGCCGGGCGATGGAAGCGTTGCAATGCTGGGTTCAAACATTGCAAAAACATCCGGACAATTTCACCGCCAACTACAATCTGGGCACCTGGTTTGCAGAGCGAAATCAGGGGCAGGAAGCACTTCGATATCTACAAAGGGCCGTGGAGCTGCGACCGTCCTATCCCGAAGCGCATACCAATCTGGCGACCGTTCTCAGCAAACAGGGCCGCCTGGACGAAGCGCTGATTCATCTTGAGAAATCGGTTGCACTCTGGCCGAATTCGGCCGCTTCGCAACACAACCTGGCCACACTGCTCCTGCAGTGGGGCCGGCTCCCGGAAGCCATCGAGCATTACGGGGAAGTCGTGCGCCTTCAGCCGATGTCCGCCGAGGCGCATTACAACCTCGCCGAAGCGCTGCGCCAGGATCGTCGCAACGACGAGGCGGCGCGGGAATTCCGCGAGGCCTTGCGCATCGATCCCTCGCACCCGGCGGCACGCGCGGGGTTGCAGTCGCTCGCGACGTCACAACCAAAGTAGCGGCCATGACCCGGCAACGATCGAAGCTCGACCCACATACCATCCTGACGGCGATGGCGATCCTCCTGGCCGTGACCATGGCCTATGGGCCCGCGCTGAAGGCCGGATTCATCTGGGACGACGATGCGTACGTCTTGGAGAACCAACATCTCGAAAGCGCCGAAGGGCTCCGGCAAATCTGGTTCAAGATCGGAGCGACTGACCAGTACTACCCGCTCGTCTTCACGACGTTTTGGTTTGAGCGGCATCTCTGGGGTCTGTCGCCCCTGGGCTACCATCTCGTCAACGTCCTGCTGCACGCGACGGGATCGATTCTCGTTTGGCGCGTCCTGAAAAACTTGAAGGTACCCGGCGCGGCGTTTGCGGCGGCGATCTTCGCCCTGCATCCCGTCCACGTCGAATCGGTCGCATGGATCACCGAGCGGAAAAACGTCCTCTCCGGCGTCTTCTATCTGTCGTCGCTATCGGCCTATCTGCGATTCATCGCCGACCCGGAATCCGTACCGCTTCGACGACGATGGTACGCAATCGCCCTCGCATTTTTCGTCGGCGCGCTGCTGAGCAAGACCGTCACCGCCACGCTCCCGGTTATTTTGCTCTTGCTCACGGGCTGGAAGCGCGGCCGTCTGACAATGCGAGACGTCATCCTGGTCTGTCCCTTTTTCGCCCTGGGAGCGGCGGCGGGCGCGATTACGGTCTGGCTCGAGCGACATCACGTCGGCACTGAATTCGTCCATTGGAACCTGTCATTCGCGGATCGCATCCTGATCGCCGGCCGCGCGTTCTGGTTTTATCTCGCCAAGCTGGTCTGGCCGTCGGACCTGGCCTTCATTTATTCGCGATGGCGCGTTCCCGGTGCTCCGGCCTGGCACTATGTCGCGCCTCTGGCGGCGATTTCCTTCATCGCCGTGGCCTGGGCCGCGAGGAACCGAATCGGCAAGGGCCTTTTCGTCGCGATCGCGTTTTTTGCCGTCACGCTCCTGCCCGCGTTGGGATTTGTCGACGTGTATCCGATGCGATTCTCCTATGTCGCGGATCACTTTCAATATCTGGCGAGCCTGGGTCCTCTGGCGCTTCTGGCCGCCATCGCCGCCCGGTGGCCGGCCCCGAAGACATGGGCCCGAGCCGGTGGGGCCATTCTCCTCCTTGTATTGACGACTTTGACATGGCGGCAATGCGAGATTTATCACGACGCCGAAACGCTCTGGCGCGACACGATTCAAAAAGACCCCGATTCCTGGATGGCGCACGGGAATCTCGCGGCGGTCCTGGCGCGACAGGGGCGCGTCGAGGAGGCGATCGATCACTATCGCACCGGCTTGCGACTGAACGACGACGCGCCGCAGGTCCACTTCAATCTCGCCGTCCTGCTGCAGGGCCAGGGCGACCGCGATGCGGCGATCGCGCATTACGAACAAGCCCTCCGGGCCCCGCGCTACGCCGAAGCCCACAACAATCTGGGCGTGTGCCTGGCCGAGAACGGGCGGACGGACGAGGCCATCGAGCATTATGAAACGGCCCTGAAACTCAAACCCGACTATGCGGATGCCCACGGAAATCTTGCCAATTTACTGGTCCAGCGCGGCCGGATGAATGAGGCGATCGAACATTATCACCAGGCCGTTGCGCGCGCGCCGGACCCAACGGTCTTCCACTACAACATGGCGTCGGCGCTGATCAAGGCGGGCCGAAGCGCGGACGCCGAGTCCCATTATCGCGAAGCACAGCGAGGCTTCGAAGTGATGCTTCGCGTCCACCCCGACGACGCGCGGTCCCAAGCCGGGCTTGCTCAGACGCGCCGCGCCCTGGAGGCGTATGACAAGCGATGATGGTTTTGGTTTGCCGCACCGGCTCGTATAGACTGTCCGGATGAAGCGACGCCGCAAAGGAGCCCCTCAGGAACCCACGGCCGGCGCGAAGCCGGTCGAAGCTCAAACCGAAGCCTCCCGCCATTCCACGACCACGCTGGTCGTGCTGCTCCTGGTCTCCGCGATCGTCGTCTTCGCGGTGCATTTCCCCGCTTTGTCCGCCCGTGCCCTGTCTTTCGACGATCAGGAATACCTGGTCGAGAATCAGTTGGTTCGCAATCCCGGCCTGACATCGGCCGGTCGGTTCCTCGCCGAAGTTCTCGATCCGTCGACGATCGGCGGCTATTACCAGCCGTTGACGATGATCTCGCTGATGATCGATTACGCGATGGGCGGCCGCGTCGATTATTTGATGCCCTTTCACCTGACCAGCCTGCTTTTTCACGTCGCCAACACGTTGCTGGTCATCGTGCTGCTCTATGGCCTGTTCCGACAACCCTGGCCGGCTGCCATCGTTGGAATCCTCTTCGGGCTGCACCCGTTGACCGTTGAAACGATCCCGTGGGTCGGCGAGCGCAAGACGCTGCTCGCGGCCTTTTTCGCGCTGTGGTCGTTGATCGCCTACGTTCGCTATGCCCAATCCGGCCGGCTGCGCTTCTATTTGCTCACCGTCGTCGCCTACGTCCTGGCCCTGCTCTCCAAGCCGACCAGCACTCCCCTGCCGCTGGCCCTGTTGCTCCTGGACTATTGGCCGCTTCGCCGATTCTCCGGCCGCGCCGTTATTGAGAAGCTACCGCTATTGGCGCTCGGCGCCGTCTCGGCGCTCATCACCTTCACGTCGCAACAACGAACCTCCGGCGTCGAACTGCCGGGACAATACAACCCCCTCAATATCCCCCTGATCCTCTGTCATAACATCATGTTCTATCCGTACAAGATGTTGTGGCCGGTGAATCTTTCGTCCCACTATGCGCTGCCCGCACCGTTTCGTCTGACCGATCCGTGGATTCTGGCGGGCGTCATTGGAGTCGTCGTCCTGATTCCGCTCTTGATTTGGTCGCTCCGTCGAACGCGCGCCTTCGCCGCCGGCTGGCTGGTCTATTTTGTCCTGCTCCTGCCGACGATTCAAATCATCGGATTCTCCATCGCGATCGCATCGGACAAGTACGCCTACCTGCCGTCGATCGGTTTTCTTATCGTTCTGGCCTACTTCCTTGGGGAATGGCTTTCGAAGGCGGCGCCACCAGATCGGCGCCGCCAACGAGTACTGATGATGGCGGGCGCGGCGGTCCTCCTCTTTTCCGCCGAGGCTTATGGAACGCGGAAATACCTGACCGTCTGGCGCGATACCGAGACGCTTTATCGTCACATGATCCGGCTCTCGCCGACGTCGGCGGCGCTTTATGCCAACCTCGGCAACGTGCTCCGCGAGGAAGGTCGATTGGACGAGTCCGTCGAATGGTCGCGAAAGGCCGCACAGTGCGAACCCAACTCCGCGCCCATCCTCAATGATCTTGGACTGGCGCTTCATGCGGCCGGCAAGCTCGATGAGGCCATCGCCTGTTATCAAAAGGCCCTCAATCTTCAGCCGAATTACGCACAGCCCTGCAACAATCTCGGCGAGATCGTCTTCAGCCAGGGCCGCTACCAGGAAGCGCTGGGTTACTTTGAAGAAGCCACCAAACGGTCTCCCAAAATGGCCGACGCGCATTACAACCGCGCGAGAACGCTTGTCGCCCTCGGTCGAAAAGACGAAGCGGTGGCGGCCTATCAGAAGGTGTTGCGACTCCATTTTCACAACGCCGCAGCGCACAACGATCTGGCCACGCTCTTCGCCGAGAAGGGTCGAACCCAGGAGGCGATCGATCATTTCAATGAAGCCATTCGATTTGCGCCGGATTATGCCCCGGCGCATTTCAATCTGGCCGAAACGCTCGAACGCCTCGGTCGCCTGCCCGAAGCGGCGAGTGAGTACCGAAAAGTCCTGGACATCAATCCCAACGACCAGGACGCCCGCCGGGCGCTGGACCAAATGATGAAGAGCGACGGGCACAAGTGAGGGGCATCGCGTGATCGGAAAAGCGTGGACGACCGTCGGCCTGTTCCTGTTTTTGCTGTGCCCGCAGCGGGCAATCGCGCAAGCGGCGAGGCCCGATCGCGTCGTCCGGGAGGAATTCAAGTCGGACGCGATGCGGCTGCGCCTGGAGGTGCTGGACGATGATCTTGTCCTGTTTGAATATTCACGCGGCGGGAAATCGACGGGCCGAATCGATCCGACGCCAATGGTCGCCAAGCGGAACTATTCCGGTCCGAGGAAGTTCAAGAAGAAAAACGCCGGGACTCTTGCGACGGCCGAATTGGAATTGCGCGTCGATTCGGACACGCTTAACATCACGCTGTTCGATACGCGAACGGACCCGCCGAAGATATTGACGACGCTTCATCCAGAAGGACTGACCCGCATTCAATCGACGTTCACCCTCGCCGCCGGAACGATGACCCACGCCTACGGTCTCGGCGAACAATTCACCCAGCCGGGCGAACCCAACGGCGATTGGGTCGGACGCGTCCGCACGCCGGGATGCGAATTCGGCAATCGCATGGTGCCCTTCGAAGGCGGCGCGGTCGGGAATGCGATGTTTCCGATTCTCTATGCGTTGGGCGGTCCGGGCGAAAACTACGCGATCTTCATCGACGATCTGCACGCTCAGCGATGGGACCTCACGAAGAACCCTTGGCGCGTGCAGACCGGCGGCGATCGAATCCGTGGGTATTTTCTCACCGGTCCCGACCTGCCGGACCTCCGGCGCGACTACATGGAACTGGTCGGCCGTCCGCCGGTTCCCCCAAAGAAAATGTTCGGCCTGTGGGTCTCCGAGTATGGATTCGACGACTGGGCGGAACTCAAAGACAAACTCGCCACGCTGCGCAAGCATCATTTTCCGATTGACGGCTTCGT
The DNA here is from genome assembly GCA_964414585.1 of uncultured Planctomycetaceae bacterium. Taxonomy (GTDB): domain Bacteria; phylum Planctomycetota; class Phycisphaerae; order UBA1845; family UTPLA1; genus DATEMU01. The sequence goes on from CAYPXR010000102.1 coordinate 38,923, forward strand.
CTTGGATTTGCAATGGTTCGGCGGCATCGCCCGTGGGAAAGCCGATAGCCGAATGGGTTGTTTGACGTGGGATACCGAGCGATTCCCCAATCCGGCGCAAACGGTCGCCGAACTCGGCGAAAAAGACGGGGTCGGCCTGATCACCATCGAAGAATCGTACGTCAGCCGCGGCCTGCCCGAATTCCAGAAGATGGAAAAGGCCGGCTATCTCGCGCGCAAGGGCAAGTCGAACGCGGCGACGATCCTCAAAAGCTGGTGGGGCGAAGGCGGAATGATCGACTGGACGAATACGACCGGCGCGGACGATTGGCATGACCAGAAACGCCGGCCGCTGGTGAAGGACGGCGTGCACGGTCACTGGACCGACCTTGGCGAGCCGGAAGATTACAATCCCAAATCGTTGTACGCCGGAATCGGCGCCGATGGCCGTACTCACCGCGACGTCCACAATCTGTTGAACTTCCGCTGGCTCGAAAGCATTCAGCGCGGCTACACGCGCAATAACGTCGACCGGCGGCCGTTCGAAATGAGCCGCTCCGGCATCTCCGGCGTGCAGCGGTTCGGCGCGGCGATGTGGTCGGGCGATATCAGCTCCAACCTCCGCAGCCTCGCCGCGCACTTCAACGCGCAAATGCACATGTCCATGTCCGGCGTGGATTACTTCGGCTCCGATTGCGGCGGCTTCAAGCGGAAGGCCCTCGACGGGAACGAAGACGATTTGTATACGATGTGGTTGGCGGACGCATGCGCTTTCGACGTCCCGGTTCGCCCGCACACCGCCAATACGAAAAATCAGTATCAGACCGCGCCGGATCGCATCGGCGACATGGATTCCAATCTCCAAAACCTTTGCCGGCGGTATGAGATGATCCCGTATCTCTACTCGTTGGCGCATCGAGCTTACGAATTCGGCGAGCCGGTCGTACCGCCTCTGGTGTTCTATGACCAGGACGATGTGAACCTCCGTAAGATCGGCGACGAAAAGATGATCGGCCGCGATCTTTTGGCCGCCGCCGTCTATCACTATTCGCAGGCCACTCGCGATGTCTATCTGCCCGCCGGCGTCTGGTACGACTACTCATCGGGTGAACGGACCGAAAGCAAGGGCCAATGGATTCGCGGCGTGCCGGTCCGGCGCGAAGGCCGCGTGAGCGTGCCGATGTTTGCACGGGCAGGCGCGATCGTGCCGCTCATGTACGTGGACCCCGAGACGATGAACGCCCTCGGTAAGCGACTGGATGGCTCGCGCCGCGACGACCTCATCGCACGCGTTTTTGCGGCGGACCATTCGACACAGTTCACGCTTTATGAGGATGACGGGCAGACGATGGCGTACCAACACGGCGAAGTCCGCACGACACTGATCCGGCATGACGTGACGCCGGAATCCATCGTCGTCACGATCGAAGCGTCAAGGGGCCGTTATCAAGACGCCCCCAAGCAGCGGCCGTTCGAAGTGCGGCTGATCACCGGGGCGTCGCATCCGATCAAGAAGGTGACGCTCAATGGAACCGACATGGCGCAGGGCAAGAATGAATTCGCACAGGGCTGGCGGATGTTCGATAAGAACACCGTCGTCGCCCGTTCGGCGTCGCTCGGCGTGGACGAGCCCAAAGTCTTTGTCTTCGTTTTCGGCAAACCCAACCAGAAATAAGCCGCCATTGGAAAAGACGCGGTCCGGCCTCCTTGCCGGAAGCGTAAATCCTCATATAGTTAAGGGCTCGGCGTATGGCCCACGCAACGCCGAACCCTTGGAGAGGTGTCCGAGTGGCTGAAGGTGCATGCTTGGAAAGCATGTGTACGGGTAACACCGTACCGGGGGTTCGAATCCCCCCCTCTCCGTTTCATTTTGCAGGCAGTTCACAAACTCCTGAAACTCCCGCACTTGCGAAAGTTTCTCGATTGTTGACTGCCCGACTGCCCTCAAACTGCCCTCAAAACGCGAATCCGCATCACTCCGTTGCGAGAGCGATTCGGCACCCGCCGCCAGCGCCAGCATGGCTTGCTGGCTGTCGTCGTCGTGCAGGTGGTAATAGAGATCGAGCATGTCGGACGACGAGTGGCCTAGCCACGCCAGGGCCTTGCGATGCGCGACGCCGTGATTGGCGCACAGGCTGGCGAAGTGATGCCGGAATGAGTGTAGTTTGAACTCGTCCGCCTTCTCGAACTCGCACGCCCCGCACAAATCCTTGAGGCGGGCAAGTAGCGTCCGCTCGCGGATCGTCGAGAAGACGAAACCGGACTTTTTCGCCGGAGGAAGCAGATCGGCGATGCGAGGATGCACCGGGACGAACCGCTCGTCCTTATCCTTCGTCGTGCCGTTCGAGCCGCCCCGGCGGACGTGCAGCATCATCGGCTTGCTATCCTTGAGCCGGATATCTTCCCAGCGTAGTTGCTCGACTTCGCCGATGCGAAGCCCGGCGTAGCCCATCATGGCGAAGGCGGTTTTTTCTTCCCCTTGCGCCTTTTGGATGAGCGACTCCACTTGAGCGGTCGTGAAGCACGGCTGAGGCGTGGCCTTCGCCTTGGGCAGCGAGACCGACGCGAGCCGGTATTGCGGCAGCACCGATTGCCGCCACGCCCACTTGAACGCCTGTTGGGCGAGAACCACCGCACCCTGTACGGTCTTAGCCGCGTAATCGGCTTTGATGAGCCATTGCCGGAACCGAAACAAATCGTCCGCAGAAAACCGGCGAGCCAGCGTGATGCTCGCTTCCTTGCAGTACGCTTTCAGCTTGTCAAGATCGGCCCGGTATTTCCACTCGGTCTTCGGTGCAACGCCCTTCGCTTTCACCGCGTCGAAGTAGCGGTCGGCCATATCGTCAACGCTAATGGTCGCTTCCGGCACCTTTTCCGTGCCGTTGTCGAGCCGTTGCTGAATCTCAATCGCCAGGCGACGGGCATGAGCCTTGTTCGTCGTGGCCAGCCCTTCCGTGACTTGCTTCCCGTCCGCGTTCCGATACTCGGCCGCGTACTTGCGTCCCGTCTTCTGGACGCCGCTTTCATAAAACACGCGCCGTCCAATCGTGACTTGCGTCCCATCCACTCGCTCGCGTTCAATTAGCTTCACAGCATGAACTCCTGTATCAGCCGGTCACGCCAGAAGCGAAGGGGCTTTCCCCGTTTGATTGCCGATCCGTACCGGCCTTCGCTGGCGTGCCGGTATAGTGTAGACACCCTGATCCGCAAAAGCTGTGCTGCCTCCTGCGGCGTCAAGATTGGCGGCAACCGAGAGTCTACCGCCTGGATGATTTCCGTTGTTGTCAGTTTTCGATTCATCGTACGACCCCGCAGGGCAGTAAAGGTAAGGTCTACTCGGACAAAGGCTTGCGATGAAGGGATCGGCAGGGCGCTGTACACTACAGCGCCCTGCCGAAGTCGCCCGCCGCCGTTCACGACTTGGAGAACATGCTTCTCCACTTCATGAACATCTGCATCGCGTCGGACGGATGCTTCTTGGCGTACCACGCCATGAACATGGCCGTGGTCATAACCTGAAACATCAACCAAAACATGAAACTCATCATCGCACTACTCCTTATCCAGTTCCCTGGAGTCTCGCCCGTGAACGTCACGGGCTTCCGCTCGCCGTAAACACACGGCAAGTACCGAATAACGTCGCTCGTCAGCGTCACCGCTCCATTTCTCTTGAGTGTTCGTGGTGATTTTCTTGCACCGGCTCTTTGTGTTCAGGCGTGGGCGTATATTGCCCAGGCCCATAGGGCACGAATCCGTTACCGTTGAACAAGGCTGACGCCAGTTCCATTGCGCCTTGCGTGCCCAGCCGTCGAATCTCGGCACCGACTTCCGGTACGACGTTGTTAATCCCCGGCGCAATCGCCCTCAGACTCTCAAATAGTTTTTTGGCTGTATCCGACATTAGTGCGTCCCTTTCCTGAATGGCTTCGTATGGATTTCGGTCGTCTTCGTAGTCTCGGCATGATCAATGCGATGGGACGGCGCGAACTGGCGTTGTTGATAGGCCGTGCCCAATTCACCGGCGAACCAGCACAAGCTCGCCGACAACGCCGTCGATAACCCGAGAATTAGCGTTGCCATCCCGAGGCGAGCCAACCAGCCGCCACGTCGGCCGAGGCGCGGCTCTTCGTAGTACCGAAGCAGGGTCGTTCGGATCGGCCGCACTCCCGGCGCGAAGGTAATCGCCTCGCGCGGCGAGAGCGCCATGACTTCTTCGGGTTTGAGCAAGCGCCGGGCTTGCTGCTGCCAACTTTCAGTCACGTTTTCCGAGTAGCTGCGACTCGTGGACGGGTGCATTGCCTGCGTCGTCTGGTAGGACGTACCCTTGCTCTTGCTCCCGGAGTCCACGACGATTGTTTCATCACCCAAATGAACACTGACGTAGTCCGCCGTGGCGTTGTCGTTTACGCCGAAGAAGACGCTCGTCACGTTTGAAAGCAAAGTTTGGTCCTGTCCGCCAGGGAAGCACTTTTTCAACTGCCCCATACTTTGATAGTAAAATTGCAAACGAATTCCGTAACCGCGAAGTTTATCCACCGCGTCATCGATGCAATCGAGATGGCCGAGCGACGCGCTTTCATCAAGTACGAAGTGAATTCTGCGCTGCCGGTCCAAACCGCCGCGAATGACTCCGCGCATCAGCGATCCAATCCACATGCGTAGCAGCGCCGATTGAGAACGCATGTGATCCGGTGTCAGAACCAAGTACACCGTGACGCCGCCTTTCAGCAGAATTGCCGGATCGAACGTGCTGCAATTCGTACTCTCGCGAACGGCGGGCGTATCCAGGAATTTCAGATGCCGCCCGACCGTGGTGAGAACCGAGGCTCTTTCCTTCTCGACGAAGTGCCGTAACTGGTTTCCCATCCGATTGAGCAACCCTCCCCAGGCGTCCGATTCGCACATCACCTTGATGGCCATGTCCAGCTTCTCTGGGTCGCTCACAATGTCGCGCACCGTCTGTAGCGACCGGGTGCCTTGACCCGCGTCGCCATAGCGCACCACCATCGCCAATAGCGCGGCGATCCACTGTTCGGCGCTATCGTTCCAATGCGGCTCTCGCTCGTCGTCACTGCGAACGACAAGCGCCTTGGCAAGTTCGTTGCACTCGTCAATGGCAGACGGGTCGTCCGCGTCGATGAACGCGACGGGATTGAAGCAATCGGGCGTTCGCGTACTGATTTTGAAGGGATCAAGCCGGATGATTCGATGCCCGTAGGTTTTGCGCCGATGTTCCGCCGTCAGACCTTCGTTTTCAGATTTGAAATCGATGACCACGCATGAGTCAGGACACGTCCGCAGAAAAGGAACTATGCAGGAAACACCCTTACCCCCACCCGTCGGGCTGAATACCGCCGTATGCACGGCGTGCGAGAGCCGCACGAGTGGAGGCTTTCCGTCGTACAACGCTGCCCAGAACTGTTTGCATGATTCCGCCGCGCGGAGACGCCATGCGAAAAGTTTCTGTAGCGCGGCAGTCATCCGATTGTGTTGCGTCGCCGCAGGCCGACCCACGATTAGGCCGGTGTTCGTTCCAACCATTCCGGCGCGGCACATGTCACTCACGTTCGCCCACCGCGCGCTGCCAAGCGTAGTGAGATGCCGAAATCGCTTTCTCAGCTTAGAGGCGACGACGGCGAGGGCGAAAAACCAACCGCTCGCTGGCCAGCCAATGACGGCGATGATCGCAAGCGAATACGTCCCCGCCAGGACGCCCAGTATCAAGAGCAGTCGTGATAGCTTGTACATTGATAGACAACCCATTGGCGGGCGACACCAGAAGGTGTACGCCCGGCTCACATACCTACGGTCCTATTTGACTCTGATGCGCCGAGTGTGCTTGCGCGTGAAAACGGCCTGCACAATCTCGACGATTACGAAACGAATCAGTCGAAAAATGAACGACATGACGTTGCTCCCTTAAGGCTGTGCGACCATCTTGATCGCGTCTGAAAGCTCCAATGACTGCCCGTGCGCCGTCCGTAGGCGCTCGACCAAACCGGTAAGCCATTCAATCACCGATGCCAAAGTCATCCCCGGCCCCGCGATGGACACCGACCGTCCGTCGCCCAGGGCAACTGCGATGCGCTCACAACCGTTCAGCGACCCTTTGCGCTTCGACCTTCTTGACTTGTGTTTGCGTGCGAGCTTCGCGGCTGCGCCGTCGCGCGTGATGGCCCCGCTCTCCAGTTCAAGCGCCAGCCGCCGTTGCGCCTCTTCGTTTCCGGCAATCGAAATTTGATAGGCTTTGCTCAGCCCCCAGCCATTACGTTCAATGAGTTCCTGCACGTCGGGCGACACGGCCGAGATGGATAGAAGCTTCGAGAGCGTGCCCGGTTCGATGGCCAACTTCGCCGCAGCTTCCGAGGCCGAACAAGCGGCCTCGCGGATGAAATCCGCCGCCGCACGCGCCTTGTCAGTGACGCACAATTCCACAAACTTGTTGGCGGCCAACTGGAGTTGTATGGTTTCAGCGCGGGACGGCGTTCCGTCCAGAACGGCCGCAACGATCGTGGTCTCTCCGGCCTCTTTGGCGGCACGGAGGCGTACCTCGCCATCGATCAACACCCATTCTTGACCATCCCTCCAAACCTTGATTGGAGTCTGAATGCCGACCTGCTTCGCCGACTCGGAAATCTCAAAAATCGACGCATCGTCGAATCGTCGCCGCACCTGCGGCCGACACACCACCGATTCGATTGGAATTTTGATTAGTTTCGAGATCATGATTTCACCGTAAAGTTCATTCCTCATCCTGTGTTGGCATCACGCGCTGGAAGCGCTGGCCGCATTTCATGCAGCGTGCGTCCAATTCCGCCTTGGCGCACCACACGTTGATGCAGCCACACGACCATTTCTTGAGCTTGGAATCGCCCTTCACCTTTTCCTTGGGCAACGGCACTTCAAAGAAAGGCACGTCAACGTCGAAGCGCCGCAGCAAATCCTTGAACGGGCTTTCAGCCGCGTAGCCGGTCACACCGCGCTCGTCGATGAGCAAGCCCAGGCTTTTCGCCTTGTCCCGGAACTGTCGATTGTGATAGTTGTTCTTCCCCGGCTTCCCGTGCGCTTGCTGCCACGCATGAAGTAGCTCATGAAGCAGGGTGCCCAGCACTTCCCAGCTTTCGCGCTGCCCGAACAGGTAGCGCACGTTCAGGGCGATTTCGCCCTTGAGGCCAAAGCCGTTGTGCCCGCCTCGAAAATGGCCGAGAACCGAGCACCGAAGCCATTCAATTGCCAGGGATACTTCCGGGATTTCCAGTTTAAACTCGACGTTGAACCGATCCGCCCAAACCTGAAAGGTCTCCATCAGAGGCCGCCCGAACCACGTTTCGGTTACTTGGTGATCCGCCAGCCCCCTGTAGATGCCGGGCTTGGCGTCCGGTGCGGTGTTCACGGCTGGTTTGTTCTCAGGTGCCATGTTTGCCTCTACAGTACATTATGTACTGTAACGCAGGCAAAGTCAAATCGGTTCAAGTTTTTTTTTGAGAAGTCAATCGGGAGTGGGCTTACCGCGACCGGGACCGCCGCTCGCCATACGGAGCGCGTGTCAGATCGTCCGGCATGAGTTGAAGCGTCGGCAACGTCACCGAGGACACAGGGTGCTGCCGTTTTCCTTCCGAATCCGTGTAATCCAGCACGAACCGACCCACCAAAGGACTATGGCCGGTCGTCGCGACGATAAGGCAAGGATTCCCTGTCTTGGGGCACCGTATCGCTAGGCCGACGCGGCGCAATTCCGCGTTGATCCACTTCGCCAGCGTTTTCTTTTCATCGTAGGTGGCTTGCGGCAGCTTTGCGGCTTCCGCGTTTAGAATCGGCTCCAGGGCGCGCGCGAGTTCCTCGCGCACCGCGTCGCCGGTGGCGACGATGCCGTCTCGTTTTTTTGCATAGGCATCGGGAAGGGCGTCGGCAATCGCGCGGACGGCTCGGCGAATTTGGTTGATTTTATCTTGTGACTCTTGCGGCACGGCCAGACGAATTCGCTGTTGATCCGATGGAGCATGGGTGCGAGCCCATGTTTCAGCAGTAGCAGAATCCGCGAAAACGCGCAATTGGATTGTGTATCCAGAGCCCCTGGCGCTGGACTCTTTTGCTCCCGGCGCACCCATCGCCTGATCGACCATTGCCACGATTTGCGATTCGACGACAGGTCGCACGGCAGCCGGAAATCGCTTTGCAGGCAAATCTATCTGCCCGGCCAGCCCAATAAAGGCAACGGGCTTTGAAGACGGTTGCGTGATGATGGCCTTCAGCAGGCAAGAAGTTACGAAGGCTTCCGCCGGACTCGCACCCGAAGGCGCGTTGACGAGGCTTTTTTTCGCCACGTCGAGAACGACCGCGATGTCCGCGACAGCGACAGCGGCTTTTTTCCCAGATTGATGACTTCGTTTCGCCTGACCGGTTTTGCCCATGAACTCTCGTTTCGCTCAGAACAGATCGTATTTCCCGGTCGTGACCAGCCGCTCGATAATCGAGTGATTCATTTGGTCGCTTCGGAAATAATAATCGCTAGTGTAATACACCGACCGAAGATCGACGACCTCCCCGACGAACGGCCGCAGGCAGACGACTCGAATCTCCATCCCCAGGCCGCCCCGCACCGGACGGCACAAGCTCACGAGCGGAGCCGTCTGCATCTTGCTTGGATGATGGCGGAATTCTTCCAGATTCAGATTCAAACCCCGGGCGACCGCCCGTCGCTCATCCGGCGCGACGGCGAACATCCATTCTTCCGTTGTCACCACCGGCGGACCAAGTCCGTCGCCGGAAAGCCAGCGATGAAGGAAAAGCCGTTGCATGGCAAGTTGCGGATCGGGAACATCCCAGCGATGGAACAGCCGCATTCCAACCGTCGGAATCCGTTGATCGTTGAGGATGATGCGCTTGCTGTCGATGTCCTCCAGGCGGAAGAGTCGTTTGCCTACCTGCGGGCGCTCGGCACCTTCACAGTGCAGAATTGCCATTCGTTGCGGAAACGACGCCCGCGCCGAGTGCACGGTAATCCATGACGGATTGTCGCCATTCCCGAAGAAGCTCTCGAACAGTTCCCGGAAGAATCCCTGTTGGTCCCGCCACGTAATCGTATCCAGTTCCAACTCAATCTCGATTAGTTTCAGCACGGCAAGCAGGCTGCGTCGCTCGGAAAAATGTCTCTCTTGACCCAACAGCGCGAAGTTATTTCGACACGCACGTACGTTTTCTGGCAACCCTTCCGATTGCCAACGCAACAGGCGCAGACGATTCGCACCGCCCACGCGGCGCATGTCGTACCACAACCATGCGTCCGGTTCCTTCGGAATCAAGATGGAACTAGCTTCCACGATCCTTCCCTGCGTCGGGTTTTTCTTTTATCTTGCCCGTCCCACCGCACGCCGCACACTTCTTACTCTCATAGACAGGTGTCGGAACGTAATTCGTCGTCGGGGGCATACCGGGATCGAAGCCCGGAGTTGTGACCATAACCATATCCATCCGGACGAGTTCCAATTTACTTCCAGATCCTCTGCACTCTGGGCAAGCGTCTTTATCAAGTTGAGCAGCGGGAGTCTCAGCCTTCGTGCATCCGCCTTGACCCTTGCCTCCACAGGCCGTCAAACCTGTCACTCCAACGACTGCAAGGGCGACTCTTGTATAAGACCACCGCCATCGTCGCGTTCGCATCCTGTAGCCCTCCGGCACGTGCTTCGCTGAATTCAGCCAAAACGTCCCTGCGATTTTAGCGACGCGCCGTTTTCCATCAAACCACCGAGCGTTCCACGCCTCACCATTCAATTGCATCGATGACCGCCGTCCGTTCGCCGGCGGACATAAGCTCAGGCTCGTCGGCTTCGCGCAACCAGGGTACGCGATGCCGACAGATGGCTTCATAAAGCCGCACCTTCGGATGAACTTCGACGTTGAGGTTTCGACCCTTAATCCGAACCTTGTGACCGGCCAAATGAAGCGTGATGCCGTCCGACGGATCGAATTCCGCCTTGTCCATGTAGCCGTAGGCGACGGCGAGAATGCCGCCGTCTTTCCTTCGCAACTCCAGCATGGTTGCCCGCTCGCGCGACCCGCGTAGGAAGCCGAACGAGCCGAGGTCATCGACGGCGCTTTCTTCGTGCGCTTCATTGTCGTTCGCACCGTTGTCGCCATCGCGTCCGGTGTATTTGTCCAGAATCTTATCGATCATAGTTCATTCCCTCTCGTTCCTTCGCGGCGATATGCGCGGGCACCGTGATTTCCGGCGTCAGCGCCTCCATGCGTTGCAGAAGTTCGGCGCGATGCCGCAACTCGCGGCCGGTCACAAGTTCCGTCGCCGACACCCGCTCGTCCGAACGACTCACGGCATCGAGCAGCGATTCCTTGTCATCGGTGTAAATCGTCACGCCTTCTCTGCCACGCGACACCGAGACGTAAAATTGTTCTCGCGACGATGCAGGAAACGACAGCGACGACTGGCCGATGAAAACGCGATCCACAGTTTTTCCTTGCGAAGCGTGCGACGTAACGCAATAGCCGTGCGCCAAATGGCCGTAATCCTTTGATATCACCCAATCGTCCGCCGGTTCTTTTCTCTTCTCGCCGCCTACTTTGCTCACGACCAGGTTGCCCGCGTCATCGAAACGCCGGACGGTGAACAATTCCCCGTTATTGATCCGATGCAGGCCGTCAGCCGTTTTGCCGTTTCGCGTCACGCGAAGCACGTCACCCGGTGCAACCGGCAGCACGTCGCGCTCGAATACTTGGAACTTCGCCAATTCGGAGAGCGGCAGCGGACCGGCACTCGCCGACACTCGATCCCCCTTCGTGAATCCTTTGGCGTTTTGATGAAAGACCAGCACGGAGTCCGCGTCATATTTCACGGGGTCCGCACGATCCGCTTCCGTCAGATTCCGGTTCTCCAGAATTGGAAGCCGTCGCTCGCCGTCGCCGAGCTTACCGGTGCGCTTGAGTAGCGCGCGGATTTCGTCCGTGATGCACTGGCCTTCATCGTGCGTTGGCGAAACTACGAGGGCGCTCTTTCCGCGCGAGAGAGCCGCCACGTAATCCTCAGCAAGCACCTTGTAGCGATCCGTCTCATTGACTTCCCGTATCCAGCCGAGATTGTCGAGTTGCTGGAATCCGTCTTCCGTCCGCCCTTCGCTTAACGCTTCAACGGCACGTCTGTAATCGCCGGATTGTCGCTTGATGTCGCGGATTTCGGCGGGGACGAGACCGGCTTCCTGTTCCAGGAGCCGCAGCGCAGCGCCGCGTTCGACGGAGCCGTGTTGTTTGCGGTCGCCGGACAACACTACGCGGGCGTCAAGGCTCTCCGCCAAGTCGAATACCTGCGCCAATTGTTTCGTTCCAAGCAATCCCGCCTCGTCAATCCAAATCACCTGTCCGCGAATTTCTGCCTGCATCCGCTCGTCTTTCAACAGCCGCGCGACCGTGTCGGCATTCTCGAATCCATCCTCGCGAAGCACTCCCCGACTGGCAGACGCGGAGGGCGCGAAGGTGAACACACGCTTGCCGTTTTCCTCAATCGCCTCCACCGCTTCCTGCATCATCGTGGTCTTCCCAGTTCCAGCCGCGCCTCGCACGACGATTACCCGGTCCGACGAACCCAGGACGTGCCGCACTGCCCGGCGCTGGCCGTCGTTCAGCCAATCGCGCTTGATTGCATACAAGGCATCACCCAGCGGTCGGCAGGTGCCGCGCCCCTCACGGGCGAATGAAATCATTTGCTTCTCTTCCAATAGCACGTTCCGCGTCGTCGCCAGGCGTTGCCCGTTCCGCGACGCCACAACCAGCCCTTGCGCTTCCACAGCCCGCTCGACCGTTTCCGGCAAGGCCGCGCCGATGCTGCGCTTGAGCGCTTCGGTCAGGAGCTTGCGTTCCGGCACCACGGAACTACGCTCCAGGCAATGCTCGACCGCCCGCGATGCGGCTTCCGCCGCGACGTGCCGGTCTTCGCCGATGGCCGCGCTTCCAATGCGACCGGCAACGGTTTGTACTGCGCTGCTTTCATCCGCCGTTAGGCGTGACCGCCAATACTCGCGCAGTTCGTCGAAGCTGATTTCCTTGCACTTGCCTTCACGAGTCTTCGCCCCCAGCTGGTCTTTCTCGGCGGCGGCGGTAATGCCACGCTCTTTCGCCTCTTGTTCGATGAGCGCCGTCCGCCGCGAGAACTTCTCTATCGCCGACTTGGGAATGTCACGAAGCTCCCAACCCTTTTTCGTTCGCTCGACAGGCAAGCCAAGCTCTTCCAATCGGCGAGCAAACCGCGAATAGAACTTCGCCTCGAAATACGGCGCGTCGCGCTTCAACTCCGCGAACTGCCCGGCCTTCCAGCGTTGTTCCTTCTCGTCCCACGTCGAATTGAACACGAAGCAGTGTGCGTGCAAATGCGGATCGGGCAGGCCATCCACCGGCCGCGCCGTGGTATGCACGAACTCGCCCCATACCATATTGCCCGTCGTGCGGTCGTCGTTTTTTCCCGCCGTCCGCACGCGGGTTTTCATTTCGGCTTCCATGTCCTGCATCGTTTCATTCACCGATGCGCGGAAGGCGTCCACGATGCGCTCGTCCTTGGTCAGTCCGTACACGATGGAAATGCTCTTCGGGACGTGAAAATTGAAGTCGTACCCGACGCGACGGTTCTGTTTCTGCCGTGGCGTCAGAACGCCGCCGGTCACAGGGTTGCGATTGTCGCAGAGGGCATCCCAATCTTTTTGTTGAACGACGCCGGACAGGTCGAGGCGCTTCGCGCCTTCGCCACGCCAGAGACCGGTGAGTTCCTGTCCCTCGCTGTAATAGTCAGCCGTCGAATAGTAAGAACGGGCTCCGGCGGCACTCGTGCTTTGAATGATACGGAGCATTTTTTATTCTACCATAACGTGTAGTCACTTACACTTGATTTCTGTCACACCGCGCCACCAAACGAAGGAAAACTGCGGGTTTGGAGGCCGCCCGCGCCGTTAGTCCGGTTTCACGACGGCGACGCCGACGATGCAATCACGCGCTGCACGGGTAGCAGGCGCTTCCTTCAATCGGCGCTCACCCATCACCGGCGATGCGTACCAATCTGATACGCCCTTGCGCGCGCACCGGTGCGACGGCCTGCAATCTTCGCTACTGGTTCTTGTCGCTTGGTTCGTGTCCGGTTTCGTTCCCTTCTATTTTTGGTCCCGTCCAACAGACACGCGGCTTATTTGATGGACACGTAAAGCCGCCGCCAGGTCGGTCAATCAGAAAATCGTTTCCCCCTTAAGGGGACCCACCATTTTCAGTTTGACCGCTGCGCTTCGCTTGGCTTCGCCCCCGGCTGTTTACGGCTTTGTTCACCGTGTCATCAGCCGCGATGGTCGTGGCCGAGTAACCAAAGAAGGAGAACGAAAATGTCAGACACGAAAGAAACCAAGCAGACCGCGAAGCTGCCCAGCCACGTCGCCTACCAGGTGCGTGACCGCGAAGGCCAGAAAGCCTTTTGGACTCGCATCGGCACGGCGTGGGCGCACGCCGACGGCAAAGGCTTCAACGTCCAGCTTGAAGCTCTGCCGCTAGATGGACGCATCGTCCTACGCGTCGCTTCGGAAAAGAAGGACTAACGGCAATCACGCGGGCGGGCCTCACAAGCCCGCCCGCCAACTCTTGAAAGGAAACTCTTATGACTGACTTACAACACGCACGGCAGGTAAACCCGTTCTATGCCGCACGGCTGAATCGCTATCGCGCACAACGCAGTATCGGTGAACTCCACCGCGTCGAGAAGCGCGTCATCGGAAATGCCACGCTCTATCGCGCCGATTGTTTCGACGTGCTTCCGACGCTCTCAGGCATCGGAGCCGTCGTCACCGACCCGCCGTACGGCATTGGCTTCGCCTACCGGAGCTACGACGATGCCCCCGACAAGTACGACGCCATGATGCGCTGTCTTGTGCCCGAGCTTGTTCGCGTCACCAACGACGGGCCTTGCTTCGTCTGGCAAAGCCCGCTACGCGCGGCCGATTGGCACAAGTATTTTCCCGAGAAATTCCGAATCATTGCCGCGTGCAAAATCTATCCTGAACGCCGAGGAAAGACCGCTTGCCTCAGTTGGGACCCCATCATCTTCTGGAGCGGACGATCACGCATCCATGATGAGCTGCCCCGTGACTGGCACTTGGCCGACTTGACGCCGTACGACGGCTACGCGGGCGGCAATCCCGTTCCATGCCCGCGCCCGCTGGTTCAGGTGCAATATATCTGCGACGCCGTGCAAGCCGACACCATACTCGACCCATTCATGGGCAGCGGAACCACCGGCGTTGCCGCGATTCTCGCGGGTAAGCGATTCGTCGGCATCGAGCGCGATCCCGTTTACTTCGAGTACGCGTGCGAGCGCATTGCGCGCGCTATTGACGCTCGTGAAGTGGTTCGCGCTTCCGAATCATCGTGAAGACTGACAAATCCGAATGGCGAATCCCGCCGGGCATGGCGGGCTTCGAGTAGTGCGGTCAACACCCCCGCCTTGCAAATCAGAACACCCTCATTTTAGCGACCGTGCTCGCCGTCAAGGTACTACTCCAAAGGAGTCCTCTTCTCCGACGGTTCCACCTTGACTGCGGCGCGCGGTCGCTGGGGCTTGCCACCTATCGGTTGCAAGGCGGGCGTGTGCGTCGTTCGCACAGCCGCCGAAAGCCATAACCGATTGGAGGATTCACCCATGCAATTCGACATTTACCAGAACGTCACCGACCAGATTATCGCCATGCTGGAGAAGGGCGTCGTTCCCTGGCGTTCTCCCATTCTCGGCAGGCAGTCCGCCGGGATGCCGAAGAATCTGGAGAGCGGCAAGGAGTATCGGGGCGTCAACGTGTTCTTGCTCGCGTTCACCGCTTGGGCGAGCGGTTACGAGTCGTCGTACTGGCTCACGTTCAATCAGGCGAAGCAGAAGAAAGGCAGCGTCAAGAAGGGCGAGAAATCGTCATTCGTCATTTTCTGGAAGCAGTACGAGACGACCGACAAGGAAACGGGAGAGCCGATGAAAGTCCCCGTCCTGCGATACTATCGCGTCTTCAACGTCGCACAGTGCGAAGGCATCGCGGCACCGGATGCCGCAACTTTCACGCCGACCGACTTCCAGCCCATCGCCGCCGCCGAAGCCATCGTCAAAGCCTACGCCGATGCACCGGCCATCGAGCATGGCGGAACACGAGCGTTCTACCGGCCGTCAACCGATAGCGTCCGCTTGCCGGAGCCGAGCCGGTTTGCGTCGTGCGAAGAATACTATTCAACGCTCTTCCATGAACTCGCCCACTCGACCGGCCACAGCAAGCGGCTTGATCGCAAACTCGACACCGAGCCGCAGCCGTTCGGCTCGCCCGACTACGGCAGGGAAGAACTCGTCGCCGAAATGGCCGCTGCGTTCCTGTCCGCCCATGCGGGCATCAAGCCTGTGACCATCGAGAACCAGGCCGCCTATCTCCAAGGCTGGTTGAAGCAGCTTCGCGGCGATAAGAAACTCGTCATCGCCGCCGCCGGAGCCGCACAGAAGGCGTCCGATTGGGTACGCGGCGCGCGGAAGCCGGTCGAATGACCGGCAGCCGCCAGCGTGAAAAAATCGCGGCCTCGCCGGGACATCGGCGAGGCCGCAGCGCTGGGACCCCCGACCACCGGCAAGCTGTAGCCGATTCCGTAGCCAATTAGAGCCAAAAAACGGCTTTACAGAATCGGCTCTAATTGGCTATAGTTGTGGCTATGATCCGAACCGGCTCGCTGACAATCACCCAGGAGATGCTTTCGTTGATTGCCGAAATCGACGAATTCAAGGGCGCGTGGCGCGCGCTGGGCAAGCTCGCGCCGGAGCGGCTGCGCCAACTCCGCAAGATTGCGACGATTGAAAGCGTCGGCTCTTCCACGCGCATCGAGGGAGCCAAACTCACCGACCGCGAAGTCGAGAAACTGCTGGGGCGCATCAAGGCCAAGACATTCGCCACCCGTGACGAGCAGGAAGTCGCCGGATATGCCGCCGCGATGGACACGGTATTTTCCAACTTTGACGCCATCCCCGTCACGGAAAACTACGTCAAGCAGCTTCACGCCATCCTGCTCAAGTTTTCCAAGAAGGACACGCGCCATCGCGGCGAATACAAGAAGATGCCCAACAGCGTCGAAGCCTTCGACGCATCCGGCAAGTCGGTCGGCGTCGTGTTCGAGACATCGACGCCGTTTGCCACGCCCCGCGAAATGGAAGAGCTTGTCGCATGGTTCACCAAAGCGACAAAGGACAAGAGCCTCCACCCGCTGATTATCATCGCGGTCTTTGTCGTCGTATTCCTTGCGATTCATCCGTTCCAGGACGGCAACGGACGGCTGTCGCGCGTCCTCACGACCTTGCTCTTGCTTAAGAGCGGCTACGCCTATGTTCCGTACAGTTCGCTCGAAAGCATCGTCGAGCAGAACAAGGAGGGCTATTACCTCGCGCTTCGTCGGACGCAAGGCACGCTTAAGAAAAAAGCCCCGAACTGGTCGCCGTGGCTGTCCTTTTTCCTTCACAGCCTCCAGAAGCAAAAGAGCAAGCTAGAAGCGAAAGTCGAGCGCGAGAAGATCATGCGCTCGACACTGCCGGAATTGGCCATCGCCATCATCGACCTTGCCGCCGAGCATGGCCAAATCACCGTGGCCGACGTGATCCGCGTCACCAAAGCGCCCCGCGCCACCGTCAAGAAGCGCCTCACCGAACTGACCAAAGCCCGCCACCTCAAGCGCAGCGGCAAAGGCCGCTCTACTTGGTACTCGCTGGCTTAACCGGGCAAATTATTCCCATCGCACGCAGGACTTTCCCAGGGAAACTGGCTCACAGACTGGCTGTCAGGATTCGATACGTTCGAGACGAAAGTTCTTACAGGCTTCTCCCCTAACAGTGCCCTGTTAGGACTTTCCCGGGGAAACTCACGCTGAGAGCCGCGTACGGCGCGTCGAAACATGGGCAATCGCTGCCTAGCTCGGCATCGTGCCGACCGGCAACTTACCGTTCGTGCTTGACGAGCGCACCGCTTTCAACCAGTCTCGCGACGACAAAAGTGCGCTCACAGCACACGAGAGAATTGACTGGGGCGCGCTCGCCATCTTTACACAGGTTCTTACACATACACAAAATAGAGGCTGAAATATATTTCAACATCAAGTGCTTGCGCTACATGGCAGTGGACTTAAAATCGAATTGAAAGGATTTCTCACTCAATATTGGCATTTAATTATCAATATGTTACTTAGTTCGATGTCACAAAATCACTCTTACACATTGCTTACACAGTTTTGTCCTTGGCTAACCTTCGACCCACCACTATAGCTGGACACAGCGTGCGGGCGTGGCGGAATAGGTAGACGCCCGAGACTTAAAATTTCGTTCCCGAAAGGGAGTGCCGGTTCGAGTCCGGCCGCCCGCACCAACAATATCTTGACAGATGCATCTCATTGCAGCCATGTTGCAATTGATCGCAGATGAAAAAATCTTTTGGCATATTATTAGCAGTTCTGTTCCTGCTTGTGCAGACGGTTTCTGTCATGCACATGGCGGAGCACGGCTTTGCCGAGCATAAGCATAGCGGTCATACCTGCGAAATCTATCTCTACTGTGACCACGGTAAGCTAGCCGGTGCGTCCACGATTGATATTCCTGCCGATACCACCTTTACTAACCTGGCGCCGCTGCCTTTTGCCGCTCCCGCATTGGCGGAGGAGCATCACGATTCCAGCGCTCCCCGCGCACCGCCTCTTTTCTCCTAAAGCACACTTTAATTCTTGTAGCGCCTCGTGCTGTCACGAAGGCGTTTGCTCACATTCGCTTATAGGAGAAAACCATGCGAAATCCATTTTTCGCGGTATTTGCTGCGTTAGTAACGCTTACCTCCTGCACTCCAACCCCAACGCTCGAAGAGCAATTGGCGGGAAAAACCCCCGCCGAGAAGCGCATTGCGCTTATCGAGGCTTGTCATAAAGAGGCAAGTCTATGGAGCGGTCCGCGCAGATACTCCCATGCCGCGCATATGCACGACATTTGCGATCTTCTCGCGCAGGAATGCAGTAGCCCCTCCACATTATCCAAAGGAAAATAGCCATGAAGAAATCTACTCTAGCAGCTTCGTCTGCATTCGCCGTTATGCTCTACAGCACCACGGCATTGGCTGCATCTGACGCAGATGTAGCATCGCTTAAAGCCGAACTCGAACAAACCAAGGCTTTGGTCAAAAAACTGGAAACACGGCTTAATGAAGTCGAAGCAAAAAATGCGGCCGCACTTCAACCATCGGCAGGCGGAACGCAGGCGGTTGTGCAATCTCAATCTGCACCGGTATCAATTGAATCAGGCGGCTCTAACGCTGGCAATGCCTTCAATCCCGCTATCAGCGCTGTGTTAATGGGCGGATTTAACACCTATACGCATGGTAATCCTGACAATGCCAAAATCTCTGGCTTTGCAATGGGAGATGAGGCCGGATTGCCTAACCGCGGTTTCTCGCTCGGTGAGAGCGAGCTGACCTTGTCATCCAACATTGATGATATGTTCTATGGCGCAGTTACCGCTTCCATTAGCGAGGAAGGTGGTGAAAGCAGCATCGACCTTGAGGAAGCCTATCTTGAAACCTTGGCGCTGCCTTATGGCGGTAAAGTCAAAGTCGGCCGGTTCTTTCCGGTGCTGGGCTACATGAACGAAATCCATCCCCATGCGGATAGCTTCATCGACCGCCCGCTGCCGTATCGCGCTTTCCTGGGCGGCGGCAATTTCGGCGATGACGGAGTGCAGGTTTCTTTCGTGCTTCCCACCGACTGGTTCAGCGAAATCGGCGGCGGCGCCTATCACGGCACGGCCTTCCCGGCGTCCGATCATGGGCATGGAGCGTCCGCGCAATCGGCTTTTGCCCGCGTCGGCGGCGATGTCGGAGCCTCGCATTCATGGCTGGCGGGTGTGTCGTACCTGCACACGGACTCCGCCGACCGCGTAAACGATGATCTTACGTTCAACGGCGATACCAACGTCACCATCGCCGACGCTAAATATACATGGGCTCCTAACGGTAATCCGGTCAATGAATCATTGACGCTGCAAGGTGAATATTTCTGGCGCAAGGAGGACGGCGATTACAATGCCGTTGATTATGACCGTAACAGCAGCGGTTGGTACGCGCAGGCGGTCTATAAGTTCGATCCCAAGTGGAAAACCGGCTACCGCTTCGCCAGCTTAAACGCCGCCGGTCTTGACCCGGCTGGCGCACTGGCAGGCACCTCGCTCGACTCGATGGGCCACGACCCGTCCGCTCACAGCGTATTGCTGGAATTCGATAATAGCGAATTCAGCTCGGTTCGCTTCCAGTACACGCGCGATGATTCCGATCAAAAGCCGAATAATGCCTTCATGCTTTGGTACACGGCCAGCATGGGCACTCACGGCGCACATAAATATTAATCGAGAAAGGATAACATTATGAAAAAGTATCTCTTAATTTACTGCTTGCTTTGCCTCACACCTGTTGCGGCGCAAGCCAATGTCAATGTTTTTGCCTGTGAACCGGAATGGGGCGCGGTCGCCAGAGAAATCGGCGGCGACAAAGTAAGCGTCACCGATGCTACTACCGCCTTGCAAGACCCGCACCAGATCCAGGCACGGCCATCGCTTATTGCCGCGGTACGCCAAGCCGATATGGTATTTTGTGATGGTGCGGAGTTGGAAGTAGGCTGGCTGCCTATTCTTATTCGGCAAGCCGGCAATGACAAAGTGCAGGAAGGCCAAACGGGTAATCTTTTTGCAGCTAACTATGTCCGTAAATTGGAAGTGCCGAAGGTATTAGATCGCTCGATGGGGGATATTCACGCCGAGGGCAATCCGCATATCGTGACCGACCCGCGCAATGTGCGTACCGTTGCCAAAGTATTCGCCGACCGGCTTAAGGCGCTTGATACCGCAAATGCCGCTTACTACGACGCGCAGTATAAAACATTCGATCAGAAATTCGCTACGGCAATTTCCGGTTGGGAGAAAAAGGCGGCCAAGTTGCGCGGTATGCCTGTCGTGGTGCAGCACCATGTCTGGGCGTATCTGGACAACTGGCTGGGTGTGAATGCCATTGTTTCACTGGAGCCTAAACCCGGCGTGCCGCCGACCAGCAGCCATTTGGCGGAAGTGCTGACGAAGTTACAAGCGACTCCTGCCAAGGCTATCGTCATCGCTGCCTATGAAGACCCCAAGGCGGCGCAATGGCTTTCGGAAAAAACCAATCTTCCGATCATCACGCTGCCTTATACGGTCGGAGGCAACGACCAGGCCAAGGATATTTTCAGCCTGTATGACAACACCATCGAACAATTATTAGGATCGGTAAAATGAATACACTTGAATGGTCAATCCTGGGTCCGGCTTTCATAGCCGGACTCCTTGTCCTCTCGACACACGTGCCGCTCGGCATGGAAGTGTTGAAGCGCGGCATCATTTTCATCGACCTTGCCATTGCGCAAATCGCAGGGCTAGGCGCGCTCATTGCGATGCTCTATTGGAGCGACCCTGAAAGCGGCCATATTTTCATTGTCCAGCTTTCATCACTCGCTGCCGCTTTGCTTGGCGCGTTGCTGCTGACATGGACGGAGAAACGTTTCCCCGATATGCAGGAAGCGCTAATCGGATGCCTGTTCGTGCTGGCGGCATCGCTGGCATTACTGCTTCTCGGCCAGAATCCGCACGGTGCGGAACATATGAAGGAACTGCTGGCCGGGCAGATTCTTTGGGTATCAAAAAGTCAGCTAATAACTGTAGCGGCGATCTACGCGCTGCTGCTTGCCGTGTGGTTTACTTGCAAAGATAGGCTAGGCCGCAGCGGTTTCTATGTGATCTTCGCTATGGCGGTAACAGCTTCTGTGCAGCTCGTCGGCGTGTATCTGGTATTTGCCAGCCTCATCATGCCCGCGCTTGCCGCTCGTAAATATGCGAAATCACTTACTGCTGGCTATGTTATCGGCGCAATCGGGCTTGCCGCCGGACTTGTTCTTTCATCAATTGGTGATTTTGCTACTGGACCGACGATTGTTTGTGCCCTAACAGTTGTGAGTACTTTAGCAGTAATGCGCGGCTAATGAGTAAAACAATGTGCAGTTATTGAAATGGCGGATGCTAATACATGAAAAATGATTATAATTCAATATGTTAGTAGACGCGCTGGACTTAAAATCGAATCGGTATTTCTAACGGCTCAGAGAATCATTAAACAATATCAGTAGCTTAAATCAGCAATTGACATTCGTCGTGACCTGATTTACTCTTACACAACACTTACACACTTCTCAGCCACATCGGACACCGAATCCCCTGCATGGAAAAACACGAATTGTACGGAGGCAGACTCCACGTCTACAGGCGGGAAAATAGCCGCTTCTGGCAATGCTCGACCTACCTCGCAGGCAAGAACCGTCGTGTCAGCACCAAGGAAGAGAGCCTCTCCCATGCCAAGGAATTCGCCGAGGACTGGTATCTCGAACTGAAAGGCAAACACCGCGCGGGTGAAATCAAGACTGGCAAAACCGTCAGCTTTGCCGCCGAACACTTCCTCAAAGAGTATGCCGTCATCACGCTTGGCCAGCGCAGCCCGCAGCATATCGACCGAATCACCCGCGCCCTTCGAGCCAACGTGCTTCCCTTTTTCGGCGAAATGGTCTTATCAGAAATCACGCCCGGAAAAGTCCAAGAGTACCGGATGCACCGCATTGAAAACTCCCGAACCGGCAAGCCCCCGGCGCGCAACACGATCCATCAGGAGATCGTCGCCTTGCGGCAGGTATTGAAAACGGCGCACCGGCACGGCTGGCTTCAATTCGTTCCCGACCTATCGCCGCCGTACAAGACAACCGGCAAAATCACGCACCGGGCGTGGTTCTCGCCGGAGGAATATCGTCGCCTCTACGAAGCCACTCGCGACCGCGCCCGGAACCCGCGCAAGAAGCGCTGGCGGTGGGCAAGCGAGCAGCTGCACGATTATGTCCTGTTCATGGCCAACACCGGACTCCGCCCCGACGAGTCCGCACGCCTGGAGCATCGCGACGTGAAGGTCGTGAAGGACGCCGCGACCGGCGAAATCATTCTGGAGATCGAGGTACGCGGCAAGCGTGGCGTCGGCTTCTGCAAGAGCACGACGGGCGCGGTCAGGCCATACCGGCGCTTACGCAAGCGGAACAACCCGCAGCCAACCGACCGGCTGTTTCCCGGCAACCACCGCGAATTGTTCAACGCGATCCTGGACGAACTGAAACTCAAAACCGACCGCGACGGCAACCGTCGCACCGCCTACAGCCTCCGGCACACCTACATCTGCCTTCGCTTGATGGAGGGTGCCGACATCTACCAGATCGCCAAGAACTGCCGCACCAGCGTCGAGATGATCGAGAAATACTACGCGGCCCACATCAAGAACACGCTTGACGCAGCGGCCATCAACGTCCGCAGGCCGAAGCCAGCCCGCAGGCCGGAAGAACCCAAATCCGAATAGCGACAACCGCGCGAATCTTGTTGGCGGAATCCTTCGCCGACGCTATAGCTAGACCTGTGCGGGCGTGGCGGAACAGGTAGACGCCCGAGACTTAAAATTTCGTTCCCGAAAGGGAGTGCCGGTTCGAGTCCGGCCGCCCGCACCATCCGACCACCAGGCGTTCGCTTATACGGCCCCAATACCGGGCGTTTTGGGAACGCCTTACTTCTCGACTTTTCCGCTTTTTTCGACCAAAATCGCAACCCGATACAAGCGAGGATGTTATGGCAGCAAATAATCCGTTCCAAACACGACAACCACGAATCCAGGGAAACCCTCGAATTCGCACTCCCCAGCGCGAAGCCTTTGAGGCTCTTTCGGGATGGGCGAGCGCGGGGGCGAACGAGCGTGAAGCCGGAATCGTCCTGCCCGTTGGTTGCGGAAAATCCGGTTGCATCACCATGACCCCGTTTGCTTTCAGGTCGCAGCGAACCCTCGTTGTAGCCCCCGGCGTCAGGATTGCACAGCAGCTACACCGCGATTTTGATCCGACCAACGCCGACATGTTCTACGCCAAGACCGCCATTCTGGCCGGTACGCCTTATCCCGAACCTGTCGAGATTCGGGGCACGACAACAAACCGCAGCGATCTTGACGAGGCCGATGTTGTCATCACCAACATCCAGCAACTTCAAGGTGACGATAACCGCTGGCTCTCGAACCTGCCGGAAGATTTCTTCGACCTGATCCTCTTTGACGAAGGGCACCATAGCGTCGCAGCCACCTGGGAGAATCTAAAGCAACGCTTCCCTCGCGCCAGAATCATCAATTTCAGCGCTACCCCGCTTCGAGCAGACGGCCAGCTAATGGCCGGACAAGTGATCTACTCTTACCCTGTCTTCCGCGCCATCCAAGAGGGGTACGTCAAACGGCTCAAAGCGCTGGTACTGAATCCAAAGTCCCTCCGGTACGTCCGACGCGAAAACGATCAAGAGATCGAGGTCACGCTTGATGAAGTCCGTCGGCTCGGGGAAGTGGATTCCGACTTTCGCCGCAGCATCGTAACATCGAAAGAAACGCTGAATACGATTGTCGATGCGTCCATCCGAGAACTCGACCGAATACGCGCAGTGACCGGAGACGCACGCCATAAGATCATCGCATCTGCGCTTAACTATGAACATTGTGGGCAGATCGTTGAAGCCTATCGCGCGCGAGGTCGCAGAGCGGATTATGTGCATAGCCGCGAAGACGGCAGAGCCAACGAGAGAGTATTTCAGCGACTTGAGAACAACGAGCTTGACGTAATCGTTCAGGTGCGAAAACTAGGCGAGGGATTCGACCACCCCTATCTGTCCGTTGCAGCAGTATTCAGCATATTCGCTAATCTCTCGCCTTTCGTTCAATTCGTAGGTCGCATTATGCGAGTCATTGAACAGAACAATTCCGCCAGCCCCCTCAATCAAGGAACAGTGGTGTTCCACGCCGGAGCAAATATCGCCAGCCGTTGGGAGGACTTCCAAAACTACAGCGAAGCCGACAGAGAATTCTTCGATCAACTCTTGCCGATGGAAGACCTTGATTTCTCGTCCGCATCAGAACTGGAAGTTACTCCTGCTTCCGGTCCCCGGATCAATACCGTGCAGGTCCGTGAGCAAACGCAGGTGCTACTTGAAGAAATCCCGCTTCTCGCCAGTGACAACGAGGCGATGGAAATGATTCGCGCTTTACGCGAAAAGGGCTATTCAGCCGAAGACGTTCGGCGCGCAATGGAATTGCAGCCAGTGCCAACCACGAAAGCTCGCGAGCGCCAAGCCGCCCGTGGTGGACTTGACATGAGAATCAGAAACAAGGTCGGGCAGATTCTCGCAACTCGTGGCATGAATCACCAAGCGAAAGACCTTGACCGAAACCGCCTCGGCCGAACTAACTTCGTTGTTCTCAAGGCAGCAATTGACAGCCAGGTCAACAACGCCGTCGGAAAGAAGTCCGGTGAGCGCCATGAATTCTCACGCCAGCAACTCGAAACAATTGACCAGAGGTTTGATGAATTGGTGCAGGCAGCGGAACGGGAGGTGTTTGGTGCCAAGACCAAAGTCAATATTGCAGCGAATTGAAGTAGATTCCGCTCAGAAGTCCCACAACTGCCAGCACAACGAGAATCATCGTTTGCAGCGGGGCGACCGGCGGTTGAAAGTCTGGAAGGATCGTTCAGCCGACCATTACTGCGTTTCGTGCGGCCTTGACATTATCCAGCGCGACATCGCGAGACTCAAATCTATAGCCGACCAATTGCAACCACCGAAGGATGCGGGCGAACATGGGCAAGAGCGCGCACAATCATAGCCGCAACAACGGAGCCAATCTCGGCTTAGAGGCGACGCTTACCAAGTCAAAACGCCGCGTCGCCGACCACGGAGAGGTCTTCACTCCCGCATGGATGGTGGAGGCCATGCTTGATCTGGTGAAAGGCGAGACGGAACGCATTGACTCCCGCTTCTTGGAACCCGCATGCGGGAGCGGCAATTTTCTTGTGCAAATCCTGCGACGCAAGCTCGCCGCGGTCGAACTCAAGTACGGACAATCCGAATTCGAGCGGCAACATTATGCCCTGCTCGGGCTGATGTGCATCTACGGTATCGAGCTTCTAGCGGACAACATCGCCGAGTGTCGCGCGAATCTTTTGGAGATCGTCGCCGAATACCTGAATCTCCGTGAATCCGACGAACTTTATCACGCCGCGTCCTACGTGCTGTATCAGAACCTTGTGCATGGCGACGCACGGACAATACGCACTCACGACGACCAACCGATTACCTTTGCCGAGTGGGGATATCTGGGCAAGGGTAAATTCCAGCGGCGCGATTTCCGTCTCGCTGCGCTTACCCTCTCGTCTACCTTCAGCGCAGAAGGGTCGCTATTCGCCCATATTGGGAAGCATGAACTCTTCACGCCCACAAAGACTTATCCACCGATGACGGTGAACGAATTGGCTGCCGCCGCGCTCAGCGACGCCCCGAAGGAGGCTGTATGATCGATCAGGCTGGCTTTGCGCTGCGCGGCCGCAACCCCGACGTGCTGACGTGCATCGCGAACCTGTCCAACGACGAGGTTTTCACGCCGCCCGAGTTCGCAAACCGGATGCTGGACACGCTGGCCCAGGCGTGGTCTGCCGACAACGGCGGCGCGAATATATGGGCGAACAAGACGGTGAGGTTTCTCGACCCCTGCACCAAGTCGGGTGTGTTCCTGCGGGAGATCACCAGCCGACTCACTAAGGGCCTGGCGGACGAGATTCCGAACCTGGAGAAGCGCGTCAACCACATCCTGACGAAGCAGGTGTTCGGCATCGGCATCACGTATCTCACGAGTCTACTTGCGCGGCGCAGCCTGTATTGTTCGAAGCACGCGAAGGGTAAGCACTCCATCGCCAATAGCTTTGGTAACGATGCTGGCAACATATGGTTCGAGCGGCTGGAGCACATTTGGGATGGGACAAAGTGCAAGTACTGCGGCGCACCGCAAACGGTATTCAACCGCGAGGAGGGACGAGAAACCCACGCCTATGCGTTTATCCACACTAACGACATCAAAACTCGGATGACCGAGTTGTTTGGAGGCGATATGCAATTTGACGTGATCATTGGCAACCCCCCGTATCAGATGACGGGTGGAGCGGGGGGATCGAGTGACTCCTCGATCTATCATCTTTTCGTCGAACAGGCGATGAGGCTGGACCCACGTTTCTTAAGCATGGTGATTCCATCGAGGTGGTTAGCAGGTGGACGTGGCATGGATAACTTCCGTCAGGCGATGCTCAAAGGCAAACACATCAGCCACTTCGTTGATTACACCAAGATGTCAACGGCATTCCCTGGCGTGGATTTCGAGGGCGGCGTTGGTTACTTCTTATGGGACAGGAACCACCACGGCGATTGCGAATATACGCTTTTCCAAGCAGACGAATGTCATCCAACGATTACTCGTGACCTCGGAGGATATGATATTTTTATTCGCGACCACCGCGCGTTGGCTATCTTGGACAAAGTTCGCGCCAAGGGGGAGCCGACGATGGAACGCATAGTCAGCGCCGACACACCGTTTGGCTTGGCAACAAATTTCTCAGATTGGAAGAGTTCCCCCTTCAAGGGTTCACTTGTTCTGCATCTAACGGAGCGAGGGAAGCGAACCGTGGGGTACGTCCCCAAATCTGCCATCCGAAAAAACACGAAGTTGCTCGACGCTTGGAAAGTTCTACTACCTGAGGCGTATGGAGAACGGGGAGCAATCCCAGCGCTTGTTCTCGGCCAGTCTATCGTAGCGGGGCCGAATTCCGCATGCACACAAACTTATCTCGTTGTAGGTCCTTTCGACAGAAAAGCCGAAGCAAACAGCGTCGAGTCGTACCTCACAACGCGGTTCTTTCGTTTTCTTGTCTCCCTTCGGAAAATCACGCAGCATGCGTTGCGTTCAACTTACTCGTGGGTTCCGCAGCAATCGTGGGACAAAACTTGGACCGATGAGGCGCTCAATAAAAAATACGGCCTCAAAAGGGACGAGGTCGCGTTTATCAACAGCATGATTCGGCCTATGGGCGACAGCGATGAGTAAGACCATCGAAGAAATCCTTGCGCCAAAGCCAGAAGCTCGACCACGCATCTACGCCTACTCGATTGCCGACACGGCGCACAAGGGCCTCCTCAAGGTGGGCCAAACTACGCGCGACGTGAAGCAGCGCATCGCCGAGCAACTCAAGACCGCAGCAATCAAGAACTATACCATCGAGTTGGATGAGTCCGCTGAGTGCGACGATGGCTCGATCTTCACCGATCACCACGTGCGTATGGCGCTCGTCAGGAAGAAATTTGAGAACACCGAACTGGAGTGGATGCGATGTTCGGTCAAAGACGTCAAGACCGTGCTCACCGAGCTTCGCACCGGTCAACGGTTCACAGGCACGCATCACGAAGCCTTCGCGATGCGCCGCGAGCAGGTTGAAGCTGTGAACAAGACGCACGCCTACTTCCACTCGATCTGGAAGGAGGATATGCACGCCGCTCCGCGCTTCCTTTGGAACGCGAAGATGCGCTTTGGAAAGACCTTCACGACATATCAACTCGCCAAAAAGCTCGGGGCGAAGCGCGTGTTGGTCGTGACCTTCAAGCCCGCTGTCGAGGATGCGTGGCAGACGGACCTGGAATCACACGTGGATTTCGATGGATGGCAGTACCTCTCCCGCAACTGCGATGGAGACCCGACGAAGATCAAGAGTAAGAACCCGGTGGTCTATTTCGGCTCCTTTCAGGACCTGCTCGGCCGCGACTCGGCGGGCAACATCAAATCCAAGAACGAGTGGCTCCACAAGGTGAAGTGGGACCTCGTGGTCTTCGACGAATACCACTTCGGCGCATGGCGCGACACCGCGAAGGAACTTTTCGAGGGTGAGGAAGAGGCAGTCGCCAAGAAGGAGGCCAAGCTCGAATACGGCAGTGGGCTGGAAAACGTGAATGAAGACCTCAGCGAACTCTCGGAGAAGGAGATCGAATTCCTGCCCATCACAACAAAGGCGTATCTTTACCTCTCCGGCACGCCGTTCAGGGCGCTGGCCACGGGCGAATTTATCGAGGAGCAAATCTTTAACTGGACTTACACTGACGAGCAGCGCGCAAAAGAGCAATTCGCCGCGAGGAACGTGGGCAAGTGGAACCCCTACGGCGCGCTGCCGCAGATGCGCCTGCTTACCTATCAGATGCCGGACGAACTACTCGCCATTGCGAACGCCGGGGAATTCGACGAGTTCGATCTCAACGCTTTCTTTGAGGCGTCGGGCACGGGCGTAAAGGCACAGTTCAAACATAAGAGCGACGTGCAGAAGTGGCTCGATATTATCCGTGGCGGTTACGCGCCCAAAGCGGCGGAGTATCTGAAGACAGGTACGCGGCCGCCGTTTCCGTATTCGGATGTACGTCTGCTGCCGTACTTGCAGCACTCCTTCTGGTTACTCCCGAATGTTGCGGCTTGCCACGCAATGGCAAACCTGCTGGCAGAAAAGCACAACACCTTCTGGCATGAATACGAGGTGGTCGTCGCCGCTGGCGCTTCGGCGGGCATCGGCCTTGGCGCGTTGCCGCCGGTGCGCAAGGCCATCGGAAGTGGATTCGAGACCAAGACCATAACGCTGTCGTGCGGAAAGCTCACCACAGGCGTTACGGTGCCGCAGTGGTCATCCATCCTGATGCTGCGCAACCTCAAGTCACCGGAGTCGTACTTTCAGGCCGCGTTCCGCGTGCAATCACCGTGGTCAGTCAAGAACCCCAACGGCGACAATCCAAACGAGGAGGACATCCTCAAGCCCATTTGCTTCGTGTTCGACTTCGCGCCCACACGCGCGTTGCGGCAACTCTCTGAGTATGGGATCGGTCTGTCACCAAACGAGCCAAACCCGGAGAACGCGGTCAAGGACCTCGTATCGTTTCTGCCCGTGCTGGCGTACGACGGCGCGAATATGACGCAGATTGATGCCGGTGGCATTCTCGACATCGCGATGGCGGGCACCTCAGCCACGCTGCTGGCTCGCAAGTGGCAAAGCGCGCTCCTCGTGAACGTGGACAACGACACCCTTCGCCGCGTACTAGACAACCCCGAAGCGATGGCGGCCGTGGAGCGCATCGAGGGCTGGCGCGCCCTGGGTGACGACATCATCGAGACAATCATTAACAAGAGCGACAAGGTAAAGGAACTCAAGAACAAGGCCAAGGATAAGGAACTGTCGGCCAAAGAAGAGAGACAACTCACCGAAGAGGAGAAGGAATACAAGTCCAAGCGCAAACTCGTCCAGGAGAAGCTGATTAAGTTCGCGACGCGAATCCCGGCGTTCATGTACCTGACGGATTTTCGGGAAAACACCCTACAGGATGTCATCACGAAACTTGAACCGGAATTATTCCTAGCCGTCACCGGCCTGACAGTGAAGGACTTTCACCTGCTTGTCCGGCTGAAGGTGTTCAACACTGAGCAAATGAACCAGGCCGTGTTCGCATTCCGTCGCTACGAAGACGCTTCTCTCCGCTATACGGGAATCGAGAGCCACGATGGTTTGACCCACTATGGGCTTTATGACACAGTGGTCGCTAAGGAGTGAACACTCGTGATGCTTGCCACAGTAATTCAATGCTCGCGTTGCCTTTTCTGTGATACGGATAGTTCGCCATGAGAATTGCGACGGGAAAAGAGGTCTATGCCTGCGATTGCGATCCTGTGATCGCACGGGGGCTTTCGCTGACTGACAAAGAAGTTCAGTCCGCGCTAACGCAACGCTTGCCGGAAATTCTTGACGACCAGCTAGGGCAACAGAGACTAGATACCTTACTCTCAGGTCTATCAACTACATCCTTCCAGGATAAGCGCATCAAGCAAATCCTGTCAGTCAAACGAGAGGTCGAGGATTGGCGTGTTGGAGAGGCCATCGCCGAAGCCTATCTCGTCGATCATCGGGCTTGCACTTTTCCATGGCCGTCCGGTCGTGATCTAAAGAACCCTGATAGCAGTCCAGCCGGTGCCGACTTAGTTGGTTTCGAGAAACGCGATAAGAGGACCCGCTTTGCTTTCGGCGAGGTCAAAACCTCCCAAGAGCAAAAATGGCCGCCTTCGGCAATGAAAGGACGGCATGGTCTAAGCAAACAACTTGAGTCCCTTCGAGATTCCTCGGATGTTAAGGATCATTTAGTTCGCTACTTGGGTCATCGAGCACCCAACACAAACTGGGTTTCGGAATATAAAGACGCCGCGAAGGCATATTTGCAGGATCATGCCGACGTGGCGCTCCACGGAATCATGATTCGCGATGTAGCACCTAAAGAGACCGATCTTCGGAGCCGTGGCGCCGCATTAGCTAAGAAGCGACCAACCGCCACGTCAATCGAACTTCGCGCGATTTACCTACCTGCGGATAGTGTTAAGGCTCTGCCAACGCGCATCGTTGCAAAGCAGCAGGGGGTAAGCCAATGATTGTTACCCAAGAGTCCCTGCGACGCCTCGATCAGCACTGGGCCGTGGCCTCTCTTAGCAGTCGCGTTCGACAACGCGGAACGACTGTTGCTTCTTTAAGGCACGTTCGTGAGCATATTGGCCGCCAACTTGAGATTCAGTTTTCAGAGAAAGCTGACGACACAGACAAGCTTGGCAATCTCGCCATGGCCTACGAACTCGCAGCCGTTGAGGGGCTAGATGCATTGCTACATCCAACCCAGGACTCAGCTAACGTCGAACTTCAACAACAAGCAATGGCGGGAGCATTCCGCGCATTTGAGATCAGACGCTCGCTCCCAATTCCTTCAGATGATGATTACAGAGTATTTCATATTCTACATCTGGCCGCGCTCGCCTATTGCGGAGACCGCTGGACCGACCTACGTCGGTGGCTTCACGAGCATCAGCCCATTACGACTTCACCGTCGGTGGCGAAAGTTGATTGGGATCGTCGCGTCACGTACAGACTGTTCGAGTGCTGGATTCGACTGCTCCGCAAGGATCGATGGGATGATCTAGATGGGGTAAGAGAAATCATAGCTGGCTTACGTGAAGACCAGAATGCGTATGAAGCCGGTGTCCTGAAAAAAGAGTCGGACGCTGCCACACACGCAATGGCCTTTCGTTTGGTTGCTCTCTATCACTGGGCAAAGGCAACAGAGATTCTGGCCCGCTACATGTTGCAAGGCGAGCCAACGGCGGTTGCAACCCAATTGGAC
Organism: uncultured Planctomycetaceae bacterium; assembly: GCA_964414585.1. GTDB lineage: Bacteria > Planctomycetota > Phycisphaerae > UBA1845 > UTPLA1 > DATEMU01. Next base: position 70,106 of record CAYPXR010000102.1, read on the forward strand.
CAACACTTCGAGCGCTCGCGGGATGCTGCCCAAGCATCGCGCGATCCGTCGCTCGAAGTATTGACCAGATGGCTTCACGTTGCAGCCCGCAGAATGGTCGAAGGGTCAATCTGGTGGGTCGCGCAGACCGTCAACTCCCGAGCTACACGATTTGTGAGCCAAGTTACAAAAGCACGCGCCTTGTTCGAGTTGCTGCCACCACAAAGAGCCGCGTTACAAGAACATGGACTTCTTGACCCATCCAGTCGAGCAGTGATTGTGGATCTGCCAACGTCGGGCGGCAAGACGACGTTAGCGCAGTTCAGAATACTGCAAGCGCTCAATCAATTTGACGCAGACCAAGGGTGGGTTGCCTATGTTGCGCCAACGAAGGCGCTGACTTCGCAGATTACAAGACGCCTTCGAGAGGACTTTGAGCCCCTCCAGATTAACGTAGAACAACTTACGGCTGCCGTCGAAATCGACGGCTTTGAGGAAAGGCTTCTTGCTACAACAGATGCAAACTCGTCATTCCATGTGCTTGTGGCCACTCCCGAGAAGTTGGATTTGGTTATCCGCAATAAGAAAATCAGTCGCCCGCTGGCTTTGATAGTGATGGACGAGGCGCACAACATTGAGGACGAGGAGCGAGGCTTACGGATTGAACTCCTGCTGGCAACGATTAAAAGGGATTGTCCCAACGCCAATTTCTTGTTGATGATGCCAAATGTTCCGAATGCCTCAGACCTTGCCACATGGCTTGGCTCGGGCAAGGGACGTACCGTTAGTCTCGCAACCAGCGCGTGGCAACCGAATGAGAGGATTGTTGGAACGTACAGTATTCAACGAGAGACCCCTAGGTCCAGGGAGTGGAATGTCACGTTTGAGTCTCTTACCACGACACCGAAAACGATTCACCTCGAAGGCAACCATCAAGTTGGAAGTGGAAGGCTACTGCCGATCAGCTATACAAAGGCTAAGTCGCTTACCAAATTAACCGGCGCTATGGCCAAGAACTTTTCTGAACGGGGCACAAGTATCGGTGTCGCACGGACAATTCCTGACGCATGGACGATGGCTCGGACGATTGCCGATGACTTACAGCCCCTCGACCCTCTGCCCGAAGAAGTCGGACTCGTTCAACGATTCCTTGCGACTGAAATCAGTCCGCAATTCGAGTTAATTGACATGCTTCAAAAAGGTGTCGGCGTTCACCACGCGGGCCTGTCAGACGACGCTCGATCGTTGATTGAGTGGCTGGCCGAGACTAGTCATCTCCGCGTGTTATGCGCGACAGCAACAATCACACAAGGAATAAATTTTCCGGTGTCCTCAGTTTTCCTTGCAAGTATCTATGTTCCGCATGGCAGGATGAGCACGCGAATGAACACGCGGAGCTTCTGGAACCTTGCGGGGCGCGCAGGGAGAATAAAACAGGACAGCGTCGGAGTTGTAGGAATTGCCGGTGGCGAAAACGCCACAGAGATTCGCGGCTTTGTAAGCGAAGCGACGGAGGACCTCATATCACGTTTGGTAACACTCTTGGATGAGGTGGAGCAGCTGGGCCAGCTTGCGAACCTGTCTCTGGTCATCGAAGAGGAACAGTGGGCCGATTTCCGGAGCTATGTTGCGCACTTATGGAATGACAAGAAGAACTTAGATGCCGTACTCGCCGAGACCGAACAGCTTCTCCGCAATACGTTTGGATACAGTGCGCTCCAATCCAAAGGCGGGGAGGGTCAACGTCGGAAGGCGAAGGCGTTATTAGATGCAACCAAAGATTACGCGAAGAAAATCGCGAGTAATCCAGGCAGCGCCCTTTTGGCAGATGCCACAGGGTTCGCCCCCGATGGGGTTGCGTCGGCGTTAGCGGCCATGACTGGGTTGCCGAGAAAGCTTACTGCTACCGACTGGGAACCCAAGAGTCTTTTCGGTCCCATGAACAAATCCATGCTGCCGCACCTTGTTGGTGTCATGATGCGGATTCCTCAGATTAAGAAATCACTTATCGATCTTGCAGGTATTGGGCCAGACCAGCGACGTATCGCGGAGGTAGCGCAAGCATGGGTAAGTGGCATGAGCGTTGAGCAGATTGCAAAACATTACTTTACTGATCCGTCCGAACCAACAGTGACTACTGATGCGATTACGTCGGCATGTCGCGCTATCTATCGCAATCTCGCAAGTGCGGGCACATGGGGTCTTTCCGCTCTAAGCAAACTGGGACCTTCTGGACTAGATTTCGAGAAGATGCAACCTGAAATGAAACGGGCCATCAACAACTTACCTGCCATGCTCTATCACGGCGTAACGTCAGAGGAAGCGGTTCTCATGCGGATGAACTCTGTTCCTCGGACTGTCGCAGAACGACTTGGCCAACAGTTTGCCGATAACGTAACACCGGACACGCAGAATGTTCGCGTTGCGCGTACATTCTTAAGGTCCTTGCAAGATGCAGATTGGCAAAGGGTAGCGCCCAAGAACGCTACAATGAGCGGCGCAGACTATCGCACAATTTGGATGCGGCTCGCTGGCGAATCAACTGCCACCGCATTACCCAAAGCCGAATCTCAATAGATCAAGGGAAGTATTAACTGCCCTCAAACTGCCCTCAAAACGCATCACGAGACGGTAAAAAACCGTGTAGGAACAGGACATCGGTGAGGCGCGCGAAGTCGTTGTCGCTTCGGAGGTTGGGCGATAAACTGAGGCTCCGGCAGAGGTTAATGAATCGGGGTAGATCGAATCCCCCCCTCTCCGTTACAGTTTTTTCGTGTGCTGAGGAACACAAGCAAAGCCTGTATTTGCAATGTCTTACGCGACCGACGAATCGTCGCGCGAACGGAAGAGGCTGGCATTCTCCGCTTCGCACGATCCATCTCGTGCAAGTGACTGAGTCTGTTGGAGTTGCGACGAGCTTCTCGGTTGTTGACTGGCCGACTGCCCTCAAACTGCCCTCAAAACGGTTCAGAGTTTCAACGGCTAGACGCGAAAGTCGGCGGTTTATTGACGCGTGAATCCTGCGCGGGAGAATCGCGACGATGAAACGAGCGGGCCGGAAAACAAAGGATTCCATCGGCGGGTCGAAGGGGCCGAATTCGGCAGTCGATTCAACAACGAGGAAGGGGCGATTCCTTCCCGTCGCCACCTTTCTCGCTGGCGCGGGCGTGACAGCGGTGGCTTTCCTGACAGCGAATTCACTTCGACAACCTGTCCGTTCGCCGGAAACGCCGATGTCGCCCGCGAAACAGCCCGAAGGTATTAGAGCCTGTTCCTCGTTGTACGACCTGCTGGCGATGACGCCGGACGACCTTGCCAGAGTTGATATCGCCGGCACGAACTTGCTTTGTGCGAGCGGTCTTCCCGGCGCTGAGAATCTCGATATCAGCGCTGCCACGAAGAAGCTCGATGAATGGGCGGCGAAAGTCAAGTTCGAGACCGAACGTCACCTATATCGCGTCAAAGACCCTCGATACGCGGATCACTACAGGCACTCCGAAGCGAGGCTTCGTGCTGAATTCATCGTCCAGTGCCTTCAGGAAGATTGCGGCGTCCATTACAACGTCGCCCGAATACGCGACATCATTTTTTCAAACTCCAAGGACCTGTTCCTTCACGGCATGATCGGCAGTGACAACGGCGGACCTGCGCGTCGATGCCGGTGATGTACGTCGCGATTGGTCGGCGGCTTGGCTATCCCATGAAGCTCGTCGGAGCCAAGACGCACCTGTTCTGCCGCTGGGATGGCGGCGGGGAGCGATTCAACATCGAGGGTGCATCGAACGGAAACGTGAACTACTTCGATGATGACTATTATCGAAAATGGCCCGAACCGATCAGCGATGTTGAAATGGCGACAGGTGAATTCCTCAAATCGCTCGGACCGACGGAAGAATTGGCCAGCTTCCTTGTCAGCCGTGGAGCTTGTCTCCAAGCAAATAACCGATTACCAGAGGCGATGGCTGCCTTCTCCGAGGCATACCGTCTGATGCCGAAGGCGATTACGACACGAGGCAGCATGCTCAATGCCAGTGCGTTGGTGCCGGTCAGTGATATCGAAATCTTCGCCCGTCGGGCCCGCGCGAAGGGCATCGGTGGGGCCAAAACACCATTACTCCCGCCAAATCCGGCTCAGCGGGGTGGGACACCAAAGCCGCCAGGGATTCGGCCCACGAATCCGACTATCCCCTTGGCGCAGCCAGGGCGACGCGGTGATAATCCATGAGTATTGGAGGCCCGATCATGAAGTTCACGAATGCAACGGTTCTGGCGTTCAGTTTGGTCCTTGTGGTTTCATCGGTAGCGCAGGCTACGTACACGCCTGCGCTCGGTCGTTGGCTACAACGCGACCCGGCGGGTTACGTGGACGGGGTCAACCTTTACCAGTACGTGCAGGGGCGGCCTACGAATTTGGTGGACCCGCTGGGTGAGGACAGTAATCAGCCCTGTAACAAGCGAACCAAGGACCAAAAATGCCAGGCGGCAGCAAACTCGGCCTTACATAACTGTCTGAAAGCTTGGAGGGCTGGAGGTCCTGGTGCGCCGAGCCGCGATTCGTGCTTCGACACGTTTGATCAAAGTATGGATGCATGTCGACGAGGCCAGCCGGGCACTCATAACCAGAAGGTAATGCGCGGAACAGAATTCACGGATTGCATGGGAAGATGTTTGGACTCGCTCAATGCCGCCGAGATTTCAATTGGTGCTGGAATCGGTTCACAGGTTCCGATTCCCAAGAACATCGGTGGAATTCAGATTCTTCGAGGACCTGGGTGGGGAAAGTCAATCGATGTAGTTGGAGGCGGACTCGCCGACAGATTGCCTGGTGGACTTCGTGATTCGGTTGGATCTCGCGTGACGGGTGGACTTCAGAGAATTAGGGGGGCTGGCGGGGCAGCGGGAGCCCTACAAGGGGGAATCATTATTAGCGGAGGCGTTGCGCTGTCATTTGAAACCTATTGTGCTATTCGTTGCGGAATAAATAACAGGGCATATTAGATCGAGCATTCGGGTGACTTGGCGCCGAACTATTGTTTTCTCAGCTGTTGCAGGACTGATCCTCGGACTCGCCTTTTGGACAGGAGTAGGAGGTCGGGCATACTGGGTGTGCCTGTCGGCGGCCTTGGTCGCGATTGGCTTCTGGCATACTCGCGCATTTTTCAGGCGGCGATCGTCACTTCGCAACATTTTGAGTCGCAATGATGTCGAACTCTCCGCCCAATTTGAGATTGTAAAGGAGAGGAATCCTGAATTAAGCACCACTGATATCGAATCCCTTTGGAACTCGATCGCACGATCCGCCGGAGTCCCAGCCAAAAAAATCGGAGCTCGGGATCGGCTACTAGTCGAACTCGACGGAATCCTAATCGCTCCATACTTTGATCCCTTCGCCGGTGAATTCAAGAATAGGGAAGGACGCGCAACCTCGCCCCAGGTTGTCGACTTCGCTGATCTTATCGTTTACCTCAACAAGTACGAGTACGCGGATTGAGTGAACTTCCGAATAGTGGTCGTCCGACGAAACCAGCAATTCTAAACGCAGCATCTCTCGCGCGAGCTACGGTATGCTCGGATCGAAACTGCCCTCAAACTGCCCTCAGAACGCATCACGAGTCGGTAGAAAACCGTGTAGGAACAGGACATCAGCGAGACGAGCGAACTCTTTGTCATCGCTCGACTTGAGTCGCAAAGTGAGCATGTAGCATAACTTGCAGATTCGAGCCTGAGAAAGTCCTCCCTCTCCGTTTGAACAAGAAGAAACCCAAGCACCAAATTCGGCAACCAGACAATAAATCACGCCCCTCTCATGTTCGAGACGGCTTGCGATCCCAACGATGCCGCCTCAATTCATTGAGGAGGCTCCGATCGAGCGGCCCCTGATCGCTCGTCGCGATATTTTCACGAACGTGCGCTTCGCTCCGCATTCCGACGATCACCGTGCTCACGATCGGGTTTGAAAGGACGAACCGCAGCGCCGCTTGAGGAAGCGTCAGGCCAGGAGGCAACAAACCGCGAATAGCTTCGACACGGCGAACCGTCTCGCGGAGATTCTCCGGACTGAAATAACCGGCCCGCCAGTCCTCGGCGGGAAAGGTCGTCGAAACGGTCAGGTTTCCTCCAAGACTCCCCTCGTCGAGCGGAACGCGGGCAATCACCCCCACGCCCTTCTCCTCGCAAAGCGGGAACAACTCGTCTTCCGGGGCCTGATCAAAAATGTTGTAGATCACCTGGACGCAATCGACCATCCCGGTCTGGATCGCGCGAAGCCCGTTCCAGGGCTCCCATCGATTGAGGCTCAACCCGAACGCCCGCATTAACCGGCGCCGTTTCAACTCGCTGACGGCGCGCTCAAAGATCGGACCGGTGACCCAGCCATCGTCCCAGCCGTGGTACTGAATCAGGTCGACCGAATCCACGCCCATCGCGTCCCGGGTCCGCTCCGCGTATTCGACGACGTGGTCCACGGGGTAGACGTCGTCAATGCGGTCCGACGGCGACGTGGGCCACTTCATATTTTTGGGTGGAATCTTTCCGGCGACAACGAGCCGCTTATTCTTATTGTTGGCGACGAGACCACCAAGGAGCGCGTCCGAGCGTCCCTTTCCATAGGCCCATGCCGAGTCGAAAAACGTGCATCCGAGATCACACGAGATCTGAAGCGATTGCCGCGATTCGTCGTCGTTCGAGCCCGTCCAGCTTCCCATGCCCCAGAGACCGGCGCCGATCTCACTGACCGGAATATCTGAACGACCCAGGCGTCGCGTTTTCATGTGATCAGTCTCTTTGATGCAAAGCGCGATTCCGTCTCCGATCTCGTACGAGCGGCTTGACCTTACAGTTCGCTCCAAGTATCGAAAAATCCCGATGGCTGAGCAAGAAAGCCCGGTGAACCACGCATCGCCGGCGATTCGGATCGCCGCCGCGCTGTGGACGACGATCGATCTGGACTACAGCCGAATCGGGCTGATCTAACAGAGTGATGCACCGCTTCCGGCGCTGACGCTACTGGAGCAAGTCGCAAGTCTCCTGCCGAAAAACAGGCCAAGAAGTTGTCTCGAAGAAGATTGGCGGCTAAATTGATGCTCTCGCTGAATTTGGTCCCAGATCGGACAAGACGTGCATCGAAACGACTTATTAACCATGCTCTCGCGATATCAGCCGGCGGACCCGCGCGACGAGGCGCAGCGGCGGAAGATCGAGGCCTTTGTCCGCGAGCATCCCCATTGCTTTGAGAGCACGTTTGAGCCGGGGCATCTCACCGGCTCCGCGTGGTTGGTCGATACGACCGGGCAGCGCGTCCTGCTCACCCACCATCGCAAGCTCGACAAGTGGATTCAACTTGGCGGACACGCCGACGGGCACCCCGACCTGCTCGCCGTCGCCCTCCGCGAGGCGCGGGAAGAATCGGGCCTTCAGGACATTGTCCCGGTCAGCGAGGACATTTTCGACCTCGACGTGCATCGCTATCCCGCGACGGCGACCGAAGGCGAACACGAACATTTCGACGTTCGCTTCCTGCTCCAGGCCCGCGGCCACGATCAATTCGCGGTCAGTGACGAGTCGCACGATCTCGCGTGGTTTACCTACGAACAATTGATGGGGATGGACTTGGATGATGCCGTCCGGCGCATGGGGGAAAAGTGGCGACGGTGGCGACGGACTCCGCTAAAGTGAGGCCGCCGCGCCCTGACGATCCGGAATCTTGAGCAAATCATCGAGATGTTCCAGGCACCATCGCGACCAGGATTCCAGCGATTCGCTTAACGCATGCAGTTCGGCAACGCTCAAGAATGAAAGCTGGGTGATGACTTGCTCGCGTCTGCGGACGTCGGGCGAATCCAATTCCCAGAGATGCACGACGCCCAAGTGCACCCGGCCGACCTCGGTGGAATCGTCATTCAGCAATGCGACAATCCGGTCCGTATGTTTCGTTTCGACCACGACCTCCTCGGCGACTTCGCGATCGACGGCCGCGCGGTACGTATCGCGAAAATCCCCGAACAGCGGCATCTCGTCCACGGGATTGATGTGCCCGCCGATGCCGATCGAGCGATTTCCCACGAGCCGCTTTTCTCCCGCCTTCGCGCCGCGCACGTAACTCAGGCATCGACCGCCGTGCGTCATTACGACGTAGGGGATGATTTGTTTGAAGTTCGGATCGATCTCCGCCTCCGGGCGCGGCAGGAAGCGAAGCGTACCGGGCGAAAAAAACCGCCGAAGATAGGAATCGGTCTGAAAATTCAGCCCCTGGAAACTCCCCACTTCGTGGAAGACGGACCGTTTGACGACCAGAACTTGTTCGACGTTCGCCATTTCACCTCGCGCTGGTGGCCCTTCACGAAGCGTACGGCGACGGCCCCGGTCGGTCAATCCGACCAACGACGAAACTCATGGGCGGTCCGTTCGAACCGACCCATGAGTTCGTCTACTCCCCAATCGGGATCGTTCTAGACTTTGATCACCACAATCCCGTATGGGCTCATCAGGCCGGTCGAGGGCCCTTTGATCACTTTCACCGTGCCGACGGAAAGGAAAGGCGGAACGCCGACGGTCTGGATGACATAGATTGCATTTCCGGAGAAATCAACCGCGTAGACGATCGGCGGCGTGACGTCGGTGTCGAAAAAGATGCCGCCGGTGTAACTGAATCCCGCGGGCTTCAGGAAGCCGAGCCACGCCGTGTTGCCCGTGGAGTTCGAGTGATACTCGGTCACGCCGGTACCGCCGGCGCCGAGGAGCACCGTCGCGCTGTTATAGGCGATCGACTGCGTATTGCCGCCGGGCGAGAAGGATTGAACCGGGAATTGATCGCCGGATTGCCCGGGGCCGAAGAGATTGACCGGCCCGCCGAAGGCGTTGGCCACGAAGAGGTTTCGGGCCTCGTCCAGCGCCAAGCCGACCGGCACAGTCAAGCCGGTGTTGGTGCCGGCGATTCGATAATCGCTCGTGGAGGTGTTCTTGGTAAAGTGGAAAACGCCCGCCACGCCGCCGCAGCCGCCCAGCGTCGGGCAGTTGGACACGAAGACGCCGTCGTCAATGCCGATGGCCAGCCCTTCCGGCGAGCCCATGTCGGCATCCGTCAATGTCGTGACCGGTGCCACGTCGCCGCCGGCGCCGGCTCCAAATACGGTCACGTTGCATCCGCTGCGGTTCGCCACGTAAATCTGTCGAAGCGTGTCCCGGGCGATGCCCAACGGACCTTTGATCCCCGTTTTCGCGCCCGAGATGGTCCGCTTCGGAGCCGCGTCGCCGTCGGCATCGAGCGAATAGACCGTGACGGAATTTCCGCCGTAGTTGGTCACATAAATGCCGGCGTAGTCGGCGGAGGTGCCGGTGGGAACTTGATCCTGATTCTGATCGCCCGAGGAGTCCGAAGTCGAATTATCTCCGGGCATGTTGGTCGTCAGGTCCGCGGGGCATTGCATGCCCATCATCACCGGCAACGCGATCGTCACCATCGCCGACACCAGAATATTTCGCATAAGTCTCGTTGACATCCGACGTTCTCCTTTTGAATCCCGCACGCGAGGCAGGCGGCCGATCCAAAACTCCGTAACCCAATCAGCGTCCGCGACGCCGTCTCCAACCCTAGCAGGGCGTCAGGGCCGGTCTGACAAGATTTCTGACCGATGGGGTGTTTTTTTCAGAGAGGCGGATGGCAGGGTATGATGGAGGGTGTGATCGGCCAAACCACCACGCATGTGTCGCTGCTGGCTCGCCTGTCCGATGGGACCGATCGGGGAGCCTGGGCCGAATTTCACGATCGATATGCCGACCTGATCCGGGGGTTCGCCAGCCGTCAGGGCGTACAGCCGGCGGACTGCGATGACGTGCTTCAGGAGGCTCTTGTCGCGCTGACGAAGGCCTTGCCCAGCTTCAATTATGATCCCGCCAAGGGGAAATTCCGGTCCTATCTCAAGACGGTTGTTCTGCACGTGATTTATCGAAAATCGTGTCAGAACAAGGGCGCCATCGCACTAGAGAATTTGGAGGAATTGACCGCCGCCGGCGCCGCCGACGAGACCGTGGAGGCCCAATGGGAAGCCGAGTGGCGGCAGTACCACCTGCGGCTGGCCATGAAAACGATCTCCGCGGAGTTCAACAAGACCGACTTCCAGGCCTTCGAACGCTACGGCCTGGCCGGCGAGCCCGCGCCGGACACCGCGGACGCACTCAGCATGAGCGTGGACCAGGTGTATCAGGCAAAATCACGAATCCTCCGCCGGCTGGGCGAAGTGATCGATCAACAGATCCAGGATGAAGGCTGAGGCGAACGACCGCCATGTCGTCAACAAGCGTGGGCTGGTATCAGGACCCGGATTCCCTCGTCGGCGAGCTTCGGCGCGGGGGATTTGGCCCCGCGGAAATTCCGCGTATCGCCGGATTCGACGATATTCGCGAGATTCGCCGCGGCGGGCAGGGCATCGTCTACTCGGCAATCCAGCGCTCCACGAAACGTCGCGTGGCCGTGAAAGTCCTGCTCGAAGGCGCTTTCGCCTCGGTCTCGGGGCGACGGCGTTTTGAACGGGAGATCGACCTCGTCGCCGGTTTGCGCCATCCGAACATCGTCAGCGTTCACGACAGCGGCGTCACCGGCGACGGGCGTTTGTACTTCGTCATGGAGTACATTGACGGCGTCCCGCTCGATCAATACATCGCGAACAGACAGTCGTCGTTATCCACGAAGGACCGCACCACCGGTTTGCTGATTCTGTTCGCCAAGGTCTGCGACGCCGTGAACTATGCACATCAACGCGGCGTCATTCATCGCGACCTCAAGCCCGGCAATATCCTGGTGGACTCTGCCGGCGAACCGCACGTCTGCGACTTCGGTCTGGCCAAAACGACGACCGACTCCGCGTTGAACGATTCTCGAATACAGTCGATGAGCGTCACGGGCCAGTTTCTCGGTTCGCTGCCCTGGGCCAGTCCGGAGCAACTGGAGGGCAGCCACACGCGCGTCGATGTCCGGACGGACGTCTATTCGCTCGGCGTCATCCTTTACCAGATGCTGTGCGGCAGACTTCCCTTTGAAACGAGCGGCGGCATTCGTCAGTTGTTCGAGAACATTGCAAAGTCGCAGCCGCCCCGCCCGAGCGCCATCGCGAAGAACCTCGACGATGAAATCGACACGATCGTCATGAAGTGCCTCGACAAAGACGCCTTGCGCAGATACCAGAGCACGGCGGAGCTGGTCGGCGACATCCGTCACTATCTGGCGGGCGAGCCGATCCAGGCCAAGCGCGACAGCGCGTGGTACACGCTTCGAAAGACCCTTCGCCGCTACCAGCTCGCCGCCGGCCTCACCCTGGTCGTCCTGGTCGCCCTGACCATCGCGCTGACGGTCTCTGTCTACTCGTGGCGACAAGCCCGGCACGAGTCGGCACAACGCGAAGCGATCGGCGACTTTCTCAAAAAGATGCTGACCTCCGTCGATCCGGGCAACGACGGCGCAAACGTTCGATTTCTCGACGTGATCAACAAAGCGGCCAGGGAGATCGGACCGACCGTCAAAGATCAGCCGCTCGTCGAAGCCGGCATTCGAGGAATACTGGGATCGACCTATTTCGCGCTGGGGATGTACGAGCAGGCCGAGAACCAGTTACAGAAGTCGCATGAGTTTTGCGCCATGACGCTGGGACCCACCAACCGAAACACCCTCGAAGTCCTGGCCGAACTGCCCACCATCGCGGCCGCGCGGGGTCGAATGGAGGAGGCCGAGCAGCAGGGTCGCGCCGCGCTGGAAACCATCCAGAGCGCCCTTGGTACGGACGATTCCCTCACCTTGCGAATGATGGAAAAGCTCGGCGATATCCTCAATCAACGCGGCAAGCGGGACGAGGCGGAGAAGGTATTGCGATCGACGCTGGACATCCAGCGGCGGAAACTCGGCCCCGATCACCGCGAAACACTCGGAACGATGAACACCCTGGCCGTCCTCCTGAAGCAACTGGGCCGAATCAAGGAGGCGGAAGACCTTTATCGGCACGTGGTCACGGAAGGAATTCGGCGCGACGGCCTGAAGGACCCGGGCGTCCTGACGGCGATGAACAACCTCGCGCTCGCGCTGCAGTCACAGGGCAAGCTCGACGAATCCGAGTCCATGCAACGGCAGACGCTGGACACCCGGCTGGAGGTGCTGGGCGAGGAACACCCCGATACGCTGGTCAACATGTCCAATCTGGCAACGTTGCTCATCGAACGACGGAAGCTCGATGAGGCCCAGACGCTCTTGAAGCGCGTCGTGGAGGTCGAATCAAGAACGCTCGGCCCGGAGAACCCCACGACGCTGACGGCGCTGAATAACATGGCCAAAGTCGTCCAGGACCTGGGGCGAATCGACGAAGCCGAAACGCTCTTCCGCAGGACGTATGAAGCCCGTCGCAAATCGTTTGGACCCGATCATGCCACCACGCTGATAGCCCAGGCGAACCTGGCGGCACTGGTCTGCGCGAGAGGGCGAACCGCGGAGGGCGTGGACATTCTGAAGACGGTGCTCGCGGCGCGTCAGCGGACCCTCGGCGAAAATCACGTCGATACCATGGTCACCAGGAACAACCTGGGAATGGCCCTGCAAAAACAAGGAAAACTCGACGAGGCCGCGACCTACTACGAAGCAGCCTGCCGATCCGCCGTCGCGGCGCTTTCGCCGGACAATTATGTGGCGGGGCTCTTCCAAGGAAACTACGGACGCTGCCTTATGGCCCTGGGCCGATGGCCGGAAGCGGAAAAGGAACTCGAATCGTCCTGTAAGTGTCTCGAGGCCGTGTTCGGCGCGGCCGATCCGCGGACGCAACAAAACATCCGAAGTCTCATTGAAGTCTTCCAACAGACCGGCCAACCTGACAACGCCGCGCATTGGGGCGCCAAGTTGCCGACGACCCAACCGGAACCGTCCTCACCCGCCACGCACCCGCACGATTAATTTTCCGGCGCTGTCAATCCGAAACGCTTGAGCGTCGTCGAAAGGTCTGCCGGCCATTCCGAATGAACGGTCTTGCGTTGACCGTCGACAGGATGGAGAAACGAAAGGCCGGCCGCATGCAGACAAAGCCGCGGAACCTTTGGCATGGGCTTCTTTCCATTGTACGTAACATCACCAAGCACGGGGCAGCCGATCGATTCCATGTGTATCCGGATTTGGTGCAGTCGTCCCGTTTTGGGCCGAGCCTCGATCAGGGACACGTCGCTTGCCTTCTGCAGAACACGATAGGCCGTGATCGCCGATTGGCCGTCGCGGGACAAGACCGCCCTCTTACGGACGCCGACCACTTCGGCAATGGGCTTTTGAATCACGCCCTGCGCCGGCGAGGGCGATCCCGCCACGATGGCCCAATAGACTTTCTTCACGAGTCGGCGCTTGAACTGATCGAGCAAATGATCAAATGCGCTCTTGCGCAATGCGACGAGAAGAAGTCCGGAGGTATCTCGATCCAGTCGGTGCAGTAAGCCCCAATCGCGGGACGCTCCGAGATTTTGAAGAGTGGGGCCGAATTCGGCGAAAAGACCGTTGAGCAGGCTGTCGGCCTCATGTCCTTTGCCCGGCTGCGAAACGACGCCCGCGGGCTTCTCGACGACGATCACCTCGTCATCGGCATAGCGAACCTCGTAGGGGACTCTTGAATTGGGTCGAACGGATAAATGAACCAATGCAATCTCGCTCAACAAAGCGCGGCCCGTCGAATCCTTCAAATTTCCGTCACGACGGAATCCTCATCGAGCACAAGATCGACGATTTCGCCGTCCGTGCGCTTCAACCTTAATCGCTGAAGCCACAGCCGGTCATGCTTGCCGTGGGCGTACCAACTGCCGGTGGGCTGCGAAGCGCAGGAAAGAACCTCACCTTCGATTTGCGTTTGCCATGGGCCGCGACGCGTCTGAATGGATTGAACGACGCGAACCTTTCGGCCGGGCACTAGTTTGTCTGCGACCATAAAGTGTTGAACCCCTTCTCTCGCAATAGGACTATCTTGGACGATTCGTCGCCAGATGCAAGGGGCGGAGCAAAGAGACAAGGTCAATCGACCGAACTAGCTCTTGGACACCAGTTCCGCGATCAACCCCTTCAGCCATTTCTGGTCTGCGTCGGTCAAATAGCTGCCCAGCGCGAATTCTTCCCGGTCGGTCAGGAGCGTAACGGCCGGCCGGTCGCCTTCCTTAACGATCTGGACCTTGCGAATGTCGGCGATCGAAACGTCCCGCCGTCGTCGACGAACTTCAATCCCTCGGCCAAAAAGCGTCTTTCGCCACCGGATCGAGGTCGGCAGGATTTCGAACTCTGTCAAGCCAGTGATGGCGAAGAGTCCATCGATCAACAAGCCGACACCCATCAAGATGAACAGAAGGCCCAGGAGTCCAAAAAATCCGAGCGCCGCAAGAAGACCGATCAGGGCCATCGTTTGCCAGTCAGTCGAAAACGGAGTCTGCCCCATCAAGAACAAGATGGAAAAAATCCACGCGGGGATGCCGACAAAACCAGTCCCGATGATGAAGGATTTGGTCGCGGTACCCCATTTCCGGCCCGATGGCAATCGGATGAGAACCCGATCCGGCATTCGAAGGGTTTCCACGAACGATCTTGCGGGCAATTCCGGGATCTGTAATCGTCCCAAATCGAGTGGCGCCGCGTCGCGGGTCGGAGTGCGCCGCAATTTGGCCGGACCGGTTTTTTTCCGGTCAGCATCCGACGGCGCATGGACATCCGGCTCGTCACCGGTCAGATCGACGAATTGAATGCCGAGCGTGGAGGCGTATCGCTCGCACCGCTCCAGTCCTTCTTTGCGATCCTCCCATTCATCCAAGTCGATGGACTTGCGGCGGTGGGTAGGACCCGTCCGTAGATTGAGTCGGGCCACCCAGACGACATTGCTCATGGCGCTGGCGCGGCCGCCGTGGTTGGAGCGTCGGGTTTCCCTGACGAGACCGATGCCCTCCAGGTCGTCGAAAGTCCCCGTCATCGTCGGGGCTCGCCATCGAAACCCCTTTCGAAGGGCGTATCCGCGTCGATCAAGATCGAACGCGATCGACTCGACGCGCAATGCGAATCCCGCACCGACGAATATGAACATGGCGGCCGCGATGAAGGCCTGCCAGGCAAATCTCAGCGGCAGCGAAACCCCCGCAAAATAGAATAGACCGTAAACCGCAAGGCCGAGCCCGCCCGCGAGCAAAATGAAGCCGACGATCCGCTGCGTCAACGGATCGGCGAATTCCAGGCGAGAATCGTCATCGTGCCGGACGCGGGCCATGAAAAATCTCCCTGCTCCATGGCATTATGGCGCGTCACTTCGACGATGGCGATTACAAATCAAAGCTGGAATTAGAGTCGGCGCGGAGAATCGGACGCCTGGCCGTTCGACATCACTGTTTGGTCAGCGTCGCGTCGCCGTTGTCCACGGTCACCTGAACTCCGATAAAGGGTATTTCAAATTCGGTCGTCAGCTTTCCGGTGATGACGGTGGAAGTATCATTAAGCGTTCCCTCAAAAACCAGATTGCCGGTGGTCTCAATTCGAACGTTGGACCCGTTGACACGGGTGAGGCGATGCTGGTCGCTGTCGGTAATGGTGATACTGCCGATGATCGTCCTGGACTTGATCAGGTGGCCCTGGCCGTCGAACTCCAAGGTCCGCTTGCTCAGACCGAATTGGGAATTGGTCAACTCCCAAACGCCCTGCAGAATCGCCTCCGGAGGCGGCGTGACGGTAATGTCGCAGCCGCCGCCCATCGTTACGGCGACGCCGATGATCATCGTGAAATGGCCTGCGATTCGTCGAAATCTCATCGTTGGACCTGACCTTCCTGTGCGAGGAAGTCTTGAGACCGCGCGAGGCGCCGATCCGGCTCGACCGGGCGAGATCGTCATCCTAACCGCTCGCCGACGAGACTGGCAACGTCCAGCAGTACCCGTTTTTCCGCCGCCGTAAATTCGTACGCCGTCGGCTTGGCGACGCCCAGGACACCGCGAACGACGCCCTCAACCAGCATCGGCACCGCGATCGATCCTTCCATTCCGGTCAGCTTCGCCCCGGGCTTGGCCTGGCCCGACTCGTCGGTCTGGAGATTGCAGACCTGCACGCACTCGCGCCGCGCAGCGGCGAGGCCGGCCATTCCCTTGCCGACGGGAACGTGGCGCACGCGATCCATGATCGCATCGGGGATGCCGCGATGAACGACGAGGTCCAGGACGCCCGTCGACGGATTCAAGCGATGGATCGTGCCGACGACGCAGGAACAATGCGAAAGCGTTTGATCGAGAATCGCCGTCAATGCAATATCGTCTGCTCCGTCGCGAAGAAGGCGTTCAACATCTTGAAGAAACCGGTCCGTGTCGTCCGAGCGATTCATACGAAATGCTCCCGAACCAGGCGATTGAATCGTTCGACAAGTTGTGCCAGGTCGATGCCGGTGATCTGCCCGTCGCGGACGACCGTTCGGCCATGGACAAGGACGCGGTCGGCCCGGGCGACGTGGCAAAGCATCAACGCCCCCAACGGGTCCTGCTCGACCGCTCCGGCCAGAGCCACGTCGTCGCGCCGATACATCGCCAGATCGGCGGCAAAGCCGACGTCGATGTTGCCCAACTCCGGCCGATTGAGCACGGCGGCGCTGCCCATCGTGCCGAGGGTAAACGCTTCGTCAACCGAAAGGCCCTTGGCTCCTTCGCAGACCCGTTGAAGCAGCAACGCCTGTCGCGCCTCGACGAGCAGATGTGACCCGTCATTGCTGGAACTGCCATCGACGCCCAGGCCGACGCGCGCCCCGGCGTCGAGCAGCCGCCGCACCGGCGGGATACCGCTGCCCAGGCGCATGTTTGACGAGGGGCAATGCGCAATGCCGGTGTGCGTCTGCGCCAATCGCTCGATATCGGCGTCCGCCAGATGCACGCAATGTGCGAGGTAGACATCCGAACCCAGCCAGCCGAGTTCGTCGAGCCATTCGATCGGCCGCCTGCCGAATTTTTCGAGGCAGTATTTTTCCTCATCGAGCGTCTCAGCGGCATGCGTGTGAAGCAGCGCCCCGTTGTCGCGGGCCAGCGCCGCCGTCTCCCGCGACAGTTCCGCGCTAACGGAGAATGGCGAGCACGGCGCAAGATCAATTCGCCGCATCGCGTGCGGGCTCGGATCGTGAAGTTGCTGAAGGACTCGCCCACAATCTTCGATGATCGTCTTTTCCTCCTGCACGCAAACATCCGGCGGCAACCCCCCGCGCGACTTTCCGACGCTCATGGACCCGCGGCAGGCATGAATGCGCATGCCCAGCGATTCGGCCGCTTCAACAACCGCCTCCAACCGCACGTCGCTGTTTTGTGGAAACAAGTAAAAATGATCGCTCGTCGTCGTGCAGCCGGACAATAGCAACTCGGCGATGCTGATCTGACTGGCAAGATTGACCGCCTCGTACGTCAATCTGCTCCACTTCGGGTACAACGCGGTCAGCCAATCAAACAGCCCGGCGTCCTGCACGCTTTTCATGCAGCGCGTCAGGGATTGATAGAGATGATGGTGCGTGTTGATGAACCCGGGGATAACGATGTGCCGCGAGGCGTCGATGACGTCCGTCGCCGGGTGCTGCGCGCTTTGACTCGTCGAAAACACGCCGGCTATGATTCCATCGTCGGTGAGGATCGAATGGTCGTCCAACACCACGGGCGTCCCGTTGCGATGCGCGATCAGCGTGGCATGGTCGATACGAATGGTATTCATGACGGTTTTTGAAATATCGCGGGAATGTCGCGGGAACCGTGGATCACACGCAACAACTCAATACCGTCGTTTATCGGCAAATAAAACAATAGATAATCGTCCACGGTGAAGCTTCTGACATCATGGCCCAGATCGGGCCTGGCCACCCTCATCATCGGTTGAGTCGCCACGAGAGAAGTCTTTGCATCGAGCAGATCAACAAATCGGTCCGCGGCATCCACGTTGTCATCAGCAATGTGAAGCCAGATATCCAGCAAGTCCGACCGCGCAAGAGGCGTTCGTTGAACTAACGGCATTTATCTTGTCCGAGTCGACGCCGGCCCTCAGCCTTGATTTCATCGATATCGAGCGGTTCGCTTTCGCCCTTCCTGCTCTGGGCCACTGCGGCCTGAATGTCTTGCCTGAGAGCGTCATGTCGCTCGCGCAATTCCCGCAACACGCGGACCGCATCGGCGATAACGTCCCGCTCGCTGGCATAGACCCCAGTAGCGACTTGTTCTTCAACGTATTGCTGTAGTTCGGTTGGGACGTCTATGGTCATGATACTAGCATAGCGTTCGAATGAATGGGGGTCAAAGCGATGTCCACTGATAAGCGAGTATCGCGTTATTTCATCAGCATCGCGTGAGACGGCGCAAGTTTCAACCTCGCTCCAAACGGCACCTGCGCCTCCTCCGGGTTCAAGAGTTCCCAAACGCGCTGCGGATTGCACGGCAGCGTATGCGGCAGGACGCCGATCGCGTTACCGATGGCGGAGAGAACCGCCGGAACCGCGGCGATCAAGGGCGGCTCGCCGATGCCGCGCGCGCCAAATGGCCCGCCGGGATCGTCCGTTTCCAGAATCACCGTCTCGATCGTCGGCACGTCACGGAAGGTCGGCAGGATGTAATCCGTGAAGTTCGGGTTCTTCATCACGCCGTCCTCATTGACGACCTCCTCCATAAGCGCCATGCCGATCCCCTGCGTCGCGCCGCCGACCATCTGACCGGCGACCGACTGAGGGTTGATCGCCTTGCCGACGTCGTGACA
>CAYPXR010000103.1:0-29506 GCA_964414585.1 uncultured Planctomycetaceae bacterium
GACCACATCCCTGAGTCGCAATCGGCCGCCACACGCTCGCGGAGGTCCATCGAATAGGCATCCATGCCATGACCTCCAAACCTCCTTCTATATCGTCCATTCACCTGGGAACCGCTCTAATCACTGGTCACCGCGCACGGAGATTCCGCGCCATGACGTCGAATTTCAAGAAATTCAAGTCGAAGTTTCGCCCCGGCGGACCTCAAGCCTCAAGCCTCAGGTCCCAGGCCTCTCCGTTTGCAATGCTATTCGTTCATTTCTTTTCCTCCCGCGAGGATTTTTCATGCTGCCGCGGTTAATTTGGCCGGGTCCGCGGCGCGGGCCGCTATGCTCAATTGTGCTCGTTTGCGCGACAAAATATTTTTCGGGCGACGCCAACCGCCTCCAGCCTACAGCGGATCGCCGGTTCGACTCTGACCGTTTGCTGTTCGGGATTCGCTAGATGACCGCCTCGGATCTGATAATCCCCGCCGAGCGCCCGCCGCCGGGCTCCCGCGGCGAGCGGACTTTGAGTTCGCCGGGGATCAGGACCTCCTGGGGCCGTTGCCCCGGCCGTGAATCCGTGACGAGCCGGGCCGCCCAGGCAGCGAGTTTTTGGAGATCGACCTCGTACGAGGTCATGCCCGAAGCAGCGGCGGCATCCTCGCCGGGCTCGCTCAGGCCGGCCGCCAGGACCGCGCTCTTGTGGATGAGCGTTTGCAGCTTCTCATCGCTCGAAACGGCTCGCAGGGCGGACGAGCCCACGCAAACAATGCCCGCGGGCGATCCGCCGCGCTCTGGGCGCGACCGATCGCGTTTCGCGGCCAGCGTTCCGTTCAGGCAGGCGGACGGGGCGGCCCCTTCGCGCAACGTCACGATGGAGACGGCCGATCCCCCGCGCCTCCCCGCCGCTTGCGCCCCGGCCACCACCATATTGGCTTCTCTCCCCTCCTCGCTGATCAGCACGTTGACGCTTCCACATCCCGCCAGAAGGAGATGTTCGGCCAGCCGAAATCCGGCGTCGCCATAGTCCGGCGCGACCGCGCTGGTCTTGACGCTGGCCGAGAGCGCCGCCAGCACGACGATCGGCACCTGTCGGCGAAGTCCCTCCGAGATGCAATCGTCGTGGAATCGTCCCCACCCTCCGGAAAGCGGTTCGATGGGATACGACAACAATGCGGCCGTGACGCGACGGCGCAGCGCCGGCCATCCGGCCAGCGGCACTTTGCCGTCGACGAATCGGGCCACCGCCACGGCGTCCAACCGGATCCCCTTTTCGCGCATCGCGGCGTCCAGCGCCGACGTCAGTTGATCTCGATAGCCGGCCGCCGGCGTCGCCGGAAGCAGCGCCAGACACGACTGAAGCCGCGAGCCGGTCGCGTGCGACTCGTTATTTCCGGCGACAAAGGTGCCGCGGCCGATGTGACGGATGAGAAGGCCCTCGCTCGACAAGTCGCAAAGCGCCTTGTTGACCGTCTTGGCATTGGCGTCGAAACGGCGGCCGAGTTCGCGCTCGCCCGGGAGCTGTCCCGTGAATTCTCCGCGGGCAATCGCGGCGCGAATCTGTTCGCGAAGACGTTGAAATTTGTAGCTGAGTTTGTCGGAGGCGGTGTCTGAATCGGCGCACGATACAGGGCGCGGAACCATCGAGTGAAACTCCTGCCGCGAGGCTTTGAGGGCAAGACAAGACGAGCGCCGCCTTGTCACCGGATGGGTGGGCTGTCGACGAAGTCGGTTCGTGCAGACCGACCGATCGACGGGAGATCAAGGCATTACGGGCTCGCGTCAGCCAGATCGCTTTGGTAGCCCGGCAGTCCTCGAAAGCTCCAACCGGTACACTACAATTCTTACCCGCCCCAATTGTCGGTCAAGGCGCGGTCCCATTTGTGCCGGACTTTTCCTAAAGCCAGCCCGGCAATGGAGTAATGGCGGGCCCGATAGGGCTTTCCGTCGGAAGAGAGGTAAGCTACCCGGGATGAAGCTGCCCGTAATCTTGCCGGAATTGAAGGGCCAGCGGTTCGCCTGTCACTCCTGTACCAATTGCTGCCGCGAGCTGGTCGTCCATTTGACGCCTGCTGATGTGCGCAAGATCGACGCTCAAGACTGGGCGGGACGGATCGGTTCGGCTCCCTATGTTCGCCTCGGACGGGATACGGTGCTCAACCATCGGCCGGGCGGCGGCTGCGTCTTTCTCCAGGAGGACGGCCGCTGTCGCATCCACGCCGAACATGGGGGCGCGGCCAAGCCGCTGGCCTGTCAGCTTTACCCTTTCACGCTGCACCGCGAAGGAGACGATTTGCGCACGGCGATCCGTTTCGATTGCCCAAGCGTCGCAAGCAATCGCGGTGAACCGCTTCCGCAACATCGCCAGGAGGTCCGACGTCTGGCCGCCGAATTGGAAGAGGCCGGCGGGAATTTGTTTCCGGCCGTCAAGGCTGTCGAATTACGGCGCGGCTGCCGGCTGAGCCCAGCGCAGGTGGGAATGGTGGTCGATCAACTCGACGCCTGGCTTCGCGACACGGACCGGCCGCTCGACGACCGGTTGCACGGACTTTGCTCCCTTTGCGATACGCTCGATGCGGCGCGGCTCGACGCCGTGAACGAACAGCAGCTTGGCGAACTCGTTTTGTTGCTGATCGTGGAATTGAAGAACACCTCGCCGCCCGCCGAGTTGCCGCCTCCGGCCGCGCGGCACCTTGCCCTGCTGCGAATGGACGTCTTTGCACATGGCGAATACGTCGGGCTGGCGGACATGCAGGCGCCAATCTGGTCGAGATGGCAGCGCCGATTCGACCAGCTCCTCCGCGGTCGGCGGATGGTTCGCGGACAGGGCGACATCCCGCCGCTCGCGGCCGGCGCGCCGGCGATCCCGTTTGACCGGATCGATCAGGTATGTCGAGAACCCGACGGATCACCGCAAGAAGACGATGAACTGATGACCCGCTATCTGCGAATGCGGCTCCTCAGTCATACGGTCTTCGGCGACGGGTATTATGGCCGGCCGGTCATTGAGGGCCTTCGAGCGCTGATCCTTTCGATCGTCGCGGCGCGTTGGATGGCGCGATACTTCGCGCTCGTCGACGGGCGGAGCACATGGCAAATGTCCGACTTGCAGCGAGCCCTGGGGTTTATCGATCGCGCCGCGGGGCGGGCGAAGGAACTCGGGCGGACGTCCGGCGGCTTGCGTATTCATTTCTTCGCGAGGGATCGAGGCCTCGCAAGGTTGCTCCTCCACGATCCGAGCCGCCCGAGGGCCGATGTGTCCCCGGCGACGGCCGCCGGATAAACTTCGCCTTTGATGCCGCTTCCATCCGAAACGCCCGATCGCACCGAGAACCCTCCGACGAAGGCTCGCACTCGGTCGCGCGTCATCGTCGCCGTCGTGCTGGTCGCCGTCGGTCTCGCGGCGCGCCGGCCGCTCCTGCCGTATCCGGGCTTCATGCACGATCAGGATCAATTCGTCGTCTGGGCCCACGTCGCGGCGACGACCGGACTGGCCGGCGTCTATGAGCGATACGATCACAACGGCCGACTGACGCCGCTGTGCAACTATCCGCCAGTACAGGTCTATGTTTGTCGCGCGCTGGCGTCGATCTATCCGATGATTGCCGGCAAGCCGCTCGACGACGCGGCCGTGGCGGCGATCATCGCGCGGAACGATACGCCGGAAGTCCGCGCGGCATACGTTCTCTTCAAGCTGCCGGCGGTTTTCGCTGATCTCATCACGGTCGTGCTGCTCGTACTCTGGCTCAGCCGGAAATGGTCGCTGCTTTTCGCCGGCATCGTCTCCGCCCTCTATGCCCTGCACCCCGCGGTCCTGCACGATTCGTCGGTTTGGGGCCAGATCGACTCCATTCCCACACTGCTATTGCTTGGCGCGTTCGAAGCGGCGCGACGAAAGAAGCTGAATTGGATGTGGGCCTGGGCGACGATCGCCGCACTCACCAAGCCGCAGACGTTGATCTTCTTTCCGGTCTGGTTGATGCTTTCGATCCTCCAGTGTCGAACCGACGGACGCCGATGGCTTCGAGCGACGTGGCCGGCCGTCGCCCTGGTCGCGGTGATGCTCGCTCCCCTCTACGGCTCGTTGGGCGGCGTTCGAGAAGCGTACATTGGCGCTCCAAACTATTACCCGTTTACTCATCTCAACGGTTTCTCCGCGTGGATCATCAAGGACCCGCTTCTCGAATCCGGTCTTGAAGACAACCTGCTCAATGAATACGTCCGCGACGACCGGCCGCTGGTGTTCGGCGTCAGCCCGCGGACACTGGGACTCATCGGTGTCGTCTTGATCTGGTGGCTGGCGATCGACGTCATCCGACGCCGGCGCGGAGACGAGTGGTCGATCGAATGGGGGGCGAGGCTGCTACCGCTCGGTTTCTTCGTCCTCTCGACGCAGATGCACGAGCGCTATCTTTTCAGCGCGATCGCCCTTTGGGCATGGTCCGCAAGGCCGACGTGGCGATGGTGGACGGGCTGGCTGGTCCTGGGCGCGGTCGTGGCGATCAACATGCTATGGGTCTGGATCGGCCCATGCAGCGGGGACGCGCTGCGGATTCAACAGGAGCTTTTCCATCGCCCGTGGCTGGGTCAGCCCCCCGGCGTCTGGTGCAGCGCGGCGTTGATCGCGCTGCTGCTCGCGTCGATGATTCGAATCTGGCAACTCAAAAATCCGACGTGACCTTGCCGGCGGCATCCTCGATCTTGATGACGGAGTGGATCGGCAGGCCGTTGAAGCGGTCGCGGCCCTTGAGAAAGCAGAGTTCGATCAAAAAGGCGATGCCGGCGATCTGTCCGCCGAGCGATTTCACCAGATCACAGCACGCGACCATCGTCCCGCCGGTCGCGAGCAGGTCGTCGATCATCAGCACTTTCGCGCCGGACCAGATCGCGTCCTCGTGAATTTCCATTGCGTCGGTGCCGTATTCGAGCTTGTATTCGACGCGCCGCGTTTTGGCGGGGAGCTTGCCGGGTTTGCGGATCGGCACGAAACCCGCCGAGAGATTTCGGGCGACGGCCGTGCCAAAGATGAACCCGCGGCTCTCCGCCCCGACGACGACGTCGATGTGCTGATCGCGAAAGGGCTGCGTGAGAAACTCGACGGCCAGCGACAGCGCCGCTGAATCAGACAAGAGCGGCGTGATGTCCTTGAAGACGATCCCTTTCTTGGGAAAGTCGACCACGTCGCGGAGCATTTTGGCCAGCCCGTCGACGTTCGGGATGGGCAGTCGCGTCGGTTTCCCCATGATCGTAATCCTCCGTCGCCGGTCATTGTATCGAGAGGCCGGACCTCCGCACAAGTTCGTTATTCCGATTTGATGAAGAGCGAATTGCCGCTGACCAGCCCCAGCAGGCAATCATCGGTCAGCGTCGGGAGAGACTGCGCCGCGTCCGCCGACGGCGCGCGGCCGTTGACGCGAACGATGATGTCGCCGGGCGTCAGTCCCGCGCGATCGCACGGACTGCCCGCGCCGACCATGACGACGAGCAGGGCGTTGGACGGAAGGTGAATTGCCTCGCGCATCGCCGAGGGGACGGGTTCCAGGACGGCGCCGCGAAACGCGATTGTCGCCGCCGCGGAATTCGCCGCGGCGGTCATCGGCCGTCGCCCGATGGTCGCGTTGACAACGCCGCGCCGGTCCTCGCGCAGAAACTCAATTCGCGCGCTGTGACCAGGCTCGATGGCCCCGATGATTGAGACAAAGTCATCCGCCGTCGCGACCGGCCGGAGATCGACGGTCAATATGATGTCGCCGCTTTGCAGACCGGCGTCGGCGGCGGGCTCGTTCGCGACCACGGAATCGACGAGCACGCCGCGCTCGGAGGTCAGGTCCGCGGCGCGCACCTGCGCCTCGGTGAGATTGACGACCTCCGCGCCAAGATAGCCGTATTCGATCGACTCGCCGGACAGAAGGCGGTCGATGATTCGCCGGGTCCGCGCTCCGATGGGAACGGCGAAGGCGATGCCGGCGCTTTCCGAACCCGTGCTGACGGCGGTCAAGACGCCGACGACGCGGCCGTGGAGATCGATGAGCGGTCCGCCGGAATGGCCCGGATTGATGGGGGCGGAGGTCTGAATCATGTCGCCGTAGTATCGGTCTTCATCCCGCCCGACAATGCCGGGCAGCGGGCGGCCGATGGCGCTGACGATGCCCATGCTGACGGCGGCCTGCCCATCGCCGGCCAATCCCAATGGGTTGCCCATCGCCAGGACGATGTGGCCGCGACGGACGGAGCGCACGTCACCCAGCGCCGCAGTGGCGAGATCGCCGGCCCCGATTTGAATTACCGCCAGATCGGCGCGGGGGTCGGCGGCGACGCGGCGGGCCCGAAAGTTGCGACCGTCGTGGAGGGTGGTGTGAATGGCCAGCGCGCCTTCGATGACGTGCTGGCTGGTCAGGATCATCCCGTCTTCGCGGATCAGGACGCCGCTGCCGCTGGCGACCCAGGCGAGCGGGCTTCCAGAGGGTCGATCTCCGGGCGCGGGTCGGCGATCGGTCTGGATCGCGACGACGGTGGGACCGATTTTCTCCACGAGGGCTTCCAGGGCGTCCTGCAAGCGCTGGAGAGATTCGTCGGGTTGTGCGGCCGACGGGAGGACCGACGCGGGTTGGGACGTTGCACTCTGCGTCGTCGCCGGCTCAAGTGTGACCGGGAGGCTTGTCGGCGACGGCGGCTCCGCGCGGAAGGCCGCCGTGAGGAGGACGATTGCGGATGCAAAGAGGTTACGTGTCATTCCGCCGGCTCCGTCCGGGCGAAACGTAGGCCGCTAATTCACTTCGGCACGTCAATTTCGACCTGCTGCTTGGCGTTGTTTCGCGCACCAGCCGAAAAGCTCACGATCTTAACGCCGGGGTCGACGAGAAAGAGATAACCGAACAGCCGCTGATCGGGTTTGGCCGCTTTCAAAATGCTTTCGGTCACCTTCTTGGCCTTTTTGCCGCTGAGCGCCCGTTCGGGTTGTTCGGATTCGGGATAGTACTGAATTTCGAGGACCATCTTGCCGCCGACCGGCGCCGCGGAATAGACGCCGATGGCGTAGTAGTCCTTTCCTTCCGAGTCCGTGACCTTGATCTGCGCGGCGACGTTGACGGCGTAGTTCAGGGCACGACCGTAGAGGCTCAGGGCATCCTTCCTGTCCGCGCCGACCTGAACCATCTTCTTGTCTTCCGGCACAAAGAATTTCTTGACGACGTTGTTATTGGGGGCCTCGGTCGGCATGTCGATGTAAAAGTTGCACTCGCCCAGGCCGCCGCCGTGAATCTTTTGCGATACGAGCGAATTTCCTTTGGGCAACGGGATCGGAAGGTCGTCGTAAGCGCCCGTGCGGGCCTCGACGGCGTCGGCGACGTGGACGTTTCCGCCGGGGGCTCTCCCGACCTTGGCTTTACCAGGCTGCTTGGCGGGTTGCTCGGAGTCGCTGCTTTCGGTTGAATCGCCGCCGTTTTCTTCTTCCGAGTCCTCGGACTGGGTCTCCGCTTTGGAAGTGTCAAGGGTGGACTGGCTCTTGGGCGCTGCACTGCCATAGGCCATTGCCGCGCCGGACGGCGGGGCATCCACAGCCAGCTTCTTGGTCAGCTCCACGCGGGCGCCGCGCTTGAACTCGACGTACCAGGGTTGAAACGACTCGGGCACTTCAAACGCCACGTCGAAAATGAATCCGTTACAGGCCTTGTTTTCGCCTTTGCCATAAATCTCCGCGACGGGCGGGGCGGTGGTGGCGTTGAGAAGAAAGTCCGTATGCGGACCAAACCGCACGAGCCGCGAGGCCTGGTTCGGCAGAACGGCGGTGAGCCCGTGTTCCTTGTGGGTGTAAAGGTCGCTCATTCCGCAGGCCAGGTGAACTTGCGGCGATGGTCCCGAGGAGCCTTCGTCCGCGGGCGGCGGCCCCACGATGCGGAATTGGGGAACACGAAAACGAACGTCGGTCGAACCTTCCGAGGCGGCGCTCACATCCAGATGAACTTTGCAAACTATGAATTTGTTGCCCGGGCCGGCTTCAACGGTGTTGAACTGACGCTCCATGGTCGCGCCCGAGGCCGTTTGCGAGACCTGGTCGATCTGGGCCGTAGTCCAATAGGCCCTCACCTGCAGGCAGTCCTCCGGCACGATCATGCGTTCCTCGGCCTGTGGATTGTCCCGGGCGGAGTAGAGATCGACGAGAAAATCCGGCTTGGCGGTGGCGAAGCTGGTATCACCCTTGAAGCTGCCGGACGAGAGAGCATCGACGAGGCCAACGGTGAAGGCGTCTGGCTTGAACATGAACCCGTTTTGGACCGGCGTGCCGTCGGCGGCCATGGTGACGCGCTCGAAGCCCAGGACATTGGAACCGATAGGCAACATCTGGATCGCCACCAGGCAGGTGCCGACGAGGATCATTCCGGTGAAAAAGCCGCAGACGCCGCCGCCGGCGCGGTCGACGATGAGCGGCAATTTGACGCCGTCGGGGATCATTTTGTCCGTGCCGAGTCGAAGCAGCAGCAGCGCGAGGAGAAAGATCAGCATCAGCGCGAGCGGCAGTCCGATGCCGGCATTGAGACTTGCCGCCCAGAGCGAATGGACTTGTTCGTAGAATCCGAACGCCAGCATCGAAGCTGTGACGGTGCAGAGAAACATGATGACGCCGCTGAAGAAGCCCTGGTAGACCCAGAAGGCCGTGACCAGAAGGACCATCAGCGCGACGACGATTGAAAAAATCATGGCAGGCTCCTTGAAATCGCTGGGCTCGCCCGGGCAGGTCGCACTCGCCTCTAGCTCGACTCGCTTTCCTTGGTGACGCGGAGCACTTCGTTGATGCTGGTGATTCCCTCGTAGACCTTGTGCAAGGCCACTTCCTGGAGGTACAGCATTCCTTTCTTTCGCGCTTCGGCCTTGACCACGGAGAGCGAGTCTCCTTTGCTGATTCTAGCCTTGAGGTCGTCATCGAGGATGAGCAGCTCGAACACCCCCGTCCGGCCGAGGTAACCGGTGCCCTGGCAAATCGGGCAGAGAATGGGGTTGCCCTGTTTGTCGGTCTCCAGTTCGTTGGGATTCGGCGGCCGGTAGAAGGGCCGGTTCTCGCCCAACGGCAGGTTCGCTTTTTTCAGGATATCCGTGTCGGGTTTGTATCCGCGACGGCATTGGGTGCAGAGAATGCGGATCAATCGCTGAGAGCTGACCGCCAAGAGGCTGCTGGCCGCCAATGCAGGATCCCCGACGGCCTGAAGGTAGGCGCCCAGGGCGCTGAAAGTGTCTTTGGCCCTCAGTCCGAGGTAAATCTTTTTGTTTTGCTTGCCGGCATTCGCCGCGAGACTCGCGGTCTCCGGATCGGGAATGTCGCCGGCCATGCACACGTCCGGCTCCGTCCGAAGCAACGACCGAAGACGCTTTCCGAATGTCACGGTGTTGTTCTGGCTGTCGAAGACATGTTGCGTGATGTTCTCGACGTCCTGGTCCTTGGAAACTTCGAGGGTATGGATGTTCTGGAGAAAGGCGTCGTGCTCGCGCAGGATCGCGTACAAGGTGCTGGTGACGCCGGCGCCTTTCGGGCCGCAGCAAATCACCACGCCCTTGGGATGTTCCCGGACCTGCTTGAACACCGGCAATTGCTGGGCGGTCAGCCCGAGGTCCGGGAGGCGGAACTTGCTCTCTTCGGAAATGAGCCGAATGGCGAAGCGTTGTCCGGCGGTGCTTCCGGCAGTCTTGGTTTGCACTTCAACGGCTTTGTCGCCTTTTCCGCCGGCGCCAATCGTCGCCTTGAAGTGGCCCGCCTGCGGCCGGCGATTCTCCTCGGGATTCATTCCGGAAATGCGCTTGAGGTGCGAAAGAACGAGCGGACCCAACTGTGCGTCGAGGGGCTCGCGAGCGCGATCGACGCCATCGATCCGCACCAGGGTCTTGACCGGTTGATCGGGAAGGAAGTCCATGCGGACGTCGCTTCCGCGCCGCCAGATCGCGTCGAACAGCAGGTCCTGCATGGCGGCGTAGGCGTCGTGTTGAACGGGATCGGTCGGCCACGACGGTGCCTTGCCGTTGGCATCTTTGATGCGCACGCGGTCTTGAGACGTAATTTTTTCATCGCCCTTGGCCTTGCCGCCTTTGAACAAACGTTGCAGATGCGCGGGCGTCAGCACCGTTTGAGCGGGAGCGACCCGTTTGTTGCGAAACAGGGCGTAGGTGATGATCGCGGCGCCGTAGAGCAGGGCGAACAACAGAAAGCCGATCCAAAAAAGCGGGATGAGCAGCCAAAGGACGAAACACAGGGTACCGGTACCGAAGATCAAAGCCGTCCACATCGTCGCGGGCACGCGGATGATTTTGACGTCCTTCTGCACCCAGGCTGAATTGTGCGCCCAGAGAAGAAAGCAAAGCAAAAAAAGGACGATTTTGAACGCGCTAAAGTAGCCCCCCTCCGTTGGCAATGCCGCGAAGGTCAAGCTCGAAGGGATCCCACTGGCCACTTGCTCAGGCATGAACACCGTATGCCGGCCGCCGATCTCGGCGTGCCGAGTTCTTGGTTAGACGAGCCATTCTAGAGTATGTCCCTAAATCTGAAAACCTGAAAAGAACCGGTCGAAAATCACGGTTTGGAGACCGATGTTAGCCTTCTTTCCACGAAGCAGATACGTCTCGGAGGCTTGCGGGAATCCGGCGTCTGGTAGGCGCTTCTGGCACGGTTCTTGCCTAAGGGTATGGGGTGGAAGTCCAAGTGGGTTTCTCAACGGAGGTCGTGCCGAATGACGGAGCTACTCCTGGGCGACGAGGCCGTGGGGCTGGGTGCCCTGCACGCAGGTATTCGCGGGGCCTTCTCCTATCCCGGCACCCCTGCGACGGAAATCTTTGAATTCATTCAAGCGCGAACCCGCCTCGACGGCCGCGTGGCGGCCACATGGTCGGCCAACGAGAAAGTCGCCTACGAAGAAGCCCTGGGGATGTCCTTCGCCGGTCGGCGGGCCATTGTCTCGATGAAACACGTCGGCCTGAATGTCGCCGCCGATCCCTTTATGAGTTCCGCGCTGACCGGCGCGCGCGGCGGACTGGTTCTCGCTGTCGCCGACGATCCCGGCATGCATTCTTCCCAGAACGAGCAGGACTCTCGCTTCTTCGGAGACTTCGCGCACATCCCCGTCTTCGAACCCTCCAACCAGCAGGAAGCCTACGACATGACCGTCGCGGCCTTCGACTTGTCCGAAAAATGGGAGACGCCGATCATGATCCGGCTGGTCACCCGCCTCGCACACAGCCGGTCCATCGTGCACCCCGTGCAACCCTCTCCTCCCCGGCAGGTCGATCGGCCGCTGAACTGGCGTGAATGGACGCTTCTTCCCCCCAACGCCCGAATGCGCTACCGACGCCTGCTCGAATTGCAATCGACGTTTCAGGAATATTCGCAGCAAAGCCCGTTCAACGATCTGGAGTTGAAGGGCCCACGCGGGATCATCGCCTGCGGGCTTGCGCATAACTATGTCCGAGAGGTCATCGGCGACCCTTCTTCCTATTCCCTGCTGAAGATTACGGTCTATCCGCCACCCTTGGGCCTTATCCGCGAACTCGTCAGTCACTGCGACGATATTCTCGTGGTTGAAGAGGGCTACCCGCTCATCGAACGCATGTTGATCGGCCTGGTCGGCATCCCCGGCAAATCGATTCGTGGAAAGGGATCCGGCGATTTCGCGCCCGATGGCGAAATGACGGTCGACCGCGTGCGCGCAGCATTGGGTCGGACTGCCCGCACAACTCGACCTCTGAACGATCTGCCACAACGCCCGCCGCGCCTTTGCGACGGCTGCCCGCACTGTGACACGTTCAAGGCGATGATGTCGGCGATCGACGGCGAGAAATCCCCGTGCCTGCTGAGCGACATCGGCTGTTACACGCTCGGCGCGCTGCCGCCGTACAACGCGGTGCAGTCCTGCGTCGACATGGGCGCGTCGATTTCGATGGCCCACGGCGCGGCCAAGGCCGGGCTCTGGCCGATCGTCTGCACCATCGGTGATTCGACGTTTCTCCACTCCGGCATGACCGGTCTGGTCGGCGCGGCCCATGAGGATGCCGACATGACCGTCATCGTGATGGACAACGCGGCGATCGCGATGACGGGCGGACAGGACGCGATGATCGCGGGCGATGAATTGATCGAATTGGTCAAAGCGCTCGGCGTGCCGCCGGAACACGTCATCAAGATCGACCCTTCTCCGCGTCGTCACGAGGAGAATACCCGGATCATCCGCCGGGAGATCGACCATCACGGACTGTCGGTCGTCGTGGCCTGTCGGCCGTGCATTCATACCAGGCGAAAAATGAAGCGAACCGCGAATCGAACGCTGGAGAAATGCGGGTAGGGCAATGGAATTGAACATCATCCTCGCCGGCGTCGGCGGCCAGGGCATCCTCACGACCGCGCAGGCCGTCAGTCTCGCCGCGCTTCGCCGGAACTGGCATGTCAAGCAGGCCGAAGTCCACGGCATGTCGCAGCGCGGCGGCGCCGTGCAGTCCCACCTCCGCATCGCCGATCATCCGATCTACAGCGATCTGATTCCTTTGGCCGGCGCCGACTTGATCCTGGCGATGGAACCGCTTGAAGCCCTCCGATACGTTGATTACCTCAAGGAAGACGGCCTCATCATCGCGAATGTCGCCCCGGTCACCAACATCTCCGACTACGGAGAGATCGAACTGATCCTCGACCGCATCGCCGCCCACCCGCGCCACGTTCTTCTCAATGCCAACGCGCTCGCGGGTGCGGCGGGCTCGGCTCGTTCCGTCAACATGGTCATGCTCGGCGCGGCTTCTCTCTTCACCGACATCCCGGCGCCGGATTTGGAGTCCGCCATTACGGAAATGTTTCAGCGCGCCGGTCCCACCGTCGTCGAAACAAACTTGAAGGCGTTTCACCTCGGCGCTGCCGCCGCCCGGATCTACTATGACCTGCTGCTGCGCGGCGCGGACCCGCGCCACCTGCGCGAACGGCTCGCCCGGCTCCCGACCGCCGATCTGCTCAGTGACCACCTGGAGCCGTCGCCGCGAGCCATTGAACCCGATTGGTCCCCCGCACAGCTTCGCGCCATCCAGGGCATTCTCGAAGACGCGCAAAAAGAAGGCCGCACGCAACTCTACGAACACGAGGTCTACGCCCTCGTCGAGCTGGCCGGCGCGATCTCTCCTCCCCGTCATTTCGGGGTGACGAGCGGCTCGCAGGTGACCGCGGAGAAACTCGAACCTTTGCGCAGTCGCAGGGTCGTTCTCAAAATCATCTCCCCTGACGTCGTCCACAAATCCGACGCCGCCGGGGTGGTCTTCGTCCCCAACGACCTCGAACAAGTCTCCCGCGACGTCGATCGTCTCCTGGAGCGCCAACGAGCCGCCGGCGCGAATGTCCACGGCGTTCTCGTCGTTGAATTCGTCGAACATGAATCCGCGGGATTCGGCGGCGAACTCTTCGTCGGCATCCGCGCCACGCGCGAGTTCGGCCCGGTCATCGCCGCGGGCCTCGGCGGTCTCGACACGGAGTACCTCGCCGCGAAACTCAAGCCCGGCCTCGCCGTCGCCAAGACCCTCGCGACGCAGACATCCGCCGACGAATTCTTCGAACTCTTCAAGAAGACAGCGGCCTACGAAATCCTCTCCGGCGCGGCCCGCGGCCACCGGCGTATCGTCTCCGACGGCCAGCTTCTGCGCTGCTTCCGGGCGTTCATCGCCATTGCCCGGCGTTTCTGCGTCGATGGCGATCCGAGCCGGCCGCACCTCGCGGAGTTGGAGGTCAACCCGTTTGCGTTTCGCCAGCAGGTGATGCTTCCGTTGGACGGCCGCGGTCGACTGGGCTTCATCGCCGAGCCAATCGCCGCACGACCGATCGGCAGGATCGAATCGCTGCTGGAGCCCAGGTCCATCGCCGTCGTCGGCGTCTCCGCGCAGCGCGAAAACTTCGGCCGAAT
Source organism: uncultured Planctomycetaceae bacterium (assembly GCA_964414585.1). GTDB lineage: Bacteria > Planctomycetota > Phycisphaerae > UBA1845 > UTPLA1 > DATEMU01. The sequence goes on from CAYPXR010000103.1 coordinate 13,893, forward strand.
CATTCTCCATAACATCCGCGAGTGCGGCTTTCCGGTCGAGCACCTCTACATCATCAAGGACGGCCCGGCGATCGACGGCGTCCGCTGCGTACCCGGCATCGCCGACGCTCCAGAACCGATCGATCTATTGATCCTCTCGGTCAGCGCGAAGGACGCGCCTCCGTACATCGAAGATGTTCTGCAAACTCAAAAGGTCGCGTCCGTCATTCTTATTCCCGGCGGTCTGGGCGAAATAGAAGGTACAGAAGATACTCAGGCGCGGATCAGCCGTGCCATCGTTGAATCCCGCACGCGAGGCGACGGCGGCCCCATTTTTCTTGGCGGCAATTGTCTCGGCGTCCGCTCGCGACCGGGTAAGTACGACACATTTTTTGTCCAGGCCAAGAAGCTCGATCCACGACGCACGGCGCCGCCCAAGCGCGTCGCGATCGTCACCCAGAGCGGCGGCTTCATCGTCTCGCGGCTGTCCAATCTCGAAACGCTCGATCCCACGCTGGCCATCTCCATCGGCAATCAAATCGATCTCACCGCGTCCGATCTGCTGACCGCCGTCGGCCGGCGCACGGATATTGACGCCGTCGGCGTTTACGTCGAGGGCTTCAAGGATTTCGACGGCGCGGCCTTCGCGAGGGCCGTCCGGGCGACCTGCGACACGGGCAAGACGGTGATCTTCTACAAGGCGGGCCGCACCGCCGCCGGCCGCTCCGCCACCGCCGGCCACACCGCCTCGATCGCGGGCGATTACGACGTCTGCCAGGCCGCGATCGCCGAGGCCGGGGCGATTGTGGTCGATACGATCAAGGAATTTGAGCAGGTTCTCGAACTGGCGACGTACCTGCACACGAAGCACGTCAACGGCTGCCGCGTCGCCGCGATCACCAACTCGGGCGCGGAGGCCGTCGGCATGGCCGATGCGACCATCGGATCGCGTTATCGAATCGAGACGCCGGCATTTTCATCGGCGTCCGCCGCGCGCCTTGCCGATGCATTGGCCGAACGCGGTCTGGACACGCTGGTCAACGTTCGTAATCCGCTCGATTTGACGCCCATGGCCGGTGATGATGCCTACGAAGATTGCATCCGAGTGCTGATGCAAGACGACGAAATCGATGCGGTGGTCGTCTCACTCGTTCCCGTCACGCCGGCCATGTTGACGACGGCGGATGAGATCGACCGTCCCGGCTCCATCGCGCAACGGCTGCCTGCTCTGTTTCGTGAATATGAAAAGCCGATGATCGTCGTGATCGACGCGGGAACGCTTTACGAGCCGCTGGCCCGGCGCATTCGCGCGGCCGGCATCCCGGTCTTCTGCTCGTGCGATCAGGCGATTCGGTCGCTGGGGCGGTATCTGTGCCATCGTGCGCAGCCGGAATTGCAATACGAAGTGGCCGGGACGACGCGCGGTTCGGCGCGCCGACCCATAACGGACTCTGCAAGGAACGCTTCAGCCGACGTGATCGTTGAGGCATCGGCCGCGCATTGAGGTTTAGACTCGCTGTCGCGTCGCTTCCGCCACGCGCTCCAGGGCCACGACGTAAGCCGCGACGCGCATCGGCAGCTTTTGATCGTGATGGATGCGATGGACGCTCGCCCAGGCCGACAGCATCTTCTTTTCCAGTTCGTCGTTGACGCGGCGCTCCTCCCAGCGCATCTGCTGGAGGTTCTGCACCCACTCAAAGTAGGAGACGGTGACGCCGCCGGCATTGACGAGAACGTCCGGCACGATCGTGACGTTGCGATTCCGCAGCTTTTCTTCGGCATCCGGCGTAATGGGCGAGTTGGCCGCCTCGATGATGAGTTTGGCCTGCACGTCGTCAACGTTGCCCCCATGAATCGCTCCGCCGAGGGCCGCCGGGATCAGGACATCGACGCCCAGCGTGAGCAATTCGGCATTGGTGACTGCTTTCGCCCCCGGAAAGCCCTGCACCGAACCGGTCGCCTTGATATGTTCGCAGACCAGCGGAATATCGAGACCGCGCTCGTTGTGGATTCCGCCGTGCACGTCGGAGACCGCGACGATCTTCGCGCCCTGCTCGTGAAGCAATCGGGCCGTCCACGAACCGACGTTGCCGAAGCCCTGAATCGCGACCGTCGCCTGCCTGAGATCGATTCCAAATGCCTTGCACGCTTCGCGCGTGATGATCATCGTTCCCCGGCCCGTCGCGGCCTCGCGGCCGAGGCTGCCACCGAGATTGACCGGTTTGCCGGTCACGATCGCCGGCGTATAGCCGTGTTTCTTACCGTATTCGTCCATGATCCAGGCCATGACCTGGGGATTGGTGTTCACGTCGGGCGCGGCGATATCGCGATAGACGCCGAGGCACATGTCGATCTTTTGCGTGAAGCCGCGCGTGAGCGATTGAAGCTCCTTGCGCGACATCTTGGTCGGATCGCACGTGACGCCGCCCTTGGCCCCGCCGAAGGGTATGTCCACGATGGCCGTCTTCCAGGTCATCAGCGCGGCGAGCGAGCGAACTTCGTTCAAGTCCACATCCTGGTGAAACCTGAGGCCGCCCTTGTACGGTCCGCGAACGGCGTTGTGCTGCACGCGATAGCCGTGGAACAGCTCCATGTGACCGTCATCCATGCGGACGGGGATCTGCACAATCAACTCCCGGTAGGGCGTGCGCAGAAGCATCTGGATGTCGGGTTCGAGCTTGAGATGGTCGGCCGCCGCTTGAAATTGCTCGTCGGTGATGCGATTGAAATCGAGGTGATTCGCCGGCGGCTTGGTTTCGTGCGCCCGGCGCGAAGGGTCTTTGATGTTGGGGTGACGAGCAGCCGGAGTGAGTGTGGCGGTCGACATGGCGTGAGCCCCTTTCAAATGCAAGGTATAGGTATTTCCCCTAACCGCTCTTCATCGCTCGAAAGGACGGCGCACTTGATCTGCCGATTCGGTTGGTCCAAAAAGGAAGCACGACGGCCGGTAAAGACCATCCTGACGATTCCGCGTATGGACTTGTTGGCGCTTAAGGACGAGACGCGATCCGCGAATACATCTCTTGATAGCGCGGAATAAGGACTCTCCAGTCGAAACGGCCGAGAACCAGTTGCCGTCCGTTCTGGCCCATCGCGGCGCGGTCGGCTTCGCTCATCGTCAGCATCCCCCGAAGAGCCGCCGCAATCTCATGTCGTGTCGATTCGACGGTCCGGCCCGCACCGGCCTCCTCGACCTCGGGCATGTTGCAGGCGTCCGAGATCAGCACGGGCACCCCCGCCGCCAATGCTTCGAGAATCGACATGCTGAGTCCCTCGCTCATGCTCGGTTGCAGAAGCAGCTTCGCGTGACCAAGGCAGGCGAGGACTTCCTCGCGGTTCAGCACGCCCGTGAACGTCACGCGATGGTTCAGTCCCTTTCTCGCCACGGCCGCCTGAAGCATCGATTGGATGCCGATCTCGTCCGGTCCGGCGACGACGAGGTGCCAGTCGGTCGCGGCGGCGAACACGTCGAAGCAGGCCTGCATCCCCTGCACGATCCCTTTTTGCGGATGTATTCGCCCGAGGATAACGAGCCACTTTCGCCCGGCGAGTTCGGGGAATCGACCCATCAACCGGTCGGCCGCCGGCAGCTTCTTGTACTCTTCGGGATGCAGACCGTTGGGGATCAATTCGACGCGCGGGTTGAACCCCAGCGCGCGCATGGCCTGGGCCTCGCCCTCGGCCAGGGCGTGCAGACATGCCGCACGGCGCAGGTTTTTGTGCTCGAAGAGCCAGCCGATAGGGCGCTTCTTCCACCAACTTCGCCGCCAGGCCCAGGGCATCATCATGCTGTGCGGCGTCATGACGTAGGGCCGGCCCGCCTTTCGTGCCGCCTTTCCCGTCGACCAGTTTTGACCGGTCCACAAGCCGTGCAGATGGACGACGTCGGCCCATTGGACCAGTTCGTCGATCCGCCGGTCGAATTCCGGACTGCCTCCCAGCCGAGAGTTCGACGCCGCGAAGGGCAAGACCTCGATGCCGTCGTACTTCGGTGGTGTTCCGTACCGCCCGCCCGCCAGCGTCGCCACGCGGCATTCGTCCCCCGAGCGGGACAGCTCCGTCGCGAGGGCCGGCAGGACGCGCGCGATCCCGCCCCAGGCCGGATCGAGGGATTGAACGATGTGCAGCAGCTTCATCGCAGAGGAATCTAACCGCACTCGCCCCATAGGCAAAACCGGCGGATACCGGCTCGTTCATTTTCGCTATTTGCTATTCGCCATTCGTAATTCGTCCTATCATTCCGCCGAATGTGCGGCATCGCGGGTTACAACTTTCCGACCGGTCTTCTCGACGCCGCTATCCTCAACAGAATGCTCGCCGGGATTCGCCATCGCGGGCCGGACGGCGACGGCCTGTGGACGAGCGCGCCCGACGGGCTGGCTTTCGCACATGCGCGGCTGAAGGTGCAGGACCTGACCCCCGCCGCCGATCAGCCGATGCGTAGCCCCGATGGCCGATACACGCTGATTTACAACGGTGAGATTTACAACTTCCCGGAGCTGCGCGATGAACTCCGCTCCACCGGCGCATCGTTTCGCTCGACGGGCGACACCGAAGTCCTGCTCGAACTGTGCCGCCGCCAGCCGGACCTGGCGTTTCTCTCTCGGCTTAATGGCATGTTCGCCTTCGCCCTATGGGACGCGACGACGAAAACGCTGTCGCTCGCGCGGGATCGAACAGGGGTCAAACCGCTGTTGTATTCGGAGGCGCGAGGCGGCCTCGTCTTCGCGTCGGAGATGGCGGCGCTGCGGCCCGCGCTGATCGAGGAGTCGATCGACCCGACGGCGGTGACGCAACTCTTGACGCTGGGCTTCATCGCCGCGCCGCGGACGATCTTCAATCAAGTGCGAAAACTCCGCCCCGGACATCTTCTGCGATATAGAGCGGGCAAGGTTGAAGTCGAGAAGTGGGCACCGTCGCCGCCCACCGTGACCGATATCTCGAACTTCGAAGATGCGTGCGGGCGATTGCGGGACATTTTTTTCGACGCCGTCCGTGCCCGGTTGATCGCCGATGTGCCCGTCGGCGTGTTTCTTTCCGGCGGCATTGACTCGGCGATTGTGACCGCGACGGCATGCAAGACCGCGGGCGGCCGCGTGCGAACCTTTTCCGTCGGCTTTCCCGGTCAGCCGTTTTATGACGAGACCGCGTACGCGAAGGCCGTCGCGGAGATGCACGGAACCGATCACACCGTTCTGCCGTTGTCGCTCGACGAGATCCGCGAAATCATCCCGACGGTCCAGTCGCACCTTGGCGAACCCTTCGCGGACAGTTCGGCGCTGCCAACCTACCTACTCAGCCGATTGACCCGGCAACACGTCACGGTCGCCCTCAGCGGCGACGGCGCCGACGAACTCTTTGGCGGGTACAACCGCTACGCCGCCGCGACGCTCAATGAGCGATTCGGCTGGTTCGCGCGGACCCCGCTCTACGCACCGACCCGCGCGATGCTCGAACGCCTCCCTGCCAGGCGCGAGCGAAAAATCGGCGCGCTGGTCAGCCAGATGAAGCGGGCGATCCGTTCGATGGATTCGCGGCTTCCGCACCGCTATGCCAACTGGATGCGCACGTCGGACGACCGCACATTGTCGCGGCTGCTGTCCGATCCGGCGAAGGCCCCGGCGGTTATCGAAGAGATCGTCCAACTCCTTTGGAGCTATCGCGGCGAGCCCAAAGACGCGAATGATCTGAATCATCACCTCAGGACGGAGTGGCAGCTTTCGCTGCCCGACGACATGCTGACCAAAATCGACTTGATGTCGATGGCCCACGGTCTGGAAGTCCGCTCGCCCTTTCTGGATTATCGCGTCGTCAATGAAGTCTTCCCAATGCCGTGGCAATGGAAGCTCGACGGCTGGAAGAAGAAGCACCTGCTCGTGGAGGCGTTCAAGGCTGATTTGCCGACGATGCTCCATGACCGGCCGAAGAAGGGCTTTGAAGTGCCGGTCGGGGTGTGGCTGCGGGGGCCGCTCTATCCGATGGCCCGCGATTTGATCGCCAACGACCGCTGCTTTTTCGGTCAGGTCCTTTCCCGCGAAGGGGCCCAGCGGACCCTCGACGACCATGCTGCCGGTCGCGCCGATCACAATTTCTGCCTCTGGGCGCTGGTTTCGCTGCTGGCCTGGCAACAGAAACATGTCCCCAACGCCAGCGTTTCAAAAAAATATTGACCTTTTTGGAACCTTTCGGCCGTCTCGTGGCTTTTAGAATGGTAAAGGCCGGGACATTCCAGACCCGGCCCCTGGATGAAAGACAGATGGAATTGCAGGTCGCCTTGTACCCAGCGGACTTCGCCGTCAGCGACGCGGATACGGAGCTGATTGAGCGCGCCAAGCGGGATCGCGAAGCCTTCGCGCTCCTCTATCGGCGGCACTATGCCCTCGTCGCCGGGTACATCCATCGTCGCGTCGGCGACCCGCATGTGACCGAGGACCTGGTGGCGGATACGTTCATGACGGCTCTTCGCTGCTTACCGAAATATCGAACCCGCGGCGTGCCGCTGCAGGCGTGGCTCTACCGAATCGCCACGACCTCCGTGAACCGATGGGTGCGGCGACAACGGCGATGGTTTCGTCCGCTGGGCGATCCCGCCCTGGCGGCGGCGCCGGTGATCGACCGATCCACCGGTGATGGAACGCTGGACCGTGAAGAGGTCCGCAAGGCGCTCCTGGCCCTTGCCCCAAGATATCAATCCGTGCTTTCCCTGCACTATTTGGAAGGCCTGAGTGTGGAGGACGTGTCGCAAGCCCTGGGCTGCCGTTTGGGCACCGTCAAGTCGAGATTGTCGCGCGGCCGCGAGGCCCTGCGAGAAAAATTGCTGCGTGGTGGGAGGTCATAACCATGTTACCAGATCATGATCCAGTCGATCGAGCGCTCGAATCACTCCGTGTCAGTTCGTGGACCCCGACAAACCCCAACCCCTTACTCGAGGAAAAACTCATGCAAGAATTTTCAAAGAATCGTACGTCCCGCTTTGTCGCCCGACGCCCGGCGCTGGTCATCGCCTGCGCCGCCTTTCTGATCGGCGGCGGAGCCTTTGCCGCGGCCGGCGGCGTCGATCTGATCAAGCGATTGTTCGTCACGGTCGACATCGCTGGAACGCCCGTTCAGCTCGAACTACAGCCGGTCGGTGATAACACCTACGAAGGCTCGCTCGATACGCAGATCGGCGAGGGCCGCCAGGCGCAGATTCACGTGAAGCGCGTCGAGGCCCATCCCAATGAACTCAATACGCAGGTCCATGTAAACGTCACTGACGGCGGCGCTCAAATCGAGAACGAAAGCCACGTGGCCATCGGAAAGAGCTTCAACTTCGGTCCCGAATCGAGTACGACCTATACGGCGGCGGACCTTGGCGAGGCCGAGCCCGTTCACGAGTGGACCGCCGCCAACGGGGACGGCCGGGCAATCTATCTCATCCCCACCGACGACCGGCAGATCCGCGTCTTCTCCGTCACGACGACGACCGACGGCACGGCGAGCGTGAAGATGCTGACCAAGCTTCCGGCGGGCATGGGATTCGACGAGACGCCCGAAGTCGCGGTGGACGACAACGGCATGATCACGATGACCTGGGGCAGCGAAGAGGGTGACCAGGCCCATCGCCGCGAGATCAGATTGATCGACCGACAGTCCGGCGATCCGGCCGATCTGAAGGATTTACTGAATTTGGCCACTCCGGACGGTGAGATCAAGGTCAAGATTGACACCGAAGTGAAACCGGACGATCAATAATCGAATCCGATTGTTTGAACAATAAGAAAGCCCCGCGCGATACGCCCGGGGCTTTCTTTTGCGCGCGGGCCGATGTATCAGCGAACGATTCCTTTGAGCCGCATCGTCGTCAGAATCAGTTCGGCGGACTGTTTCGGCGTGATGTACTCGTTATTAAGAATCAAGTCGTACCTCGACGGATCGTTTTCGTCCACGCGGAAATGGCGATGAATGAAATCGGCCCGCTCGCGCTCGATCGCGTCCATCTCGCGGCGGGCGTGCTTAAGCGAGAGCCCTTTCGCTTTCGCGTAGTTCTGAAGGCAATAGCTCCGCGAGGCCGTGATGCGAACCCGAAGGCCCATCTCGCGTGGCAGGGCCAGATCGACGGCCCGACCCAGAAAAATCGTGTGTCCGGTCCGTGCGAGGGAGAGCACGGTTTCGCTCAGGCGGTGGAAATAATCGTCTTTGCCGTAATCGCTGAAGGACATGGCGTGAATGAAATCTTCGAGCCACGTCAGGTCGCGCTCGTCCATGGCATCGTAAAGCTGGCGGCGGCAGGCGTCGTCGCCGGCCATGGCCTGGAGGAGTTCGCGGTCGAACATCGGCCAACCGAGCTTTTCATGAACCTCGGCGGCGACCTGGTCACCGGGGAGGCCGACGGAACGAGAGATCGTAAGGAAATCCAAGACGGGGCCGGCACGCGGAGCGGGACCGCCAATCCGCTGTTGGCGGGCGATTTCCCAGTTTCGCATTTGCCGTTCGACGAGGTGGGCGACGAGCGGATTTCTCTTTCCAAGGATGCTGTTCATAAGGCACCTCCTTGTTCTATCAGGAGGGAGTAGCAATTTGCGTGCCGCGGCGCGCGACCCCGTCGTTTTTCCTTGGAATAGAGGGAGTTATGGCTGCCAGATGGCCTGTTTTCGGTGGGTCCGAAAGCCGCTTATTCACCGGGGATCTTCATCGCCAGCACCGACCGGCCGGGGTCCTTCTCAAATTCGCTCTTGCAGCCTTCGGAACAGAATTGCAGCACGTACCCCGACGTCGTGAACGAGTGCTCTTTTTTACCGTCCATGCCCAGCGCGCAGCCCGCGCACTTGGAGACGACCTTATCCACTTTTCCGTCAACGGCGTCGGCCTGGGCGAGTCTGGCCTCGACGGCTTTGGGGTCGACGGGCTTTTTTTCGCAACCGGCGCTGAGCCATCCAGCCGCAAACGCCGTGAGAATGGTGACGCCGAGACTGGCCTTTTGCTGAATCATGCTGTGTACTCCATGCGGGTTCGGATTAATCATCGACGATCCTCCCCCAAAGCCGTCCGCGATGCAATCGCCGGTGGTTGCGGGCGGCGACGCTCTGCCGCATGATGCCGGATGCAACCTTGGCGCGCGATGGAACGAGCGCTTCATCAGAAACTCACGGATGGGTGGACCATGACCAACGAAACGATCCTTGTTTGCATCCTCATTATTTTTGCCCGCATTGCCGACGTCTCGCTGGGAACGTTGCGGACGATCAGCGTCGTCAACGGGCGGGCGAAGCTGGCCTTCGGCATCGGCTTTTTCGAGATCCTGATCTGGATTTTCGCGGTTTCGCGGGTCATCCAGAATTTGACCAACCCCGCCTACGCCGTTTCGTACGCCCTCGGCTTCGCGATCGGCAACCTGACCGGGATTCTGCTCGAACGGAGGATCGCCTTTGGGGAGCAGGTCGTGCGCATCTTTTCGAGCCGGGGCGAAGAAGTGGCGGCCTCCCTTCGTCACGCCGGATTCGCGTTGACCGAGTTTCAGGGCAGCGGGCGCGACGGATTCGTGACGCTGCTGTTCATTCAGACGCCGCGGCGCGACGTGTCGAGGATCCTCCACTGCGCGGCCGTGGCCGATCCCAAATGCTTCTATCTCGTCGACGACATCCGCATGGCCGCGCGGCCGCCCGCGGACAAACAAGTCCCGACGGGGTGGCGGTCGATCGTGAAGAAGAAATAAAGAGGAGTGAAAAGTCCGACACCTAAAACGCCGCGCCATAAATCGCCGACAACGCCCCGGCATCCACCCGCCGCGGATTGAAGTTCGCCGTCCATTGCGTTGCGGCGGATTCAGCCAGGTTGTCGAGCACCGAATGCGGCACATTGAGTTGCGAAAGTTGTTTCGGTAGACCGGCCGCCTCCAGCATCCCCTCAATTTGCATCGCTAGTGATCGGGCGCTCTCGCAAAGATCGGAATACGGATTCTCGCCTGCGCCGCCGTTGAAACGAACGACGTGCGGCAACAGCAGCCCGACCGCCACGCCGTGTACGATGTCGAATTGTGCCGTCAGGGGGTTCGCGCAGGCGTGCGCCGCCCCCAGCATCGACTTCTCGATCGCGCAGCCCGCAAGGTGCGCCCCGAGGAGCATGTCGCGCCGTGCCGCGTCATTCGAGGGGTCGGCGACCGCGTTCGTAAACGCCGGCGCGAGCAGTCGCCAGGCTTCGCGCGATAATCCCCGTGAAACGGCGTTGCGTTTCGTCGTTCCTGCGGTCTCCACCGCGTGCGCGATGGCGTCGATTCCCGTCGCCGCCGCGACGGCCTTCGGCATCGTCCGCGTCAGTTCGGGGTCGAGGATGGCCGCGCGCGGCAGGGCCTTCTCGTCGCCGCAGGCCATCTTCTGATGTGTGTCGGGGTCGGTGATCAATGCGAACGATTGCGCCTCGCTGCCGGTCCCGGCGGTCGTGGGGATCGCTATCAGCGGCAGCATCGGCTTCGTCGCCTTGCCCAGACCCCAGTAGTCCTGCATCCGCCCGCCGTTGGTCAGGATGAAGTTGATCCCCTTGGCCGCGTCCATCGAACTGCCGCCGCCGACGCCGACGATGGCGTTGATCCCCAGGTCGCGGGCGATTCGCACGCCTGCCGCGACGTGCTCGGTCGTCGGGTTCTCCTCGACGCCGTGAAAGATCGTGACCTCGACACCGGCGTCGCGGAGCGACTGCGCCGCCCGATCGGCGTGCCCGGCGGCGACGATGCCGGGATCGGTGACGAGGAGCACGCGAGTTGCACCTTCTTCGACAGCCATGGCGCCGAGTTTGCAAAGCGATCCATCACCAAAGATGACGCGGACGCGAGAATGATTGAGTTGTTCGGGCAACACGTAGTTCGGACCCTCACCCCGGCCCTCTCCCTAGGAGGGAGAGGGAGTTAGGCCGCCGGTTCCATCTGGAAGGCGCGTTGGCGATACAAATGCTCGAACAGATTTCCCTCGTGTGGCTGGTCCCAACTGATCTTGAAAGTGGGGATCGGGCCGATGTTGAGCCGGTCGATGTTTCGCGCGGCCATCAGCGCGGCGATGAAATCCTTGTCGCGGGTGATCGCCGAGACGATCAGGCTCGATCCGATCGCCTGCGGCATCTCTTTCGTCGGGCACTCGACCACCGATGCGAATGGGAACAGAAATTCCCGATTCGCCAGCGGGTGCTCGCGATCTTCGCACCAGATGACCGTCGGGAGCAGGTAGGCGATTCGGCCGACTTTCACCAATCGCGGCGAGCCGCGGAACTGCCCGGTCAGGTCGATGGCCCCCGGCTCGCGCAAACCCTGGTCGATCATCGCCGAGATCGCCTCGGCGAATTGAGGGTTGGCGAACGCGGCGATCTTCGCGTCGGGGTGGTCGGCGGGAAGCGCCTGCACCTTCGCCAATTCCCTGGCGACCGCCTCGGCGATGTCGCGACCGTGCTTCGGCGTCCAGATGCCCGACGCATTGATGCACGATCGCCCGCCGTTGGCCGCGATCGACGTCGTTAACACGTCGAGATGTTTCTTCCAGTATTCGGAGCAGGCGTCGTCGAAGATCACTTTGCTGTAGCCGGGACCGTGCAGTTCGACGCGCGGGTCGTCCGCCCAGGCCTTCGTCGTGGAGGCATCGCCGAAGAGCATCGAGCGGTCGGTCACGCGGAGCAATTCCGCCGCGCCGCCGTGGTCGGTCGGGTAGAAACCGAAGGCCTCCGCCGGCGCGCCCGCCGCGATGAACGCCTGAATGATTCGATACGGCGACCACGGCTCCTCGCGCCCCGGTTTGAGCACGACCGGCGTCTTAAGCGCGATCGCCGGGATCCACAGTGAGTGTACGCCGGGCGAATTGCTGGGTAGCACCGCGCCAAAGGTCCGCGCTTGCCGCGAAAAGCTGATCGTGTGTCCTTCGTGAGCGCCGTGGCCACGATCGAGAACGCCCAGGTCGAGGCCGCGCGTGAGACCGGCGAGGACGACGTCGATCTCGGCCATGACCTTGCGAATCTTGTCCGCGTTCGCCCGGCACAGCACCTGCGGCATCCCCGTCGTCGACGAAAGCTGCCCGATGTATTCGTCAAAGGTTTGCTTCGTATCCCCCAGCGGCAGTGTCGCGCCGATGAACAGCTCCGCTGCCTTCCGGCTGATGGCGATCAACTCGGCGACGCTCAGTCGCTCCAGCACGTGCTCGTTCCAGCGGTTCACGTCGCGGACGATCATGCCGCTGTTGGCCTGACTGACCGCCGCGACCGCCGCCCCGGTCGCATGATGGACGATCTCGACCTTGTCGACGCTTTCGTAGGGCTTGCCATGTCGCAGGATGGGAATGTGAAGCATGGTTGAAATCAGGGCTTAGAGTTCAGGGGACGGTCTTTCCGTCACTCATTAAGAAACGGATTATAATAGGGTATCATTCGCCGGTCTTGTGGTCTGAAATCAAGGAATCGACGAATGGACGTGCTGAAGCGAATTAAAGGATTGATCCTTCGGAGGCGTTATCGGTTTAGCGTTAAGGCGAGAGACGAGCTTGTCGCGGATGGATTGGAGGAAGCGGATATTCTGGAATCAATCATGAACGCGGATCGGATAAGCAAAACAATCCGATCCTCGACTCGTCCGGGAGAAAAACTCTATGTCATCGAGAGCCGTGATTTCCACAGGACGCTCATCTACACCAAAGGCAAGTTCGCGCAAGAAGCGGGCGAGGAAATCTACTACTTCCTCATCTCGTCGAAACGATCAACACGCGGGAACCGCTCTTAAGCCGCTTCGAATCTGTCCGACATGCGGTTCGAAGCATGTGCATCGACGGCTAAGAAACGAGAGTTTTCCGAACGGACAAGTCGTCCGAAACGTACCCGTGGATGAATGCGATAACTGCGGCGAACGGGTTTACGATCCTGATGCAATGGCCATTCTTGCCCCGGCGCTGAAAGCGAACAAGAATCGCTAAGGACCAATCTCTTGAGAATGATCCTTTAGGGTGGCCTTGATCCCCTCGAATGGCTGAAAGCAATTCGACAAATCTGGGCCGAATATATGGATTCAAGCTCTCCGCAAAACCCGTTGGGAGCTTCAACACGCGAATCATTCCTGCACATCCGCCGGATCGCGCAATCGCCCGGGGTTTGTCATGCCCGACGCGAGCTTGAGTTCAATCATCGCCGCAAGATTGATTTAGCGAATCCCGTCAATGTCCGCACCGACCGATGCCGGATCGGGAAACGCGACCGGCTTCGGTTTTCCGTCACCAGGATATTGGCCCGTGACGATGAACTCGATTCGCACGCCCGTCTGTGTATCTCGCAGATTCTTGCTTCCGGCAAATGGCGGAACATAGCCCAAGTCATTGAGGGATTGGTGAATCGCGTCGAGCCCTTGCGGCGTCACAAGGATGTCCACGTCAACGGTCGTCCGATCATATCCGTGTGCGACCAGCGCCATCCCGTCCGCCACGGCGTACTCGATCCCCAATTCGCCCAATCGCCGGGTAATCTCTCGCAAACTCTGATGGACGGGATCGGTCTTCATGAAAAATTTCGCGGCCTCCTCAATCGCCGCCCCGCCGCATCTTTTCATCGAAGGTGCTCATAAAATCATTCTATCATTGAATTGCACACGCCGCCGCCGCCGCATCTTTCGCCATTCGCCATTCGTAATTCGCAATTTCCTAATACACCCCTTCCACCACCGTCGTTGCGAACCGCGAATACGGCCGCACGTTTGCCATCCCATCCCACGGGTACGGCTCGCACGGCGGGGTTCGCAGGGCCTCGTCGCGCTCGCTGAAGCGCGGCATGAAGAATTCCGTCGTCAGCGTCGTCAGTCGCACGCGGCCCCATTGGCCGTAGGGCACGATCGTCTTCTCATCGTCGAAGCTCACCACCTCGCACATCGCCCGTGGGCACGGCGGGTGGTAGATGATCGCGTAATCGTCCTTGGGGTCGAACGGCTTGTGCGTCGCCAGCCCCATGAGCGTGTTGCCGTAGGTCGGGATGAACGCGATCTTGCCTTCGAGAAGCTCTTCCCGCGCGAACTTGTGAAACTGCGGGGTCATCTGCGTACCGCCGCAGAAGACGCCCTTGATGCCGCATTTGACCAGCGAGACCTTCTCGCAGATCGCCTCCAGCAATTTCGGCGTCGTGAACATGCAGCGGATGTTGTCGTGTGCTTTGAGGAGCGTGAGCCCCTGTTCGACGACGTGGTCCTTGTACCGGTGCATGGTGGTCATCGCCCCGGCTTTGATGAGCTTGATGACCCATCGCGGGTCCATGTCCACGCAAAAAGAGATTCCCCCGCGATGCTGCGCGAGGTGTTCGACGGCCAGTCGCAGCCGCCGCGGTCCCGAAGGCCCGAGCATGAGCCAGTCCGCCCCCTTGGGAAACGCCGCGTCCGATAGCGTCGTGCTGAATTGCTCGTAGTCGATGCGGAAGTCGTCCATGTTGACGCGGCTCTTGGGCACGCCCGTGCTTCCACCGGTCTCGAACACGTAGATCGGCTTGTTGGCCAGCGCCTTGGGCACCCACCGCCGCACCGGCCCGCCTCGCAGCCACTCATCCTGAAACGGCGGGAACTTGTCGAGGTCGGCGTACGACTTCACTTCGTTGCGGGGGTCGAAGCCGAGCTTCTTGGCATAATCCAGCCAGAAAGGGCAGCCCGACGCGGGATCAAAGTGCCACGCGACGATTTCGCGGACGTGCGTGTCGAGCTTGGACTTGGCTTCTGAGATTCGCTTGTCGAGTGATGCGCTCATGTTGAAATGTCCAGCGGCATTATTCGATTGAGTAGGGTACCCGGTTCGGTCGGCTGCGACACAGGCAATTGGCCTGAGTTGAATCCCCTACCGCCGGTCGAACAAATCGGGCAATACAGCGGTCGCCAAAAGATCATTCCGCCGACGCCTGCTTCGCTCCAGTCGGGCTCTTCATCGGCTCCGATTTCGCCCCTTCCTGGATCGCAAAAAGTTCTCCGCGGTTGGTGACATACATCACGCCGTTGGCCACGACCGGCGTCGTGTAGACGCTGTTCTCCATGCTGTTGGTCGCCAGGAGTTTCTTTTCCTTGCCATGTTTGAAGACGAGGACGTCTCCGTCCTCCGTCCCGAGATAGACCTTGCCGTCCACGGCGTAGGGCGAGCCCCAGATCGCCGCCAGTGAGTCGTGGACCCAGTAAGGCTTGCCCGTTTTTTCGTCGAGGCAGTGCAGGTAGCCGCTGAGATCGACCGCGTACACCAGGCCGTCGGCCACGGAGACCGTCGAGATCGAGCGGTGGAAGTCTTCACCGCCGAGGTGCCAGATCTTTCCGCTTTCCGTCACGTCGCCGGTCTTCGTCGCGTCGATGCAAAAGAGATGGCCGATTCCCTCTCCGTGCTCGGGGTCTTGTCCCACACAAAGAAACACCTTGTCATCCTGAATGACCGGTGTGGCGATGATTTCGTTCGCCGTGCCCCGTCCGCCGAGGATGTACTTCGCGCCCGGCGGATTCAGGTCGAATTTCCAGATTTCCTCGCCCGTCTTCGGCTCGTAGGCATAGCACCAGCCGTCGCCGCCGCCGAAGATGACCTGCGGTTTGCCCTTCACCATTCCGTAGGCCGGGCTCGACCACTGCCCGTGAAACGTCCTCGGGCCGCACGGCGTCTTTTCCCAGACCACCTTGCCGGTCTTCGCATCGA
>CAYPXR010000104.1:0-16654 GCA_964414585.1 uncultured Planctomycetaceae bacterium
TCAGCGGGAGACCCTGCGTCTTGCGGTCATGAAGACCAACGCGGAAGGCAGGAGAATCATTGAGCAGGAACTGGGAGCGATGGCCCATGATCTTGAAGATTTTTCCGCGGGCCTGAGCGGCGACGATGCGGCTCGGGGTTCGTCGCGTCCATCCGGCGACGATGTTGGGTTGCAAACGCCGAAGAGCGCTATCGCACGCGAACTGACCGGCCGCCTTTACGATCTCCTGTTTCATCTGACATTGCATTTGAACGCCCTGGATACGCAATCGATGAACCAACAAGATGTTGAACTCCGCGAGCGGGCGGCGGGGTTCCAGCAATGCCTTCGGCGATTCTCGTCGATCTTGAGTGACAGCGAACGAATGCGTGGAAGCGCCGTGCTTGCGTCGTTGGAGACCGTGAAGCATCGGATGGAGCGGGTCCAGGAGCTGTCGCGAGCGAACACCGACAACCTCGCCCGCGAACTGACGATGACCAAGACCATTGAAGCGATCGACCGTTGTAATAGCGCGATAGCCGAATTGACCGATGCCCTGCGCGATCGTCTGGAGGACGAAAATCGCGTCGCCGAGGAACAGTACGCGGTGGGGAGGACGACCATCCTTGCCTCCGGTGTGGCCGGATTGTTGCTGGCTCTCGTGTTGGCCACGCTGATCATCCGCTCCATCACTCGTCCGGTGAATCGCGGGATTCGCGTCTTCGAGGCCCTGGCGGGCGGGGACCTGGCCCAGCGGATGAACCTGGATCGTCATGACGAGATCGGCCGGTTGGGTGCAGCCTCGGATCAGATGGCTGTCTCGCTTTGTCACGTGGTGACTCAAATCCGAACGCAGGCCGAAGGGCTGGGCGCGTCGGCGAACGAATTGTCGACCGTGTCCCACGATCTGCTTGCCCAGAGCCATGAGATGGCGACGCAGGCCGAGTCGGTCGCGGCGGGCACCGAGCAACTGACCACCAATATCTCGAGCATGGCGGCGGCTTCCGAGCAGATGAGCGTGAACGTTTCCAGCATTTCGTCGGCGAGCGAAGAGGTGTCGGTCAACGTGGCCGCCATATCAGCGAGCGCCGAATCGGCCAGCCGGAGTGTGGCGTCGGTGACGGAATCCATCGCCCAAATCACGACGGCGCTGCAGGAAGTGGCGCGCGATGCCCGGCAGGGCTCTCAGATGACCCAGGAGGCCCGCGAAAAGGCGTCGACCGCCAACCAGGCGATGCGACAACTGGACCAGGCCGCGAGCGAAATCAACAAGGTGACGGAGGTGATCAAGTCGATCGCGCTGCAGACCAATCTGCTCGCCTTGAACGCGACGATTGAGGCCACTTCCGCCGGAGAAGCGGGCAAGGGGTTTGCCGTGGTCGCGGGGGAAATCAAGGAATTGGCGAATCAAAGCGGAGAATCGGCGGAAGAAATCGCCCGCAAGATTGAGAGCGTGCAGACCGGGACGCGCGAGGCCGTGAAAGTGATCGAAGACGTTGCCCGGTCCATCGGCGAAATCAACTTGTCCGCCGGCCGCATCTCCGATGCCGTCGGCACCCAGACGAACACGGCGGGACAAATCGCCCGCGACGTGGCGCACGCGCGCAAGGGCGTCGAGGACATCGCTCGTTCGATCGCGGAAGTTGCCAAGGGCGCCAACGACGCCTCGGGCAATACCGCGGAGGCCGCACAGGCCGCCACAGACGTCTCGCGAAACGCGACCGAGGCGGCCGGGGCGTCGCAGGCGATCTCGTCCAACATCCACGGCGTGAGTGAAGCGACGCGCCAGAACAACGCGAGCGCCGTCAAGGTGGACGAAGCCGCGCGGCGTTTGAAGGACATCGCCGCCCAGTTGCAGCGCAGCGTGGAACATTTCAAGACCGGTACGCAACCGGCGGCGACTGACCATGCCTGATCGAATCGGCGTATTGATCGTGGACGACTCGCGCCTCTTCCGCTCGGCGCTGGAGCAGGCCTTGAGCGGACAGCAGGACATTGAAATTGTCGGTTCCGTCTTCAGCGGCGCGAAGGCTCTGGAATTCGTCCGCCAGCATCCGCCGTCGGTCGTGACGCTCGATGTGGAAATGCCGGGGCTCGACGGCCTGGCGACGCTGGAGCAAATCGAACAGCTTAATGACGGCCGACCGCCGGCACAAAAAACCGGCGTCATCATGGTCAGCGCCTTTACTCGCCGCGGCGCCGACGTCACGGTCCGGGCGTTGGAGGCCGGGGCTTTTGATTTCGTGACCAAGCCGACGGGGCCTTCCCCGGAGGTCAATCTGGCGGCGCTGCGCGATGAGTTGCTGCCGCGGATTCGGGCCTGCGCGCGCTCGCGGATGCGCGTCGCGCTCCCGCCGGCCGGCGATGCCCGACCGGCCGCTCCACCCGCGGCCGCGCCGATGGCCTCGCGCCGGCGAGCTCCCGTCCTCGCGATTGCAATCGGCGCATCGACGGGCGGACCGCGGGCGCTGGCGGCGATGCTTCCCGAGCTTTGCGCCCGGACCGCGGTGCCGATACTCGTGGTCCAGCATATGCCCCCGAACTTCACGCAATCGCTTGCCGAATCGCTTGCGCGACAAATTCAGCAGCCGGTCGTGGAGGCCGCCGAGGGCCTGCCGCTCGTGAGCGCGCGCGTCTTTGTCGCGCCGGGGGGGAAGCACATGGTGCTGCGCGGCACGACAGCGGCGCCGACGATCGGACTTAACGATGGGCCGCCCGAAAACGGTTGCCGACCCTCGGCGGACGTTTTGTTCCGTTCGGTCGCGTCAACGCTCGGGGCCGGGGTCCTGGCGGTGATCCTGACCGGGATGGGCAACGACGGCACGGCCGGACTGGGGGCGATCCGGCGCGCCGGCGGCTATGTCATCGCGCAGGACGAAGCGAGCAGCGTGGTATGGGGCATGCCGGGCAGCGCGGTCGAGGCCGGCGTGGTGGACGAGGTCCGCAGCCTGGAGCAGATCGCGTCGTCCGCCGCGGCGGTGGTGGGCCGAACGTCCGCAAGATGAAGATGCAACTTTCCGACGAAACCAGCCAGCGACTCTCCGAGCTGATTCATCGCCTGTGCGGACTCGTTCTGGGCCCGAACAAGTCCTACCTGATCCGCCATCGGCTCGAACCCCTGGTCCGACGCGAGGGGCTCGCGAGTTTTGAACAGTTCCTCGATCGATTACAAAGCCGGGGCGGCGCGCGGTTACATGCCCCGATCATCGAGGCCATCACCACCAAGGAGACCAGTTTCTTCCGCGATCCGGCCTTCTTCGAGGCGTTGCAGCGAGTAGTGCTCCCCGAATGTGTCGCCCGCTTGAAGCATCGCGCCGGTCATCGCCATCGGATCCGCATCTGGTCGGCGGCGTGTTCCACCGGTCAGGAGCCGTACAGCGTGGCGATGCTGATCCGCGAACTTAATGCCGCCGATCCGGAATTCGGCGATCGTGACGGCGCCTTCACGATCCTGGCCAGTGATATCTCCACGGAGGCCCTGGAGTCCGCCAAAACCGGGCGATTCAGTCGAAGCGAGGTGGAGCGTGGTCTGCCGGAGAAAATGCGAGCGGCGCATTTCCGCCCCGTCGGTCGCGAATGGGAGGTGACCGAACCCATTCGTCGGCTGGTTCAGTTTCAACAATTCGATCTGCTTCAATCGCCGACCCGTCTCGGCGCCTTTGACCTCATCCTGTGCCGCAACCTGCTCATTTATTTTGACGAAGCGACTCGACGACGCGTCTGCGATTCGTTTCACGCCATCCTACAGTCGGGGGGTTGGCTGGCGGTGGGTGCGGCGGAGAGCCTGCATGGCATGGACAGCCGGTTCGAGACCGTCAAGGTGGGACGAGCGCTGCTCTATCGAAAGGCGTAGCCGGGCCGTTAGAGGGAAACCTGCAACAAGCTACAGTCGTCGGCCAGTGTTTGCTGCCCGCGGATGGTCCGCGCCCTTTCGATGAGCCGCTCCATGATGTCGTCCCAATTCCCGTGTTGCGAGGAGAAGTCCGTGAATTCCTGTTGAGTCGCCATCTTCCCATCCGGTTTCTCGATTTCCACCGCCCCGTCGCTATACAGCATCAGGCTCGTCGCGGCCGGCAAGTCGACGCTGATGTTCTCGAACTCCATCATCATGGGCAGCCCGATGATGGGCCCCGGCGTATCCAATTCCCGGACCGGCGATGCCGAGCCGGCGCCATCGCGCAGCAAGGCCGGCGGATGTCCGCCGCCGCTGAAGGTCAGTCGGCGGGTCGAAAGATCACAAACGCCGTACCAAATCGTGAAGAATTTGTTTCCATGGCGACTCATCTCGAAGATGGCGTTGAGCCCCTTCATGACCGCGGCCGGGTCTCCGAAATCGGTCTGGGGCAGGGCCTGATGGGACAACACGTTGAGCACCGTCACGGCCAGCAACGCGGACCCGACGCCGTGGCCGCTCACGTCCAGGAGATAGACCGCCAGGCGCTGTTTGTCGAGCCAGTGATAACCGAATGCGTCGCCGGCCAGTTGCGTCGAAGGCACGAAACGCCAGTCAATGCGTACAGGGCCCTCCTTAACCACGGGCGGCAGCAGGGACTTGACGTATTTTGCGGCCTCGGCGACCTCTTCCGCGAGCCGGCGCTCGCTTTCGGCCAGCTTTCGGTAGGCCTCGTTGCGCTCGAGTTGGGCGATGTAACCGCGCGAGTGATGGCGGACGCGCGCGACCAGCTCGATCCGGTCCGGCAGCTTGACCAGATAGTCGTTGGCTCCGAGCGCAAATGCCTGCGCCTTCGTGGCGGGCTCCTCTTTGCTCGAAAGGACGATCATCGGCGTTTCGCGCGTCGCGGTGTTGGCGCGGAAGAATTTCAGAAGCGTGAGGCCGTCCATCTCCGGCATGACCAGGTCCTGAAGAATGACGGTCGGGCGAAGGGCGTTGGCCAGGTCGATGGCTTTGAGCGGGTCCTGACAAAAGTGAAATTGGATGTCGGCCTCCGGCGCGAGCATCTGTTTCACGGCGTGACCGACGATGGCCTGGTCATCAATCAGCAGGACCACCACGGATTCGACGGGTGGAGATGAATCCATCGACGGTTCGGTCATCACGCTAGTGCCCCTGGCTGGATGGCGTCCTTTGCAAGATTCAATTTCATGGGCGCACGCCCATTGCGACATCACGCTGCAGGGGGATCGCGGGCGGCGCCTGCATCGGGAACGATACCACGAACCCCCTTGGAGAAAAAGTCGGCAGGCTCAGCGACGCGGGCTTCGAGCATCGCCACCGCGGGTGCACGAATGCCCGGCTCGTGGAATTGCGCGGCATGTGCGAGCCGACTGTGCACGAGCTGGCCTGGCGATTTCTGAACGCGATTCCGCCGAAACCGCCGAAGAAAGTCGCGGTCGACAATCGGCAAACCAGCGCCTGGATGCGTCCGGCGCCCGGAATCGACAACCTGGTCGCGATCACCGAGCGCGACGGCCATTTTGATTGATGCCGGGAGCGAGATGGCTCGCCGGAAGAATGTGCTGGACGGCGGCCGCGAATGGCACTACACTAATGCTTGATTCAACGGGGCAGGATGCCGTTGGATGATTGCCTGGCTCCGATGACTTGATGAGGACGCGACCCCGCGTCCGGGACATTTGACGGCACCTTCCACTTCTCCCGGCTCCCATAGGAAAATGCATGAGATTTGATGAACTCGGGCTTGTTGAGCCCATCCTTCGCGCCGTCGGCGCGGAAGGCTACACCACTCCCACACCCATTCAGATTCAGGCCATCCCTCACGTCCTCTCGGGGCGTGATTTGCTCGGTTGTGCCCAGACCGGCACGGGCAAGACGGCGGCGTTTGCGCTGCCGATTTTGCATCGGCTGTTTGAAAAGAAACCGGCGCATGCCCGCGTCCGGCCGATTCGCGCGTTGATCTTGTCGCCGACGCGGGAGCTGGCGTCACAGATCGGTGAAAGTTTTGAGGCGTACGGTCGCCACACCAAATTACGCGGGTTCGTGATCTATGGCGGCGTCGGTCAGAAGCGACAGACCAACGCGCTTCACGCGGGCGTCGACATCCTCGTGGCCACGCCGGGTCGATTGCTCGACTTGATGAACCAGGGCCACGTCGATCTTCGGGCGGTCGAAGTCTTCGTCCTCGATGAAGCCGATCGCATGCTGGACATGGGGTTCATCCACGACATCCGCAAGATCGTGGCGAAGGTGCCCGCGGCGCGGCAGACACTCTTTTTCTCCGCGACGATGCCGAGCGATATCCGCAAGCTGGCCGACAGCATCCTGAACAAGCCGGTCAGCGTGCAGGTCGCCCCGGAATCCGCTGCCGCGGACAACGTCGAGCAGTCGGTGTATCACGTGAAGAAACGAAACAAGCCGGTGCTGCTGGCTCACCTGCTTCGCGGCACGCGGTTTACGCGTTCGCTGGTCTTTACCCGCACCAAGAGCGGCGCGAACCGCGTCGTGCGCGATTTGGATCGGGCGGGGATTGCCAGCGAGGCGATCCACGGCAACAAGAGCCAGAGCGCCCGCGAACGGGCCATCGAAAATTTCAAATCGAGCAAGACGCACGTGCTGGTGGCGACGGACATCGCCGCGCGCGGTTTGGACATTGACGACATCTCGCACGTGGTGAATTACGACCTGCCGAACGTGCCGGAGACCTACGTCCATCGGATCGGCCGCACGGCGCGGGCGGGCGCTTCCGGCGTCGCCGTTTCGTTTTGCGATCCGGAGGAACAGCCGTATCTCAAGTCGATCGAGCGATTGATTCGCAAGAATCTCTCGGTGAACAACAGTCAGCCCGACTATCCGACGGCGTCGGAGGCGCCATTGCCTTTCGACCGACATCCGCGGGCTCATCGTCATCCCCCGCGGCGACCGAAGCCGGCGCACGGATCGCGGCACCATCGCCCCGCGCATGGCAAGCCGGGCGGCCCGCACGGTCGACCGGATCAAGGCCGGCGCGAACAACCGGCGCACCACGGCTCGTCGAGCCATCAGGGGTCCGGTCTGCAGCACGGTACGACGCAGCCGCCTGCCGGTCAGCGATCGCATCGGCGACGTCGAAATCGGCGCGGTCGAGGCGCGGGACCGAGGCGATAATACCGCGTCGCGGAAAAAAGGCCAGCCGAGGCGGCTGTTCCACATCAATTAGAGCGATTCCCGGGTGAATGGATGATCGAGCGCAATTCGATGGCTCCGCGCCGCTTACTAACGGGCGCGGTTCGGATCGGCCACTGATCCGGGAATCGCTCTAGCAACGTCCCTTCCGTTGGATTGGTGCTGTGGCGCGTCTGCGATACACTAGGCGCTCTTCTAAAAAAAAGGGGACCTGCCTATGCCCGCCAACGTCGCTAACTCCGCCGTCGAATCACTGGCTCCGTCGTCCGTCTGGCGATACTTCGCCGGGCTGGCTTCCGTGCCCCGGCCGTCGAAACATGAGGAGAAGATTCGCGCGTATGTGAAGCAGTTGGCCGAATCGCTCAAGTTCAAGGTTCGTGAGGATCGCGTCGGCAATCTGCTTATCGAGGTACCGGCCAGCAAGGGTGGTGAAGGCGTGCCGCCCACGGTCTTGCAAGGCCATCTTGATATGGTCTGCGAGAAGAACAGCGGGACGGCCCACGATTTCGACAAGGACCCCATCCGACTGGTCGTCGACAAGAATGAGCGCGGCGAACAAATTGTGCGTGCCGACGGGACGACGCTCGGAGCCGACAACGGCATCGGTGTTGCTCTCGCATTGGCCGCGGCGACCGATCCCGCCGCGGTCCACGGGCCGCTCGAAATCTTCTGCACCATCGACGAGGAAGATGGCATGACCGGGGCAAAGGCGGTCGATTCGGGTTTTTTCAAGGGCCGGCGGATGCTCAACCTGGATTCGGAGGAAGACGACGCGATCTACATCGGTTGCGCCGGTGGGACGGATACGACGCTAATCTGGACGTTGCCCACGAGTTCGCCGCCGACCGATGCGGACGTTTGTCGCATTTCAGTGACCGGGCTGAAGGGCGGTCACTCCGGTTGCGATATTCATCTCAATCGCGGCAGCGCGATCTCGCTGCTCGTTCGGACGGTGACGGGATTTGACGAGTCGAAGCTTCAACTGGCGGCGATTTCCGGCGGCAGCAAGCGCAACGCGATTCCGCGCGAGGCCGCCGCGACAATTGTGGGGCCGCGTGGCATTGCGAAACGATTCGCGGACGCTGCGAAGGTGGTTCAGGCGGATGCCGCTGCGAATGGTGAAGCCGATTGCAAGATCACGGTTGAGTCGGCCGCCGCTTCCCCGGCGTTGTCGGCGAACGATTCACAGCGCATCCTGACGACGATCGCCGCCCTGCCGCACGGCGTGCTCGCGGTCGTGCCTGACATCCCCGGGTTGGTGCAAACATCCAATGGGACGACGACCGCCAGGAGTATTTCCGAGGGGTCGTCGCTGCGGATTGAGATTGGTTGTCTGACGCGAAGCTCCAGCAAGTCCGACATGACCGTCACGCTCGGAAAGATTGCTGCGATTGCGAAGCTTGCGGGGGCGAAGGCGGAACTGGCCAACGAATATCCCGGCTGGGCGCCGGACGTTCACTCGCCCGCGCTGGCCGTTTGTCGCGCCGCTTATGAACGCATCTTCAAGAAGGCGCCGCGCATCGCCTCGATCCATGCCGGTCTCGAATGCGGCATCATCGGCGAACGGGTCGGTCGCATGGACATGGTCTCGTTCGGTCCCAACATCCAGGGCGCCCACAGCCCCGCCGAGCGCGTGGAGGTTGCGAGCGTTGAGCGGATGTACAAATACCTGCTCGCGGTGCTTGCCGATCTGGCCAAGGGCTCGAATTAACAATTCGTTGGTGGATGGGTCAGCGTCGACGGCGCTTGCCGAAGGCCAGGCCGATCAGCGTCAGCGGGACCGCCATCGCCGTGCCGGACGCGCACAGGCCCACGCCGCACAGGTCGTTGGGGTTCAACAACGGCAATGCCACCGGCGCTTCAATGGGGATGGGGTCTTCGCAATCGCGGAGACCGTCGCCGTCGAGATCCGAATCGAATACCGTGATGGTCTGCTGACAGGTCGTTGAATTGCCCGAAGCGTCGGTGGCGCGCCACGTTCGCGTGATCAACGAGATTTCCGGGCAGGGGCGGGGCGCATTGACGTCGGCAAAGGTGACGATCGGGGCGGGATCGATCGCGTCCAGAACCGCCGGTGTACCTGTCCTGGACGGGTCGATCGATTGACCCTTGATAATGCTCGTATTGCCGGGGCATGCCATGACCGGAGGCGCGCCGTCCGGCGGCCCGATGTTGACGCCCTGGGGCACGACGTTGACGGTAATCTGGTCGGTCAGACCGCAGGTATCCGTTACGCGGAGGGTGTAGCTGTCGGCCGCGCCGGGCCCGGCGTTGGGCTTGTAACAGACCGTGACGTTCTGGCCGATGCCGCCGCTGATGAAGGAGACGGTTCCTTTGGTCGGTGGCGTGCTGACGGTCCACGCCAGGTTGGCGACCGGTGTGTCGGCGTCGGTGGCGGAGAAAGTGAGTTGATTGGCGGCGTTGGGGCAATTCGAATTCGGTTGAATCATCAGAATCAAAGGGCCGTTTCCCTGACTGATGACTGGGGGGAGTCCGCTCGCCGCGGCCACGGGGATGGAAAACTCCGACGTATTTCCCAGATTGCTCGTCGCGGTGGCGGTGATGAAGTTGCCGACGGTCGTGCCCGTGACGGGCGCGGCGAAAATCGCATTGCCCATGGCGTTGGTCGTGATGTCGAGGGAACCGAGGAAGGTCTTGCCGCGACCACCGCCGACGAAGTCCGCCGGGGGAGTTGAGAAAAATTCGAGGGTGAAGGCGGAGTTGGCCGTGCTGTTGAATGAACCGCTGACCAGGGTCGTCGCGCCGCAGGTCATGGCGGAGGTGAGGACGGGAAAATTTTGCAGCGCATTGGGTCCGACGTCCGGATCATTCAAATCGTTCGGCGTGAAACCATCCACTCCCAGATCCAGCCCGACGACGATCCCGGGATTCATGGCCGGGCCAAAGATGCTGTTACGCCGAATGCGAATGCCGGTGGGGTGGTTGGCGCCGGATGAGAGGACGCCGAGATTGAGATCGTTGAACGCGATGACATTGCCTTCGGTTCCGAATGTGCCGCCGATGCCATTGTTGACCGGCGCGCCGGCGGCGGTTGCGGCCACGAAAATCCCGATGGAGTTGCGCAAGGCCGTCGTCCCGCCCACGTCAACACCGATGTAGTTGCCTTTGATGAGCAGGTCGTGGCACTCCGGTCCTTCGAGGAGGATCGCCTGAAACATGTTTCCGGAGATGATGTTGCGCCCCGAGGAAACCGAACTGCCGATCAGACTGAATGCGCCGCCGCCGGACAAGTGAATGCCGGTTCGATTGGGAATCGCCGCCGTGCCGGCCGCGTTCGTCCCGATGAAATTGCCCTGAATCGAAGTTGCGATCCCTCCGCCGTCGATCCAGATGCCCTTATCATGGCTGGAGATGACGTTGCCCATTCCAGGCGTCGCTCCGCCGATGGAGTTGCCGGAGCCGGCGGCGATGAAGACACCCAGACCCGTCATCAAACCGCCGTTGGAGAGCGCCGCCGTGCCGGTGGCGTCGACGCCGATGTAGTTGCCGGAGACGGAATTGTTGTTGGCGTTGGTGACAAAGAGGACGCCCGATGAATTGTTTCCGGAAATGACGTTACGGTCTGCGAGTAGGAATCCGCCGACGGTGCAGGAGCTGCTATTCTCGATGAAGACGCCGGAGAGCGCATTGCCTTGAGCGATGGTTCCGGTCTTGTCGGTGCCAATGTAGTTGCCGACGATGCGGGATTGGGAGGCGCCTAGAAAATAGACGCCGTGGGCGGGGAAACGGTTGATGACGAGCCCGCGGACCAGTGCATTGGAGCCGTAGATCACCAATCCGCTGGAACCGCCGCCGGCCAACGAGCCGTCCAGTTCGACGATCGGTGTTCCCGCAAAGCCGGGTTGCGTCGTTGCATCGACGGTCGTGCCGGGGCCGATGCCGAAGGTCGCAGTGGCCTGAATCGTGATGGGGCCGGACCCGACGCTGAACTTGATGAGATCGTTGCCCATGCCGAAGGCGCAGTCGCCGCCGGTCATCTCCGAGTCCGTGTTGGCGTTATTCAGTGCTTCGCGGAGGGTGCATTTTCCGTCGCCCATCACCGTGGTGTCTTCGTTGCTGTTAACGGTGATCGTATTGGCCCGGACCTGGCCAACAAAGATCGTCAGAATCATCGTCGCCATCAGCGGCGATAAGGCCCTGAACATCCCGCTCTCCCCTCTCAAGACATCCTGCGCCAAGGGCGCGGATTGCTTCGTATTCGTGGGCGATTACCAGCCCCCGTCTGGCCGGGCTCCATTATACCGATGGGGGGCCCTCTAAGAACAGACTTTACTCGGCGAAAAGGGCCTCGACGAAGGAGGGCGGGTCGAAGGGTTCGATATCATCGACGGTTTCGCCGAGCCCGACGAACTTTACGGGGACGTTGAGCTGGTCGCGGATGCCGACGACGATTCCGCCCTTGGCGGAGCCGTCGAGCTTGGCGAGGATGATGCCGGTGACTTTGACGTGCTCGCTGAAGGATCGGGCCTGGTTGACGGCATTCTGGCCGATGGTCGCATCGAGGACGAGCAGCACTTCGTGGGGCGCGCCGGGAAGCTTCTTCTCGACGACTTTCTGAATCTTCCCAAGCTCGCGCATCAGGTTGTCCTGGGTGTGCAGGCGGCCGGCGGTGTCGACGAGAAGGATGTCGGCCTTGCGGGCGATGGCCGCCTCACAAGCGTCGTAGGCGACCGCGCCGGGATCGGCGTCCTGACCGTGCTTGATGATTTCGACGCCGCAGCGCTCGGCCCATTGAGTCAACTGCAGGACCGCCGCGGCACGAAAGGTATCGCAGGCCGCGAGTACGACCTTCTTATTTTGCTTCTTAAGATAGTTGGCGAGCTTGGCGACGCTGGTCGTCTTACCGGAGCCGTTGATGCCGGCGATGAGGATCACCGTTGGTCCGCTCGTTGCCTTGGCCAACGCGCGAACATCCTCGGGCCATTTGGCGACGATGTGAGTTTTGAGATAGGCGATGATGTCCTGCGATTCGTGAATCTCGCCCTTTTTCCAGGCTTCGCGGACCGCCTCGATGAGGCGCTCGCTCGTGGTGGGGCCGAAATCGTCCTGCAACATGGTGTCGCGGATGTCATCGAGCATCGCCTCGTCGATCTTCTTGCCGAAGGGCAGCACGGACCGGAAGCTGCTCACGACCTTGTCGCGAGTCTTGCCGAGCGCTTTTTTGAATCGATCGAAGAGGCCCATGGGTAGTGGTCAGTGGCTAGTGGCCGGTAGTTAATGATTCGGGTTCGACGGCGGGTTTTGTTTCACGTTTCTTGAGGAGGGCGTCGAGAACGCCGTTGATGAAGGCGGAGGACTCCGCTGCTCCGAACGATTTGGCGATCTCGACCGCCTCGTTGATCGCGACCTTTGGCGGGATGTCGGTTCGCAGCAACAATTCGCACGCCGCGGCGCGGAGCGTGTTGCGGTCCACCATCGCCATCCGCTTGAGTTCCCAGTTGTCGGCGACGGCTTGCAGCGCTTCGTCGATTCGAGCGAGATTCGTCCATGCGTCGCGGACCAGTTGCCGGGCATATTGCTGCACGGCCAACGGCGAGCCGTCGTCGGCGACGAAATCGTCGAGCTGCGCGAGCCAGTCTTCGCCGAGCGTTTCGAGCTGGCAGAGGGCTTGCATGGCGAGGATGCGGGCTGGGTGTCGGTCGGTCATCGTTTCGAGTTGATCTGTTTCAGAAGGCCGGCCATTTCCAGTGCGGCCAGCGCGGCGTCGGCGCCTTTGTTGCCGGATTTCGCCCCGGCGCGGGCAACGGCCTGATCGATCGTGTCCGTGGTCAGGACGCCGAAGCCGATCGGCATCCCGGTTTCGAGGCCGACCTGAGCCAGTCCCTTGGCCGCCTCGCCGCCAACGTGGATGTGGTGCGTTGTTTCTCCGCGGATGACGCAACCGAGGGCGACGATGGCGTCGAAGCGGCCGCTCTTGGCGAGCGATTTGGCGGCCAACGGCAATTCCCAGGCCCCCGGCACCCAGACCTCGGTGATGTTCGCCTCGGTCGCGTTGTGGCGGAGCAGCGCGTCCCTTGCGCCGGCGAGCATGCGCGAGGTGATGAATTCGTTGAAACGGCTCACGACGATGGCGATCCGCAGCCCCGTCGCGTCCAGCTTGCCTGTCAGGGATTCGCTCATGGATAGAGAGTTTAGCCGCGGAGGGCCCTTTCTTCAATCGGCGCAAGGATTTGGCGAAGAGCCCGGGGTTGTGAATCGAGTCGGCACTACGTAAAATCGGCGGGGTTTGAAAGGGCTCGCCGCGTCGGTGGCCCTTGCCCGTCGCGATGCAGGACGATCATGTTTTACCAGCCGCGTCAACTCGATGAAGCGCTGCGACTTCGCGCGGACAAGGGCGGCGACGTGACGCCGATCTGCGGCGGTACGGACATCGTCGTGGCGCTCAATCGCAACGGGCACGGCCCCCGGAATTTTCTCGATCTGACGCATGTCGAAGGATTTTCGGAGGTGCGCCGCGACAACGGCCATTGGGTGCTTTCCGGGGGAACGACGTTTACGAAGATGGGATTGCTGCCGGTGCGGGCGCTGGCCGAGGCGGCGATGACGGTGGGGGGGCCGGCCATACGGAATTGCGGGACGATCGCGGGCAATCTCGGGACGGCCTCACCGGCGGGCGACGGCTGCGTTGCGCTGCTCGCGGTCGATGCACAGGTGGAGTTGACGCATGCGTCGCGCGGCAAGCGGATGATTCCTATTGCGGAGTATTTCACCGGCTTTCGGAAGACGGCGCTGCTGGCCGATGAGTTGATCAGCGCCGTGCACCTGCCGGCGGATTGGCGCACGGGCTGGTACAAGATCGGCAAGCGCGGTTCGATCAACATCAGCCTGGTTTGTTCGGCGATCGGGCTGTCGCCCAAGGGTGACGTGCGGATCGCATTCGGCTGCGTCGCGCCGACGGTGATACGAGCGAAATCGGCGGAAGCGATCATCGCCAGGGACGGCATGACCGATGAGGCGATTGAAGCGGCGGCGCAGGCGGCGATGAAGGATGTTTCGCCGATTACCGATCATCGCGCCTCGGCGGCCTATCGCCGATCCATGTGCGGCGTGCTGACGCGGCGCATCCTGCGGCAACTCCGCAATGAGAAGGCGGCGGGGGCGCAGCCATGAAGGAAAGCACGGACGGCAAGTGGCGGCTTGTGTGCATGGTCAACGACCGGCCGGTCGAGGCGGAGGTCAATCAGGGCGAGACGCTGCTTTGGTTTCTTCGCGAGCGATTGGGACTGACCGGCACGAAGGGATCGTGCCTGGAAGGTGAGTGCGGCTCCTGCACGGTGATCGTCGACGGCGAGCCGATGAACAGTTGCCTGGTGCTGGCGGCGCAGATGCAGGGGCGGACGATCGAGACGATCGAAGGGCTGGCGCACGGCGACAAGCTTCACGTTTTGCAGGAAAAGTTCCTGGCCAGCGGGGCGGCGCAGTGCGGCTATTGCACGCCGGGGCTCATCATGTCCGCCAAGGCGCTGCTCGACGCGAATCCGCAACCGACGGAGCAGGAGTTTTTCGAAGGGATGGAGGGGAACATCTGCCGGTGCACGGGTTATGCGTCGATCTGCGAAGCGATCAAATCAGCGGCGAGGGAATGGAAATAATGATCGCACCGACGACCACCGAGCCGCTCGTTCAGCCGTCCCAAACTCCATACAAGGAGCGTCCCATCGGCCCCGTTGGGCGAAGCGAACGGAGAATTGACGGGCGAGAAAAAGTGACGGGCACGGCGCTGTATGGGGCGGACTTATTTTTCGGCCGGGCCGATTATTTCGCACAGGTCGTTCGATCCGAAAAGCCCCATGCGAAGGTGCTCAAGATTGATGTCGCGCCGGCGCTTCTCGTGCCGGGCGTCATCACGGTCTATACGTCGAAGGATATGCCGGGCACGAACCGGCAGGGGCTCATTCATCGCGATCATCCGGTGCTGGCTGAGGATAAGGTGCTCTATCGCGGCGATGCGATTGCCGTCGTCGTTGGACAGACGGAGCTTGCGGCGCAGAGCGGCCGTGACGCCGTGAAGGTCGAGTATGAAGAATTGCCGGTTGTCGCGGATATTGATGATGCGCTCGCCGACGGCGCGCCGAAGCTGCACGACGCGGGCAACATCATGGGCGGCAAGCGCATCCGCAAGGGCGACGCCGATGCGGCTCTGGCCGCCAGCGACGTGGTCGTCAGCGAGACATTCCAGACGCAGACGGTCGATCATGCCTTTCTCGATCTGGAGGCGGGGATCGGGCATTGGGATGGGCAGACGCTCACGATTCAGGTCTCCGGGCAATGGGCCCACGAGGAACGGCGGTTGACGGCGCTGGCGCTCGGGTTGCCGATGGAGGCCGTGCGGATCATCTGTCCGGCGACGGGCGGGGCCTTCGGCGGGCGCGAGGATATCAGCATCCAGATTTATCTCGGGCTCGTCGCGCTCAAACACCCCGGCAAGACGATCGCAATGCGCTACAGCCGAGAAGAATCCATGCGCGCGCGGCACAAGCGCCATGCCATTCGCATTCATTACACGCTTGGCGCGAAGAAGGATGGGACCCTGACTGCCGCGAAGATTACCGTCTATTCCGACGAAGGCGCGTATGCTTCCACGGGACCGGCGGTGCTGCGCAAGGCGGCGAGCCATTCGACCGGTCCGCTGCGCGTGCCGAATGTGCATGTCGACGTGTACGGCGTCTTCACGAACAACAACCCGACGGGGGCGATGCGCGGCTTCGGCGCGTGTCAGTTGGCAATTGCGTACAACGGCATGATGGATCGGCTCGCCGAGCGGCTGGGAATGGATCGCGTCGAGCTGTGGCGAAAGAATTTGATCCATAACGGCGACGAGGTGACAACGGGTCAGCGAATTCCGATCTCCACGGCGACGGAATGCATGGATGCGGCGATCCAGCAATACAAGTCGAAGGCCGGTAAGGATGCGCCGCTCGCGGCGCATCAACGGCGCGGCTGGGGCGTCTCCGTCATTTGCTTCGGTCTCGGGTATGGCGACGGCTTCCCGGACGCCAGCCGCGCGACAGTCAAGTTCGCCGAGAGCGGCCGCCTGGAGGTTTACACCGGCGGCGTCGAATACGGACAGGGACTGCTCAACATGGCGGCGCAGATTGCCGCGGAAGAGTTGGGCGTGCCGACGACGCTGGTCGATGTGATCTGGGCGGATACCGAGCGGACTCTGGAATCCGGATCGTCCTCGGCGACTCGGCAGACGTACTTCACCGGCAGCGCAGTCAAGATCGCCGCGAGCGAATTGCACGAGCAGGTGCTCGACATCGCCGGCAAGGTGCTCCAGGTGCATCCGCATGAACTGGAGCTGCGCGACGGAAAGGCGATGGGTCGGTTCAACAAGGAATTGGTCTTGCCGATCGCCGAGATCCTCGCCGCCGGGCGGAAGCGCGGTTACACGCTGGAAGCCTCGGGCATCTTCAAGCCGCGAACGGTCTGCGAGGATTTTGAGACCGGCCAGTCGCCGCGATCGTTCATTACCTATCTTTTCGGCTCGCACGTCGCGCAAGTGCTCGTCGATATCGAAACTGGCGAGGTGCGCGTCGAGCGGTTCATCGCCTGTCACGACGTCGGCAAGGC